>CAVKMU010000001.1:0-134115 GCA_963657455.1 bacterium
ATGCGGAACTTTTTGAAAAATGTTCGGCATGTTTTTTTCAACGTTCCCGACCATTATTTTCAATAGAATTCAAACAAATATTTTTTGTAAATTTGCACTTAATTTATTGTTGATATATTTATGGAATATACGACGCATACTTTGTCAAATGGATTGCGTATGATTCATATGCCTACTGCTTCGCCCGTGGCTTATTGCGGCTTTGCTGTGAATGTAGGTGCACGAGATGAGGAGGCTTCCGAATACGGATTGGCCCATTTTGTAGAACATATGATCTTCAAAGGAACAGAGCATCATAAAGCGAACTATATATTGAACCGCATGGAACGTGTGGGAGGCGAATTGAATGCCTATACAACAAAAGAAGAGACATTCGTCTACTCTGTTTTCATGAAAGAGCATTTTTATCGAGCATTCGAACTACTGACAGATTTGGTTTTCTACTCCTCTTTCCCGGAAGAACAGATTGAGCGAGAGACAGATGTCATATTGGATGAAATTAGTTCGTATGAAGACTCTCCGTCGGAGCTGATCTTTGATGATTTCGAGAACTTGCTTTTCAAGGGTCATGCCTTGGGTCATAATATTTTAGGCGAAGAACGCTTTTTGGAGCAGTTCACTTCGGAAACGGGAAAGTCGTTTATGAACCGTTTTTATACTCCGAATAATATGGTATTCTTCTCAATGGGCGACATCCCTTTTATGAAGATTGTGAAATGGGCAGAGGAGCTGCTTTCCGGAACAACTTCAGATCTGTGCCATTTGTATCGGAAGTCGCCACAGCAAGATGTGTCTGCTATTTCTCTGACACTACAAAAAGATACGCATCAGGCGCATGTCATGATTGGAAGTTTGGGCTATAGCATGTACGATGAACGTCGGCTTCCTCTCTTTCTCTTGAATAATATTTTAGGAGGACCGGGAATGAACAACCGACTGAATGTTTCGTTACGGGAACATTATGGGCTGGTTTATACTGTTGAATCAAACATTACTTCATATGTAGATACGGGTTTGTTCAGTATCTATTTCGGAACCGACCCGAAGAATAAGGAAAAGGCCATCAAGTTAGTACATAAAGAGATAGAAAAATTCTGCGAAAACAAGCTGACAGAACGTCAATTGGCTGCAGCAAAACAGCAGGCATTAGGCCAGTTAGGTGTGTCGGTTGACAATCGGGAGGGATTGTTTTTGAACATGGGTAAGAGCTTTTTGCATTACGATCGTTTTGATTCTATGGCCGAGGTGTTCAATCAGATTCAGAGCATAACGGCCGAAGATGTTTGGCAGATTGCGCACGAAGTGTTGGTTCCGAATAAATTGTTCCAATTGGCATACGACTAATAGCAGATTTTATTACCTTTGTAAAGGTTGAATCTTAACTATGAGTCTATGGAATATATTTTGCATTATATTTGGAAATACCGTCTCTATTCCGCAATAGATATGCTGACGACGAAAGGAGAATCGGTGGAGGTTATTGATCCGGGCCTCGAAAACCGAGACAGCGGTCCCGATTTCTTCAATGCAAAGATATTCATCAATGGAACATTGTGGGTAGGCAGTGTGGAGATTCATGAAAAGGCTTCCGATTGGGTTCGTCATGGGCATGTGGATGACCCCCTATATGACAATGTTATCTTGCATGTGGTCGAGGAAGATGATCACGAAGTTTTCCGTCGCAATCAGACACTTATTCCACAACTGATCCTATCAATCCCCGAAAGGGTACTCAACAGTATAGAATGGTTGCTGAACCATGAATCGCCTTTAGCTTGTCTGGAGCGCCTTCCTGCTATCGATCCGATCTATAAGACCCAATGGATGGATGCCTTATTGGGCGAAAGGTTGTTACGGAAAACGGAAAATATAAAACAGTGGCTCGAACAGTATGAGCAAGATTGGGAGCAAGTATTTTATATTTTACTGTGCCGCAATTTTGGATTCGGGGTGAATGGCGATGCTTTCGAGCGGTTGGCCCGAAGCTTACCGTTGAAGTATATCCAAAAACAACGGGGTAGTGCTTCCCAGATAGAAGCTCTTTTCTTAGGGCAAGCAGGCCTTTTGGAGGAACCCTACGAAGCACAACATCATTATTATCGATTCCTGCAACAAGAGTATAGATTCCTTCGCTATAAATATGGGCTACAACCTCTTCCTCCCTATGTTTTTAGAAGGCTTCGGTTACGACCTAATTCAACGCCTCACGTCAAATTGGTGGAATTGGCTGCCATTTGGATCAAGCACGACACCCTTTTTTCTCATATATTGGAAGCGAGGAGCATCAAAGAGGTCAAGGACTATTTTCGGGTGTCTCCTTCTCTGTTTTGGGAGACCCATTATCGTTTTAACCGAGAATCAACTCAATCAAAAAAACAATTAGGGGAGAATGCCTTGAACATTCTTTTGATCAATACCGTGGCACCGATTATGTTTGCTTATGGAACAGAACGCCATTTGCCTGAGTATACGGAACGGGCATTGAAATTGTTGGAGCGGATTCCCCCCGAACAGAATTATATTGTTTCAACATTCAAGCAGACCGGCATCCGTATAAGCCATGCAGGTGATACGCAGGCGCTGATCCAGTTGAAACGGGAGTATTGCGAAAAGAAACGATGCCTTTATTGTCGTTTTGGCTTTCAGTTGCTCAAACAATCATAATTTTCTGTACATTTGCGCGAAGATTGAGATGATAATTTATGAACACGAGAAGAGACCGGATACAACAACTCCTATCAGTGGCACTTATTTGCGCAATAGCTTTGCTGACATATGCTTGTGCCAATATAGCTTCGCCGAATGGGGGGCCATATGATGAGGAACCTCCGAAGTTTATTGCGAGTACTCCTGTCCCCAATGCGACAAATTTTAAAGGGAAAAAGATACAGATTCTTTTTGACGAGTTGATACAATTGGACAATCCGTCTGATAATGTTATCATTACACCTCCGCAACGGCAGTTGCCGATTATTCGAGCATCGGGCAAAAAGGTAGAGGTCGAATTGGTGGATACCTTGAAGGAAAACGTGACTTATACATTTGATTTTACCAGTTCGATTGCAGACAACAACGAAAAGAATATCTTGGAAAACTATACCTTTGCTTTCTCTACGGGTGATGTTGTTGACTCAATGGAGGTATCGGGCTATCTTCTTAACGCAGAGAACCTGGAACCGATGCCCAACATCTCGATCGGTCTTCATAGCAACTTGGCCGATTCGGCATTTACGACAATCCCTTTTGAGAGAACATCAAAAACAAACGACAAAGGGCACTTTACTGTTCGAAACATCAAGCCGGGAACTTATCGGATATATGCCATCAACGACTTGAATCGAGATTACAAATTTGACCAGGCGGCAGAGGATATCGCCTTTTTGGATTCGGTGATCGTCACCAGCTGTATGCCGGACATCCGTCAAGATACTATATGGCGTGATTCTTTGACGATCGATACGATCAAAAGTGTAGCCTATACTCATTACTATCCGGATAATATTCTTCTCCGCCTGTTTAAGGAAAAGTTTGAGAGACAGTACATGACACGCCCTGAAAGATTGGATTCCTATACATTTACCTTGCATTTCAATGCTCCGATGGATACGGTGCCGGTCCCCGAACCGCTGAACTTTACTCCAAAGGATTCTGCATGGTTTTTGCCTCAGTTGAGTGTCGACAAGAAAGATATCACTTATTGGATCAAAGACTCCTTGATATGGAAACAGGACACACTGCAGATGTTGGTGACCTATCCCAAAAGTGATTCGTTGAATATGTTGCTACCGCAGACCGATACGGTGAAGACTGTCGTGAAGCGTCGTCCGAAGGAAAAGAAAAAGAAAAAAGATGTTGAGGAGATTGTATTCTTGAATATGGACATTGCTGCTTCGGGCGAAAAGAATCTGTATGATACCGTTTCTGTGACATTTAGCGAACCTGTTTTGGATTTGAAGAAGGAGTGTTTTAAATTGGAGCAGAAAGTTGATACGATAGCCAGTGTGGTTGATTTCAATTTTTACCCTGATACACTCAATCCATTGAAGTACTATATCCATCGCAAATGGAAGTATGGCGAGGCGTTTCGCCTCTCAATCGATTCAGCTGCCATAACCAGTTTGTATGGAAAATGGAACAATTCCTTTGAAAGTCAGTTTAAAATCAAGACGGAAGACAGCTATGGACATCTCTATATTAATGTGGTAGGATTGGATACCGTCCCGGCTTTTGTCGATTTGTTGAATGCCAAAGATGAACTTGTTCGTCGAGTCGCAGTGAAAAAGGGCGGGGCATTATTCATGGACTTGAAGCCGGATACCTATTATGCCCGCATTATTCTCGATACGAATGGCAACGGCGTATGGGATACCGGAAAATATAGTGAGAAACTCCAGCCTGAAGAGGTTTTTTACTGCCCCAAAGCATTCAAAGTGATGCAGAATTTTCAGGTAGAAGAGACTTGGAACATTCGCGAGACTCCGCTGGTTCGTCAGAAGCCTCTTGATATTACAAAGAATAAGCCGAAAGAAAAAACAAAGAAAAAACGTGATTATCGTGAAGAAGGACGTAGTAGAAAATCATCGTCTTCGTCGAATATGGGATTGGGCGGCCTTTCATTTTAGTGTGATAGGATGGCTGCTTTTATGCCTGAATGCGTATGAAGCGAGTGCACAAGCCTTGCCCACTGATCGGTTTCAATCGCATGAAGAGTTGCAGATGCGTCTCTATTTCAAATGGGGATTGATCATGGCCAAGGCGGGTGAAGCGCAGTTGTCTGTCCAACCATGCCAATATCAGCAGACTCCGGCCTGGCATTATAAATTGTTGTTCAAGACACAAGGCATGTTTGAGAAAATCTATACGATGCGAGATACGCTCGATTCCTATTTTTCGCAGAAAGATGGAATGTTGTTATTCGGCACGAAACATGTCAAAGAGAACAATTATTATCTGGTTGATGATTGGTGTTTTTCCTATTCTCAAGCAAAAGGGAAGACCTTTGTCCATTCGAAACGCTATACGCCCTCGCGAGTGAAGATCGATACGATGTTGGTGGCTGAAGGAAAAACCTATGATATGCTGGCAGCCACGATGTTTTTGCGTTCATTGGATTGGAACACTTTGAAGATAGAGGAGAGCGTTCCGTTTCATATTGCCATAGGGCGCGACTTGGTCAATGCCGCTTTTCGCTATACCGGCCAAGAGATTATCGAACGGAATAACGCAAAATATCGGACGCGTCATTTCTATATTGATATATTTGATGAGGCTTTTACTCAAAGTAAAGCCGCCGGTGAGGCTTGGATTGGCGATGATGAGAACCATATTCCGATCAAAATCAGAGCTAAATTGAAGATTGGAGCGGCCGAAGTATATTACGAATCGGCCAAAAACTTGAAATATCCATTCGATTGCAAGACCGATATCCGATGATAATATCCTCATCAATCGATAAGGAGCATCCGAACTATACGGAATTTATTCGAGGGAAAATTGCAGTTCATTCGGGAGTAAACTCGAGTTTTATGCGGAGAAAACTACAGTTTACTCTCGAACAAACTCGAGTTTTCTCCGCAGATTCTTTTCAAAACGATACCACTTGTATCCGTTTAGCTTTGCTTGGTTTATTCTGATTTTGCCGAAGATGTGCCCGATTGGTGTTCATTTTCATCGATTATAGGATCCGTCGAAGAGTCCGGTACCCAGTTGGAAATCTCTTCAGGAGTGACACCAGGCAATGCAACGGGTTCCTTCTCTTCCTGATCTTCTTCAGGAAGTATATCTTCTTCATTGCCGATATTGGCGCTGAATCTGCTGACACTCAACATAATGCCAATGTATGCGCAAAAGATAAAAGTGGATGTTCCTCCACGGCTGATAATAGGAAGTGGTTGTCCGGTGACGGGGATTAGACCAACGGCTACCGCCATATTGAACAAGGCTTGGACGCAAATCATCAAACTACATCCTATGATAAGATATTTAGGAAAGAACTTTTCGCACTTTTGTGCAATCATGCCCACGCGGAAAAACAATGCAAGGTACAGAAACAATACAATTATTCCTCCCAACAATCCTAACTCTTCGATGATAATGGCATAAATAAAGTCGGAATAGGCTTGCGGAAGGTGATCGCGCATTTGACTTTTTCCTGGCATTTTCCCAATGATTCCACCCTTTACAACAGCGATTTTTGCCAAATTTTTCTGATAGTTTTCATCATCCAATGTGAGTTTCTTACCTGCTTCTGTTTCTGCATCTTTATGATATCCCGGTATGTAATTTTCAATACGATGTTTCCAGGTTGCACCACGACCGGGCAAACGATCGATGGAAGATTCGGGCCAAAGGAGAAGTGTTGTTACACTTAGAGTTCCTATAATCAAACCAAATTTAGCAAGAATCCAAAGGTGGTGCTTGGAAATTCCACCGATCACCATCATAAAGAACATGACAGCGCTCAATAATAAAGCAGTAGAACCATTGTTGAAGAAGATCAAAATAATATTGAATCCGACGGCTATCAAAATGAGCCAAAAGACTCTCTTTTCACCTAATATAGGAATCAGGCTTAATTTCTGTGCCATAAAGCAGATAGAACTCAGCTTGACCAATTCCGAAGGTTGAAATTGAATTCCGAAAATAGAGAGCCAACGAGCTTCTCCGTTGATAGTTACACCACACCAAGGCGTGACTACCAATGCTATAGTACTGACGAGGAAAAAAAGAGAAGACAAACGCCTGAACCACATGTACGGCACATTGTGTAAAAACAGTGCTGCCCCAAAACCTGCAACGAGAATGGCCCCATGCCTAACAATCGGCGCCCAATAGTTGGTGCTTCGGTAGGCAAGTGTACTGGTTGCGCTGAACACTTCGATCAGTGATATCAGAGAAAGTGCCAAGAATATGACCCATATGATGCGGTCTCCTTTGAAAAGTTTGCTGGCAAAGTCCATAATGATCGGGCTACAGGTTTCTTACACACGCTTTAAACTGGTCGCCTCTGTCTTCATAACATTTGAAGAGGTCAAAACTGGCACAGCAGGGAGAAAGCAGTACGGTATCTCCTTTTTTTGCCATTTGGTAAGCTTTGCTGACGGCCTCTTCCATTGATCTTGCATCTTCTATTTGGCTAATCTTTCCATCGAAGAAATCATGCAATTTCTTGTTGTCGACACCTAAAAAGATCAGTGAATGGACTTTCTCTTTCACCAAAGCTTCGATTTCACTATAGTCATTACCTTTGTCGGTACCTCCCAAGATCAAGACGACAGGGGTAGTCATAGATTGCAAAGCATACCAGCAGGAGTTTACGTTGGTTGCTTTGGAGTCATTGATGTAATCGACGCCTTTCACGCGAGCCACTTTCTCGAGGCGGTGTTCAACACCCGCGAAATCCATCAACGATGCCCGGATCTTGTCGTCATGCAGATCCATGATCTTCGCAGCAATGGTTGCAGCAAGCGAATTGTACAAATTATGTTTGCCGGTCAGGGCCAAGAGTTCTTGTTCCATGCTAAACGTACCGTTTTTAGTTTCTACTGTAATTTGATTGTTTTCGACATATCCTTTAACCTGTTCCTCTCGTGTTTCTGCAAAAGGATAAAGGGTTGCTTTCGGCTGTCGTTTTTCTATTTCACGACGAAGAATAGGGTCGTCGTTCCAATAAATGAAAGCATCTTTTTCCGTTTGGTTTTGCAAGATGCGGAATTTTGCATCAATATAATTCTGCATCTCATAGTTGTAGCGATCCAAATGGTCGGGAGTAATGTTCAAGAGAATAGCAATGTCTGCTTTAAAATCATACATGTTGTCCAACTGAAAACTACTCAATTCGATGACATATACCGGATGTGGATCTTCAGCCACTTGGAGAGCCAAACTGTTTCCCACGTTCCCGGCCAGCCCGGCATCGACTCCGGCTTGCGTCAAGATATGGTGGGTCAATAATGTTGTAGTAGTCTTTCCGTTACTTCCTGTTATACAGATCATGGTGGAATCCGTATAGCGTCCGGCAAATTCAATTTCGGAAATAATCGGAGTCCCTTGTGCTTTCAGTTTCTTGATGATCGGTGCCTTGTCGGGTATGCCCGGGCTTTTGATAATTTCGTCTGCATTGAGAATCTCAGCCTCGGTATGATGTCCTTCCTCCCAACGGATGTTGTGAGCATCAAGTATCTCTTTGTATTTAGGTTTGATGCCGGACAAATCAGAAACGAACACCTCAAACCCTTCTTTTTTTGCCAAGACAGCGGATCCGGCTCCGCTTTCTCCTGCACCTAATATTACAATTTTCTTATCCATTTTCTTATCTCATCTTTAAAGTAACGATCGTAATAACAGCTAAAATGATGCCAATCAACCAGAAGCGAACCACGATCTTCGATTCGGGAATGACATGGATCGGTTTCTGGATCAAGGCTTGAATACCGGCATTTCCCGGCTTTTGAAAATGGTGATGCAATGGCGCCATTTTGAAAACCCGTCGGCCCTCGCCATATTTTTTCTTCGTATATTTGAAGTAGAAAGTCTGCATGATGACGGAAATGCTCTCGGCCAAAAATATACCGCATAGAATAGGAATCAGTAATTCCTTGCGGATGATGATGGCAAATACAGCGATGATTCCACCTAATGAAAGGCTACCGGTATCCCCCATGAACACTTGGGCCGGATAAGAGTTATACCACAGGAATCCGACTGTTGCACCAATAAAGGCGGCAGCATATACGACGAGTTCTTCGGCACCCGGTATATACATGATGTTCAAGAAAGATGCAAATTCGAAGTGTGACGACATGTAGGCTAAAATTCCCAAGGCGACTCCGATAATTGCTGACGATCCGGTGGCCAGACCATCAAGGCCATCCGTCAAATTGGCGCCATTCGAAACAGCTGTTACGACGAAGATAACCATCAAAACGAACACAGCCCAAGCGGCTTCCTCTTTATAATCCCCCGCCCAATCCACCAGTTTTGCATAATCAAAATTGTTGTTTTTGACGAAAGGAATTGTGGTTTTGGTGGATTTCTTCTCTAAAGAGTGAAAACGAACTGTCTCGATTACATTGTCATGGCGGATTTCCATGTTCTCTTTAATAACGACATCCGGGCTAAGGAATAATACTAAACCAACGATAAGTCCAAGACCAACCTGACCGATGATTTTGAACCGTCCGTGCATTCCTTCTTTGTTCTTTTTGAAAACCTTGATGTAATCATCAGCAAAACCAAGAGCTCCTAACCAAATGGTCGTGATGATCATCAGAATAACATATATGTTTTCCAATCGAGCAAAGAGTAGAGTGGGAATCAAAATGGCGATGAGAATAATGATACCTCCCATTGTTGGCGTCCCTTTTTTGCTCATTTGTCCTTCCAATCCTAAATTCCTTACCGTTTCACCAATCTGTAAATATTGCAATTTATCAATGATGCGACGGCCGATAGCAGTCGAGATAAACAGAGACAATATAAGGGCCAATCCTGAACGGAAGGAAACGTATTTGAACATTCCTGCTCCAGGTAAGTCTAACTGATCCAAGTAATTAAACAAATAGTATAGCATCGATTCTTTTAAGATTTCTGCAGATTAAAAATTTTTCTGATAATTTCGCGATCATCAAAATGGTGCTTTACGCCTTTCACATCTTGATAATCTTCATGACCTTTCCCCGCAACCAAAATTACGTCTCCTTTCTTTGCAATGGAGATTGCAGTTTGAATAGCTTGCTGACGATCCACGATGCTGGTTGTGTGTGCCATATCTTCTGAACAAAGCCCGGCTAACATGTCTTGAAGAATGGCCTCCGGCTCTTCAAAACGAGGGTTGTCTGATGTCAAAATCAGCTTGTCACTGAGCCGGGATGCCTCTTTTGCCATGATAGGACGTTTGCCTTTGTCGCGGTTTCCACCACAACCAACAACTGTAATGACCCGGCCTCGTCCTTCCAATACTTCGTGGATTCCATTCAAGACATTCGTCAATGCGTCAGGAGTGTGGGCATAATCCACGATAGCGGTATACCCGAACGGAGAACGAATTGTCTCAAATCTTCCGGCAACGGAGCGAAGCGAACTCAATACACGCAATACTTCTTCCGGATCTTTTCCTAATGAAACAGCGGCACCATATACGGCCAATAGATTGTAAGCATTGAATTTGCCTACGAATTGAACAGATACTTCCCGATTATTAATCATCAATTCAGTCCCTTCAAAGTGAGATTCCAAGATTTTTCCTTTGAAGTCGCCCAATGTTCGTAGGGTGTATGTCAATTTTTTTGCGGCCGTGTTTTGCAGCATTACCATTCCGGATTTATCATCCAGGTTCGTCAAAGCAAAAGCTTTGGCCGGTAGATCGTCAAAGAATTTCTTCTTGGCTTTCAAGTAGTTCTCGACAGTCTTGTGATAATCCAGGTGGTCGCGTGTCAAATTGGTAAAGATTCCGCCATCGAAATCCAGACCGCTGATACGTTTTTGGTCAATAGAGTGAGAACTGACCTCCATGAAGGCATATTCACAACCCGCCTCTACCATTTTTGCCATCAGTGCATGTAATGTAAGTGGGTCAGGAGTAGTATGATCAGTCGGTATTGCTTCTCCGTCTATATAGTTGCAAACGGTAGAAAGTAGTCCAACTTTATGACCCATCATCCGGAACATATTGTATAATGACGTGGCAATTGTCGTTTTTCCATTCGTCCCCGTTACACCTACTAAGGTCAATTTCTGAGAAGGATTGTCATACCATTGTGAAATCAACTTGCCCAAAGCCTCTGCTGTGTCTTTTATTACGATGAAAGTACAAACAGAGGTATCAATTCCGGCAGGAATTGCTTCGCAGACAATTGCGGTCGCTCCCTTTTCAATTGCACTTGAAATGTAAGCATGTCCGTCAACGGCTGTTCCACGAACAGCCACAAACATCGAACCGGCTTCTACTCGGCGTGAGTCCGATTGAATATTTTTTATTTCAATAGAAGTGTCTCCTGAAATCTGCGGAGCCTCCAAAACTTGAATTAACTTTTCTAATTTCATATCACTTTAATGTTATTAATATGGATCTTCCGTTCGTGATTCGGCTTCCGGGAGGAATGCTTTGTGACGAGACTCGCCCTGTTCCTGACAAGGCGACTCGTAGTCCTGCGCTTTCCAACAAGAAGATTGCATCTTTGGCCCCCATGCCATAGACAGAAGGAACCAATCCGGAGCGGAGAGATATATCATGAACTTTAATGCAATTCTTTTCTTCTATGCGATCGGCTCGAACCCAATCTGTTTCTGTACTGTCAGCATCCATGTGAATATTGAATTCTCCCAGCACATTCTTCAAGGCTCGTTTTGAACCGGATTTCAGATGAGGAAGAAAAACTCCCGTAGAATCGGGTTCCATATCATTTACTGATATCGGACTGTGATTGGCATATATTTTTTCTGCAATCACTTTAAAGACTCCACCTGACATGGTTCCTCCGGAAGGATAACCGATACGGGGCTGTCGAATCACGACAATACAACTGTATTTGGGCTTGTCGGCCGGAAAGTATCCGGCAAAAGAGACTTGGTGTCCTGCTTGTTTGTAGACACCGCCCGAAGCAATTTGAGCCGTACCCGTCTTTCCTGCGATTGGTATGATATCAGAATGTACAGCTTTTCCGGTTCCTTCTTCTACAACTCCCACGAGCATATCTTGTATTATATGCAATGTTTTTTGAGAACAGATGGATGAAATCAGCACCTCAGGAGAGTTTGTCTTGACCGTTTTTTCTCTGTTTTTGATCTCTTTCACGAAGAATGGGCGCATCATAGTTCCACCATTGGCGATGGCATTGTAGAAGGCCAGGGTCGAAATCGGAGGAATTTGTGTCTCATAACCGAATGACATCCATGGCAAAGTCGTCTTGGACCAATATCGTGTGGAGTCGTCCGGGCGACGAATCTTCGGGCGTCCCGCGCCGGGAATGTCTAAATGCAGATCTGCAGTCATACCGATTTTATACAATCCCTCCACGAATTTGGTCGGATTATGCTCATATCCTTTGAGAATGGTCTTTGCCACACCGATATTGGAGGAGTACCAAATGGATTTTTCAACGGTGATCTCGTGATAACCTCCTTTGTTCATGTTGTGGTCTGTCATTCTTTGTCCCTTATACATATATATACCATTGCCCACATCGACTGAATCTTGTGGGTGACATACGCCATCTTCCAATGCAACCATGATAGAAGCCACCTTAAATGTAGAGCCCGGCTCTGTTTCATCGGCCACAGCATGGTTCATTGTTTCACCATAAACGCCTGGGGCAATCCGACCCAAGTTGGTGATGGCTTTGATCTCGCCGGTTGCCACCTCCATGACTACCGCTGTTCCTGAGGCCGCATCGATGTTTATCAACATGTCTTCCAGTGCTTTTTGCGTGATGTCTTGTATATCAATGTCGATTGTGGTGTAAATATCCATGCCCTCTGTCGCTTCTTTCAGCGAGACATTGGTCCAGCGTCCTGCAATACGTCGGGTAGCTTTGAGCCCCGGTTTCCCTCGAAGTAACGAGTCGTATTGCAATTCCAAACCATTCTTTCCTTTGGTGACTCCACTCGTGTCAATTTCTCCGTAGATGTCTCCAATCGTACGAGCCGCCAATCTTCCGAATGGCCGTTCGCGTTGTACCAAAGCGCGGTTATAAAAGCCGCTTTTGTTCTTGCCGATGCGCAAATAAGGAAACTTGCTGATCTCTTTTAAGTCGGAGTAGGAGATTCGTTTGGGAATCAGCGGATACTGACGACTTTTCGACTTGTATCCTTTTTCGAGGTGGTGTTTGAAACCTCCTCTTGGTATATACCCTTTGTAGCCATTCTTCTCGCTGAATTTACGAGTCAAACAAATTGCCAATGAGTCGAGACCATTTCGTGCAGAGTGATAGAATGTATCGACATTGAATCCGTCTGCTTGAAAATCCAAGTAGGTATAATAGCGGGGCACACTCGTGGCCATCAGCTGATTGTCATACGAATAGATATTACCGCGGCGAGGTAATGTCGGAGTGTTTGGCCGAATCAATGTCTTGGCCAACTCCGTCCAATGATCTTTTTGGACGAACATGGTAAAGCAGGCCTTACCAATAATGAATACGGCCCCCATCAACGAGGCGTAGAATAGCCAACTATAGCATTTGTCTATTCGCTGTGCTTTGTCCTTATTATCTTGATTGTTTATCTCTTCAGCCATGATCGTTCCAATTTATAGGGTGGAGTTTTGGCTCCTTCCAAATCGATACCTTGTTCCTCTATCAGTTCTTCAATTTGCGATTGACGGCTCTTTCCTGTCAATTCAGAGGAAATAGAAAGCCATTCGAAACGAACATCTTGCAATTGTTGCTGTAATTTGTCAATTTCTTTGTATTTCTGTTGGCAGATATACAGATTACCTATGAAAAAGAAGATGAGCGTTACAACCAAAACGATCATACGTATATGGCGTGCGAAGAAATCGTCTTGGAATACTTTGCTTTTAAGCGTATACTGAAAAAACGCCCTAAGTATATTTTGACAAACTGATCCAAATTCCTTAAAAAACATCTTCATAGGTATCTGTTTATTATCCAATATGTTTAGTCTTCAAATCCATCTTGCTCGACACTCCTTATTCTTCCGTAGTATCTTTCAGCTCGGCAATTCGCAATTTTGCACTGCGTGACCGAGGGTTGCGCTCAATCTCCTCGTCAGATGGAACAATTACCTTATTGTTTACCAAACGGAACGGAGATTTCACGTTTCCAAAGAAATCTTTTTCAGCCTTTCCTTCAAAATTGCCTGCTTTCAAAAAATTCTTCACCAGACGGTCTTCCAACGAATGATAGGTGATCACTACCAGACGACTCCTCGGCTTCAGTACTTTCAGTGTGCCACAAAGCATCTCTTTCAGTGCGCGCATTTCGTCGTTTACTTCAATACGCAATGCTTGGAATACTTGAGCCAAAAACTTCTTCTCTTTGTCTTTTCCGACAAAAGGCTTCACGACTTCCAGCAATTCACCAATCGTTTTGATGGGTTTCTCGGCTCGCGCTTTGACAATCGTTGCCGCCAATTTTCGGGATACCTTCAACTCTCCGTAGAGATAGAATACATTGGCCAGTTCCTCTTCCGGGTAGGTGTTGAGTATATCGGCAGCCGTTTTCCCGGCGCGGGTGTTCATTCGCATATCCAACAAACCGTCGAAGCGAAAAGAAAAACCTCGCTCTTGGTCGTCGAAGTGGTGGGAGGAGACACCCAAGTCGGCCAACAAGCCATCTATCTTACCGGCCACTTGATGATAGCGCATGAAGTTATAGAGATAGCGGAAGTTGCTTCTTACAAAAGTGAAGCGGGGGTTGTTCGGAATGTTTTGCTCGGCATCAGCATCTTGATCGAATCCGAACAGGTGCCCTTCCGAAGCCAATCGATTCAAGATCTCGCGCGAATGGCCACCTCCCCCGAACGTTACATCCACATAAATTCCCTTTGGTTGGATATTCATTCCTTCCAAACTTTCTTGTAATAAGACGGGTATATGATATGGATATTGCTGCTCCATGTTGTTTGCTCTTTCTGTTAAAATTTTACTTCAGATAAAAGGTGTACTGCTTTGAAAAGCAATTAACTACCTGCTTTCAGCTTGTAAAATTACATAATTACTATTTCAACATCAAATAATGTGATGGAAAAGTATGAAAAAGTTATCAACACCCCGAAAATCTTCCACATGGCTGCGGGCAACTCTTGAACAGGGCAAATAATTGGGGGGCTCTTGGTCGAACAACTTCTGCAGTTTCTAAAAAGTTTCTCGGCACAAAACTGCGGTTTCATGCCGAACAAACTCGAGTTTTATGCAGAGAAAACTGTAGTTTGTCCGGCGGAATTTTTTTTGAAATACTCGTAGTGTTTTTCCCTTCTACGACATTCTTCTTTTGAAAACTAATTTTATTCTTCTTCGTAATTTTGGAACAGGAAATCATTGTATGGGAAGCGAGTGATATGGATTTGCTTCACTCGTTCATACAACATGCTTTTCAACTCTTCGATGTTTGTCCGTTCCTTGGCCGAGATGAAGATACAGTTGTCTTGCATCTTGCCCATCCACGTGCTTTTCAACTCGTCCAAACCGATGTTTTCCCGAGAGCGTGGCGTTAAGTCATCCTCATCTTTCGGAACAAAAGTGAAGGCATCCACCTTGTTGAACACCATGATCATCGGCTTTTCTCGGCCGTCTATCTCAGACAGTGTCTTGTTTACCACTTCGATCTGCTCTTCAAATGATGGATGGGAGATGTCTACCACATGCACCAGCAAGTCGGCTTCACGCACTTCGTCGAGAGTTGATTTGAACGACTCCACCAATTCTGTCGGCAACTTGCGGATAAATCCGACAGTATCAGAAAGAAGGAATGGCAAATTGTCAACGATCACCTTACGGACGGTCGTGTCTAACGTGGCGAAAAGTTTGTTCTCAGCAAAAACTTCGCTCTTGCTCAACAAATTCATCAGGGTGGATTTGCCCACGTTGGTGTAACCGACCAATGCTACGCGCACCATCTTCCCACGGTTTTTACGCTGCACGCTCTTCTGTTTATCGATATCCTGCAACTCCTTCTTCAGTCGCGAAATTTTATCCAAGATCAAACGTCGGTCGGTTTCCAACTGCGTTTCACCCGGTCCACGCATACCAACACCACCTCGCTGGCGCTCCAAGTGCGTCCACAGACGGGTCAGTCGTGGCAACATATATTTGTATTGTGCCAATTCGACTTGTGTTTTGGCGTGAGCCGTCTGCGCACGGCGGGCAAAAATATCCAAAATAAGATTTGTGCGGTCAAGAATCTTCACCTGCAACTCTTTCTCGATGTTGCGCAATTGCTTGGCGGAAAGCTCGTCGTCGAAGATAACCATTCCGATCTCGTTCTCCTCGACATACTGCTTGATCTCCTGCAATTTGCCGGTTCCGACGAATGTTACCGAGTTGGGACCGTCCATTTTTTGCGTAAAACATTTCACAGACTCCACTCCGGCCGTATCAGCCAAAAAAGCCAATTCGTCCAAATATTCTTTGACTTTCTGCTCGTTCTGCAAAGGAGTTACCAACCCTACCAAAACAGCTTTTTCAGTTTGTGCTTCACTTATGATAAATTCTTTCATGTTGCAAAGATAATCAATTCAAATATTTTATATATCTTTATGCACAAATTATAAAGTAGTAACCAAAACACATCACTATGGGAAATAATCATATAATGAACTTTGCCCCTGTATGGATCGGGCTTTTTTGCTTACTGACGTGGACCACTTCTGCACAAACGACATGGACTTCCCCTTCGTCGTGGGAAGTAATGGTGAATGACTTCCTGCTCAATCCAAGCGTTGAAGACACTTTGCTTATCGAAGGATTTGACGAGCGGGAAATTTCTCTTACCAAAAGTATTATTGCTACGGGAAAACATGATTGGTTTTATCCGAAGGAGGAAAATATTCGCGGAGCTTCCGACACAAAAGCTATTCGCCTCTATCCCGGAGCCTCTGTAGAAATCGAATTTGATCCTGCACTATTTGACCAATTCTCCCAAAAATGGATGATGTTGCTCAACTATGCGGCACAAAATGTAAACAAGGTGGATAAATTAACTTGCAGCTATCGATCGATGATATACCCGGGTAAGGAGTCTTCTACGGGAGTAAAATATCCCGGCAACGACAACTTTTCATTATCGTTTTCCGATATTAAAATAGGAGGGAAGAAAACGATGCCCTATTTCAGAGTGGAAGAACTCCGTGTTTACTATATGCTTTTCACAGTAAATAAAGCGAACAAATCGTCTGCTAATGGCTATTATTGTTTTGACAGTCTGATGGTTACAATTGATATTCCTCGTTATACACAACTGAAGCAATCGGGCGATTGGAACGATCCGGCGAGTTGGTCGCATCTGTTTCCGCAGAAAAGAAGGAATGCATTGGTGGAAGGAAAGGTCTCCGTCTCGACCCTTGCCTCCTGTCGCCAACTGATTATGCACCAACCTGATATCCAAATTACAGGACATGGGGAGCTGACGGCCGATAGTTGCACGGTCGTCTATCCGTTTGCCTCGAAAGGGAAGTGGAGTTTCGTCTCGTTCCCGTTCGATGTCTACCGCAATGGCATCGACAGTCGCTTCACTTTGGGCGATGCCTCCACAATTACGACTAACCCCAACAATAATATATTATACGTCATGGAGTACGATAGCCGAAAAAGGGCGGAACAAAATGGCTCCGCCCCCTGTTGGCGTAATCTTTCTGTCGCCGAAATGCAGGGTGACGGGCCTATTCTTCAGAAAGGGAAAGGCTATCTTTTGGCCATTGACGAGACGGCCGACACGCAGGAGGTTTGCTTCTCCTCCACCATGAATGGCCCATTACGGTATACGCCGGAAGCGAAAATCGTTGTTGATGCAACCGACTCGCAAGGAAATGATGCTGCCCATAGCGGATGGATCCTTTGCGGAAACCCCTATCCGTCGGAGCTTTCTCTGCAAGACATTGCCTATAATGCTGATTTGGACGGAAACATCTACCTTTATGATGGAGAGACATATCAAGCTTATCCGATCGGAAGTTCCTATAAACTGGCTCCTTTTTCTGCTTTCTTCGTCAAAGCCAAGAAAAGTACGGAAATTATTCTGAACCAGCAAGAGCACTCCGACGAGACATTACTGCGCTCTTCAGAAATGGTATTCGATGGTGTCCATAACCAACCGAATGTTACTGCCAATGAACTCGGCATGAAAAAATGGCATTACAGAAGGTTTGACAATAAAATTGAGCTGATTGACCTACCCTCAATGGGACAACTGGAGGTGTATAGCATCACCGGGAAGCGGATGCAAAGCCACGATTTACGCGTTGGATCGCAAACTGTTTCCTTGCCCGACGGAAGAGGTATCTATTTGCTGAGGATTGAGGTAGGCGATAAAGTGGAAGTAATAAAATACAAAAGATAAAGAGTTGGAAGAAAGGTAGAGAGACGTATCATACCCAATCTGATACGAAAAGGGGGCGGAGCCGGATTTTTTATTCGGCCCACCCTCTCAAATTCTTATTTCTTCACATGTACGCGCTGTGTCGGTGCCAAGTTCTCGTTGCGAAGCTTGACTTGCTCCACGAGTTGCTCGGCCAACTCGCGAAAGGCAGCCCCCGTGATGCTGTCCGGATTCAAGGCCACCGGTTCACCGTTGTCGCCACCTTCGCAAATAGTGTGGACGATCGGAATTTGGCCCAACAGTGGAATTTGCAACTCTTCTGCGAGACGTTTGCAACCCTCCTTTCCAAACAAATAGTATTTGTTTTGTGGCAATTCTGCCGGAGTAAACCAAGCCATGTTCTCAATCAGGCCCAATACCGGGACATTCACCTTCTCGCCTGTGAACATACTGATGCCTTTTCGCGCATCAGCCAAGGCAACTTCTTGCGGTGTACTGACCACAACCGCCCCGGTGATGGCCAACGTCTGTACCAATGTCAGGTGGATATCGCTGGTTCCCGGTGGCAAATCGATCAAAAAGTAATCCAATTCGCCCCAATTTGCGTCGCCAATCAACTGCTTCAAGGCGTTGCTGGCCATCGCCCCACGCCACAAAACAGCATCTTCTTTATTGACAAAGAATCCGATCGAGAGCATCTTGACTCCATAATTCTCTGCAGGTTCAATCAATTCACGGCCATCTACCTCTACCATATATGGACGGGCCTCTTCCAAATTGAACATTTTTGGTTGAGACGGACCAAAGATATCGGCATCCAACAAACCTACTTTGTAACCGGCTTGCGCCAAGGCTACCGCCAAATTTGCTGCCACCGTACTCTTTCCGACACCGCCCTTTCCCGAAGATACGGCGATGATATTCTTCACTTGTGGCAACAGTTTGTCTGGTTCTGGGCGAGCCAGCTGCTTAGCCTTGACAGTAATATTGTTTTTAATGTTCACTTCCGGACTGACATACGTCAAGATGGCTGTCTCAGATGCCTTCACTACCGAACGAATGAACGGATCGTTGGGCTTGTCAAAGATCAACGAGAAGGAAACATTCAAGCCGTCAATGCGGATGTTGTCTTCCACCATTCCCATCTCGACAATATCTTTTCCGGTGCCGGGATAGCGCACTGTCTTCAATGCGTCTATAATCAATTGGGGATATATCGTCATCGTTATAGTTTTTATTACGTTTTTTCTTCCATTAATTCACTTGCCCGCAGCCAATGCACTGCGTTTGCTGCGGTTGAAGCTGCGGTAAGCGTCATATTCGATCTCGACATCAGGCTCAATCCATTCCGTTCGTTCTTCGCAAACGAATCGGATGTACTTGATATTCAGCCCACGATCGAGCCATTGTTGCTCATAATAGGTGCGAATCGAAAGAATATTGTCTGCCAAGCCGCAATGATACAGATCATCGGTCGAGACATGTACCGAAAAATGATTCGCGGCTGCCATTTCACATGTATAGGTATACATGAAATTACTGTCTGTTTTCAGATGAATCAATCCATCACCTGCCAAAATCTCACGGTAAAGCTTCATGAAACGGGTGGAAGTCAGTCGTTTATTGACCTTTTTCATCTGAGGATCCGGGAAGGTTATCCAAATTTCAGCCACTTCACCCGGCGCAAAGAAGTGAGCAATCAACTCAATGCTCGTACGCAAAAAAGCGACATTGCTCATGCCGTTTTCCAACGATTCTTTGGCTCCACTCCACATTCGGGCTCCCTTTATATCGACACCGATGAAGTTCTTCTCAGGAAAAAGGCGTCCCAATCCGACTGTATACTCGCCTTTTCCACAACCCAACTCCAATACTATCGGATGATCATTCTTGAAAAATTGCTCGTTCCAATGGCCTCGCATTGGAAACCCCTGCTCTTTCAATACTCCAAATGGATACTGAAACACATGCGGATAGCCCGCCATGTCATCAAACTTCGCTAATTTATTCTTTCCCATGCTGCAAAGATAGTGTAATCTCGAGATAGAACGCAAGAATCTTCACGGCTTCTTCATCAATCCTATAAATAAAATCAGTATCTTTGCCTATAAGATTCATAGAACATAGGAAAGAAATTGATATGACAAGCAATAAAAAACCTCTGATTTTGATTACCAACGACGACGGTTATGCGGCCAAAGGCATCAACGAACTGACAAAAAGCATGAAGGGATTAGGCGAAATCGTTGTGGTTGCCCCCGACGGACCTCGTTCAGGAATGGCCAGTGCAATCACTTCATCGGTGCCCATCAAATACAAATTGATCAAAGAAGAGGAAGATATTCGAGTTTATAAATGTACGGGAACCCCGGTTGACTGTGTCAAATTGGCCATTAACGTTGTCCTTGACCGAACCCCCGACTTGCTTGTATCGGGCATTAACCACGGAGGCAACATGGCTATTTGTGTGCACTACTCCGGGACGATGGGGGCTACAGCCGAAGGTTGTGTCTTCGATATTCCATCCATCGGCGTATCATTATTGGATCATCACGAAGATGCAGACTTCTCCGAATGCTGCCGGTTGGGACGTTTTATCGCAGAGAAAGTATTGAAAGAAGGACTTCCTCACGGCACTTATCTGAATTTGAACCTTCCGAAAAGAGTGCCGGTCAAGGGATTGAAAGTATGCCATCAGGCCGATGGCCGTTGGATTAACGAATATAAGGAGAGCGAAAACGGAGGAGGCGATAAAGTTTATTGGCTAACCGGAGACTTTCGCAACGATGATACGTTCGAAAACAACGATGTAAGTTGGCTCGACATGGGGTACGCTTCATTGGTTCCTTGCAAAATCGACGTAACAGATTATGCTTATATCGAGCATCTGAACGAGTGGAAAATCTAATTTTGTACCGACGAAGCATATGAGATACTACATAATAGCGGGTGAGGCTTCGGGCGATCTTCATGCTTCCAACTTGATGCGTGCGCTCAAAGCCTGTGACAAGGAAGCGGACTTCCGCTATTTCGGCGGAGATTTGATGCAACAGCAAGGGGGTACCTTGGTGAAGCATTATCGCGAAATGGCCTACATGGGCTTTATTCCCGTACTGATGAATCTGCGGACAATCTTGAACAATATGAAAGTTTGTCAAGAAGATATCCGTAACTATCATCCGGATGTTGTGATTTTGGTCGACTATCCCGGCTTCAACCTGAAGATCGCCAAATTTGTAAAGACGAAGTTGAAGTTGCCTGTTCATTATTATATCTCACCCAAAATATGGGCGTGGAAGCAATACCGCATCCATTCTTTCCGCAAATATGTCGATCATATCTACTCGATCCTTCCATTCGAGCAGGAGTTTTTCCATAATCTGCATTATGAGGTGGACTATGTCGGGAATCCTTCTGTCGACTCTGTATGTGATTATCTTCAACAAAAAGCAATAGATAGGGCCGCTTTTCTCCAAATGAATCACATGGAGGATCTTCCGCTTATAGCCCTTCTGCCGGGAAGCCGCCGACAAGAAATTCGAGACAACTTGCCTTTGATGCTAAAAGTTGCGGCACAACACACGGGATACAGCCTTGTCATTGCCGGAGCTCCCGGCATCGAGCCCGATTATTATAAACCATATATTGGCAACTGTAAGGCGACAATCATCTTCGGGCAAACCTATCCGTTGCTTCAACATAGCCAATTTGCTTTGGTTACTTCCGGAACAGCAACATTGGAAACAGCACTTTTTCGCGTTCCGCAAGTAGTTTGCTATGCAGTAATTGGCGGAAAGTTAGCCAATTGGGTATTCAAACATGCATTTCATGTGCCTTATATATCGTTGGTAAACTTGATCCGCGGGAAAGAAGTTGTGCAGGAATTGTTCGGAGGACGGTTTACAGAGGAAGAAGTGAACCGTGAATTGCAAAAATTGATAACCGACAAGACCTACCGACAATGGATGTTGGACGAATATGATGAGATGATTCATATATTAGGTGAGCCGGGTGCCGCTACTCATACGGCTCAACTAATTTTCAACCGTCTGAATAATTAACACATTTTGGTATCTCCCGATGCAGCAAATCTCCACCTTTCGGCATCATGTCTTATGAGAGTGGAGTGAATTTAAAAGGCATATTGAACCTTCGCTCAACATGACTTTTATTTTTATCATTTAGTCAAAGGGCGCAAGATATCGGGAGAAACCTTGCGCCTACTTTATTTCCTACAGTAAATACGCTCCTGTTCCAAAAAGACATTTACACCTGCCTGAATAAGGACGAAGATCTATGAAAAAATTGGTCGGGTATCTTTTTAAAAAAGATGCCGATGATTTTTTTTAAAGTTCGGGAACATTTTTGAAAAAGATGCCGAGCTTTTTGGAGACCGGATTTGAGGGGTGATTTTTCGGTGGATAAGGATATTATTCAGAGCCTTCCAAACATATACCGAAAAAATAATCGTTTCGCACGTATGGCTGTTCCCTTTTATTTCGTTTCTATACAAAAGCATTCCGAACGGGCAAGACAATGTGTGATAATCATGGCGAAAATGTGCATTTACCAAGCTTCTCTATGACGGTTCATGTAGTTATTTTCAAGATTCTGTGCCTATAATGTGCGGATATGCACTATCTTTGCAAACGGAAATAGTAAAGTTATGGCAGTAAGCACGAATGAACAGCTATTGGAACAGATCGGTACTCCGGCAGATTTACGGAAGCTCCCGGTGGAGGAGCTACCTGAAGTTTGCGCTGAGGTGCGGCAATATATCATTGATGTCTTGTCCGAAACCCCCGGCCATTTGGGAGCCAGCTTGGGAACTGTCGAATTGACGGTGGCTTTGCACTATGTTTTCAATACGCCGTTCGACCGTATCGTGTGGGATGTTGGGCATCAGGCTTATGGACATAAGATACTGACCGGACGAAAAGAGTCATTCAAAACGCTTCGTAAGTTTCATGGTATCAGCGGATTCCCCAATCCTTCAGAGAGTGAATACGATGCTTTTATTGCCGGACATGCTTCCAACTCTATCTCTGCCGCCATGGGTATGTCTGTGGCTTCAGCATTAAAGAATGAAGATCGGCATGTCATTGCCGTTATTGGTGACGGAGCCATGACAGGAGGCTTGGCGTTTGAGGGATTAAACAACGCATCAGCCAATCCGAACAACCTACTTATCATCTTGAACGACAACAATATGGCCATTGATCATAACGTCGGTGGCTTGAGTCAATACTTGGTTGATATCACAACAAGCCAAGCTTACAACAAAATGCGTTACGATGTTTACAAAGGGTTGCGGAAGATTAACTTGATAAACAACGGAAGGCGGGAAAATATTATCCGGTTCAACAACAGTTTGAAGGCATTGTTGACCCAACAACATAATTTATTTGAAGGATTCAGTATTCGATACTTTGGTCCGGTCGACGGTCATAATGTGGAATATTTGGTGAAGGTGCTGAATGATATCAAGGATATGGAAGGCCCTAAGTTGCTGCATATCCGTACAATAAAGGGCAAAGGATTCAAACCGGCAGAAGAGTCGGCAACAGAATGGCACGCTCCTGGTCGATTTAACAAGGAGACAGGCGAGCGAATCATTGTCCATGAACTGAATGAACCTCAGCTTTATCAAGATGTCTTCGGGCATACATTGGTGGAATTGGCCGAGAAAGATGAACGGATTGTTGGAATTACTCCGGCTATGCCGACAGGTTGTTCGATGACCTACATGATGAAGGCTTTTCCGAAACGGGCTTATGACGTAGGAATTGCCGAAGGCCATGCAGTTACCTTCTCGGCAGGATTGGCAAAAGAGGGTATGATTCCATTTTGCAATGTCTACTCTTCGTTCATGCAACGGGCGTACGACATGATTATTCATGACGTGGCATTGCAAAAACTGCACATGGTGATTTGTTTAGACCGCGCCGGTTTAGTCGGGGAAGATGGGGCGACACACCATGGTGTATTTGATCTGGCGTATCTTCGCCCGATACCCAATTTGATTATATGCTCTCCATTGAACGAATGGGACTTGCGAAATTTGATGTTCACGGCCTATTCCGCCAAAGAGGGCACGTTTGTCATCCGCTATCCTCGTGGGAAAGGAGAAAAATCGGATTGGCGTAACGAGATGAAACAACTCCCGATAGGAAAAGGCAGAAAGCTGAAAGACGGAAAAGATATAGCAATTGTTTCATTAGGCCCCATTGGCAATGAAGCAGCAAAAGCGATAAAGCAGGCAGAAATAGAAGGTCTTTCAGTGGCACATTATGATATGATCTACTTAAAACCGCTCGACGAAGAACTGTTGCACGAGATAGGTAAGAACTTTTCTCGTATCATCACCGTCGAAAATGGGGTAATCAAAGGTGGATTAGGAACAGCCATTTTGGAATTCATGGCCGACAACGGATACACTCCTCGCGTAAAACGAATTGGTGTACCCGATCAGTTTGTCGAGCATGGGTCTGTAAACGAACTGTTTAAACTCTGTAAAATGGATGCGGACAGCATCCTTGAGACAATTAGAGAATTGGTAAAAGAATAAAAGAGTCGTATATGAGGATTTTTATAGCGGGAGCCGGTGAAGTCGGAACGCACCTCGCCAAGATGCTATCGCAAGAGAATCATGACATAGTATTGATGGACTCCAAAGCTGAACGAATAAGTTCGATGAGTTCATCAATGGAGGTTATGCCGGTAGTGGGTAACCCCACCTCATTGCGTGATTTGGAAGAGGCCGGAATCCGTAAGTGTGACCTCTTTGTAAGCGTCACTCCTGAAGAAACAGCCAACGTAACAGCATGTATATTAGCGCATAGTTTTGGCGTGCACAAGACGTTCGCCCGAATCAACAATTATGAATATCTCCAGCCGAAGAACAAGGAGTTGTTCGAAAAGTTGGGCATCAGCTCGATGATTTACCCCGAGATGTTGGCTGCTCATGAGATCGTTTCTGCTGTAGACAAGCCTTGGACACGGCAATATTCAGAACTTTTCGGTGGAGCCTTGATTCTTTTGGGAGTAAAGGTCCGGGATAATGCCAAGATCGTCAACAAGAAACTATACGAATTGCTGACCGATCAGAAATTCTTCCACATCGTTGCCATCAAACGTGGAAATGAAACCATCATTCCCCGAGGCTTCGACCAAATCGAATCCGGAGATATCCTGTTCTTTACGACGACCCGAAACTACATAGAAGATGTCCGTCTGTTGGCGGGGAAGAAAAATCCGGAGGTAAAGAACGTCATCATCATGGGCGGCAGTCGCATCGCGCTCCGCACTTGCCAGTATCTTCCGAACAATATTCGGGTAAAATTGATTGAGGCAGACAAAGAAAAAAGCTATCAAATTGCAGAACGAGTCCCCGGAAATGTATTGATTATCCACGGAGACGGTCGCGACACAGATCTGTTGATGCACGAAGGAATACAAGATGCGCAAGCATTTATTGCACTGACGGAAAACTCCAGTACGAACATTCTTTCTTGCTTGGCGGCCAAAAGGTTTGGTGTTTACAAGACGGTGGCCAAGATTGAAAATTTAGACTACATTCCTTTGGCGGAAAGTATGGACATCGGTACGGCCATTAATAAGAAACTGATTGCCGCCAGCCACATCTATCAATTTCTTTTGGATGCCGACGTTTCGAATGTGAAGTGCCTTACGTTTGCCAATGCCGACGTGGCAGAATTGGTGGCTCGTCCTAATTCAAAGATAACAAAGAAGCTTGTTCGTGATCTGGGACTTCCGAAAGACATGACGTTGGGTGGACTGATTCGAAACGGAAAGCCGATGATGATTAATGGTAATATGCAGATTCAGGCATACGACCATGTGGTGGTCTTCTGCTTGGACACTGCTCTTCGTAAGCTGGAAGATTACTTTAACTAAAAAATCGCTTCGGAACATGAAGATGTTGAATATACGTTTCATCTTTAAGATGCTTGGACTGATGTTCATGATCGAGACGGTTTTCTTGCTGATAGCCCTCATTGTTGCCATTTTCTATCAGGGCGATGACGTACCGGCCTTTGGCATTTCAAGCGGAATCCTATTCGTGGCAGGACTATTGTTTTTCCTTGTCGGTATGAGAGCCAACGAACATTCGGCCGGAAGGCGGGAAGGAATGTTGGTAGTTACCCTCACCTGGAGTTTGCTTTCTCTCTTTGGTATGTTGCCCTACTACCTAAGTGGTTACATAAACAACATCACCGATGCCTATTTTGAGACCATGTCCGGCTTTACTACGACGGGGTCATCCATCTTGAATGATATCGAAGCCCTTCCGCACGGACTGCTCTTTTGGCGAAGTCTAACCCAATGGCAGGGCGGAATGGGTATGATTGTCTTTACCGTGGCGCTGATGCCGATCTTGGGAGAAGGCGCCTCACAAATGTTTGATGCTGAATCATCCGGCATTACTCACGAACGTTTCCGCCCTCGTATTACACAAGTTGCCAAACGGCTTTGGGGAATCTATCTTTTCCTGACGGTATTGCTGGCCGTATTGCTCTATGTCGGCCCGATGGATCTCTACGATGCTGTCAATCATGCCATGACAACCTTGGCAACAGGGGGATATTCCACCAAAAACGCAAGCATCGCCTATTGGCATTCTCCGTATATCGAGTATTTGTTGGTAATATTCATGGCGATCGGGTCGACTAACATGACGCTGATCTATTTTTGTTTTAACGGTCGGTTCGGAAAATTATGGAAAGACGAAGAGACGCGTTGGTATTATAGCGTCATTCTTACGGTTACGGTCGTCATCATGTGTTGGATCTATTTCAAAGGGATGGAACCCGATTGGGAGACAGCCTTTCGCGATTCTCTCTTCCAAGTCACTTCCAATATCTCGACCACCGGTTTCATGACGCAAGACTTCCTCCCTTGGGGCCCTTTTATTTGGGTGACAATGATCTTGATTATGGTTGTCTGTGGATGTGCCGGTTCAACAAGCGGCGGCTTTAAAATGGGACGATTTGTCATATTGGTAAAAAATTTGCTGAACGTATTCAAGAAGCAAACCCACCCGCATGCCATTATCCCCGTGCGGTTCAATGGGCGAGTTGTTTCGAGCGACAATGTCAACCGTGTGCTGGCTTTTGCCTTTGTCTACATCTCATTGATGCTTTGTGGTTGCTTGATTTTGACATTCGATGGGGTCGGTTTTGAAGAAGCCTTGGGAGCAAGTGTCTCGGCTGTCAGCAATGTCGGGCCGGGACTTGGTTCGTGCGGACCTGTATACAATTACTCTCATTTCTCCGATTTGAGTAAATGGGTTTTGACCTTCTTGATGATGACCGGTCGTTTGGAAGTGTTTACCGTATTGACGATCTTACTTCCCGGATTTTGGAAGCAATGATTTTCATAAGGCGATGCCGGGATTTGAAAGAACAACTCCCGAATCATGAAAAAGATTCTCGGTATAAAACTGCAGTTCATTCGGGAACAAACTCGAGTTTCATGCCGAATGAACTGCAGTTTGTTCGGGAGAAACTTTTTCAAAGTTCCGAAAAACCTTTTCGAAACCTAAGAATTGTCGAGACAAAAGATTGTGACATTTTTTCAAGAGACGATATACGTTTCTTTATTCTTTTACGTTATATTTGATACGATAGTTTATTCATAAGCGAAAAAAGAAACAATGATTGACTATATAAAAGGTGAAATAATAGAATTGACTCCGGCGCGTATGATATTGGAATGCAGCGGTATAGGATACGAAATCAATATTTCGTTGACTACTTTCACGGCCTTTCAAGGGAAACACGACGGAAAAATATATATTTACGAGGTGATCCGTGAAGACGCCCATCTGCTGTATGGCTTCTCTACGACCCTCGAACGAGATTTATACTTGCTGCTCACATCTGTTTCCGGTGTTGGCCCCAACACGGCGCGCACGATACTTTCATCGCTACAGCCCAGGGAGTTGATACAGGTTATTTCTTCGAAAGACGAAGTTTCTTTAACGGCAGTAAAAGGCATCGGCGCCAAGACCGCACAACGTATTTTGGTGGATTTAAAGAGTAAGGTAACCTCTTTGTCTGAGCAAAGCGGAGCTTCTGTCAATATGGTGGTTCCTGCTTCGAATGCAGAAGTGGCCGAAGAATCCATTGCTGCCTTGGTCATGTTGGGTTTTCAAAAGGCCGCCTCGCAGAAAGCTGTCACGGCTATTTTGAAAGAAAGCCCTACTGCACATGTAGAACAAGTTATCAAGTCTGCCCTTAGAATGCTTTAATGAGAAAAAAATTAAAATCCATCCTACTGCTTTGCTCCTTTATTGTCTTGAGTGGACTATGGGCTTTGAATGCAGATTTCTTGGCATCATCCCGTTTTATGCCCGATTTTGAGCCAATGGAAACGGCCGAAGTACAAGATTCTGTCCCCAAATCGCGCTATCCGGTATCCAAGACAATGCCGGAGGAGTATGAAGACTTGCGGAAAAAATCTCCTATCGACTTAAAAGACCCGGAAAATGTCAAGACAACCATCGAGTATGACATCAAAACCGGAACCTATATTGTCCGGACGAAATTGGGAGACATGGAGTTGGGAACGCCGATGACATTGACACCTGAAGAGTATCAAGACTATAGCATGCAGGAATCTTTGCGGGCCTACTTTAAAGCAAAGAATGAAGAGGAATTCGAGAAGGAGACCAACAAACGCTTCAATGTCACGGATATGCAGTTCAATTTGGGACCGGCCGAGCGGGTGTTTGGCCCGGGTGGTGTGCGCGTCAAGACACAAGGATCGGCTGAAATCTCATTGGGGCTGAAGAACAATACGACCAAGAATCCTTCATTGCCGACACGCTCCCGCAGCAGAACCTACTTCAACTTCGATGAGAGTGTGCAGTTGAACATGCAAGCCACCGTCGGAAGCAAGGTGAATTTCGGCATGAATTATAACACCGAGACTTCGTTCGATTTTGATTCCAAGAAACTTAAGTTGGCTTACACAGGAGAGGAAGACGAAATCATCAAATCGATCGAGGCCGGAAATGTAAGCATGACAACAAGCAATTCTCTGATCAATGGCGGAGCTGCTTTGTTCGGATTGAAGGCGGACTTACAATTTGGAAAGCTTCGTGTGAATGCCTTGTTTGCACAGCAAGAATCAGAGTCGAAAACGGTTAGTTCAAAAGGTGGTGTACAAACCAAACCTTTCGAGATAACAGCCGATTCATACGACGAGAACCGCCACTTTTTCATTGCGCAATATTTTCGAGATCATTACGATGAGGCTTTGACAAAATTGCCGCGCATCAACTCGTCGGTTTCCATCAATCGAGTAGAGGTGTGGGTCACCAACAGACAGGGTAACTATAACCAGTCGAGAAACATCGTTGCATTCTCTGATTTGGGCGAATATAAACACATCAGCAATTCACAGTTTGTGCCTCAAGGATCGAGTGAATTACCTCGGAATGAAGCAAACACTCTCTATTCTACGGTCGTGAACAGCTATGTCGATGCCCGAAACATCAACCAAACCACCCAGGTATTGAGCGGATTCATTACGGGAGGGCAAGATTTTGAGAAGATCGAGAGTGCCCGATTGCTGGATGCATCAGAGTATACCCTCAATAAACAATTGGGATATATTTCATTGAAAACCCAATTGCAGTCGGATGATGTGCTGGCCATCGCCTTCGAATACACATCCGGTGGGCAAGTTTATCAAGTTGGTGAGTTTGCAAGCGACAATACGAGCAATACTTCCAATTGCCTTTATGTCAAGTTGTTGAAAGGATCCAATATGTCTCCTTCGATGCCGTTCTGGGACTTGATGATGAAGAATATTTACTCATTGGGAGCATACTCCATACAAAAAGAAAAATTCCGTATGGATATCATGTACCAAAGTGATACGACCGGAACCTCTGTCAACTATATTTCGGAAGGAAACATCAAGAACGAGATATTGCTGAAGGTCATGAACTTGGACCGTTTGAACTCACAAAATGAAGCACATGCGGATGGTTACTTCGACTTTGTCGATGGATATACGATCATGGCCGACATGGGTAAGATCATATTCCCCGTAGTTGAGCCGTTTGGTTCCCACTTGCGCAAAAAAATCGGGAACAATGCCATTGCTGAGAAGTATGTTTATCAGGAATTGTATGACTCCACTTTGACATATGCCCGGCAAATAGCTGAGAAGAACAAGTTCATATTAAAGGGAGAATACAAGGCCTCTTCAAGTGCAGAGATCCAGCTCGGGGCCACCAATGTCGCACGTGGATCCGTAAAAGTTACAGCAGGCGGTACAGTCCTCACGGAGAATGTCGATTATACTGTCGACTATGCATCGGGTGTCGTTACTATCTTGAATGAGAACATCATCAATGCCGGAACAGCTGTCAGCGTCTCATTGGAAAACCAGTCGACTTATAGCATGCAGCGAAAGACGATGATGGGATTGGATTTGAACTATCAACTCAACGATAAGTTCAGTGTGGGGGGTACCATCATGCATATGTCGGAAATGCCGATGACCACGAAGACGACAATGGGTGATGAGTCTGTCAGAAACACATTGTGGGGTGTCAATGCTTCCTACAAGACGGAAAGTCAGTGGTTGACGAACCTGTTTGACAAACTTCCGCTCCTTACCTTGACAAAACCGAGTCAAATCTCCATGAATGCCGAGTTTGCCCATTTGATAGCGGGACATTATGAAAATGAGTATACGGGAAAATACTCCTATTTGGACGATTTTGAATCAACTCAGAACTCCATCGATTTGCTGAATCCTTACCCTTGGAACTTGGCAAGTACGCCATATGATGATTCATCGACGGCACTTTTCCCGGAAGCCTCGTTAGTAAACAATATCGACTACGGGAAGAACCGTGCGTTGATGGCGTGGTATTATGTAGATGGTATCTTTACCCGCAAGAATTCACGTTCATTACCGAAAAATATCACCCAGGACGATTTGTCCAACCATTTCGTCCGTGCCATCCAAACAACGGAACTGTTTCCCAATCGTGACGTTGGCGTAAATGAAAATAACCTGATATCAGCATTAAATGTTGCCTATTATCCCGACCAACGTGGTCCATATAACTTGGATGCAGACAAGGTGAATTCTGACGGTACACTGCAAGATCCGCAAAAACGCTGGGGTGGTATCATGCGAAAGATTGACCAGGTTGACTTCGAAACTGCCAACATCGAATACATTGAGTTCTGGCTGATGGATCCATTTGTCTATAGTGGACAGACGGCCGAAGGCGGTGATGTCTATTTCAACTTGGGTGATATCTCCGAAGATATCTTGAAGGATGAGAAAAAGTTCTTCGAGAATGGTCTTCCTGTTGACGGCGATGCCAGCAAAGTGGATACAACCGTGTGGGGAAAAGTGCCAAAACAGCAAAGCACCGTCTATGCTTTCGACAACACATCCGGCACTCGTAGGTTGCAAGATGTCGGATTCAACGGACTCTCTGCCGAAGAAGAGTTGCAATTCCCTACATACCAAGAGTTTTTGCAGAAGTTGACTCCGAAGATTTCTGCAACGACATTGGCTAAATGGCAAGACGATCCGCTCTCTGTTCTGAACAATCCGTCGGGTGATAAATTCCATCATTTCCGCGGATCTGACTACGATGAGCGAGGATTGACGGTATTGGAGCGCTACAAACGTTACAATGGTACGGAGGGGAACTCCGACGAATCGACGGAAAGCTACAGTACAGCCTCCCGAACCACTCCTGATGTGGAAGATTTGAACCAGGACAATACGCTGAATGAAAACGAAAAATATTTTGAATACAAGATATCATTGCGCCCGAAAGATATGCAAGTCGGTTCAAATTACATTGTGAATGAACTGAATACCTCCGTGACGTTGGCCAATGGTGAGAAAAGTGACATCAAATGGTATCAGTTTAAAATTCCAATCAAGCAATACCAACGGAAAGTCGGCTCCATCAATGATTTTAAAACGATCCGATTCATGCGTATGTACATGACGAACTTCAAGGATTCAACCTTTCTTCGTTTCGGTACATTCGAACTGGTTCGTGGTGAATGGCGAGTATATGAACGAAGCTTAGCCAGCACTACTACTGCGCCGGCCGCTAAAGGTTCATTGGAAGTCTCCACTGTCAATATTGAAGAGAATGCCAGCCGTACACCGGTCAATTACCTTTTGCCTCCGGGCGTGACCCGAATGCGTGACCCGAGTCAGCCGCAAGTTCGAAAAGAAAATGAGCAAGCGCTCTCAATGAAGGTTACTGATTTGGCTTCACAAGATGCATTGGCTATCTACAAAACCACGTCGTATGACCTGCGACAATACAAGAGATTGCAGCTTTTCACGCATGCTGAAGCTTTGATAAATGACATCACGGACTTGCGAAATGGGGACTTGTCTGTCTTTCTTCGCTTGGGTTCGGACTATAAGAACAACTATTACGAGTATGAAATCCCGTTGAAACTGACACCGGCCGGCAATTATATCAACTCAACTGATGTATGGCCGACGCAAAACATGATGGATTTCAGTCTGGAGTCGCTCACCAATCTGAAGTTGAATCGCAACCGTGCCAAACGTCAAGGCAACAGAGGGGTAACTTATCAGACAATTTATGCGGAGACCGACCCGGACAATTCACTGAATACGATCCGCATCGTCGGTAATCCGAGCTTGGCTGAAGTCAAAGTGATCATGATCGGTGTCCGCAATACCTCTTCCACCGGTACGACGAAGAGCGGAGAAGTGTGGGTGAACGAATTGCGTCTGACCGATTTCAACGAGTCGGGCGGATGGGCCGCCAATGCCAATATGAACGTAGCCATCTCCGATTTGGGAACAGTCAACGTTGCCGGGCGCGTTGAGACGGCTGGATTTGGCGCATTGGATCAATCCGTCACGGAGCGCCGTATCGATGATTATTCGCAATATAGCGTATCGACAAGTGTAGAATTGGGCAAGTTCTTCCCGGAGAAGGCGAAAGTCAGCATTCCATTCTACTACGCCTATTCGAAAGAGACGACCACTCCGAAATATGATCCGCTGAATCAGGATATCACTATCTCGGAAGCATTGAACAATGTCGAAACAAAAGCAGAGAAAGACTCCATCAAAGAATACTCCATTGAGCAGACAACGATCAAGAGTTTCTCGTTCAATAATGTGAAAGTGGACATTCAAAGCAAGAACCCTATGCCATATGACCCGGCAAACTTCTCCTTTGGATATACCTATAGCGAGAATAATAAACGAGATCCCGAGACAGAATACGAACGGACCAAGAACTGGAACGGAAATTTGTCATATAATTATACGCCTTATGCAAAACCGTTCAAACCATTTGCCAACATTAAAAAGAATAATGGATATACCAAATACATCAAACAGTTCGGATTGAATTACTTGCCGTCGAACATCAGTTTTCAAACCGTGCTGATGCGCAACTATTATGAACAGCAATTGCGTGATGTAACGGCTATTCAAAGCGGAGAAAAAAGCAATATCCCTGTTTCGTTCAGTCAGGAATTCTATTGGGATCGTGCTTTCAGTTTGCGGTGGGACTTCACGCAATCATTGTCGATGAGCTTTACTTCCGGAACAAACGCCCGCATAGAAGAGCCTTATGTTCAGGTGAACAAAGCCTTGAACCCGGATGGTTATAAAGTATGGAAGGACTCTGTCATGCAAAGCATCCGTGATTTGGGAACGCCGTTGAAATACGACCAGCAATTTACGGCTACTTGGAACTTGCCGTTGCAGTATATTCCGGTGCTTGATTGGGTGTCCGGCTCCGTTTCCTATAATGCTTCCTACAATTGGGAGCGTAGTGCCGAGATAGAAGACGCCGATCCTATCGGAAACGTCGTGAAGAACCAGCGCCAATTGGACTGGAATGGCTCCTTCAACCTGACATCCCTTTACAACAAGAGCAAATATCTGAAAAAGATCAACCAGAAATTCACGGCAACCGCTCGAGAGAACAATGCCAAGAAAAAGGAGATCAACAAGAAACTGGCCAAACGAGAGCCCAAAAAGTTAGAGAAGGAGATCACATTGAGCCCCGATAGCGGCCTCATCGTTCAGCATGGTATGTATACCAAGAAGGTGGACATCGTGGCCATCGGTGCCGACGGAAAACGTTATGCCATCAAGTATAAGCCGATCAATTATGCACAAGTGCGCATCTTGAACCAGGATACCGCCAAGTTGAAGCTGACAATCCGACCGAAATCAAACAAGACCGAAATCAATCTCGGGAAGACATTGGACTATGCCACCCGCTTCGCCATGATGGTTCGTCGGGTCAGTTTGACCTATTCAAGGACGGACGGAATGATGTTGCCGGGCTTCCTTCCTGAGGTAGGTGATATCTTTGGCCAATCACAGTCGACAGGCAACATGGCTCCAGGCTTGGGCTTCGCTTTCGGTAGTGTAAGCCGAAGCTATATCGACAAGGCGGACGAACGGGGATGGCTCGTCAAGAGTGATTCGACCGATATCAACCCTGCCATCATCAATAACTCACGTACGGTAAATGCCCGCGCGAACTTGGAGCCGATTCCCGGCTTGAAAATCGACTTGACTGCCAATTGGGTGGATACAAGAAATACGGAGATCCAATTCATGTACGCCGGAATGCCGGAGACTTATGGCGGTAGTTTTACAATGACAACCATTGCATTGAAAGGGGCATTGGGCGGTGCCGGAAGTTCGAAGAACAACTACTCATCAAAGAATTTCGACCAATTCTTGGCCAACCGCGAAATAATTGCCAACCGTTTGGAGCGGGCTTATTCACAAACTACCTATCCAAACAGTGGTTTCATCTCAGGAACTATTCAAGCCGGCCAGCCATACGATTCGAGCCTTGGAAGTGTTAGTGCAAACTCTTCGGATGTGTTGATCCCGGCCTTCATTGCTGCTTACACAGGAAAGAGCGCAGACAAGGTCGGACTTACCGCATTCCCTTCTGTATGGAGCATGTTGCCCAACTGGAGAATCACCTACAACGGACTGAATAATCTGCCGATTGTCAAGAAATATTTTAAGGATATGACCTTGAGCCATCAGTACAAATGTTCATATAGCGTAGGGTCGTTCTCGTCTTACCTCAACTGGGTGGATGCCGGTGACGGATTAGGCTATGTTCGTAGTGTATTGTCCGGCAATCCGACGCCATCATCGCCCTACGAGATCTCGGCTGTCAGCATTACCGACGGATTCAGCCCGCTGTTGGGTATCGACGGTACGACATTGAATAATGTAACAGGCAGTTTGAAATACCAGACAACTCGCAGCCTCAACCTGAACACTTCGTCCTATCAACTTGTCGAATCCAATTCTCGTGAAGTGGTTATCGGTTTGGGTTACAAGTTCGCAGAGTTCAACAAGGTGTTGAAAATAAAGAAGAAACAAGATTTCAGCAGCGATTTGACGCTTCGCCTGGATTATTCCTATCGGAAAATGCAGTCGTTGATCCGCAAAATCGAAGAGCAATTCACTCAGGCCACCAGCGGAAATATCGCTCAGACGTTGCAATTCTCGGCCGATTATGGATTGAGTAGAGCCTTGACGCTTCGTGCATTCTACGACTTGCAAATCAACAAGCCGTTAGTGTCGAGCGCTTCCTATCCGACCTCCAACTCCAACTATGGCGTCAGCTTGCGCTTCTCGTTGGCTCAATAAAAGAGAGTGCTCCCGAAGAAAGAAAAGACAATTCGGGAGTTTCATGATAGTTTCTCCCGAGAAAACTCCAGTTTTCTGCGGAGTAAACTGCAGTTCATTCGGGAGAGAACTGGAGTGTAGTCGGCATGAAACTGCTGTTCGCTCCCGAGAAACTTTTTGGAAACTGCGGAAGAGTGTTGGAATTGATGGGGTGTTTTTTGTTTTTTCTCTGCAAGAGATAGGAAAATGGAGTTGAATAAAACCATAATAATTCCATGAATATTAGGATGGTTGTTAAACGAATGTTAATAGGGGGGGGTGAAAACTCTCTGATTTTTAGCGCATATAAAGATTTGTTTTTTATTTTATCTAAAAAACTTGATTGAGATCAAAAAATAATTTTTACATTTGCAATGTCTTAGTAGCACTTAAATATGATAGTAGACCACCAAAGCCATATATTCAAAGTATAGCAATGGTATGTATCTTATGTATGTTTTATTGAAAGACACGATTGAAATATTTTTATTCAGCTAATCTTAATCCTTTAAAAATGGAAAAGACAATTTTAGGAAAAAAGTGTGGGTTATTCAACCCCGGATTAGCCTTTCTAACTACAGGCCTTCTATTTATGGCATCAGCCGGTACGATGGCCGCCGATGTGGTTCCGTCCGCTAATAGCCTTGGAATAGAATCGGTTAATCAGAAAGGGAGAACAGTGACAGTAACTGTTAGGGATGCTCATGGCGAATTGGTAGGAGCTAACGTTGTTGTCAAAGGAACGACTATCGGTAATGTGACCGATATGAATGGGCGGGTCGTGTTGAACGACATCCCGGCTAATGCAGTGTTGGAAATCTCATATATCGGCTATGAACCTCAGGAAGTGGCCGTAAAGAATCAGTCACATGTAAATGTTGTACTTTCCGAAGACTCAAAAGCTTTGCAGGAAGTGGTCGTAGTCGGATATGGTACAATGGAAAAGAAACAGGTAACCAGTGCCATCACCTCCTTGAAGGCCGACGATTTGATGGTCGGTGTCGGCGGATCTGATATCTCTTCTGCCTTGCAGGGTAAGATCGGAGGTTTGGTAATGACCAACTTGGGTACGGCCAACTCATCGACAACCTTCCAGTTGCGTGGTATGACTTCTATCAATGCGGGCCGTTCACCGCTGATTGTCATCGATGGATTCCCCGGAGGCGATATCCGTTCATTGACACAAGACGACATCAAGTCTATTGATGTCTTGAAGGATGGTTCGGCAGGAGCCATCTATGGTACACGTGCTGCGTCAGGTGTCATCTTGATTACTACCAAGAGCGGCTCGAACACAGACGGAAAAGTAAAGCTGACCTATAGCAATGAGTTTACAAAGAAGCAGAACTATAACGCACCGGAAATGTTGACGGGTCGCGAATATGCTTCATATGGTATCGGAACAGACTACGGAAGCGATACGGATTGGTGGGACGAAATGATCAATCACAAGAACTTCTCTCAGAAACACCATATCGCATTGGAGATGGGTACGGAAAAGGCACAGCTTTATACTTCTTTCTTCTATGAGAAGAATCAGGGTATTGCTTTGCAGGATGAACGCCAGGACTACGGTGGACGTATCAATGCCTCGTTCAAACTGTTCGACAACTGGTTGGAAGTACGTCCGGCTGTCGACTATCGTCAGGCTGCTCGTAACAACCATTATCCTAACTTCCAGCAAGCATTGCGTAACAACCCGACCCGTTCTCCGTACGACTCGGAAAGCGAAACAGGATATAATGTGTGGATCAACGAATCGTTGGACTACAACGTAGTGGCAGATGCCATGTTGGAAGACTGGTATGGACTGGACAAATGGTTCAAACCGGAGGCAACTTTCAAGTTGAACATCAAACCGGTCGAGGGATTGAGCTTCCAGCAGGTAATCGGCTATGAGAACCGCCAGTGGGAACAGCACATCTACTATCCGCGTACACACCGAAACAGTCTCGAAGAGTCCCGCAACGGTAATGCTTATTTAGGTTTCAGCAAGACCGAAAACCTGACATCAGAGGGCTATTTCTCTTACGTGCGCGATTTCAAAGGCGGGCACAACCTGAATGCAACATTAGGATACTCTTACTTTGAGACGAACGGCGAGTCGTTCAATATGCAGAACTATAATTTCTCTGTTGACGGTATCAAATATTGGAATATGGGAGAAGGTAGTTATTTGTCGGATGGCAAGGCGAGCATGAGTTCAAGCAAGAACATTACCGAGAAGCTGTTTTCTGTCTTCGCTCGTGCTAACTATTCTTACCAAGACAAGTATATGGCATCGGCATCTATCCGTCATGAGGGCTCTTCCAAGTTCGCTTCCGACAATCGTTGGGCAAACTTCTGGTCAGTGACCGCCGGTTGGCGTATCTCGAATGAAGAGTTCATGAAAGATATTGACTGGTTGGACGACTTGAAGATCCGCTTCGGTTATGGTGTTACCGGTAACAACGACTTTAGCGCTTCCTATATGGCCAACATGCTGGGTTCCGATACCAACTGGATGTTGCCTGACGGTAGCTGGGCTTACTCTTATGGTAAGACACAGAACGTGAATCCGAACTTGGGTTGGGAAGAGAAGAAAGAGTGGGACTTGGGTGTTGACTACTCATTGTTCAACGGACGTCTCTATGGTAAGTTCGACTACTATCGCCGTAAGATCGACAACTTGTTGTATAGTGTAAAGGTTCCACAGCCTCCTTACACACAAGGTTCACAGTATCAGAACATCGGTACGATGGAAAGTAAAGGTTGGGAATTTGAAATAGGTGGAAACATCATTCAGACAAAAGACTTTACTTGGTCTTCAAACCTCAACTTGAGCCATACCAGTGGTAAGATCTTGACGTTGTGGGGTAACAATACATATTATAATAGTAACGGCTTCGTGGCTCCGGGCTCTCCGGGTGATGCTGCCCGCATGGAAGAAGGTTCGACTATCGGTTCATTCTATTTGTGGAAGTTCGCCGGCTTCGATGATGACGGAAACTTCTTGCTTTACAACAAGGATGGCGAGGTGATTCCTGCTGCACAGAAGACAGAAAACGACAAACAATATATGGGTAATTACACTCCATCGTTGATTGTCGGTTGGAATCATACGTTCACTTACAAGAATTTCGACTTGGGCATCAACTTGCGAAGCTGGATCGACTTCGACGTTTACAATACATTGAATATGTATTTTGGTATTCAGGGCCAAGGTAATACGAATGTGTTGAAAGCCGCTTACGGCAAATTTAACCATATCAAAGGCGAAAAACAGATTTGCGACTACTACTTGGAGGATGGTACATTCTTGAAGATCGATGCAATCACTTTGGGTTATACGCTTCCGATGAAGAAGTACACGAAGAATCTGATCGATCGTATCCGCATCTATGGTACAGTCGGAAACGTATGTACGATTACAGGTTACAGCGGTATGAATCCTGAAGTTGACATCACGGGATGGGATAAAGGTACAGAAAAATTCTGGGAAGATTTCTACCCGGTGGTTCGTACGTGGACATTAGGTATGCAGTTTAATTTCTAATCGGATGGTAAAATGAAAACTAAAAATATAATCAAAACATTAATTGTTGGAATAGCGGGTGCCATGAGCATTACCTCGTGTAATGTAGACCCTGAGTTCTATTCACAAGTTGTGCCGGAGACATTCTATACTTCGCAGGAGGCTGTTTGGCAGCGCTTTAACCGTTCATTCACTCACTGGCGTTGGTATGTGGCACACAATGAGCCCCGTTGGATGTTGCAAGAGTTGGGAACAGACGAATTTTGCTTGCCGACTCGCGGTAGTGACTGGTATGACGGAGCCAGATATCAAAAATTCCATCACCATGAATATACAGAAGATATGGCTTTCATCGAGACGGGTTGGACAAACTTTGCGATGGGTGTAGCTTTGGCATGGGATGCTTTGGAAGATTTGGAGGAGGTTGATTTCGATAAATTAGGCTTTGCAGAGGGTACTCGCGAGTCTATGTTGAACCAACAACGCACCTTGGCAGCATCTCTCTATCTTGATGGCTTGGATTTCTTCGGTGGTGTGCCTCTTTACACGACTACACAAAGCGATGTGAAGGGTCGTTCGACAGATGTGGAAACGTTCAATTTCATCGATTCTCTGCTTGATGAGTCTATACCGGGCTTGCCGGTGAAGAGTGTATTGGGCGAGATGGAAACAGGAACTATTCACCGTGCAGCTGCCGCTGCGTTGAAAGCTCGTCTTTACTTCAATGCCAAATCATATATTGGCAAGGAGATGTATACGGAAGCTGCCCAGATTTGTCAGGATATTATCGACGGTAAGTATGGACAGTATGCATTGGATACAGACTGGACCAACATTTTCGGCTTCGACAATGAGACTTGTCCGGAAATCATCTGGTCGGTACCAAGTCAGAATGCCAAGACAGAAACAGACGGTATGTACTGGAGTTATATGGTCCCTTACAACTACAAGAATTATCTTGGCGGTTTGGAAGGATCGGGTTCTAACAATGGTATCGGTTTGATTCCGAGCTTGGATCCGACGGGCAAGAAATATCCGTATCATTTGGGTGGTGCCTATTCGAAATTCAACGACAAGGATGTCCGCAAACAACCATACGTTTATGAAGGAAACGGCAAATATCGCGGTATGTTTATCGTCGGGAAATTGGAGAACCCATTGAACCCGGAATGGACTTGTACCGGTAGCCGTGAATACAATGGCGAGGTCCTGACGGTAGTCGATCAGGTGGCTTACTTCGCAAAGGTCGGGAAAGATGCCAACTATCCGACCTTGGAGTCATTGCCTTCAACCATCGCTACGGCAGAAGAGAACTCATGTGTTCGTGTGACGAAGAGAAGCCCGCGTCCAAATCAGGACGAAAAGAACCGCAAGGGTGACCCAGATACGCCTGTTATCCGCTTGGCAGAGATCTACTACATGCTGGCTGAATGCAAGATGCGCGCCGGCGACAAGCAGGCTGCTGCCGACTTGATCAATACCGTCCGCAAACGTTACTTCGAAGGTGGCGTGGATCCGGATCCTGTCACTGCTGCCAATTTGGACAAGTATCGTATGTTGGATGAATGGCTGCAAGAGTTCTTGGCCGAAGGTCGTCGCCGTACAGACTTGGTTCGTTGGGATGCTTATGTAACTGAAGACTGGTGGGATCACAAAGCTACCAACAATACCAACTTGAATCGCTTCCCGGTTCACTACAGTTTGATTGGTGCAAACAACTTGTTGGAACAGAACCCGGGTTACGGTGGAAAGTAATCTTTTGAAATAATAAGAAGGGGCATTTGCAGAAGCAAGTGCCCCTTCTTTTTCAAAACCTTCCTGCTATTTTGAAAAAACATTCCTCTTTTTGAAAGTTTGTTCGGGAGCAAACTCGAGTTTGTTCGGCATGAAACTGCAGTTTACTCCCGAGTAAACTACAATGATCTCCCGAGAAACTTTTCCAAAATCCGACAGCTTGAAAAAAGGCGTTCTTGACGTTTGCTTTTCTCTTTCATATATCAATTCTAATTTCTATATTTGTAGAGGAATGATTATAAATGATTTTCTCGTATGAAAAAGAAGTTAGTCGTTTTGACAGGTGCCGGAATGAGCGCAGAAAGTGGAATCTCCACGTTTCGCGATTCCAATGGTTTGTGGGAGAACTATCGGGTGGAGGATGTTGCCACTCCCGAAGGTTTCGCCCGTGATCCGCAGTTGGTGCTGGACTTTTACAATCAACGTCGTCGGGAGTTGTTGAAATCCGAGCCGAATGCCGGACATATCGGCTTGGCGGCGCTCGAAAAAGACTTTGATGTCCGCATCATTACCCAAAATGTAGACAACCTTCATGAACGGGCCGGCAGTACAAATGTTATCCACTTGCATGGAGAATTGATGAAATCATGCTCTGTTCGCAATACGGAGAAAGCTTTTCCGATCGATCCTGCCCACCCCGATCTTCATATTGGCGACAAAGCACCCGATGGAAGCCAACTTCGCCCCTTCATTGTCTGGTTCAATGAGGCTGTTCCGATGATAGAACCGGCTATTAAAGAGGTGGAAGCGTGTGATATCTTCGTGATCATTGGCACATCGCTGAACGTCTATCCGGCAGCGGGCTTGCTGAATTATGTGCGTCGGAAGCAACCCATCTACTTGATCGACCCAAAAGAGGTGAGAACCTATCGGGACGATATCGTTTTCTTGCAGTGTGGAGCTTCGGAAGGGGTGGCACGATTGACAGCGATTTTGACCGAAAAAATGGAATAATTGTTACGAATGGTATCAATTATATCTTTCTATTTTCTATTTTTGCAACTGAATAGGCAAATAAAAGCAATATGCTTTATTTTTAAGTTAAATTGATACCATCTTGTTGTATGGAAATAGTTGATTCTTCTGTTCCGGAAGTTCGCCCTTCATTGGGCTTGTCATTGATTCCTATCGTAGTGTTAGTGATACTGCTCTCCTTTACCATTCATGTTTTTGGTAGTGGTGCACTCGACGGTGGAAGCCAAGTTGTGTTGATTCTTGCTACGGCAGTATGTTCTGCAGTGGCCATATTCTGTTGTCATATCCCGTGGAAAAAACTGGAAGAGGCAATTTGTGCTAATGTTTTGAGCGTGTCGACGGCTTTGCTGATATTGTTGCTGATCGGGGCATTGTCGGGTATATGGATGGTGAGCGGTGTAGTACCTACCTTGATTTATTACGGCATACACCTCCTGAGTCCTACTTTCTTCTTGGCCACAACTTGCATCATCTGTGCCATTGTATCGGTGATGACCGGTAGCTCGTGGTCAACAATTGCCACAATTGGTATAGCCTTGATGGGTATCGGTGACGCGCAGGGTTTTGAATCGGGTTGGACGGCCGGAGCCATTATCTCGGGTGCTTACTTCGGAGATAAGATATCTCCGCTTTCAGATACTACAGTGCTGGCATCATCCGTTACGGGAACGCCTTTGTTTGCCCATATCCGTTATTTGTTGATTACAACGATACCATCCATGTTGATCGCCTTGTTGATTTTTGGGGTGGCCGGTTTTATGCATAATGAGGCGGATGCTGCTCAGATGCAAGTCTTTGCGGAATCGTTAAAAGGGACATTCAATATTTCACTGTGGCTATTGATTGTGCCGGTTGTTACAGGCATTATGATTGCCAAACGCTTTCCGCCATTAGTCACTTTGTTCTTGTCGTCGGTTTTGGCAAGCCTGTTTGCTGTCCTCTTTCAATCGGACCGCATTTGTGAAATTGCCGGGATGGATATTGTAAATGTCGTTTCCCAATTGAAAGGAATCTTCATCACTTGGTATGGATCGACGGCTATTGAGACGGGAAACGAGGCGATTAACTCGTTGGTCTCTACCCATGGAATGGGTGGCATGATGAATACAATCTGGCTGATTATGTGCGCTATGTGCTTTGGAGGAGTCATGACGGCCAGCCGAATGCTCGAGTCGATCACGATTGCTTTCAAACATTTCATGAAACGTCGGGCAAGTATGGTGGCATCTACCGTTCTTTCAGGGTTGACATTGAACATTTGTACAGCCGATCAGTATATTTCAATCCTTTTGACGGGTAGTATGTTTAAGGATCTCTACCGTGAAAAGGGATATGAGAGTCGGTTGTTGAGCCGTACGACCGAGGACGCTGTGACAGTTACATCGGTGCTTATCCCATGGAACTCGTGTGGTATGACACAGGCGACGGTATTAGGCGTACCGACATTAACGTACTTACCCTATTGTTTTTTTAATCTGATCAGCCCGTTGATGAGCATCTTTATTGCTATTTTAGGGTTCAAAATAAAACAGTATCATGAGAAAAATTAAAGTCAATCTATTAGGAAAAGTTATCATTGCCATATTGGCGGGTATTCTGTTGGGGAATTTTTTGCCGATCCCTTTGGTCCGTATCTTTGTGACCTTCAACTCTCTCTTTGGCAATTTCCTCTCATTTGCTATTCCGTTGGTCATCATCGGATTGGTAGTTCCCGCTATTGCCGAATTAGGCAAGGGAGCCGGTAAACTGCTCTTCTTGACGGCTATCATTGCTTATGGCTCGACTATCTTTTCAGGGTTCTTTACTTTTTTTACATGCGATGCAGTGTTTCCTAATATCCTCCCGCAAAAAAGTGATTTTGTGGCGATGGAAACGCCGAACAATCCGATGTTGGCTCCCTATTTTGAGGTTGCCATGCCACCTATGATGGAGGTGATGACGGCACTGTTGATCTCTTTTACTGTCGGATTGGGTCTATCTCATGTCAAAGGAACTGCATTGAAAGATGCATTTATCGATTTTCGTGAAATTATCACGAAGCTGATCGAAGTGATCCTCATACCTTTGTTGCCGTTGCATATATTTGGCATATTCTTGAATATGGCACGAAGTGGGCAGGTATTCTCGATCGTTTCCATGTTCTTGAAGGTGATTGTCGTTATTTTTATACTGCATGTTCTGTTATTGCTGATACAGTTTTCCATTGCCGGTATGGCTTCCCATAAGAATCCACTCAAGTTGTTGCGGATGATGCTGCCCGCTTATGCCACGGCATTGGGAACACAATCATCGGCGGCTACGATCCCTGTGACCTTGGCTCAGACGGAAAAGAATGGAGTCCGCTCAAGCATTGCCGTGTTTGTCATTCCTCTTTGTGCAACCATCCACTTGGCCGGAAGTACATTGAAGATTGTTGCTTGTGCGATGGCCATCATGATGATGTCCGGCGAGCCGTATACGGTACAACAAATGGTGGGGTTTGTCATGATGTTAGGCATTACGATGGTGGCTGCACCGGGTGTTCCTGGCGGAGCCATTATGGCCGCTTTGGGGCTGTTGCAGAGTATGCTGGGCTTCAATGAGACGTTGCAGGCTCTGATGATTGCGCTCTATATTGCCATGGACAGCTTCGGGACGGCTTGTAATGTGACAGGCGACGGAGCTATTGCCGTCTTGATTGATCGTATTGCCGGTGAACGGGTGACAATTTCTCCGACTAAATAATACTATTATTTCGTAAGTGCATGAAAAACAACCGGATGAAAAACATAAACTGACTTGTATATGTAATATGAAGCAAGGTATAACTATGAAATGGAAGCAGGGTTTGTTCGGAGTAGTGCTGGCGGTTCTTATTGTTTATTACTTCTTGATTTTGGGCGTGTTCACGTTTCAACAGCAGGAAGAGGCACAGCTGTTTGTTCCTTCTTGGTGGAATATCAGTATATTATTGGGTGAGCCGGGTGGATTCTGCTCGGTCATTGGCCAGTCAATCATCCAATATTATCGCAATCCGATGTGGGCCATTGCCATACAGACGGGCTTGCTGATGTGGATTGCTTTCGGCATTTTCCACTTGTTTGAGCGGATCGTTTCACGTAGCTATCATCTGTTTCTGACCTGTATTCCCATTCTTTACTTATTGAAGGAGAGCGTTCAATTCACCTATGTGGTGGATGGTACGGTCGGATTGGCGCTATTGCTGGCGTTTCTCTTGCCATTAACGTGTATAACACGCCGGAAAACAATTGCATTATATGGCGTTTTTGCAACATGTTTCCTGTTTGTTTTAGCAGGAGAACTGGCCGTTTGTTTTGCATTGCTTTATCTGTTATTTACGTTTGTCTATTTCTTTTCGGACAAATGTGGGCGTTGGCAGGGATTGTGGTCGCTTCTTCCCGCAATATTTTTCTATCTCTTTTATGCGGAAATGGGGATTCCTATTCCCTTGTCGGAGGGACTTCGTCCGGTAAGTTTCTTGGAAACACAAACATTGCCGCTCTATTACATCTATCATGTATGGATCTATTTTGTTGGCCATTTGGTTGTAACGTTAGTTGCAGTCTGCTTGCTATCCCGTCTTTATGGAGGGGCTAAATGGAAGAGAATAGCTCTTTCTCTGCTATGTTTCGGGGCGGTTCTTGTGGAGGGTTCCTCTTGTATGCCCGCACGTCGGGATATTCAAAATTACTTGTTGAATCAACTTTCTTATTTTGCGCGAGAAAAACGCTGGGATGCTATTGTCCGTCTTTATACGAACAAGCGGATAACGGAGTATGTCAGCTTGAATTATTTGAACTATGCCCTGTCGCAAAAAGGGGAGTTGGCCGAGAGAATGTTTGCATTTGACCAACGAGGGTCGAAGAGTTTGGTGATGCCTTGGACGCAAACCTTTTTCGATACGAAATTGTTGTGTGACATCCATTTTCATATCGGCGATTTATCGCAGGCTGAAGCCTACGCTTTTGATGCTTTACCTTTGGCTCAGCGAAAAGGAAGTGCCCGATTATTGCAACGCTTGGTACAGATCAATTTGTTGAAAGGTGAGTACGATGTGGCTCAAAAGTATATCACTATTTTGTCAGAAATGCCTGTCTACGCTGCATGGGCTCGGAAACAACTGTGCTATATTGAGCATCCCGAACTGATGCAAGATGATGAGGAATTGAAAGGAAAGCAACGGGCCTATTTGTCGACCGACCAATTGTTGCAGCAGATGCCGACCGACTCTGTCTGGGCTTCCTATTCTCCTCAACAGCGAACGGGGTGGGAATATCGGGGTTGTTCCTTATTGGCGGACAAGAAACTGGTGAAGTTCAAGGCGTTTATGGAAGAGACATGCCAAGATCAAGCAGTGGATTTGCCGCGTTCTTTCCAAGAAGGATGGTTGTTGGTGACGGAGAAGGACAGCACAGCTCAACGCAATCAATTGGCCATCCGTCCGGAAATAGCTGCCAATTATCAACGGTTTAAAGAATCTGTCAAGGATCATTCGGCAGAGAGTCTTGACATGAATGCTATGTATCGTACGTTTGGCGATACCTATTGGTTTTACTATTATTTCAAACTGTTCAAAAACAGGGAGGGGAACAAATGAAATATATTTTATATGTCGTGAGTTGTTTGCTGTTGGGATTCGGCTGTATGTCGGATCTCCCTCAAGCCGTAGACGGAGAAGTGATAATCTTTCCTGACTATGCGGGGGTGACTATTCCGCAAAACATAGCTCCTCTGAATTTTAAACTGCCGAATGAACAAATGCAGGGGAAAACCTTGTTGAAAACTCCACACGAAGAGTTGATCGTTTCCTCCAAAGATGGAGTTTTCAACATTCCGATCTCTAAGTGGAAACACCTGCTGCAAGATGCCAAAGGAGGCGAAATAGAGGTGTCCGTCTATTTCAAGAATCCGCAAACCGATTGGAAAACAAAGCGTTTTGCTATTTATGTTTCCAAGGATTCGATCGATGGTTATTTGACGTATCGTCGGATTTATCCCGGCTATAGGATGTGGGGAGAGATGGGAATCTATCAACGATCGGTTGAAAATTTTGTTGAAAAACCTGTTATTTCCAATCGAGGAACGGGCAACAGTTGCGTTAATTGTCATTCGTTTTGTGCCGGCAATGGCAATCGGATGATGTTTCATCAACGAAGCAATTATGCGGGCACCTATCTGGTAGATGGAAGGAATGTGGAGAAAATAGCCGTCGAAGAGAATGGGAAACCTTATGGCTTGACCTATCCCTATTGGCATCCGTCGGGCAAGTACATTGCTTTTTCCAGCAATGAGACGCATCAGGATTTTCATTATTCAGACAAAAATCGGATCGAAGTGTATGATATGGCTTCGGATATTATAATATATAATGTAGAAAAACGCAAAGCGTTTACAATTCCAACACTCTCATCGCTTGCCAATTACGAAACTTTTCCTACCTTTACGACGGATGGAAAAGCGTTGCTGTTCTGCTCGGCCGACTCTGTTCGAATGCCGACAGAATTCAGAAACGTTCGCTATAATTTGTTGAAGATAGCTTTCGATCCGGCGACAGGTAGCTTCGCTTCGCAAGTCGATACGTTGTATAATGCCAACAAACAGGGCAAGAGTGCAACCTTCCCGCGAGTGTCGCCCGATGGAAAATATCTGTTGTATACCCTTTCCGACTATGGAAATTTCTCTATTTGGCATCGGGAAGCGGATTTGAAGTTGTTGAATCTTGCGACAGGCGAGACCGATTCGCTTCCGCAAGTCAATAGCCTTGACGTGGAAAGTTACCACTCTTGGAGCAGTAACAGCCGATGGTTTGTATTTGCTTCCCGCCGTTTGGACGGACAGTTCACGCGGCCGTTTATCGTTCATATCGATGAACAGGGGCATTGCTCCAAACCGTTTTTACTGCCGCAAGAGTCGCCCGACTATTATGATCGGTCTCTCTTCTCGTTCAACATACCCGAATTGTCGAAGACGGCCACGAGCATCAGTGAAGTGGATCTCTTGAAAGCATCCAAGACATTGCCGACTCGGAAAGCAGAGTTGGAAAGGTTTGAAAAGCAATAGAATAGAGGATTTGGAAATACATTGATATTTTGGAATGAAAATACGGCCGTTTTTTCGAAAAAACATCGGCATCTTTTTTCAAAAAGTTCGGCATCATTTTCGAAAAAGCTCCCGAGCTTTTTTTGAGCTATTCCCCGACCTTTTCTCTGCTGCTTTTCAAGGGCATGGGATGGTGTAAAGAGGAATTGTTTCAGTTGAAAACAGATACGTTTGGAAATGTAACATTAATAAATTATGAATATATGAAAAATCTTGTTTTAGGAGCAACTTGTTTGCTCATGGCATTGGCCGGATGTTGCCAACAATCGAAGGAATCGTGTTGCACCAAGGGTTGTCAATCGGCTTGCACCTCTTCTTGCACCAAAGACTCAATGGAGGTAACGATGAATTTGCACCGCAAGGTAAAGCCCGAATGTGTGGCAGCCTTCAAGGCATCGTTTGCTAAATGCAAAGTCGGAACGGTACAAGAACCCGGTTGTGTGGACTATGGTGTTTTTCAATCGACGGAAGACAGTACAGAATTCTTGATCTACGAAGTTTGGAAGAATCAAGGCGAACTGGACAAACATGGTCAAACTCCCCATCTGAAACAACATCTTGAGGAGATAAAAGATATGTTCGATTCGACCTCCAACAAGAAGGTTTATGCTTGTTCATGCGCAAAGGATTGAGCAAAATATAATTTTTCTTAATAGGATTAGGTAATTCGCTGTATAAACTGTACTTTTGCAGACTATAAAAAAAGCGAAGAAAAAGAATTTATGGACAAAGTTAGCTACGCACTTGGGTTGAGCATTGGAAACAATTTTCAGAACTCAGGTATCAAAGATCTTCAGATTGCAGATTTCGTTCTGGGCCTTTCAGATGTATTAAATGAAAAGCAACCGGCTATCACTTACGATGAAGCAAAGCAGGTGATCAATGCTTATTTCATGAAACTTCAGCAAGAAAAGTTGGAAATCAACAAAAAAGCAGGTGAAGAATTCTTGAACATCAACAAAGGCAGAGCCGGTGTGGTTGCTTTGCCAAGCGGTTTGCAATATCAGGTATTGGAGATGGGTGAAGGCGACAAACCAAAGGCAACGGACAAAGTGAAATGTCATTATCACGGAACGTTGATCAATGGTACGGTGTTTGACAGCTCTGTTGAACGTGGTCAGCCTGCTGTTTTTGGTGTGAACCAAGTGATTGCCGGTTGGGTAGAAGCATTGCAGTTGATGCCGGTCGGCTCAAAATGGCGTTTGTTCATCCCCTCCGAGTTGGCATATGGCGAAAACGGTGCCGGCGAATTGATCGAACCGAACAGTACGTTGATCTTCGATGTTGAATTGTTAGAAATTGTAAAGTAAGAATTTAAAATCAGAATAAAAGATGAAAAGAATGAGTGTTTTGGCAGTTGCAGCAGCTACATTTGGAATGATGTTCACTTCTTGTGGCCCAAAAACAAATGTTAGTTTGAAAAGCGATGTAGATAGCGTGAGTTATGCATTGGGCGTAGCAATCGGTTCCGGCTATCATGAGAATTTGAAACAGTTCCCAGGTGGCGAACCTAATTTGGATGCTATGATCGCTGGCTTCGTACAGTCTCTCAAAGGAGATTCTGTAAAAATGACAATGGAGCAAGCTCGTGAATACATGCAGACTTACTTCGTTCAGGCTTCAGCAAGAGATGCTAAGAAAACCAAAGAGGAAGGTGAAAAATTCTTGGCCGAAAACAAAACAAAAAGCGGTGTCATCACTACTGAAAGCGGTTTGCAATATCAAGTTGTAACAGAAGGTACAGGCGAAAAACCGACAGCAGAAGATCGCGTAAAAGTGCATTACACAGGTACTTTGCTGGATGGAAAGAAGTTTGACAGTTCAGTTGATCGTGGTGAACCGGCCGTATTTGGCGTAAACCAAGTAATCAAAGGTTGGACAGAAGGTTTGCAGTTGATGCCGGTCGGCTCAAAATACATTTTCTGGATACCGTCTGAATTGGCTTACGGAGAGCGTGCCGCCGGCCCGGACATCAAACCGAACAGCACATTGAAGTTCGAAGTTGAATTGCTTGAGATCGTAAAAGACGAGCAAAAGTAAGCACTTCGATTACACATTTATCGGGAAAAGCAGATAAAAGTATGTTGTAAAGCATATTTTATCTGCTTTTTTAATGTTTTTCTTACTTTTTTCTTTCACAATGCTATTCTATAAAAATTATTTCATATATTTGATACGGAATATAATTCTTCAATATAGAAATATTAAAAACAAAATAGAATATGGAAAAGGTCGATAAGTTAGATCGTCAGATCTTAAACATCATCTCGAAAAATGCGCGCATCCCATTTAAGGATGTGGCGGAAGAGTGTGGCGTTTCTCGTGCAGCCATTCATCAGCGCGTGCAACGAATGATTGATATGAATGTCATTGTTGGCTCAGGTTATCACATCAATCCGAAAATTTTAGGCTATAATACTTGTACTTATATCGGAGTAAAACTCGAAAGAGGATCCATGTATAAGGACGTTGTGCCAGAATTTGAGAAAATTCCGGAGATTGTAGAATGTCATTTTACTACGGGTCCGTACACGATGCTGGTGAAATTGTATGCCCGCGACAATGAGCATCTGATGGAATTATTGAATACAAGAATTCAAGAGATTCCAGGTGTTGTGGAAACGGAGACGTTGATCTCGTTGCGTCAAGACGTGAAACGCGAGATCCCTATTTGCAAAATATTGGACGATTAACCGTAATTGCTTGTGGATTGCAGCTTGAGCAGGTAATACATATATTATCTATTTCACCTGTTGTAATCCATAAGTTGTTTTTAAGAAATGAGATACTGTTTGCTGCTGTTGCTGGATTTATTGCTTGTCTTTCCGCTTTTTGGTGAAGAGAATAATAGTTATGGATTTCGTGTTTACTTAAAAAATAAAGGAAATTGCGAACTGAGTGTCGATCAGCCGGAGACATTCCTCTCTGCTAAAGCCATTGAACGCAGAAACAAACAACATATTTCAGTCGATGAATCGGATCTCCCCATCTCTGATGCTTATAAGAAATTGCTGGAAACAGAGGGGTGCCGAGTCGTAACTACAAGCAAATGGATGAAAACGGTAGTCGTAAAGAGCAATGACAGTACTGTCATCTATCGACTTCGCCGGTTGCCGATCGTGGACTCTGTACGTTGGGTATGGAAAGGAGTCGAGGAGAAATGGTCGAACGAGTCAAGTAGCGAGACAATCGCCGTCCGTGAAAAGCCAATAAAATCTTATTATGGAAATGGAGAAACGCAGTTGAAACTGTTGAAAGGAGAGAAATTGCACCGTGCGGGCTACCGAGGAGAGGGCATGCAGATTGCCGTGATCGATGCAGGTTTTGCCAATGTGGATCGGATAGAGGCTTTTCAATCACTCCATGTAGCGGGCACGCACAATGTTGTTTATCCTGGCCAATCTGTTTTTAGAGGGGATGAACATGGAACGAAGGTACTCTCTTGTTTGGCTTCTGATATGCCTCATGTTTTGGTTGGTACTGCACCAAAAGCTTCTTATTGGTTGATTCGGAGCGAAGTGACTGAGACGGAGTTTCCGATTGAAGAGGATTATTGGGCAGCAGCTGTCGAGTTTGCGGATAGTGTTGGCGTGGATATTGTCTCTTCCTCTTTGGGTTATTATGCATTTGACGATACCACCTTGAATTATTGTCACGATGATTTGGACGGAAAAACGGCACTCATTTCGCAAGTGGCTTCGTGTGCGGGGAAAAAAGGCATATTGCTTTTCTCCAGTGCAGGAAATGAAGGGAACATGTCATGGCATAAAATCACCTTTCCGGCGGATGCTTCAGATATTTTGACGGTGGGGGCTGTGATGGAAAACAAGAAAAACAGTGAATTCAGTTCATGGGGTTTTACGGCAGATGGCCGAGTGAAACCGGATGTAGTCTCGTTGGGTAGCGGATGTGCTGTACTTGATGCAGAGGGTATACTGCGCTTTGCCAGTGGAACATCCTTTTCAACTCCAATTTTGGCCGGCATGGGAGCCTGTCTTTGGCAAGCCCTTCCATCGTTGACAGCCGCTGAAATTCGGAATCTGATAAGTCGTAATGCGTCATTATACAAGAAACCCAATGCCGGAATGGGGTATGGTATTCCGGATATGTACAAATCTTACAAAAAGGGATTGAAGTATGCCTCTCGGCGAAGATAGACAAACCTACTCATTGTACGAACTGACCTCTTGCGTTCGTCATTCAATATCGCTCGCTTTTCCTGAAACTTATTGGGTGAGAGCCGAGACGAGCGATGTCCGAGTCAACGCATCTTCGGGACATTGTTATTTGGAATTTGTCGAGAAAAACCCAACGACCAACCAATTGGTGGCCAAAGCGCGAGGCTCAATATGGGCAAAGACATTTCATGTATTGAAGCGTTATTTTGAAATGGAGACGCAGCAAACGTTTCGTTCCGGCTTGAATGTGTTGGTTTGTGTCACAGTTGAATTTCATGAACTCTACGGCTTCAGCCTGAATGTTGTGGATATTGATCCGACCTACACCTTGGGCGATATGGTGAAGAAGCGGATGGAGATTATCAGACAACTGCAGGAAGAAGGTGTATTTACATTAAATAAAGAATTACCCATGCCCTTGCTCCCTCAGCGGATAGCAGTTATAACGTCACAAACAGCGGCCGGCTATGAGGATTTTGTGAATCAATTGCTTCATAATCAAGCCGGCTATTCTTTCTATGTAAAGCTTTTTCCGGCGTTGATGCAAGGAGAAAAAACAGAAGAATCGGTGATTGCAGCCTTGGATGCTATCTATGCAAATCAACAATGTTTTGATGTTGTGGTCATAATCCGTGGAGGTGGGGCCACATCCGACTTGAACAGTTTCGATTCTTACCTCTTGGCTGCAAACTGTGCTCAATTCCCTTTGCCAATCATCACGGGAATCGGCCATGAAAGGGACGACACGATTGTAGACTTGGTAGCGAATACCCGATTGAAAACTCCGACAGCGGTAGCCGCATTTCTTATAGAATGTATGGACAATCTCGCTGTTGAATTGGAAAACATTCAGCAGATTTTGGGTAATAAGACTCGAGCAAATTTGCAAGAACAGCAGAATTTTCTGCAGGCTTTGGCCGCTCGATTTCCGGATATGGTAAGAGGAAGAATAGAGAAAAACCGATCTGCATTGCAAGTGTTGACGGCAAAACTCCCAATCATTGTCGGAAATCTGCAAGAACGGCAACAGAATCAATTGAATCAACTCCGACAACGTATGCAAGTGGCCTTGGACAGTCGAATAGCGAAAGAGACCCGTTTCTTGGAATTGCAGGAACAATTTGTCCGTTTGGCTTCGCCGGACTATCTTCTCAAACGGGGGTATAGTTTGACGTTACGACATGGGAAGATTATCAAATCAGTAACGGGTTTGAAAGTTGGAGATACATTGACTACTTGCTTCTCGGATGGAAAAATTGACTCGGTTGTCACTGATAATAAATGATATAATAAAAACAGTCAAAGAAGTATTCGATTAGAATAATTATATTTTATGGCAAAAAAAACAGAATCCTATCAAGAGGCCATACAGAAGCTTCGTCAGATAGTAGCTCAGATAGAGACAGGAGACCTGGATGTGGACGTGCTTTCTGAGAAAGTACGGGAGGCTATGCGTCTGATCCAACTTTGTAAAGACAAACTTTACAAGGTAGATGAAGAAGTGAAGAAGGTTTTAGACGGATTGGACGAATGAAAGCATATGTGATTATAGTGGCTGGAGGCAAGGGATTGCGCATGGGAAGCGATCTTCCTAAGCAGTTCATACCACTGGCTGGTAAGCCTTTGCTGATGCATACGGTTGAGAAATTTGGTGATTGGGATCCTAATGCCGAAATCATCTTGGTCCTTCCGCTTGACCATCAAGCATATTGGAAGATGCTTTGCCAAGAAATCGGATGCCGTGCCCCACATCGCATCGTAACGGGCGGCGAAACACGTTTCCATTCTGTACAGAATGGATTGAAAGCTATTGCAGATGAGGTGAAAGGTCAAGAAGAGGAGACCTTGATAGCTGTTCATGATGGAGTTCGTCCTTTCGTTTCTCAAGATGTTATCACCGCTTGTTTTGAGCAAGCAAAGAAGAGTAGGGCAGTTGTTCCTGCCATTCCCTCTATCGATTCCTTGCGTAAAGTGGAGGTGGATGGTCGTAATCGGCAAGTAGATCGCTCTTCTTTTTATGCAGTTCATACGCCTCAAGTATTTCGTGCTGACCTACTTCTTCGTGCCTATTCTCAGCCTTTTTCTCCATTGTATACAGACGATGCCTCTGTTGTGGAAGCATTTGGCACGCCCATCAGCCTCGTTCCGTCCAATCGTGAGAATATAAAAATCACAACACCATTCGATTTAGTAATTGCAAAAGCACTTTTAGAGAAGTGATTGGCTGAGGTTCATAAGGAAATATCATAGAAAAAAAGTAACTTTGCGGCAAATAAAGATTAGAACAATATAAGATATGGTTATAGAACAACAAATTACCGGATCGGTTATCGCCGGCATCAAGGAGTTGTATGGCGCAGATATTACTCCGCAGCAGGTACAACTGCAGAAAACAAAGAAAGAGTTCAAAGGGCATCTTACGTTGGTTGTATTTCCATTTTTGAGAATGTCGAAAAAATCGCCTGAGTTGACAGCTCAAGAGATTGGCGATTATTTGGTGAAAAACGAAACGGCAGTTTCCGAATTTAATGTCATCAAAGGATTTTTGAATCTGACCATTGCCGGCAGTTGCTGGATTGGTTTGCTGAATGATATCCAGGCAGCAGATCATTATGGTATCGTTCCTGTAACGGAAAATGCTCCGTTGGTGATGATTGAATACTCTTCTCCGAATACCAATAAACCATTGCACTTGGGCCATGTCCGTAATAATCTGTTGGGATATAGCTTGTCTAAAATCTTGGAAGCCAACGGTAATAAAGTGGTAAAGACGAACATTGTGAATGATCGTGGTATCCATATTTGCAAATCTATGTTGGCTTGGCAAAAGTGGGGAAATGGTGCCACCCCTGAATCTACCGGAAAGAAGGGCGATCATCTTATCGGTGATTTCTATGTGCTGTTCAGTAACAAGCTGAAAGAAGAGACGGCTGCCTTGGAAGCTAAAGGAATGACCAAAGAAGAAGCCGAAGCCGCTTCGCCATTGATGCAAGAAGCTCGCGAGATGTTGCGTAAGTGGGAAGCCGGTGATCCGGAGGTTCGTTCGTTGTGGAAGATGATGAACGATTGGGTTTATGCAGGATTCGATGAAACCTACAAGATGCTGGGTGTTGATTTCGACAAGATTTACTACGAATCCAACACTTATCTTGAAGGAAAAAGCAAGGTCCTTGAAGGATTGGAGAAAGGGATCTTCTATCGTCGTGAAGATGGTTCGGTATGGGCAGACTTGCGGAATGACGGTTTGGACGAGAAGTTGTTGTTACGTCAAGACGGAACTTCTGTTTATATGACCCAAGATATTGGAACAGCCAAATTGCGTTTTGATGATTATCCTATCAATAAAATGATCTACGTTGTAGGTAATGAGCAAAATTACCACTTCCAGGTGCTCTCTATTCTGTTGGATAAATTGGGCTTTGAATTCGGTAAAGGTTTGGTTCACTTCTCTTATGGTATGGTCGAATTGCCGGAAGGAAAGATGAAGAGCCGCGAAGGAACAGTTGTAGATGCCGACGATTTGATGGCCGAGATGATCAACACTGCACGCGAAATATCGCAGGAATTAGGCAAGCTGGACGGCATGAGCAAAGAGGAAGCTGAAGACATTGCTCGGATGGTTGGCTTGGGTTCGTTGAAATACTTCATCTTGAAAGTCGATCCGCGCAAGAACATGACTTTCAATCCGAAGGAATCAATTGATTTCAATGGTAACACCGGTCCATTCATTCAATATACATATGCTCGAATTTGCTCTGTTTTGCGCAAGGCGGCAGACCAAGGAGTTGTGTTGCCTGATGTGCTTCCTACGGATTTCGAGATCTCTGAAAAAGAAGAGAACTTGATTCAGTTGGTGGCTAACTTTGCTCAAGTGGTGAAAGAGGCAGGAGATACATATAGCCCTGCTTGCATTGCCAATTATACCTACGATTTGGTGAAAGAATACAATCAGTTCTATCATGATTATACGATCCTTCGTGAAGCGGATGAAAAATTGAAGGTGTTCCGCCTTGTCCTTTCGGCCAATGTGGCGAAAGTGGTTAAAGAAGGTATGGCATTGTTGGGTATCGAAGTGCCCAGTCGTATGTAACAACAAAGGCTTTGGTATAAGATAATCTCGTAATTATTTAGTTAATAATCGGCGGGATGCGCAATTTGATGTGCATCCCGCCTTCATTTTATTCAGTAATAACCGACAACTCTCCGATGGAGAATTGCTTGTTATCATCCACGTTGCGTATAGAAACCAGCTTGATTGTCTGGCCTTTTACAGCCGAGAAGCGGACTTCCTGCTCGATCGGATTAGCCTTGATGTTGGAGAACTCTCCTGATGCCACCGGTTTTCCATCCACATAGAACTGATAGTTTGAGATATGGCCCACGGCTGATCTTCGCTGATCCGGAATATAACGGAAGCCACAAATCTTATGGCTGTTCTTCAAACGGATTGTCACTTCCTTTCCATTATTTGGAATGGTATAGGCTGAATAGGCATTGCCGTCGAACATGACCGCGGCTTTCTCGTCGTTGAGGGAGGCCGTGTATTCATCGGACGGCAGATCGAATTCGGCAGTTGTCAGCGGACTGTACTTGTCGTTTTTCGCATCGTATACGATTGCCTTGACAGTTGCCTTTTGTGCCAGTTCGAAAGGTTGCTCATATCGTGTCGATTCTTTCGTCGGTTCCTCGCCGTTGGTCGTGTAATAAATTTCAGCGTTCGGATCACCCGCTTCGATAGAGACGATGCTCTTTTCGTTGCGTGCGATGACGGGCTCGGTCAGTAGTGTGGGAGCCATGTATGCTTCTACATTATTAATACACAACGGTCCGCGAGCATCCAAGAAATTGATGCGCAGTTTGTTGGCATTGACCGTATGGAAGCGGACAATACGTTTGTAACCGACAGTCGTAGTCGAGTCAACCGATTCGATCGGACTCCATTTCCCATCTTTTTCATATTCCAAGTTGAACGAACGCACACGTTGTCCCAGTGGAATATACTCCTGAATCACCATGCGGTTCACGTCTGTAGCTGACGGCAATGTAAACGTCAGTGAGCCGGATGTGACACCGTCCGGAGTAGCCCAGTAGCTGTCCCAATCGCCGTCTGTTGTCTTTGAAGCGGCAAAGGTGCGTCCTCTTGAGGTCGAAGCGTCGACATAGCAACCCTTCAATAAGTTGGTTTTGAAATCGTTGTCAAGAACTTGGCGCCATTCCATAATGCGGATAGAGTCTTGTTGGGCAATCTTTCCGCTCAACGAAACGGGGAAGTTCAGCAAGAAGTTGGCATTGTGGCCTACACTGCGATAGTAGAGATCTACCAAATGCGCCAGCGATTTCACCTGATGATCCTCGCGGGCGTGATAGAACCACCCCGGACGAATCGAGACGTCGCACTCACCGCCTAACCATTTCTTCTCGTTTTCGTCGCCATATACACTGTTTTTGTATTTCTGGTTCTTGCCCAGTTCCGAATCGTAGATGCTCCATTGTGTATCGCCGGCCCATCCCTCTTCGTTGCCAATCCAGCGAATATCGGGTACCGTACCGCCGAAGATCATGGCTGTCGGGTGTTTGGCTTTGATCTTCTCGCGCGCTTCTTCGTAGCCGTAATAGGTGCTTGGATTGATCGATCGTCTTTCTTTTGCTCCGCCATACCAACCATCTCCTCCATTGGCCCCGTCAAACCAATACTCGAACAGTGGACCGTAGTTGCTGATCAGTTCCTCCATCTGTGCATGAAACTTCGTGACATATCCGGGTTGGGCATAGTTGTCGCTATTACGGTCCCACGGAGAAAGATAGATACCGAACAGAAGTCCGTGCTTTTTACAAGCGTCGGACAGTTCGCGGACCATGTCGCCTTTGCCGTCCTTCCAGGGGGAGTTTTTTACGGAATATTCCGTCGTTTCAGTTTGCCACAAACAAAAGCCATCATGGTGCTTGGCCGTAAGAATCACACCTTTGAGGCCGGCTGCTTTGATGGTGCGGGCCCACTGGTCGCAATCCAAGTCAGTAGGGTTGAAAGTGGTGGCCGGTGTGTCTCCATAGCCCCACTCCAAGTCGTTGAAAGTGTTCAATCCAAAGTGGACAAATGCATAAGTTTCCAGTTTATGCCAAGCCACTTGTTCTGGCGTAGGGATAGGCATGACAGGAGCGGGTGCTTCAGCTTCCTTACAGGAGCTGAAACCTATTGCGGTAGCTATCAAGCCCGCAAGACATGTCTGTTGAATGGGTCTCATAAAAATTGTGTTTTAGGTTGTAAATAGTAATCACTAACTTTCATTTTCCAAATATACATCATTTTTTTGAATAAAAGGAGGTTGTAAATGAATGCTGAGGAAAGTTTTTTTACCTGCTCAAGATCTCTTTTTTATGGTTCCACACTACTTAAAAAGTTTCTCGGGAGTAAACAGCAGTTTTCTCCGCATAAAACTCGAGTTTTCTCCCGAATGAACTGTAGTTTTCTCGGGAGAAACTGTTTTAGCATTAGCGTATGAACAGAAATTTATTGCAGGAATAAGTAAACAGACAATTCGACCTCTGTTTTTGTTGGATGGGGGTTGATTGGTCTCTTTTTTATAAGTATATTTGCAAAAGGCGGAGAGGAGGTGTTCCTTTTGGGAAAGGAATGCCGCAACTGTGCATTTGTCAAAAAAGGAAATAGCATGATATTGGAACTGAACAAACGGGCCGTGACTTATCTTCCGGGGGTTGGCCCGCGGAAAGCTGAGGTCTTGAAAACAGAGGCGAACATCGTCTCGTATGAAGACCTGCTCTACTATTTCCCTTATAAATACGTTGACCGCAGCCGATTCTATAAAGTCTCGGAGGTAACGGGCTCAATGCCCTATATTCAGCTCAAAGGAAAAATTGTCATGTTTGACCAGGTGGGAGAGGGGCGCACCAAACGACTGATCGGAAAGTTTACGGATGGAACGGGTACGATCGATTTGGTTTGGTTCAAAGGGTTGAACTATGTGTTGTCGAAACTCAAGGCCAATGTGGAATATATTGTGTTTGGCAAACCGACAGAGTTCGGGCGCCTTTGTAATATTGTCCATCCGGATGTCGATCCTGTGGAAAATGTAGAACAAGTTGCTTCAGGATTCATGCCGTTTTACAACACGACCGAGAAGATGAAACGGGCATTTTTGCATTCGCGCACCATTCAGAACCTGCAATATCATCTGTTGAGTAATTTGAATTGGCAAGTGCCTGAGACGTTGCCCGCCTATTTAGTGCAGAAACTTCGCTTGATGTCGTTGTCGGATGCCTTGCGCAACATCCATTTTCCGGAAAATGTAAAGTTGCTTCAAGCCGCCCAACTTCGGTTGAAATTCGAGGAACTGTTTTATATTCAGTTGAATATATTGCGCAACAACCAGCAAAGGAGCCGAACGCTTCGAGGTATTCCTTTCCCGAAAGTGGGAGACTATTTCAATACTTTTTACAAGGAATATTTACCATTTCAGCTGACGAATGCCCAAAAGCGGGTGGTTCGTGAGATTCGTGTCGACATGGGAAGCGGCAAACAGATGAACCGATTGCTGCAAGGCGATGTGGGTAGCGGGAAGACATTGGTCGGATTGCTTTCGATGTTATTGGCACTCGACAATAATTGTCAGGCTTGCATGATGGCGCCTACCGAGATCCTGGCCCATCAACATTATGCCACGATCAAGGAATTTTTGAAGGATATGCCGGTGAATGTAGCATTGCTGACGGGCTCGACCAAGAAACGTGAGCGTGACAAGATCCTGCCGGCTGTGGCCAATGGTGAGATTCAGATTCTCATTGGTACCCATGCACTGATCGAAGATTCGGTGGTCTTTTCCTCGTTGGGGCTGGCCATTATCGACGAGCAACATCGCTTTGGCGTCGAACAACGCTCGAAATTGTGGAAGAAGAATGCGCAAGTGGTGCCACATGTGCTGGTTATGACCGCCACTCCGATTCCTCGCACACTTGCCATGACGCTTTATGGCGACCTGGACGTGTCGGTGATTGATGAATTGCCCCCCGGCCGTAAGCCGATCATGACGCTTCACCGCTATGATAACAAGCAGGCTGAATTGTTCAAATTCTTGCTTGCCGAGATAAAGAAAGGCCGGCAGGTTTATGTGGTTTACCCTTTGATTGAAGGTAGTGAAAAGCTTGACTATAAAAGTTTGGAGGATGGATTCGAACTGTTCAAGGAGGCCTTCAGTGGATATACAGTGTGCATGGTGCACGGAAAAATGAAAGCCGCCGACAAAGAGGCAGAGATGCAGAAATTTATATCGGGAGAGGCGCAGATTCTGTTGGCCACCACCGTGATAGAGGTCGGGGTCAACGTGCCGAATGCTTCGGTTATGGTGATCGAAAGTGCCGAGCGTTTTGGATTGTCACAGCTGCATCAGTTGCGAGGGCGCGTCGGTCGTGGCGCCGAACAATCCTATTGCGTGCTGGTGTCGTCCTACAAACTTAGCAACGATACCCGTAAGCGCTTGGAAATAATGGTGAACAGCAACAATGGATTCGAGATTGCTGAGGCAGATTTGCGCCTGCGTGGGCAAGGCGATTTGGAAGGAACACGGCAGAGCGGTGAAGGGCTTGGCTTGAAAATTGCTAATTTAGCAACAGACGGACAAATCGTACAATATGCCAGAGATTGGGCACAATTGGTTTTGGACCAAGACCCGGATTTATTGAACGAAACCCATAGAATATTGAATGAAAGGCTGAAGATATTGTACCAAAATAAGTTAAATTGGAGAATGATCGGCTAAATATGTTGTAAAACATATTTTCTGTAAATAACTGTTTCATAGTGGTTTGCACTGTTGATTTAAAATTCTTTTAATCAACATAAAATTTTTTGTTCTAATTTATTTGGGCGTAAAATTGAAAATATCGAACTTTGAAAAGTTTGGGTTTCTTGAGGTAGATCAAGAAATGAAATACAAACTGCCAAATTGTAAGTTGAAAAGTAAAAAACAATGACGATAAAATCAATAATCTCTGTATGTTTAGGCTTGCTCATGTTGCCGACTGCAAAGGCTGTTGAACCCGTAAAGAAGGCCAAGACTTCGGCAAAGGTTGAACGGGTCATCACGGCAATGGAGCAAAACGTATCCGAATTGATGGCGGATCGCATAGGATTCAAGAAAGATATCGGCATCCAAAAACTGGAAGAGGCGACATTTCAAAAAGAAGTGGAACGCGAGGATTTGGAATTTCCTGCCGATGATATTTATGGTTCGAACTGGAATACCGATTGGGTAGACCCGTTCGCCGGCAATAAAGCCAGCCGAAACATTCCCGACACTTGCGCTATCAATTGCTCTTCGTTCTATTATCCACTCGATTCCATTATGCATATCACCTCGAAATATGGCCCACGTCGCCGCCGTATGCATCGGGGAATAGACTTGAAAGTATACAAAGGTGATACTATCCGTGCCGCATTTGACGGTAAAGTTCGTATTCGCAGTTTCGAACGCCGCGGTTATGGCTATTATATCGTGATCCGCCACCCGAATGGTTTGGAAACAGTTTATGGACACTTGTCGAAACAATTGGTAAGCGTCAACGATATCGTTCATGCCGGCGATCCTATTGGATTGGGTGGTAATACCGGACGTTCAACAGGTTCACACCTTCACTTCGAGACCCGATTTATGGGTCAAGCCATTAATCCTGCAGACATTATCGACTTTGAAAATGGCGTTCCCATCAATGATATTTACGTATTCCGCAAAGGTCGTGCCAATACACATAAAAGCAATATCTATACTTCTGCTGACGATCAGCTGGTATATCATCGCGTGAAGTCGGGCGATACATTGGGAAAAATTGCACGGAAATATGGAACAACGGTAGCTCAACTCTGCCGTTTGAACGGCCTTAAGCCGACTGCTATCTTACGTGTGGGGCAGGCCATTCGTTGTTCAGCAGAGGGAAGTGCTTCTTCTACACATAAACAAGTGAAGAAAACAACGACTACGGAGGTGACGAAAGAGGCTGTTGCTTCAGTTACTCAACCGAAAACCACCGCTCCTGAAAAAGGTGAAGTCGTTTATCATACAATAAAATCAGGCGATACATTGGGCGCTATTGCTCAACGATATGGCATATCTGTATCGAAATTGTGCGAATTGAATGGCATCAATCGGAATACTATCTTGCGTTTGGGTCGTTCACTGCGCTGCTCTTAATAAATATCTTTTTTGAAAATACGTCGTTGAGAGGCGGTCTCTATGCAGAGATCGCCTCTTTTTAAAGTATTGATGCATGAAACTGACTTATATATATCACAGTTGTTTTGTCTTGGAGACGGAAACGTGTTCGATTTTGTTCGATTATTTTCGTGACACATGCGACAAAACAGGGTATGTTCATGATGTCTTGCTCAAAAAAGAGACACCTCTCTACTTGTTGGCTTCCCATTTTCATTCGGATCATTTCAATAGAGAGATTTTTGAATGGCGAAATTATCGACAAAATTTAGTATATTTGCTCAGTGCAGATATTCTGAAACATAAAAAAGCAAAGGCAGATGAAGCACAATTCTTGCGCAAGGGTGACCTCTTCGTTGACGATCGGATTCGTTTGCAGGCGTTTGGTTCTACCGATGTAGGCATATCATTTTTGCTTCATTTTGAAGGAAAAGTGATCTTTCATGCGGGCGACTTGAACAATTGGCACTGGCAAGATGAGTCGACTCCTCAGGAAGTGCGCCAAATGGAGGGGAATTTTCTGCATGAGTTGAAAGATTTAAAGGCGGTTTGCCCTCATTTGAATCTGGCAATGTTCCCGGTCGATTCACGTTTAGGCTCTGACTATGACCGAGGTGCAAGGCAGTTTATCGATCAATTGAAAGTTGATCATATTGTGCCGATGCATTATTGGGAACATCCTGCTGATACGCTTCCTTTTGGAATATATGCACAACAACAAGGGGTGCAATTCCATTTGTTGTCAACTCCCGGTGATGAATTAATATTAGAATAATTATGATAGAAGTTAAAGGACGATTTGATCATTTCAATATCAATGTATCTGACTTGGAACGAAGCATTGCTTTCTATAACAAAGCATTGGGTTTAAAAGAACACCATCGGAAGGTGGCAGATGATGGTTCATTCATTTTGGCTTATTTGACGGATGAACAAACCTCATTCCTTTTGGAACTTACCTGGTTGAAAGGTCATACTGAACCCTATGAGTTGGGAGAAAACGAAAGCCATCTCTGCTTCCGTGTCGGAGGAGATTACGACAAGGCAAGAGCTTATCACAAGGAAATGAATTGTGTTTGCTTTGAAAACGAAGCGATGGGGCTCTATTTTATTCATGACCCTGACGATTATTGGATAGAAATCCTTCCATTGAGTTATAAATGACATGATAATGTCGTAACATTTTAGCCACTATTTGTTGTTAAATTGTCAATTCATTATAAAAATTTTTGGTCGAATCTATTGCCGTTTATGATAAAGCAAATTATATTTGCCCTAAAAAATAAACATTCATTATTAATCCTAAAGATAGAATCATGGAGAAGCCTTATGTAGTAGGTATCGATATAGGCGGTACAAATACGGTGTTTGGCGTTGTTGATGCGCGCGGAACAATTTTATACAGTAGCTCAATCAAAACAGGTAAATATACTGATATTAATGAGTATGTTACAGCTTTGGGCGATGGACTGAAAGGAGTAATCAGCCAGGCTGGTGGCCCGGAAAAAATCAAAGGTGTAGGTATCGGAGCACCTAATGGAAACTATTTCAATGGTTGTATTGAATTTGCTCCCAACTTGCCTTGGAAAGGTGTAGTGCCATTGGCTCAATTGATCAGTGATTACATCGGTGGTATTCCTGTTGCTTTGACAAATGATGCCAATGCTGCAGCAATCGGTGAAATGACTTATGGAGCTGCTCGCGGAATGAAAGACTTTATCGTTATCACCTTGGGTACAGGTGTTGGTAGCGGTATCGTTATTGGTGGTAACTTGGTATACGGACATGATGGATTTGCCGGTGAATTGGGTCACGTAATTGTTCGTCATAACAATGGCCGTATATGTGGTTGTGGCCGTCAAGGTTGCTTGGAAGCATATACTTCTGCAACAGGTGTGGCTCGTACGGCTCGCGAATTTTTGGAAATTCGCAAGGATGAAAGCTTGTTGCGTGAATTGGATCCGGATCAAATCACATCAAAAGATGTATACGATGCGGCCATGAAGAACGACAAGATGGCTTTGGAAATCTTCGAATTCACAGGAACTTTGCTGGGCGAAGCCTTTGCTGATTTCGTTGCCTTCTCGAGTCCTGAAGCAATCATTCTGTTCGGAGGTTTGACTAAGTCGGGCGATTTGATCATGAACCCGATCAAACATTCAATGGAGAAGAACTTGTTGAAGATTTATCAAGGAAAAGTTAAGTTGATGTTCTCTCAATTAAAGGAAAGCGATGCGGCTGTTTTGGGCGCAAGTGCTTTGGGTTGGGAAGCAAAACAAGCTTAATCATTATTGTATTACAACCGGAAACACACAGAGAAGTTCGAATGCTTCTTCTGTGTGTTTCTTTTTTATTGCACCCTCTCATGGATATGATTCATAAGCATCCTTTGCACCAGTTTATCTATTGTCCGGTGTGTGGACAAAAAACATTTGTGGTAAACAACGAGAAGTCGAAAGTTTGTACCCATTGTGGATTTACCTATTATTTTAATCCGTCGGCAGCTGTCGCATGTTTTGTCCGCAATGAGCGTGATGAGTTGTTGTTGGTTCGTCGCGCGAGAGACCCGGAGAAAGGGACATTGGACTTGCCCGGTGGTTTTGTTGATCTCTATGAAAATGCTGAAACGGCCCTGTTGAGAGAGGTGAAAGAGGAGACCGGTTTGGCGATTTCCGAAAGCCATTATCTTTTTTCCATTCCCAATATTTACCCTTTTAAGGGGTTCAATGTGCATACGCTTGATCTCTTTTATGAATGCCATGTACATGATTTTGAAAAAGCGTTAGCCGCAGATGATGCCGAATCGTTGGTGATTCTACCGATTGATGCTCTCAATTATGAAGATTTTGGGTTGCATTCTATCCGCGAAGCGGTCAGAAAATATATAGAGATGCAGTTTTGAATTTTTGCGACCTTTGGTTAGCCACCTGTTTTGGCTTCATTTTTGCTCTATTTTATCGTTTGCATGTGTCACATTGCCCGCTATGCTCCTCATGAAAACAATCAAATAGCCTCAGAAACAAAGCTCAGAACAGCTCCTCGGCATTGGCAATGTCATTTTGTCAAACCGATTTTTTAGGACGAAGAACATGAGGGAAGCCTTCCTTCTGTTTGAATTATAGAAGAAAAGGAGCAGGACCGGAAAAGAATTATCTTCCGGAATTTTGTTCTTTTGCTTTTTTTTTTTACGTTTGCCGCACTATAAAAACGTTATTATTATACTATTGTTATGACAAAAATGTTATTGAGAATTCCCCTGTTGTTGCTCTGTGTGCTAACAATGGTGGGCTTTACTTCTTGTGGAGATGACGAAGTGGAGGAAGTGCATTCGCCCAAAATCACATTGGGACAAGCATTGGCCGGAACGGCAACCATCGATTTTAAGTACAATGTGACCGATGCCGACAAGGCAGTTTATAAGCTGCTTGAAAAAGGCATCCCACAGCCTTCGGCTCGGGAGCTGCTTAACGATGCCGAAGCTACACCGCTGAATCTTGAAGCTACGGCAACTACGGTGACAGACCTTCATCCCAATACCGCTTATATCATCGTGGCTGTTGCCGGAAATGGCAGCGAGTATGTGTCGGATGTGGCAATTACACACATTACGACGATGGCCGGCACGGAAGAATGAGAAACAATTAAAAACAAAAAATCCGAACTCTTTTCGAAGAATTCGGATTTTTTTGTTTGAGTGGTGCCACCAGGAATCGAACCGGGGACACAAGGATTTTCAGTCCTTTGCTCTACCAACTGAGCTATGGCACCATCGTGTTTTGCAATCGTTATCGTTTGATTACGGGTGCAAAAGTAGACATTATTTTTGAATGTGCAATACTTTTCTGCAATTTTTTCTGACAAATATTTGCTTGATGCTGATAATCAGATGGTTTTGATCCAAAAGAAATTTGGATATCTTTTGGATTGTCCGTTTTCGGATAGGAGTTTTATCGTTATCTTTGCAGAAAAAACAAGATGAAATTCGCAGGAATCTTTGTTGGGCAGCCGATTGGCTTGCAATTGTTGGCGTTGTTGCTGCTCGTAGTGGGTGGCAGTATTCTCTCTTCTCTTTTGGGAATGGGGCTATTCATGGCGGTTTATGGTGTGAATGCACAGATAACCGATTACCCCGATATGCTACGTTTGTTGCAATTGATTACGGCTGCCGGCACTTTTTTATTGCCCGCCGCTCTGTTTGCATATCTTTATAGCGATGATTTTCAGGAATATCTTTCGATGCGGAAGCGGATTTCGTGGAAGAGTGCGGCTCTTGTTTTTGCCAATATCGTATGGCTTTTGCCCGTGATCAACCTGTTGTCGTGGCTGAATGAAAAGCTAACGCTGCCGTCATGGGCGGCTGCTGTCGAGTCGTGGATGCAGACCTACGAGGAGCAAGCCCAAGAATTTACGCAAAAACTAATTGATGGAGGAGGAGTTTGTCCCTACCTTTCCAACTTGCTTGTTATTGCTTTGATGGCGGCCATTGCCGAAGAATTCCTGTTTCGAGGAACCCTGCAGCGCATTATCAGTCAATGGAAAACCAATCATCATGCGGTTATATGGTTGGTAGCCATCCTCTTCAGTGCTTTTCATCTGCAGTTTTACGGCTTTCTTCCACGCATGATTTTGGGAGCGTACTTTGGTTATTTGTTGTGGTGGAGCAAGAGCATTTGGTTGCCGGTCTGCGCTCATTTTTTCAACAATGCCATCAGTGTGACGCTGATGTCGAGTGATGCCGTGAGCGACTCTGAATTTGTTACGGCCGAAATAGGTGACGACCATATCGTTTATTATGGGGTATTGGCTTTAGTCTCGTTGATTCTTTTTGTATGGACGAACCATTTTCTGAAAAAGAAGTTGGGCTCTCAACCAACAATACAAGAGTTTTGAAAAAGTTTCTCCGCATAAAACTCCGGTTTTCTCCCGAATAAACTACAGTTTGTTGCCGAGAAACTTTTCTTAAACATTGGAATTGCGTGGCGGATGTTCGGGATAGAGCAGAAAAGAAGTGAAGAATAGAATCTGTTTTCGCTGTTGGAAAAGGTGGTTTGTAAGGCGATTTTTACTATCTTTGTGGCTGTTTCGGATGTTGTTTTCGGGATAAAATGCGCCCGTTTACAACAATTTATGCAAACAATGTTGCGATATTGAAAGAATAAACCTAATTTTGCACCCTAAAATTTGGATAGTATATTAATTAAATAAATAGAACATCAGAATGAACGTTTCTCTTATTAACAATGATTCTGTTAGAGGAATCATCAAGTTAGAAATAGTAAAGTCTGACTATGAAGCAGCGGTTGATAAAACCTTGCGTGGCTTCCGTCAGAAAGCCAACGTCCCGGGATTCCGTAAAGGTATGGTTCCGATGGGAATGGTGAAGAAAATGTATGGCAAACAAGCATTGGTGGAAGAAGTAAACCGTCTGGTTTCAGAAAACTTGTTCAAATACATCCAAGACAACAAGTTGAACATCTTGGGCGAACCGTTGGCTAGCGAAGCAGAACCGTCTGCAGTAGATTTCGACAAACAAGAAGATTTCGTATTCAACTTTGATGTAGCGATCGCTCCGGAGATCCATATGGAGTTGAGCAAAGAAGATACATTGCCCTATTATGAAGTGAAGATCGACGACGACATGCTGAACAAGCAAGTTGAAGCCTATACATCCAACTTCGGCACATACGAAAAGGCTGAGGAAGTTGAAGAGCGTGACTTGGTAAAAGGTACAGTAGCTGAGTTGGAAAACGGCACTCCGAAAGAGGGTGGCATTGTGAAGACAGACGCTGTTTTGATGCCATTGTATATCAAAGACGAAGCTGAAAAGGCTAAATTCATCGGCGCAAAAGTTAATACTGTTGTCGTTTTCAACCCGAACAAGGCTTATGAAGGTGCTGAAGCAGAAATCGCAAGCTTCCTGGGGGTTGAGAAAGAAAAAGTGGCAGAGATGACAGGCGATTTCAGTTTCGAGATTTCAGAAATCTCCCGTCATAAGAACGCTGAGTTGAACCAAGAGTTGTATGACAAGGTATTTGGTGAAAACGTCGTAACAAGCGAAGAGGAATTCAAGGAGAAGATCCATGAAGCTTTGGCAGAGCAGTTCACTCCGCAGAGTGACTTCAAGTTCTTGAACGATGCACGTGAGGTATTGTTGAAGAAAGCCGGCGAATTGAAATTTGCTGACGATATCTTGAAACGCTGGTTGCTCGTTGCAAACGAAAAGAATACAGCAGAGAACATCGAAAAAGAGTTCTCTCACATCACAGAAGATTTGTCATATCACTTGGTGAAAGAACACTTGATTAAGTCTAACAGCTTGAAGGTGGAAGATGCAGACGTCAATGACTTCGCTAAGCGTGTTGCCAAGGCTCAGTTCGCACAGTACGGCATGTTGTCAGTTCCTGAAGATGTTTTGGACAACTACGCGAAAGAGATGTTGAAGAACAAGCAGACACTGCAGAATATCTTGGATCGTGCTGTTGAAGAAAAATTGGCTGCATGGTTGAAAGAGCAAGTGACAATCGACAAAAAAGAGGTTTCAGCTGAAGAATTTGCTAAATTGTTCGAATAAGAAACAGCCCCTTTTTTAAGGTATAGGAAACCGGCTTCAGCTGATCCCCATCGCTGAGGCCGATTTTTTTTATCCCCTTATCAATAGATCACAAACCTTATCCTATCCGCAAACTATCAAAAAATTTTTTTGATGATAAAAAATAATTGTTTCAATTGGATTTTATTTATAACTTTGTTTATCCGTTGAATGAAGAAAAACTCATCATTATTTACAACGGACTAAAAGATTAACAGGAACTATATGGAAGATTTTAGAAAGTATGCGACCAAACATTTAGGTATGAGCGGTACGGCGCTGGATAGTTATATGAACAATGTAAATATCACAAGCAGCTATATCTCTCCTACGATTATTGAAGAACGGCAGTTGAACGTGGCTCAGATGGATGTATTCTCTCGTTTGATGATGGACCGTATCATCTTTTTGGGGACCCAAATAGATGACTATACGGCCAATGTCATTCAGGCCCAGTTGCTGTATCTCGACTCAAGTGATCCCGGGAAAGACATATCGATCTACATCAACTCGCCGGGCGGCTCTGTTTATGCCGGATATGGAATCTACGACACGATGCAGTTCATCGGCTCAGATGTTTCTACGATATGTACCGGTATGGCAGCATCAATGGCTTCCGTATTATTGGTGGCCGGAGCAAAAGGTAAGCGTTTTGCCTTGCAGCATTCGCGCGTGATGATCCATCAGCCGCTGGGTGGTGCACAAGGACAAGCTTCGGATATCGAGATTGCTGCTCGTGAGATCTTGAAAGTCAAGAAGGAATTATATACGATCATTTCGGAACATTCGGGCAAACCATTTGACGAAGTGATGAAAGACAGCGATCGCGATTATTGGATGACTTCACAAGAGGCCAAAGAATATGGTATGATTGATGAGATTTTAACACGAAACAAAAACTTGTTGAAGTAATGGACGAACTCCATTGCCGGTAAAAGATAATCAATTAATCAGATATTTATGGCCAAATCTAATGAGACTTGTACATTTTGTGGGCGTTCGCGTCGAGATGTTCTGCTGTTGATCAATGGTATCAACGGAGCAATCTGCAACGAATGTGCCGAACAAGCTCACGAAATAGTCAAGGAACGGTTGAATGGACAAGCTTCGGATATGGGTCTTGATCGGGAAGATCTGCCCAAGCCGGAAGATATAAAAACGTTCTTGGATCAGTATGTGATCGGGCAAGACGATGCCAAACGCTATCTGGCCGTCTCTGTCTACAACCATTACAAGCGATTGTTGCAAGATAAAACAGACGATGATGTCGAAATTGAGAAATCGAATATCATCATGGTCGGTTCGACAGGAACCGGCAAAACATTGCTGGCGCGCACCATTGCCAAGTTGTTACACGTACCGTTTGCCATTGTCGATGCAACGGTATTGACGCAAGCAGGCTATGTCGGTGAAGATATCGAAAGCATTTTGACCCGACTACTGCAAGCCGCCGATTACGATGTTGACGCTGCCCAGCGCGGTATTGTCTTTATCGATGAAATAGACAAGATAGCTCGCAAGGGCGACAATCCTTCGATCACACGCGACGTAAGCGGTGAAGGTGTACAGCAAGGATTGTTGAAATTGCTGGAAGGCTCGGTGGTGAATGTGCCCCCTCAGGGTGGACGCAAGCATCCGGAGCAAAAGATGATCCCCGTCGACACCAAGAATATATTGTTTATTTGCGGTGGTGCGTTCGATGGAATAGACAAGAAAATTGCACAGCGACTCAATACGCGGGTGGTAGGATATGCAGCCAATATGGAAACGGCCCAGGTGGATCGGAATAATTTGCTGAAATATATCACCCCGACCGACTTGAAATCGTTCGGTCTTATTCCCGAAATCATAGGTCGATTGCCCATATTGACCTATTTGAATCCGTTGGACCGAACGGCACTGCGCAATATATTGACAGAGCCTAAAAACTCTATCATCAAACAGTATATAAAACTGTTTGCAATGGATGGTATCGAATTAGTCTTTGATCCGGAAACGTATGAGTTTATTGTGGACAAAGCCATGGAATTTAAATTGGGGGCTCGTGGTCTTCGTTCCATCGTAGAAGCAATCATGATGGATGCGATGTTTACGATGCCGTCGAAGCATGAGACGAAACTCCATGTTACGTTGGAATATGCAAAGGATAAATTTTCCAAGACGGATATTAACCGATTGCAAATAGCAGGATAATAGTAGCAAACCTATTTCTAATAATACATGTTGTATGGCTAAGAAAGATAAGATAACAGAGGCGCTGAAAAGGAATTTTGGCTTCGACGCATTCAAAGGTAATCAGAAAGAGATTATAGAAAATGTGTTGGCTGGCAAAGATACGTTTGTGCTCATGCCGACCGGTGGAGGTAAATCATTATGCTATCAACTTCCGTCGTTGATGATGGAGGGTACGGCAATAGTGGTATCTCCCTTAATCGCTTTGATGAAAAACCAAGTTGATGCCATGCGCAATTTCAGCGAAGAGGATGGAGTGGCTCATTTCATCAATTCATCTCTGAGTAAATCAGCCATCGACCAGGTTAAAGAAGATATTTTATCCGGCAAAACAAAGTTGTTGTATGTAGCACCTGAGTCATTGACGAAAGAAGAGAATGTTGAGTTTTTGCGGCAGGTAAAGATCTCATTCTATGCTGTCGACGAAGCTCATTGTATTTCGGAGTGGGGACATGACTTCCGACCGGAGTATCGTCGCATTCGTCCGATCATCAATGAAATAGGGAAACGCCCATTGATAGCTTTGACGGCGACCGCAACACCGAAAGTGCAGCATGACATCCAGAAAAACTTGGGGATGACTGATGCCGCAGTGTTCAAATCTTCTTTCAATCGTGTCAACTTGTATTATGAAGTTCGGCCGAAAACAACGAATATCGATCGTGATATTATCAAATATATAAAAGCGAACGAAGGAAAATCAGGCATCATCTACTGTCTTAGCCGTAAGAAAGTAGAAGAATTTGCCGATATCTTGAAAGCAAACGGAATCAAGGCTTTGGCTTATCATGCAGGTATGGACTCGCAAGTGCGGTCAGCTAACCAAGATGCTTTCTTGATGGAAAAAGTAGATGTAATCGTGGCCACGATAGCATTCGGCATGGGAATTGACAAACCGGATGTGCGCTATGTGATCCATTACGACATTCCCAAGAGCTTGGAAGGGTACTATCAGGAAACGGGGCGTGCCGGCCGTGATGGAGGAGAAGGCCGATGCATTGCTTTCTACTCCAGCAAAGACTTGCAGAAATTGGAGAAATTCATGCAAGGGAAACCGGTAGCAGAACAGGAAATAGGCAAACAACTATTATTGGAAACGGCAGCATATGCGGAAACATCTGTTTGCCGTAGAAAAGTATTGCTCCATTATTTTGGAGAAAAATACCACGAAGATAATTGTGGTAATTGTGATAATTGTTTGAATCCTAAGAAGCAAGTGGAAGCTAAAGAATTATTGTTGGCAGTACTGGACGTAGTCAGTACATTGAAAGAAAAATTTAAAGCAGAATATGTGGTGAATATGTTGGTCGGAAATGAAACTTCCGAAATTCAGTCATACAAACACAATGAACTGGACATATTCGCCTCGGGCCAAGATCAAGACGATAAGACGTGGAACGCTGTTATTCGTCAGGCCTTGATAGCAGGTTATCTAACCAAGGATATTGAAAATTATGGTTTATTGAAAATTACGCCGAAAGGAAAAGATTTTGTTGACAATCCTGTTTCATTCAAGATTACAGAGGATCATGAGTTCTCGGACGATGAAGAAGAGGTGCCATTGCGTGGCGGGGCATCGTGTGCCGTCGATCCGGTTCTCTATTCTATGATGAAGGATTTGCGCAAGAAGATGTCGAAACGGTTGGAAGTGCCGCCGTTTGTTATCTTTCAGGATCCGTCGCTTGAGGCAATGGCTACTACCTACCCCATCACCTTGGAGGAACTTCAAAACATTCCGGGAGTAGGAGCAGGAAAGGCAAAACGATATGGTGCAGAGTTCGTCGCCTTGATTAAGAAACATGTCGAGGAGAATGAAATCGAACGGCCGGAAGACTTGCGAGTGCGCACCGTAGCCAACAAGTCGAAATTGAAAGTATGGATTGTGCAGAGCATTGATCGAAAAGTGGCATTGGATGACATTGCTGTTTCAAAAGGCTTGGAATTCTCCGAACTGTTGGATGAGATAGAAGCTATCGTGTACTCAGGCACCCGCATCAATATAGATTATTTCTTGAATGATGTCATGGATGAAGACCATGTGGAAGACATCTACGAGTATTTCAAGGATTCGGAAACCGACGATTTGGAAGAAGCAATTGAGGAGTTAGGTGGCGACTATACTGAAGATGAAATTCGGCTGGTTCGCATCAAGTTCCTCTCAGAAATGGCTAATTGATCATTGCATATAATAAAAAACACTAATTTAGTGGACAGTAGATATACGATTCTATCATTCTATCCGTTAAATTAGTGTATTTTTGTGGATGTAAAATTGTTACATCATTAATTGGCTTATTGATGAAGAAATTTTTTGTATCAGCTTTACTATTGACTTCTTTGATGGGGTCCGCAACACAGTTGCCGGATTCTGTCGCAATGACTGTGGGTGAAAAATCCGTTTCCATGGCAGAATTCCTCTACATGGCAAAGAAAGATGGGTCGAATACGAATTTGTCGGAAGAAAAAGCTTTGAAAGCATTTGTCGAATTATTTGAGAATTTTAAATTGAAAGTGGCAGATGCAGAAGAACACAAATTGGACAAGACAAAATCTTTCAAGAAAGAACTTGACCGTTATGGAATAGATTTGGTCGGAAGCTATTTGTCTGATAAGAAAGCGGAGGAAGCAGTGGTGGCTAAAGAGTATGAACGTCTTTCGACTTTGCTCGAATACGATCATATTCTCTTTTTCTTGCCACCGCAGTCTGTAACGAAAGACACCTTGGCCGTCTATCAATTGGCAATGGATGCCTATAAACGTATCCAACAAGGGGAAGACATCAAGAAGTTGGGTGAAGAATTGATGCAGAAAGATTCTAAGCAAGCCGGTTTTGAACATGTGAGAGGTCTTGCTCCGATGAAGACCATCAAAGATTTTGAAGATCATCTTTATGGTATGAAGGAAGGAGAACTTTCGTTGCCATTTCGTACGCGCTTGGGCTTCCATATTGTTCGGTTGAATGCCCGTGTACCTAATCCCGGGCGTGTTCAAGTAGCCCATATCTTGATTCCATTCGAGAAGGATTCGGTGAAGCGGACGGAAGAGATGGTCAAACAAGAAGCGGACCAGTTGTATGACCGCTTGAAAAATAAAAACGAAGATTTCGCCGAATTGGCAAAACAATACTCGTCTGATAAAGCTTCGGCTCAACGAGGAGGAGTGTTGCCTGTATTCGGACCGGGTGAGATGGTAGAGCCTTTCGAGAAGCAAGCATTTGCATTGCAACAAGAAGGAGATTTATCACACCCGTTCAAGACACAGTTCGGGTATCATATCGTGAAGTTACAGAAGAAGTTGGACTATCCTTCACTTGATGAGGTAGGAACTCCTTGGCTTCGTAAGATGGTGCAAGGCGAATGGTGTTTTACCTTGCAACAATCATTCGATAACTATCTGAAGGAGGCTTATCACTATACAATGTATCCTGAAGCATATGCAGAATTGCAATCGTTGTGTGATGACTATTTCCCTTCAACGACTGAATTCTTTGAAAGGGCAAAGGATATGAGCAAACCGATGGTTCGTATTGATACTGTTACTTTTGCTCAAAATGAGATCGCTGCATATCTGTTTCAAACGCCATTGTCTGCAAAAACTTATTCAAAAGATTTCATGGATGAGACGCTGAATTACTTCGTGAAAGATGTAACCTTTACAATGGAAAAGAAAAATTTGGCCGTCAAACATCCGGATATTCCCTTGGTGTTGAATGAATATCGCGATGGTATTTTGCTGTTTGCAATCAGTAATGAAAAGATTTGGAACAAGCCAACTGGTGAACAAAAAGCGGCAGAAGAGGCATGGCTAAAGGATTTGCGGGAGAAGTATCCAATTGAAGTAAATTGGAAAGCCATAAAAAAGGCTATCCGAAAAGAAGGATTATGAGAATGAAGTCGCACCTATTTGTTCTTGCAGCCTCTTTTATATTGGCCGGTTGTCAATCTAAACAATCGGTTGAAAAGGGGGATGTTATTGCAAAGTTAGGGGGGCGAACCATCTCTCGGGCAGAGTTGACAACGCTTATGCCCAAACATTTGACAACTGCCGATAGTCTGATTTGGACGGAAAGCTATGTCAAACAACAATTGAAAAATGAGTTGATCTATGAGGTCGCACTCAGAAATTTGGATGACGATAATCGAACAGAAATAGATCGTTTGGTTGAGGCTTATCGTCGTTCATTAATTCAGTACAAATATCAAGAGCAACTGACGAAGGAGCGTTTGTCGTCTTCTATTTCAGAGGAAGACAAACAACGTTATTACGAAGAAAACAAACACGATTTATTGCTCGACCATTGTTTGGTAAAGGGTTTGTTTTTGAAAATACCGGTCAATGCACCCAATTTAGGAGAGGTGAAGAAGTGGTATCGTTCACCTTTGGAGGCGTCGATCGAGAAAATTGAAAAATATAGTGTACAAAATGCAGCCATTTATGAGTATTTTTACGATAAATGGATTAGCTTTGGCGAAATTATGGATAATATTCCGATGAAGGTAACGAATGAGTCTGAATTTTTGCAGACACATTCCTTTATCGAGACGACAGATAGCAGTTTCTGCTACTTGTTGAATATTAATGAATATATTCTGAAAGGGAATGTAGCTCCGTTCGATTATGCCAATAATCAGATAACAGATTTACTGATTAATCAACGGAAAGTAAAATTCTTGAAAGATTTTGAAGATGATTTATATAACGATGCGGTTCGAAAAGGCGACATTATCTTTACAGATGACAAGTCTTCGGGCCAAAAATAAAAGAATACAAAATGAAAAAAGGATTACTTTTATTTTTTCTGATGAGTTGTTCGTGGTTTATTAAAGCCCAGGACAATGTGATTGATGAAATTGTGTGGGTAGTTGGTGATGACGCAATCTTACGTTCTGATGTAGAGTCCCAACGATTGTATTTGTTGAATGCTGGCGAACGCCTCGAAGGTGATCCGTATTGCTTTATCCCAGAGCAGATGGCTATTCAGAAATTGTATTTGAACCAAGCCAAGATCGATAGTGTAGAGGTTCCTGAATCGCAAGTGCTTCAAAGCGTAGAACAATGGCTTAATTCTGTGATTGGACAGATTGGCTCGAAAGAAAAGGTAGAAGAGTATTTCAATAAAAAGATTTCACAGATCAAGGATGAAAAAATTGAAATGGTTCGTGAACAGCAAATTGTGCAAGAAATGCAGCGGAAGTTGGTCGGTGAGATTAAATTGACCCCATCTGAAGTGAGAAAATATTTCAACAAATTGCCACAAGACAGTTTGCCGAACATTCCGATGACGGTCGAGGTGCAAATTATTACAGTCGAACCGAAGATCCCATTTGAGGAGACGGATGCGATCAAAGCTCGTTTGCGTCAATTCACGGAAGATGTCAATAGTGGTAAATACGAGTTTTCAACATTGGCTCGTATGTATTCGCAAGATCCGGGCTCGGCGGCTCGTGGTGGAGAGTTGGGATTTATGAGTAAAACGCAGTTGTTGCCGGAATTTGCAAATGTGGCTTTCAATTTGAAAGATCCGAAGCATATCTCCCAAATCGTTCAGACGGAGTATGGTTATCATATCATTCAGTTGATTGAGAAACGAGGTGATCGTATCAACTGCCGTCACATTTTGTTAAAACCTGAGGTCTCGGAAAAGGAACTTACGGCAGCAACAGCTCGCATGGACTCCATCTACAATAACTTGCAAGAGAACAAATTTACTTTTGAAGAAGCGGCTACTTTCTTATCATACGATAAAGATACACGAAACAATAAGGGATTGATGGTGAACAGTAACTATTCCAGTTCGAATGCTTCTACTCCTCGTTTCGAAATGCATGAATTGCCCCAAGAAATTGGTAAGGTTGTATATGATATGAAAGTCGGTGATATTTCCAAGCCATTCCGTATGACAACCAATACTCAAAAAGAAGTTGTGGCAATCGTGAAACTTCGCGCTCGGACAGATGCGCATAAAGCCAATTTGTCGGATGACTATCAAGCATTGAAGACGATTGTAGAAGGCAAGAAAAGAGAAGAATTGTTGAATGATTGGATTCGCAAACAACAGAAATCGACATATGTTCGAATTAGTGACGGTTGGAAGAATTGCGATTTCCATTTCCCTGGATGGGTCAAAGAATGAAATGTTTTACTAAAGTATATTTCCTGATTGGATTGTTGGCATTATGTACTTGGAGCATGCATGCTCAAGTACATAATGCCGATTCTGTTCCTGTAAAGAAGACAAAAGTATACTTGGAACATGCCAATACCTTGTCTTTTGACAAGGCCGTGAACGAAGATGCCCAGGTATTGTTGGGAGATGTTTGCTTCAGGCATGACAGTTCTTACATGTATTGCGACAGTGCCTACTTTTTCGAAAAGAGCAATTCGTTGGAAGCTTTCAGTAATGTCCGTATGGAGCAAGGGGATACCTTGTTTGTGTATGGGGATTATTTGATGTACGACGGGAATACAAAAATCGCATACCTTCGAGAAAATGTACGAATGGAGAATAAACAGGTAACATTGTTTACTGATAGCCTTAACTATGAACGTGAGTCAAATATCGGTTACTACTTTGATGGTGGTATGATTGTCGACTCCCTCAATCAACTCTCTTCTTTTTATGGCCAATATAGTCCGGCTACAAAAATAGCATTGTTCAACGACAGTGTGCGGTTGGAGAATGATAAATTCACACTGACTTCTGACACGTTGGAATACAACACGGATACAAAAATTTCAACCATATGGGGACCTTCTGTGATTGTATCGGATAGTGGTACGATTTATACTTCTCGTGGGTGGTATGATACGGTTCATAATACCTCTATGCTGTTGGATCGCTCGGAGATTGTTTCGGGTAACAGATTCTTGACGGGCGACTCAATTGCTTATGATCGTGATAATGGTTTCGGGGAGGTATTTGGTAATATGAGCATCCGTGACACCTTACAACATGTGACTCTTCAGGGTCAATATGGTTATTATAATGAAAAAACAGGGTATGCTTTTGCCACGGATAGTGCACGTTGTTTGGAATATTCGCAGGGTGATACCCTTTTTTTACATGCCGATACTTTGCAAATGATCACAATCGATTCGACTTATCGTGAGATTAAAGCCTATTATGGAGTGCGTTTTTTTCGAAATGATATGCAAGGCGTTTGTGATTCGATGCAGTTCAATTCGCGTGATTCTATTCTTTATATGTATAGTGAACCGATTATTTGGAATGAAAATTACCAACTTTACGGAGACACGATTGCTATTTTTATGAATGACAGCACAATTGATTTTGCCCATGTCAAACAATTTGCGTTTGCTGCACAAGAGGTGGACAGCTCTTATTATAACCAATTGAAAGGCAATGATCTAAAAGCCTATTTTACTGGTAAGGCTGTAAGGCAGATCGATGTGTCCGGTAATGCAGAATCTATTTTCTATCCGTTGGAAAAGGATGGCAGTATGGTGGGAATGAATACGACCCAGAGTGCTTATCTGACTATTTGGTTGAAAGAGAATAAACTCGATAAGATCAAAACTTGGACTAGAACCAGTGCGAAGATGATTCCCATACCTGATTTGAATCCACAACAGAAACTTTTGAAAGACTTCTTTTGGTTTGATTATTTGCGGCCGAAAGACAAAGATGATATTTATGAAGTAAAAAAGAAGAAAGTGGAAGAAGCACCTAAGCGTAGCAATAAGTTTGTTCATGAAGAGTAGTGAACAGGCTGACGATTGTCTACTTTCTTCCCCATCATTTTTTCAGTTGGTGCTGAGCATATTGCAAAAAGTACCCGAGAATAATAAGAAAAATTAAGGAGCAAATAAACATGGATCCGTTGTCAATTATTCAAAAATATTATCCGGTTGATACTGATGCTTACCATATTTTGGTAGTACATAGCCGGAGTGTGGCAGACAAAGCTTTGGCGATAGCCAAATGTCATCCCGAATTGGACCTGAATCTGACATTCATTGAGGAGGCAGCAATGCTTCATGATATCGGTATTTTCAAATGTGATGCTGAGGGTATTGATTGCCATGGGGATGCGCCATACATATGTCATGGCTATTTGGGTGCGGAATTGATGCGCGAAGAAGGATTCCCCCGTCATGCTCTTGTGTGTGAACGTCATACGGGTACGGGACTCTCATTGAAAATGATTGAGGAGCAAAACCTGCCTGTTCCCCATCGTGATATGCGTCCGGTCTCTTGGGAAGAGCAAATCATTTGCTTTGCAGACAAGTTTTATGGTAAGACACATTTAGACAAAGAGAAGTCTCCGGAGAAGATTCGCAAGAGCTTGGAAAAGTTTGGGGAAGAAACCGTAAGGCAGTTTGATGCTTGGTATAAACTCTTTTTAGGAGAATAATAAGAAGGGGCATTGTATTTTGTTATACCTTTGCCAATTGTAATAGCTGAAGTGAAGATATTTTTTGAATGAAACATAGAGTTCTAATAACCCTATTCGTCTATATCATAGGATGTTGTGCTTTGAACGCCCAACTTGACCGGGATCGTTCAGCCAATCGTATGGCCTTGGCTGACACTGATACGACGCAAGTTGCGCAGGTGGCACCTAAGGATTCGATCGCACCGGCCGATTCAACTACTCGTCGTGGGGCATTGGAAGCTCCTGTGACATACGAAGCCAACGATTCGATTGTCATGACGGCTACGAATATGGCCTATCTTTATGGAGATGCGGACGTGAAATATCAGCAGATTCAGTTGCAGGCCGAGCATATTCAGATGAATATGGACAGCAGTTTAGTCTATGCAACATATGGATTGGACTCTATTGGCGAGGCTTTCGGTTATCCTATTTTTGTGGATGGTGGCGACCAGTATGAGTCGAGGACGATGCGCTATAATTTCAAGACGAAGAAAGGATATATCACAGACGTTATCACGCAACAAGGTGAAGGGTATGTGACAGCCGGCCGAACGAAGAAAACAGAAACAGATGCCTTGAATATGTTGGGCGGACGTTATACGACTTGTGATGATCATGAGCATCCGCATTTCTATATTCAAATGACAAAAGCAAAGGTGCGTCCAAAGAAAAACATTGTGACAGGTCCTGTTTATATGGTTTTTGAGGATGTCCCTATCTATTTCTTGGGGCTCCCCTTTTGCTTTTTCCCTTTCTCAGATACCTATTCTTCAGGTATTTTGATGCCGACGTTTGGCGACGAGTCGGCACGAGGTTTCTATCTTCGTGACGGAGGTTACTACTTTGCCTTGAGTGATTATATGGATTTGGCATTGACGGGTGAAATCTATACGAGAGGATCGTGGGGGTTGAATGCCCGTTCCAACTACAAAAAGCGTTATAAATTTTCGGGAAACTTCATGGCGTCCTATCTGGTTACCAAATTGGGAGACAAAGGATTGCCGGATTATAGCTTGTCGAAAGACTTCAAAATCAATTGGACCCACACGCAAGATTCGAAGGCTAACCCTTATTTGTCATTCTCGGCCAGTGTGAACTTTGCGACAAGCAGTTACGACCGTAACTCATACAATGCGTTGTATAATCCTGCTTCCACAGCCAACACCAAGGGATCCACGGTAAACATTACCAAACGATTTGCCAATAGTCCGTTGACGATTGCCGGAACAATGTCCATCAACCAATCCACGCGCGACTCGTCTATTGCGGTTACATTGCCGGATTTGTCTGTGACGTTGAGCCGAATTTACCCATTCAAGCGAAAAAATGGAGTAGGCAAGGAACGATGGTATGAGAAAATCTCCATGTCATATACGGGCTATTTCAGAAATAGTATCAATACAAAAGAGAACTTGCTGTTTAAGTCCAGTTTAGTACGTGATTGGAACAATGCCATGCAACACAAGATCCCCGTCAGTGCGACCTTTACTGCTTTCAAATATTTGAATATTTCGCCAAGCTTCAACTATAACGAGAACTGGTATACACATAAAGTTATGCAAGCTTACGACCGCAATTTGCAGCGAATGGCTCCTACGGATACCGTCTATGGCTTCTATCGAACCTATGAATACGATGCTTCCATTTCAGCTTCTACTACATTGTATGGTTTCTTTAAACCGCTTCCTTTCTTTGGGGGAAAGAAAATTGAGATGATTCGCCATCGACTGGAGCCTTCCGTCAGCTTAAGCGCACGTCCTGATTTTGGTGCTTCTCGTTTTGGCTTCTATGAAAATTATGTCTATACTGATGCCAATGGCGATCAGCAGGTGACGCAATATTCCCCATTCTCGGGGCAAGTCTTCTCACCCCCTTCATCAGGCAAGTCTGGTTCTGTTAATTTTAGCATTAACAATAACCTTGAAATGAAAGTGCGTTCAGACAAAGACTCTACGGGCTTCAAGAAAATCAGCCTGATTGACAAGTTGTCGTTGGGCATGAGTTATAATATGGTGGCCGACTCTTTCAAATGGAGTGACTTGTCAGTAGGTTTGCGTCTGAAACTTTCCAAGAGCTATACTTTGAACTTGAACGGAACATTCGATACATATACCTATAGTTATAACGAGCGGACGCAGACCGTTCGCCGTGTGAATATTCCCAGGTGGCAAGCCGGAAAGGGAATCGGTCGTCTTCGTTCGACAGGAACGACTTTTTCTTATACCTTCAATAACGACACTTTTAAGAAATGGTTTGGTGGAAAAGATAGCTCATCCGATGGAAAAAACAAAAACAAACCGGAGGGCAGTGATGGAAACTTCGATGGGATGGAGGACGAAACGACCGATGAAGGAAAGAAGGGAGGCCGACTGCTTGGTAAGAAGAAGGAGAGCGGCGATTACGATTCAGACGGCTATTATAACGCAACTATCCCATGGAGCTTTTCATTCAACTATGGTATGACGCTTGGATATGGTACATTTAATCCTAAAAAAATGGAGTATAACTATCGTATTACCCACAATTTAAGCTTCAATGGAAATATCCAACCGACGAAGAACTGGCGTTTCAACTTCAATGCCAACTACGATTTTGATGCGAAGAAGATATCTTACATGTCCTGCAACATCAGCCGTGAGATGCACTGCTTCCAAATGTCGGCAAGTATCATTCCTGTCGGGCGTATGAAATCCTACACCTTCTCGATCGCTGTCAAGTCTTCCTTGCTGAAAGACCTGAAGTATGACCAGAGCAGCAGCTATCGAGAAGGACAACAATGGTACTAATCGTTCACCAATCAATAGGCTCTTGTCCTGTAACAATCAGATAATCGTTTGCTTTGCTGAAAGGTTTGCTCCCGAAGAAGCCACGATAGGCTGATAGGGGGGAGGGGTGCGCCGATTTAAGAACCAAGTTTCTGGTTGCATCAATGAAGGTTCCTTTCTTTTGGGCATATGATCCCCATAAGATATACACCAGGTGCGAGCGATTTTCTGCTAACTTATGGATAACGGCATCTGTAAAAGTCTCCCATCCATGGTTTTGATGCGACCCTGCCATGTGAGCCCTTACTGTCAATGTGGCATTGAGAAGCAAAACGCCTTGATCGGCCCACCGCAAAAGATTACCGCTGGTAGGAGTGGGCTTCCCCAAATCACTTTCCAATTCTTTGAAGATGTTGACCAGCGACGGCGGAAAAGGTATGCCGTCTTGCACTGAAAAGCTGAGTCCATGGGCTTGCCCCGGCTCGTGGTAAGGGTCTTGTCCTAAGATAACTACTTTGACTTTGTCGAAAGGGCAATGCTCGAAGGCATTGAATATATATGAACCGGGCGGGTAGACGGTTGAAGTTTGGTATTCTTGGCGGACGAAATCCGTCAATTCTTTGAAATAGGGTTTCTCAAATTCGGAAGCTAAAACCTGCTTCCAACTGGTTTCTATTTTGACATTCATAGGATAAAAATACGTTTGTTAGTCTCTGATTCGGATGCGTTGTCGGGCTTCTTTGTCAGATACTAACAAACGTTATCCATATCAAATCAAGTTAATTCCTGCTTCACGCGCTTCTTTTCGCATCTCTTCCGGCCAAATGCTCGATTGGATTTCCCCGATATGAGCTTTACGCAGGTAGAACATGCAAAGGCGGCTTTGTCCGATACCTCCACCGATGGATTGCGGCAGTTCGCCGTTCAGCAACCGTTTGTGGAAATAGAGCTCCTTGCGCTCGTTGGTTCCGGTCAAGTCCAACTGACGGAGCAGTGCTTCTTTGTCGACGCGGATACCCATTGATGTGAGCTCGAGGGCGCGGTTCAATACTTCATCCCACACCAGCAAGTCGCCGTTCAATCCTTTGTAGCCGTCAGGAGTTGGAGTAGACCAGTCGTCATAGTCCGGCGAACGGCCGTCATGACGCTTGCCATCGCTCAACTTCCCTCCGATACCGATGATGAACACCGCACCATATTCCTTGGTGATGGCATCTTCTCTTTCCTTCGGTGTAAAGGTAGGATATTTTTTCAAAAGTTCTTCAGAATGGATGAAATGTATTTTCCGCGGAAGGATCGGTTTGATCGACGGAAACATTTCGTATACCAAATATTCAGTACGTACCATGGCGGCATAAATGCGCTCAACGATCTCTTTCAAGAACTCGACGTTGCGCTCTTCGGGCTTCATCACTCTTTCCCAGTCCCATTGGTCAACATACAGCGAGTGTAGGTTTCCCAGCTCCTCGTCCGAACGGATGGCATTCATATCGGTGTAGATGCCATAGCCCTCTTCGATATGATAGTCGGCCAATGTCAAACGTTTCCATTTAGCCAGCGAGTGAACGATTTCAGCTTTGGCATCGCCTAAGTCTTTAATCGGGAAAGTCACAGCTCTTTCAACGCCGTTCAAATCGTCGTTGATACCTGTTCCTTTGAGTACAAACAACGGTGCTGTTACACGGCGTAAGCAGAGTTCAGACGAAAGATTTTGTTGGAAAAAATCTTTGATGACCTTGATGCCCAGCTCAGTTTTGGACAAGTCCAAAACAGCTTTATACCCTTTCGGTATTATTAAATAGCTCATATATAATAATTTGTTTTAATCTATTGTTGGGCAAAGGTACTACATTCTGTCAAATTATCAATGAATTTATTAATTATTATGGCAAAATGTTAGTGATATTTTTCTGCTATTTTCAAAATATCAGCTATCTTCGCCGGCGCTAAGGTCGGCGATTTTTGAATAATGTCGTATAGGGTTGAAAAACAAACTGTATTGAATTGAAAAAATCATGCCGAACAATGAAAAAAAGCTCCCGACCTTTTTCGAAAATCATGGGGAGCTTTTTGAAAAATGATGCCGAGCTTTTTTTGAAAAATATGGGTGTTTTTCAGAGGGGTTTCGAGAGCTTGACAATAAGGTTTCGGAGGGTGGATATAATAGACTTCGAAGAGGCTCCATAAGCTTGATTATGAATAACTTTTCTTACTCGTATTTACTTGCTTTTGGAAAACATTTTTCTTCGAAAAAATAAAAAGTTTTCCGAAAAATTTTTCAATTGCTTGTAAATAAATGATTTAGCATTAATTAACACAGAAAAAGTTTTCCAAAACGAAAAGTATTTGCTTTTGCACTTATCTTTGCAGATGTAAAATATGAACCTCTAAAGATGATACAAAAATGATCCAAACAGTAATTAAAAGAGACGGCCGCGTGGTGGGTTTTAACGAAGAAAAAATTGCCACGGCTATCCGCAAAGCCATGTTGCACACGCAGATGGGTGAAGATATTCACTTGATCCGCCAAATTACCGACCGAATCTCATTCACGGGTGCCCCCCAGATGACTGTGGAGGATATCCAGGATAAGGTCGAATTGGAACTGATGAACAGCAGTCGCAAAGATGTTGCTCAGAAATATATTGCTTACCGAAACCAACGAAGCATTGCGCGAAAAGCAAAGACACGCGATATCTTCCTGGAGATTATCGATATCAAATCGAATGATGTTACCCGCGAGAATGCCAATATGAACGCTGACACGCCGGCCGGCATGATGATGAAATTTGCCAGCGAGACGACCAAACCGTTTGTGGATGACTACCTCTTGAGCGAAGAGGTGCGCGAGGCGGTGAAAAACAATTATCTCCATATTCACGACAAGGATTATTATCCGACCAAGAGCTTGACGTGTGTGCAGCATCCTCTGGACAAAATCCTGCGAAACGGCTTTTCCGCGGGTCATGGAGAGTCACGTCCGGCCAAACGTATCGAGACAGCAAGCATCTTGGGTTGCATCTCGTTGGAGACAGCACAAAACGAAATGCACGGAGGGCAGGCCATTCCGGCATTCGATTTCTATTTGGCTCCTTACGTGCGATACAGCTTTATTGAAGAGGTCAAGACATTGGAACAGTTGATGGCTGCCGACTACAGTCATTTGTATCAGGTTGAATTAGATGATTTTATCGACCGTCCTTTAGAGGGTTTGGAAGGCGAAGCACGGATCATTCAGCATGCCATGAATCGTACAGTGGCACGCGTGCATCAATCGATGGAGGCTTTTATCCATAATATGAATACGATCCACTCTCGTGGCGGCAATCAGGTGGTGTTCAGCTCCATAAATTATGGTACTGACACTTCGGCCGAGGGGCGTTGTATTATCCGTGAGTTGCTCAAGACGACTTATCGTGGAGTCGGAAACGGAGAGACGGCTATCTTCCCGATTCAGATCTGGAAGAAGAAACGTGGCGTAAGCTACTTGCCGGAGGACCGCAACTACGACCTGTATAAGTTGGCATGTAAGGTGACGGCTCGCCGATTCTTCCCTAACTTCCTGAACTTGGATGCTACATTCAATCAGAGCAAGGAGTGGAAAGCCGATGATCCACTGCGTTACAATCACGAAGTAGCTACAATGGGATGCCGCACGCGTGTGTTCGAAAACCGCTTTGGCCCGAAGACATCCATCGGACGTGGCAATATTTCATTCTCGACGATCAACATTGTCCGTTTGGCCATCGAGTGTATGAATGTGGCAGATTATGACAACCGTATCGCCCTCTTCTTCTCGAAATTGGACCATATGTTGGAGGTGACGGCCCGTCAGTTGCATGAACGTATGGAATTCCAAAAAACGGCATATGCCAAACAATTCCCATTGTTGATGCGTTCATTGTGGATCGGATGCGAGAAATTGGGTCCTACCGATACGATTGCTTCTGTCATCAATCAAGGAACATTGGGCATTGGCTTCATTGGATTGGCCGAATGTTTGGTGGCATTGACCGGCAAACATCACGGAGAAGACGAGGCAGCACAGGCATTGGGATTGAAGATTGTGACCTATATGCGTGATTGTGCCAACCATTTTTCAGAACAATATCATCATAATTACAGTATATTGGCTACACCGGCTGAGGGTTTGTCCGGCCGATTCACACGACGCGACCGCTGCAAATTCGGTTCGATCCCGGGCGTGACAGACCGCGAATATTACACGAATTCGAATCATGTGCCGGTATATTATAAATGTAGTGCCCGCCATAAGGCTGAAATTGAAGCTCCTTATCACGATTTGACCCGAGGCGGACATATTTTCTACGTCGAGATGGATGGCGATGCTACCCATAATCCCGAAGCTATCATGCAGATTGTTGATATGATGGACAAGTACAATATCGGTTACGGTTCAGTCAATCATAACCGAAACCGCTGTATGGATTGCGGATATGAGGATGCAACGCCCAACTTGGAGGTTTGTCCGAAATGCGGAAGTACCAACCTTGATAAACTGCAGCGTATTACCGGTTATTTGGTCGGTACGACTGATCGCTGGAACAAAGCAAAGTTGGCTGAATTGAGAGATCGTGTAACACACGTAGACAAGTAATAGAAAATGAGAATCTCCCTATTGAATATAATTGAAGACACGGTAGTCGACGGTCCGGGCTTTCGGACCGCTGTCTATTGTGCCGGATGCACGAATGCTTGCAAAGGGTGCCACAATCCGAAATCGTGGGATATCCGGAACGGAAAAGAGGTGGAAACCGGCGAGATTTTCGAGAGGATCATGGCCGATGATTTTGCAGATGTTACATTCAGTGGGGGAGATCCTATGTATCAAGCCAAAGCCTTTGCCGAATTGGCCCGTATGATAAAGCAAAACAGCCATAAGACGATATGGTGCTATACGGGTTATCTGTTTGAAAATCTACTGCAACAGCCCGATCCAAGGGCTCTTTTACAATCAATTGACGTGTTAGTAGACGGTCGATTCGAGGAATCACTGAAAGATGAAGCTCTTTTGTTTCGAGGAAGTTCGAATCAACGGCTGATTGATGTGCAAGCTTCTTTGCGACGAGGTGAGACAATTCTCTATGATTATTCACCTTTCCCTGAAATTTGACAAAGAACTGTTGGATAGAAACTCGGGAATCAATTATTAATGAAATCGATTCTCTAATTCATCGTCAGTCATCAATGTGAAAATTGTTTTGCCATCCGGGGTCAGATTTATGTCTGAGCAGAGGAAAAGAGAAGCCAATAAATGGTTCATCTCTTCGGGACTAAGAAGTATGCCGGATGGGATGGCTTGAGCAGAAGCCAGTTGAAAAGCGACAATATTGGCGATCTCATCTTGGGCTTTACTGCCGATTTCAATTCGTTTCGCCACGATATTTTTCAATAGAGAGGCGCAATCGACATTGTTCATGCCGGCGGGGATTCCGTTGATGGCATAGCTTCCTCCACCGAGATTGCTTAGATCGAATCCCGAATAATTCAAGTCCGGCAATAAATCGGGAAGGATTGTTTCCTCAGCCGGTGTGAAGTCTACTATTGCGGGGAACAACATTTGTTGTGAAGCCCCTTGTTGTTCGCTGATAGACTTCCGATATTGTTCGAACAAAATCCGAAGATGGGCACGGTGTTGGTCGATGATAGCCATGCCTGATTTCAGCGGACAAACAATATATTTATTTTTATATTGGAAACAATCTTGCGGAGTTGTCGGCTGTTGAGTGGTCGACTCGGCTGAGAACAAAACCTTCTCCTGAAAGTGAGTCTCCGAGGATGACTCTAAAAGATGCTCTTGCGGATGTTTTGTCATAACTCTTTCTGTTATGATTTCATCGTCTGAAGGCAAAGAAGCGTTGCGGTCTGCCTCAAAATTGTTGTATAATTCGGTCCAATCGAAGGCGGGTGCTTGCTCAGGGGTAACCACCTCGTGTTGAAAAGGGTTATAGTTTGTCTGCACATCCACGCGAGGAGTACTCGTGTGGTTCCCCATCTTCCTTTCAGGAAGGTAGATGGGGATATCTATAGGGGTCTCGGCATCGAAATCGATCATGGGAATGGCACTCGACTTGGCAAGGGCTTCACGGATGGTTGCCAAAAGGATTTGCCAAATAGGTTGCTCATTTTCAAACTTGATCTCCGTTTTTGTCGGATGGATGTTGACATCGATGGTGGCAGGATCCAGTGTGAAATAGATGAAATAGTTGGGCATTTCACCGGTAGGAATCAACTGTTCGTAAGCTTGCATAACGGCTTTGTGGAAGTAGGGATGCTTCATGAAACGTCCATTCACAAAGAAGAATTGCAAGGCTCCTCGTTTCTTTGCCGTTTCGGGTCGGCCAACAAATCCTGTGATCGATGCCAATGAGCTTTCAGCCTCTTCCAAGGAAATCATCTTTTGGTTGAGATTCTTCCCGAAGATGTTGATGATGCGTTGCCGCAATCCCGATACAGGGAGGTTTAAAATCTCAGTATCATTATGATAGAGCGAGAGGGCAACATTAGGGTTGACCAAGGCGATCCGCTCAAATTCATTGATAATGTTGCGGAACTCCGTCTCATTTGATTTCAAAAACTTGCGTCGGGCCGGTACATTGAAGAAGAGGTTTTTGACGGAAAAGATACTCCCTTCTGCGCAGGCATCTTCTTCGATTTGTTGGAGTTGCGAACCGTCTATCTCCAGTTTCGTGCCCAGTTCGGCCCCTTTCAGGCGGGTGCGCAACTCCACTTGAGCCACTGCTGCGATGGAAGCCAATGCCTCGCCACGGAAGCCCATGGTGTGTAAGGCGAAAAGATCATCTGCTTTGGATATTTTCGAGGTTGCATGACGTTCGAAAGCCATGCGGGCATCAGTCTCGGACATGCCTTTTCCATTGTCAATCACCTGCACCAACGTCTTGCCCGCATCTTTGATGTTGACTTGTATTTGCGTGGCACCGGCGTCGATGGCGTTCTCGACCAACTCTTTCACTACTGAGGATGGTCGCTGAATGACCTCGCCGGCGGCTATCTGGTTGGCAATATTATCCGGAAGCAAATGTATGATATCGCTCATCTCCAATATAAAAACCAAAACAATACTAAGAGAACGACCAGGACTACAATCAACTTGACGTTCTTATACTCGCGGCCTCTTGAATCATCTCCACGGTCTTTGCTCCGTCTCAGATGTGTTGTTCCTTCGATGAAGGAGCCTTTGATTTGCGGCTTGTACTCCTCTGGTTTTTCTTCCAAACCCATTTCTCGCTTCACCTTGAGCACTCTTTCCTCGAGGGCTTCCTTTTTCGGATCCCAATAGATCGGTTTGTGTTCGAACTGGCGCGGTTTGCGCACATTGTAAAATGAGAATAATGACATATCTAATCGTTTTGAATGATGCCCAAATATACGAACATCTTTTGAAAACCTCAAATTATACCGCTCGCTTTTCAGTTCTTTGTTATATCTTTGTATTTGTAAATAGTGTAACAACAATCGAACAATCGCAGCAACAACATGGCGGAAGAGCAAGGAATGATTCTTCGTACAGAAGATTTGGTCAAGAAGTATCGCGCACGAACAGTGGTGAATCATGTATCGATCAACGTGAAACAAGGCGAAATCGTCGGGTTGTTGGGCCCGAACGGTGCAGGCAAAACCACTACTTTCTATATGACAGTAGGCTTGGTGACGCCGAACGAAGGAAAAATATTCTTGAATGACCAGGAGATTACGAAATATCCTGTCTACAAACGAGCCCGTTGCGGTATCGGTTATCTGGCACAAGAGGCTTCGATCTTCCGAAAGATGACAGTCGAAGACAATATCCGTTCGGTTTTGGAGATGACAGAAACAACTCCGGAGTACCAGAAGGAAAAGTTGGAAAGCCTGATCGCTGAATTCGGTTTGCATAAGGTGCGCAAGAACTTGGGCGACCGTCTTTCGGGTGGTGAACGGCGCCGTGCGGAGATTGCCCGCTGCTTGGCGATCAATCCGAAGTTCATCATGTTGGACGAACCTTTCGCAGGAGTCGATCCTATTGCGGTGCAAGATATCCAAACGATCGTTGCTCGTCTGCGCCACAAGAACATCGGCATCTTGATTACCGACCATAATGTATACGAAACCTTGAGTATTTGCGACCGCGCCTATCTGCTTTTCGAGGGAAAGGTCCTTTTCCAAGGAACGGCCGAGCAGTTGGCAGAGAACGAAATCGTACGTGAAAAATATTTGGGTAAAGACTTCGTCCTTCGAAAGAAGGATTTGTAAGATCCTTTTCCCCGGTATGTTTCTGTTTAAGATCTCCTCTTTTTCGGAAACATGTCTCTTCTGTATGGCAATCATCTTGCTGTCAACTTTTCATTCATATAAATATTGTTGTTGAAGAACGTCCTGTTTTTTCAAAAAAGCTCGGCATCTTTTTTCAAAAAGCTCCTCATGATTTTTGAAAAAGTTCGGGAGCTTTTTTTGTAAAGGTCGGCACCTTTTTTTTGATGAATTTCTGCAAACGCCCAAGCATTAATTGTGTTTTGTCCCCATTGCCATAGATTTCTGTTTTAGCTTGTTGGCCGGAGAGAATATAATAAGTGTAAGCATGGATCTCAGGCGATGAGGCTTTTTGCTCTCTTGCGAAAGAAGGAAAGATTTCACTCGTGGAGCAGTTTTTGGAAAAAATATAGGAAAAAATGTTCGGGACCTGTTGCAAATCTTAAAAATAGTCGTTAATTTTGAAAAATTCAATATCCTATTAACCAAAACATATAAATTATGGAAAAAAGAGCTTTGTATGTATGTCTGTTGGGCTTGTTGCTATCCATTTCAGCTTGTACGGATGAATCAGCCGTTATTAATCCCGTTACAATTGATCAGCCGGTCGTGGTAAATTTCCAATTGGCCTTGCGGCAAGAGATTTCGTCTTTTCCATTGACGAAGAACATGCCGGATGGATTGCCAGCCGATCCGATGACGAAATCGGAAACCGACCCGGATGGAGGATCCGATACACCGACGCAACCGGCAACCCCTACGACGGAGATTACACAAATTGAGTATGCGCTCTATCGGAATGACGACAATTCATTGGTCAAACATCAGTCTATTACGCCACAATCAGGGGAGAATGGAGAGGTGCTGTTGCAAGTGACTGATGGAATCAACCCCGGGACCTACAAGGTGTGTTTCGTAGCGCATGCAGTAACCGGCGCAACATTTAATGAAACAACCAACTTGTTAACCTTCCCGACAATAAAGGATACATTTTGGAGTAACGATGAGATTGAGATTACGGTAACGGATAACGACCAGACCATTGACGTGGCGTTGAAACGAGTGATTGCAGGTATTGAGTTTTGTCCGACAGATGCTGTTCCGGCTGAAGTGCAAGACTTTACAATCAGCTCCAGCGGCTATTACAATACGCTTTCTATCTTGGATGGAAATGCGGGGAGTACTACGATAGAGATCCCCTACACGCATCAGTTCACAACGGAAGAGTATGCAACAGAGAAACGTATTTCGCATATTCTTTATACGTTTGTACCGAGTACAGACGCTGCAATTACGACGATGACACTGGCGGCGCGTGGGGAATCGGAGCTGGTAGTTCGGCAGAAGGAGATTAAGCAAGTCCCCATCTATCGGAACAAAATAACCCGCTATACGGGAACGTTATATACACCGAACGTGATCGATACAACCTTTAAGTTGAATATTGATGGCAATTGGGATGAGGCTGTTGAGAAAAATTTGGATGAAATGTAAAGATTGTGTGACTTTTTATTGACAACTTGCAGCATTTTGAGCTATACATGCATCTTCTTTTTATAAAAAGAGAAGTACTCATGGATAGATATCAGAAAAATGCTGCAAGATACAGATGGCAGAAATGGATCTGTTTGTTGCTTGTAGGATGCCAGTTTTCATGTATGGAGGAGCAAAATGAAGAGGAGAAACCGATCACAGAGACCTTTCCATCGGCTTCGTATGTGGTAAATGGCGTTGTTCAGAATACTCAAGGAGAAGTGCTTCCGAATATGGAAGTGATCTTTACGAAAGCCGATTTTCCTTACAACTATCTTACAGGGGATACGTTGAGAAGCGATGAAAACGGGCAATTCGTTTGGACTAAAGAATATGTTACGGAGGTGCGCGATTATGAAGCACAATGGCAAGTGCGAGATAGTCTGAATGAATATGCTGTACAATGCGGTGTCGTTTCGTTTAAGGATGCCATATTTGAGGGTTCGGATGGAGACTATTATGGGAAGGCTACTACACCCTTGACGATTACTCTTGTACCATTTCAAGAGAAATGGACAGAACAGTACGTGCGCTACTACATCTCGGGTAAGGTAACCAATGAGAATGGGCGAGGTGTGGTGTTGGTTTATTTGACAAACAAGAAGACAAATGGCCAACAACCCTCAGACTTCTTGGCTATTACTGATGAAAACGGGGCTTATTCATTTACTTATGAGAAACAGCCGACAGTGGGTGATTCACTGGTGCTTTATACCTCAGCTGTGAAAGGGTATGAGACCGGTTGGACACAAAACGTGCCCGAGGATTCTGTCGCTATCCATTTTGATGAAATCCCTTTAGAGAGAATCTCGGAAGGTTTATGTATAGGAAAAGGTTATATAAAACAAAATATTCAATTTAGTTATGAAAATTATCCCTATTAAAAAGAGTTTTTTGATGGTGTTGAATGCAGCCATTGCTGGTTCATTGGCGCTCCTCGGATTCAATAGTTGTGGAGAAGAAGGAGAAGAATATGGAACACCTCATGCAGATTTCTCTTTCAAAGGGAGTGTGAAATCGACGGATGGTAAGGCTATTCCCGGCATTCAGGTGACACTCTCTTCAAATGATGAAGCTATGGGAAAGGCGACAACGGATGAAAGCGGAAAGTATCAACTGAATAGTACCTCTTTCCCCACAACCCAATTGCGCATTGAAGCAAAAGATATTGATGGCGAGGCGAATGGTTCCTACCAAACAGAAGAAGTCAATGTGCACATTGCCGATGATGAATTCAAAGGGGCTAAAGGTTGGTATTCGGGAAAGGTTGAAAAGGATGTAGACATCCAAATGGAAGAACAGAAAACAGATGAATAAAGAAATCGGGCTTCGCAAACGGCTTGGACTGGAACTGTATCGGAAAATGCACCGGAACAGGGTTCGGTTGCATGAGCTGCGCACGCTCTTTTGGGAGTGTACACTTCGCTGCAATGTGGCGTGTCGTCATTGCGGAAGCGATTGTCGAGTCTCATCATTGCATCCGGATATGCCGATAGAAGACTTCTTGCGGGTGATAGACGAGATCACTCCTTCGGTCGATCCGCATAAGGTATTGGTGATATTCACCGGAGGAGAGGCTTTGGTTCGGCCCGATATTGAACAATGTGGTATCGAGCTTTACCGTCGAGGGTTTCCTTGGGGGATCGTTTCCAATGGCCTCTATATGACACGTGAACGGTTGGATTCTCTTTTGGCGGCGGGAATGCATACGGCAACAATCAGCTTGGACGGATTCGAAAAAGCCCACAATTGGCTTCGTCGCCATCCGCAAAGCTTTGAGAGAGCTTTGGCCGCCATACAGATGTTGAGCCAAGAAAAGGAGATTGTTTGGGATGTGGTGACTTGTGTCAATGGACAAAATATTGACGAGTTGGAACCGTTCAAGGCGTTCTTGATAGAAAATGGGGTCAAACGCTGGCGGTTGTTTACGATCTTTCCGGTAGGAAGAGCAGTACAAATGCCGGAACTTCAGCTGAGCAACGAACAATTTACACGAGTATTGAACTTCATTCGCGCTACCCGTCGGGAGGGAAAGATAAAAGTCAGCTACGGATGTGAAGGCTTCTTGGGTAATTATGAAAGCGAAGTACGAGATAGTTTTTATGAATGTCATGCAGGAATTGATACGGCCTCGGTTTTGATTGATGGTTCGATCTCCGGTTGTCCAAGCATACGTGCCAACTTTCATCAGGGAAATATCTATAAAGACAACTTTCTAACAGTGTGGAATGAGCGGTTTAAACCCTACCGTGATCGTTCTTGGGCGAAGGACGGAATATGTGCAGATTGCTCGTTTTTCCGCTATTGCGAAGGGAATGGTATGCATCTACATGATGAGGCGGGTCGATTGTTGGTTTGTCATTATAGGAGAATCGTTGATATTTGACAGATAATTGACAAAAAACTAAGGTGAATGAGTTAGGGTTTTCCCTATTCATCCACCTTAGTTTTTTTATGATTGCCCCCTACATCTTTACTTTTCGCGAATAAAGATATTGATCGGAGTCCCGGTGAAATCCCAATTTTCACGAATCTTATTTTCCAAGAATCGTTTATAAGGATCTTTTATCCACTGCGGCAAATTGCAGAAGAATACGAAACTAGGGATACTCCCCACGGGTAACTGCGTGATGTACTTGATCTTGATATATTTCCCTTTCCATGCTGGCGGTGGGTAATTCTCGATGATAGGCAAGAGAACTTCATTCAGTTTTGCTGTTGAAACTCTTCTCTGGCGGTTGTCATATACCTCTTTTGCTGTCTCCAGGACTTTGAAAATACGTTGTTTTGTCAAAGCTGAGATATACAACAAAGGAAAATCAGTGAATGGAGCCAACCGTTCTTTGATGACATTGGTGAAGGTGGTAATAACCTTTTGGCTCTTATCATCAACCAAATCCCATTTATTGACGCAGACAACCAAGCCCTTTTTGTTTTTTTGTATCAGTGAGAAGATATTCAAGTCTTGGCTTTCGATACCTCTTGTGGCATCAATCATCAAGATGCAAACATCCGAGTTCTCGATAGCACGAATGGAGCGAATGACAGAATAATACTCCAAATCTTCGTTGACTTTCCCTTTTTTGCGAATACCGGCGGTATCAACTAAGTAGAAATTCAAGCCGAACTTGTTGTATTTTGTATAGATGGAGTCGCGAGTTGTTCCAGCAATATCTGTTACGATGTTGCGATCTTCTCCGATGAATGCGTTGACCAATGATGACTTTCCCGCATTGGGGCGTCCGACAATAGCAATACGCGGCAACTCTTCATCGACCTCCATCGGTTTCTCTTCCGGCATCACTTCCAAAATCTTGTCCAACAAATCTCCTGTACATGATCCATTTATGGCCGATATACAAATCGGATCGCTCAATCCTAACGAATAGAACTCCGCCGCATCCATATGCAAGTTGAAGTTGTCGGCTTTATTGGCTACCAACAAGATTGGTTTTTGGGAGCGTCGTAAGATGTTGGCCACTTCCATATCCAAGTCAGTCAAGCCATTCACGACATCGACCACAAACAAGATAACGTCTGCTTCTTCAATAGCTATTTTAACTTGTTTATTAATTTCGCTTTCAAAAACATCATCTGAATTGACAACCCATCCTCCGGTATCCACCAATGAGAATTCTTTCGTCAGCCATTCGACCTTTCCGTATTGGCGATCGCGTGTCGTTCCTGCCTCTTCGTTGACAATAGCTTGGCGTGTTTGCGTCAAGCGGTTGAAGAGTGTGGATTTTCCGACGTTGGGTCTTCCTACTATTGCTACAAGATTTGCCATATTTTTTATGTCTGCTTTTTTTTGTTACTCTAAACGATAACCGAAAGCCCGAAGCATATTATCTCGGTTACGCCAGTCTTTTTCTACCTTGACAAACATTTCAAGGAATACTTTCTTTTCGAAGAATCGTTCGATGTCTTTGCGAGCCATTGCTCCGACCTTCTTCAATGCTTGTCCTCTATGCCCGATGATAATTCCCTTTTGAGAGTCGCGTTCACAAATGATGAGTGCTTTGATATGAATCATATCTTTCTCTTCTTTGAATAGTTCAACGACCACTTCCACTGCATACGGGATCTCTTTTTGGTAGTACAGCAAGATTTTCTCTCGAATAATCTCTGTAACAAAGAAACGTGCAGGCTTGTCTGTTAGCGCGTCTTTTTCAAAATAGGGTGGAGATTCGGGCATTAGCTCTTCCACCCGCTGCTTTACATATTCAACGTTGAAGTTGTTTAGGGCGGAGATAGGGATAATCTCTGCTTGTGGAAGAATGCTCTTCCATTCTTGTACCAACTTTTCCAACTGAGTTTGATCTGTTTGGTCAATTTTGTTGATCAACAACAAGATCGGACACTTTTCCTTTTGAACTTGCTGCAAGAACTCTTCATTCTTGTCAATGGTTTCAACGACATCAGTCACATAGAGCAATACATCTGCATCGTCCAGGGCTGATTCCGAGAAACTAAGCATAGATTCTTGCAACTTGTAGTTGGGTCGCAAGACTCCTGGCGTATCGGAATAGACAATCTGCATATTGTCGGTGTTGACAATCCCCATGATGCGGTGGCGGGTGGTCTGTGCTTTCGATGTAATAATCGAAATTCGTTCACCCACCAGTCTGTTCATCAAGGTTGATTTCCCGACATTTGGATTGCCTACAATGTTTACGAATCCGGATTTATGCTTTGTCTCCGTCATATCCCCATTTCAAATAAACAGAACCCCATGTGAAACCGGCACCAAAAGCAGCCAAAATCAGGTTGTCACCTTTCTTCAACTGTTTTTCCCATTCCCATAAACACAAAGGAATTGTTCCGGCACTGGTATTACCATACTTTTGGATGTTGATCATTACCTTCTCCATTGGGACGCCGAGACGCTTGGCTGTGGCGTCGATGATTCGCAGGTTGGCCTGATGAGGAACGATCCATGCGATATCTTCATCCGACAAATTATTGCGTTTTGCAATTTCTGCGGCAACGTCTGCCATAGAAGTAACAGCATATTTAAACACGGTACGCCCATCTTGGTATACGAAATGCTCATGATTGTCAACTGTTTGGTGTGTTGATGGGTAGGCTGAACCGCCGGCTTTCATGATCAAATGCGGCAAACCGATGCCATTTGTATGAAGGATAGTATCCATTACACCAATTTCGTCAGTTGTCGGTTCTAACAAAACGGCGCCACAACCGTCTCCAAACAAGGGACATGTCGTACGGTCTGTATAGTCGGTGATGGCAGTCATTTTATCACCGGCCACAACAATTACCTTCTTGTATCTTCCCGAACGGATATAGTTCGATCCTGTTTCAAGTGCATACAAGAAACCTGCACAAGCGCCTTGCATATCAAAAGTGAAAGCATTTTTGCATCCGGTTTGGTAGGCAATGATTGATGCAGTCATTGGAAAGTGGTAGTCCGGTGTTGTTGATGCTACCATGATTACTTCAATCTCTTCAGGATCGACTTTCGTCTTTTCCAACAATTGCTTAACGGCTTGAATGCCCATATAAGAAGTTCCTCGTCCCTCGCCTCTCAAGATTCTACGTTCTTTGATGCCGACACGAGTCATGATCCATTCATCAGTAGTATCTACCATTTTGCAAAGCTCATCGTTTGTCAAGACGTCTTCCGGTACGTATCCACCGATCCCTGTGATAACTGCATTAATCTTTTCCATTATTTTCTACTTTCATAAATTAAAAAAAGCCCTAAAAAATCGTTTTTTAGGGCTATTTCCTTTCGTTTATTCAAACAATTGTTTCAATAAACTTACACAGCAGCTTCTTTTACAATTGCTAACTTACCTCTGTAATAGCCGCACTCGCCGCAAACTGTGTGATAAACATGCCATGCACCGCAGTTCGGGCAAATAGCCATTGTTGGAGCTACAGCCTTGTCGTGAGTTCTTCTCTTGGCTGTTCTTGTCTTACCTTGTCTTCTTTTAGGATGTGCCATTTTTAATTTATTTTAATTGTTATCATTCTCAATTAACCCTTTCAAAGCATCCCACCGAGGATCAGTCGGTACATTTTGCTCTGAAATTTCATTGTCGTTCATGTCTTCGAAATCATCATCTTCATCGTCGATGCTTCTTGCACGATGCTGACTTAATTTTGCCGACATGGCTTTGTTGCATTTCCCGGGAGCATGCACATGCTTCATTGGAATTGCCAATGCGATGAACTCATACAAGAACCAGGCAATATTCAATGTGCCGTCGTCTTCCGGTATGATCAATATTTCATCGCTCTCTTCTGCGTATTCACTGCCGAACTTGACATACAGGCGATTGTCTGTCTCAATCGGTTGCTCCATGTCGTCCAAACAACGATCGCAAGGGATCACTACAATACCTTCCGAATGGAAGTTCAGTTCGAAAACCATGGCGGTACGTTTCAATGTCAAATGCACATGGACTTTCCCTTTCTGGAATTGATCCCCATCAATGTCCACAAAAAACTTGTTCTCCAATAAGTAGTCAAATTCATGTACTCCTGGAGTGAGATTCTTTAAATCGATTCTATATAATTCAAATTTTCCCAAAGTCTACTTGTGTAAAAACTGTGCAAAGGTATGAATTTTCTTAATAGAAAAGAAACATGTCAAGAGTTATTTTTTATTATAAAGCTTTTTTATCAATTTATTTTGCTTTTTATCCGGCAAAATAGTGCTTTAACTCAATGCGAAACGTCGTTCCTTTACCCATTTCTGAACTTCTCACATATATTTTACCACCGTGATAGGATTCGATGATGCGCTTTACCAACGAGAGTCCCAATCCCCAACCGCGTTTTTTGGTTGTGTAGCCCGGGTTGAATACGGTTTTGAATTTCGATTTCAAGATTCCTTTGCCTGTATCGCTGACATCGATCAAGACTTTTTTCCCCTTTTCCTCGATATGGAAGTGAATGCTCCCTTGTCCTTCCATAGCATCGACTGCATTTTTGCAAAGATTTTCAACAACCCAAGCAAAAAGGGAGTTGTTCATCAGTACCATGATCGGCTCTGCCGGTTCATCAACCGTGATCTTTACTTTTGATGAGATGCGGGTGCCCATATAGTCGAGGGCTGCATGGATCGATTCGCGGATGTCCAACGGAACAGGTTCGGGTTGTGAACCGATCTTTGAGAATCGTTCGGCGATGGTCTCCAGTCGCTTGACATCTTTTTCCATCTCTGCCAGCAAAGAGGGGTCGATCTCTTTTAGTTTCAGATATTCAACCCAAGCGATCAACGACGAGATGGGTGTTCCCAATTGGTGGGCAGTCTCTTTCGACAAACCTACCCAAACCTTGTTTTGCTCTGCTTTTTTGGTGCTTGCCAATGCCAAAAAGGCCGTGATGATGAAGATCGCCATCACTGTCAGTTGGGCATATGGATAGATCAGCAACCGCTTGAGAATGATCGAATCATCATAATACAGGTATTGAAACGTTCCGTCTTCCATATCGATGATGATCGGTTTGTTCTTTTTCTTGAGTTCCTGCACCTTCTGTTGGAGAAAAGTTGCTGCGTTTTTTTCCGGCAGTTTGATGTTCTTGTAGTTCATGACGCTGTCTTCTTCATTGCACAACATGACAGGAATGGAGGTGTTGCCCTGGATAATCTGAAGGATCAGATTCATGTTCAGGCTGGGATCTTCGCTGGTGGCTACGCGCGTTGCCGTGGCCCATATCTCTATTTTGTCCCGCTCTTCGTCGGCCAAATTTTTGATCAACAAATCTGATACAAAAACAGAAGCGATGGCAATCACCACAGCTCCTATGATAAAGATGTATTTTAGCCGTTGTCGGGAGTCGTATATGCTATTCATCTGTTTCTACAAGTTATGCTTATAATAACGAAACTTTCACCAACTTAGTATATCTTCCTCGTGATTAAATTCTCATCTCCCGAACGCTAAATGTGTGGTTGCTGTGTTTTGAAAAAGTTTCTTCCGAGAAAACAACAGTTTGTTCGGGAGAAAACTCGAGTTTCATACCGAGAAAACTGCAGTTCATTCGGCATCAAACTGCAGTTCACTCCCGAGATAATTTTTCAGAACTCGAGAGAACTCCGTACAATGCTTTCCATAATATAATAAAAGAGGGTGCACCGAATCATTGTCGATACACCCTCTTTGAGAGTTTTATGGCTATAGGTTATGCCTTATTTTGACATAAAACCTGCCCATATATTGCCCGGATTGAGTTGAACAGCCTGCTGCAAATCAGCCTGTGCTTGGCTTGATTCATCCTTCAACAAGTGAATCAATGCTGAATAGAAGGCGATGTTGCTCTCTTGTTCGTTCTTGTTCGAATCGCCAAATTTAGCATATGAATCGACTGCATTCTGACGGATGCGAGCCAAGTTCTCTTCCATCTTCTTCAAGGCTGTAGCCGCTTCGGTTGTCTTACCGATCTTCTGCAACGCTTTTACCTGGTAGTAACCCATATCGTTCAAACCGCCTTGGAACTTAGCTTCGGCTGCTTTCTGATAATATTCTTGTGCTTTGTCGGCTTGCTTCAAACCTTCGTAAGCTTCACCCGTGAGGTAGTATGCTTTTGCTTCGTAACCACCGCGGTGAGAAGGAGCAACCTCCAAATTCGTCGGATACTGAACAGCCAAATCAAACTCTTGAATAGCTTTCTGGTAGCTCTTCTTCGATAGGAGAGTCATGCCTTTCAGCATGTGAGAATCTGCATAGATGCCATGGATCTGTCCACCGCCTTCCCACAAATGGAAGTGGCGATTGTCCATGATTCGGATGGCCTTGTCATATTTTCCCGTTACATTATATAATGAGAGCAATCGCATCACAGCGTCATCATGTTTCATGACGGTCTTGATGTTCGATTCCAATCGTTTCAAACGAGTTGCAGCATCAACGTTGGCTGATTCATAAATCTTGTCTGATTCGGTGAACAACAACGGATCGCTTGCGTTGGCTTTGATCGCACGGTCGTAATAAGTCATCGAATTTTGCCATTCACTCTTCTGGCCATAAGCGAAGCCTACATTGCGCAATGCAACAGCAAGCGTTCCGTTCAGCTCGGTTGAGCGTGTCCATTCAGCCAAAGCATGGTCTTTCTGACCGATATAATAGAGCAGATTGCCATAATGATAGTGAACGTATGCGTTGTCATCAAATGCTTTTGTCAATGCTTCGAACATGCCTACTTCCTCAATACGCAACGGATATTGGTTGATATGAGAAAGGTTGTTGGCCTTGTTCAACTGTGTAGCAGCTTCTGTTTGATTGCCTTCCTGCAAAGATGCGTAAGCTTTATAGTAGTATACCAACGGAGAAGTTGCATAGGGTTCACCCAAAGCAATAGCTTGGTCGAGCAATGTCTGGGCATCTTTCGTTCCGCCGACGGACAAATAGTTGTTGACCATCTCCAAGAACTCTTGAACAGCTACCAATCCTTCCGTCTGATTCTTTGAACGTGACTGCAAAGCAGAGGCATCACCCTTCTCAATGAAGCTTTTTTCCAGCATACTCCAGTAGTCCAATGGGTCAATCGTCTGGACATATGCGATCGTAGCCTTGGCTTCTTCCGTCTTTCCTAACTTGCGAAGAATATAAGCTTTCAAGTTTTGTGCCTGGATATCGCGTTGACCTACATACAAAGACTGGTTGATCATATCAAGAGCCTTGTTATAGTCGTTTTGCAACATGGCCAAAACAGCCAAACCATAGAAGGCAGGGTGTTTATAGTCCGGCGTCCAAGTAGCAGCCCAATAGTTATTCTCAGCTTGGTGATAGTCGCCCGTGAGCTGATACAAATAACCTAAATAATAGAGAGCTTCCGCATCCTTCACACGTGTATAGTCGTGAGAGAGACGAGCTTGTGCACGCAACAGGTGCTTTTCTGCCACTTTCCATTCGCCCTGGCGGATGAAATGTTTACCAACCTCGATATTGACGCGGGCATCCATCGAGTCGCGGCTCAGTGCTTCACGATAGAAATCCATATAGTCCAGACGTGCATTGTTGAACTGGTCAACACGCAAGCCGGCCAAATAGAGCTCTTCGTTTGTTTTATATTCCTTGACAGGTTTCGTTCCGTCGATAACCTTTGGAAGTGGTTTGTCTTTGTCCAACTCAATCGGGCGGTAGTCAACGAGAACATTGCCTTGGGCATCATACAAAACAGCATACAAATCGGAGGTTTTTACGCCGCTCGGCACTTTGACTTGATCCAGGAAGAAGTGGTCAGGATCGATGGTGATTTGTTTCTCCATCAATACCTTGTCTTGATGTTTGACAACTACTTTCGCCTGTTTGTATTCTGTAGTTGAGCAGAAACCAATACGATACATGCCCCCTTCGATTGGCTCGAAGTTGACTGCTGCATCCATTGTGGCATTCTTGCAACCCTTGATACCTTTGATCGGATACCAGATTTGGCTGAATTCACGGCTCTCGCCTGGGTTAATCCAGCTGTAATCCGGCTGGTTGTCGGAGTAGGCACCTACCATTAGCTCCAAGTAGTGGCCATCTTTGTCGGACAAAATTTTGTTCCACATTTGTCCGTTTGGATTGTTGCCCCACAAGAAGAATTTCTTACCCGGCACGACGTGGCGGTTGGCAACGTGTACTGTACCGGCATCTTTGGCATAATCGTATCCGGCCAAGAACTCCATTTCGCTACCCCATGCGAAGATGGAACGGGAATCGCCTTTGTAGTTTTCCCAGCGAGAAAGATCTACTTGCTCACCGCTTCCTAAAACGGCTTCACCCATTGGCCATTTTGTGAAATATACTTTGTGGTGATCTGCACCGAATTGTACATCAGGCGGGAAGATCACTTGATAATGTTCGTCGCAATGAACCGAAACATTGGCCCAATACAACATGGATTGGATCATTTGTGTCGGGTTGGTGACCATGATTTTAGCTTCTACCCATGAGCGGTTCGGGTATACAGAGACACCTACCGACCATTTCAGTCGGTGCCGCAGTTCAGTTTCTCCTACCCAGATGGTTTTGCTGCCGTCTTTATTCTCTTTCATGGTCCAGTTCGTCGGCAGATAAGTTGTAGCGCGGTGGTGGTCAGGAATATTCCATTCCACACCTCCCGAGAGCCAAGCACCGAGCATACCTATCAATGCCGGCTTTACACCTGTTTGGGTGTAGAAAAAGTGATAGTCATTGGTCTTGTCTGTTGCAGAGAAAATTCGTCCACCGATCTCCGGCAAGACTGCAATGTTGACATACTCGTTGCCCAATTTCAATACGTTGTACGACTGGTCAACGATATTTTCGGTCAATACGTCATACAAAGGGTAGGGATAAATATATCCTTCAGCACCTTGATAGACGCGACCTGTGAAAAAGATAGGGTCTACTTCCGGATTCCCTATCTGATAGGTCGGAATTTTTTCCGAAACGGCTTCCATTTTTACTTGACCCCATGCAGGGATGGCCATTGCGGCCAAGAGAGAAGCCAACATTTTTGTTTTCATAGGCTATTGATTTATATTATACTTGATAAAAAAAGGGAGTAAGCCCTGAGTGGCTTTCTCCCTTTTTCCATTTATCCGTGATTATCGAGTCAAGTTCGGATTGTACTGTTTGTCTGTTGACGGATAAGGCAAATAGATAGAGTTTTCGCCATCCCAGCTTCCGGTTATCTCGATTGTTTCTTTTCTCGTTACACCCGGAGCAACTTCAATGGGTTCGTTTGCTTTACGAGTTTCGAATACTTCTTTGAGTTTGTCCATACGGAGCAAGTCGTCACGACGAGTAACCAATGCCACCCAGTAACCGGCAACTTCATATCCGTGTTCTTTTACTACTGCATCAGCAAAGGCTGTTCCACTCATGCCTGCCGGTAAGTCTTCCAAACCTGCACGTTCACGAACGCGGTTGACGCACTCGTATGCCAATGCGTTAGGAGTACCTTCTGAACGAGCTTGAGATTCAGCATACCACAACAATACTTCTGAGTAACGAATCAAACGGTGACGGTGGCTGTTTGTCATCCAACCGGTATTGGCAGGTTTTGTGTAATCATAATCACCGCCATCTTCGCCGATTGTGAACAAGCAGAACATCGGGTGTTGCTCAGGAATGGATGAATCCCACCAGTCTAACAAGGCTCCGCCTTCTTTATTCCCGGCAAGGATCTTAGGATTATAAGTAGCATCTTTACGAGGTCCTTCTGGGAATTCTTTCCAATACTTGATTTCACCCCAGCCGTCACCCCAGCCGCCTAACGATTCAAACAAGTGAGAATCGGTCATCTGTGAGTCACCATCCCAAGTGAATGAACGGTTATAGCTGATACCTACAACTGTTTCGTTCGTGTAGTTGTGGCTTGTTGAATATACATTCTTGTATTCCGGTTCGAGAATGTATTCGTAGTTGCCGGCGTTAACACCATCGATAACTGATTTAGCTTGCTCGGCTGCTTGTGCATAATACTGAGTTTGGTTCAATGGCCAACCTGCCATCGCCATATAAACGGCAGACAAAGTAGCTTGCGCTGCCTGTTTGGTGATGTAAATGTTAGCACCTTCGAAGTTGCGAGGAGAGCCTGAATAACTTGTCGGAAGGATAGAAATACAATCTTTCAAGTCACTTACGATCTGATTATAAATCTCCTCTGTGCTTGCTAATGTACGATTGTAGTTTACTTCAGTGTCCAATACCAAAGGCACCTTGCCCCAACGGCGAACCAAATAGAAGTAGTTTATGGCACGCCAATACTTGGCTTGACCCATTGCAACATTGATTTCGTCGGCAGTTGTCGGAGTCTTTTCGCAATTGTTGACAATGTAGTTGGCCGCCTTGATGGCTGTATATGAGGTTGACCAAGCAGCTTCAACTCCTTTGTTGGCATCTGTTGCGCGGAAAGCATCCACTTCTGCGTAGGCTTGCTTGTTACTACCAGGGTTGGTTGTCAAGTCATCACCTTGCCAACTTGGAATAGTTGGGTTGGTATTGTTCTGCATGTAGCAGATTTTCTGATATAAGGCATAAGTTGCCATGTCCAATTCGTCCTGAGTGGAGAAGAAAGTGCTCGGAGTCAATTGACCTTTTGCATCTTCCTGCAGGAAATCGTTGCATGAGGTTGACATCAAAGTCAAGCCTAACGCACAGCTTAAAATATATTTAGTTTTCATAATGGTTGTTTTCTTTTAAATGGTTAGAAATTCAAACGTACACCTACTGTATAAGTACGAGTCAACGGGTAAGCACCCAAATCGATACCGTCGTTCACGTCAACACCACTGCTCATGAAAGAGATACCTGCCGGGTCCATACCTTTGTATTTCGTAATTGTAAATACATTCTGGCAGCTGAGAGTGAAGCGCATGTCAGCGAACTTAGCAACTGATTTCGGCAAGTTGTAAGACAAGCTTAAGTTGTCCAAACGGAAATAGCTTGCTGATTCCAAGAATTTCGTTGAAGTTGAAGCTGACTGATAGTCATTACCTGTTACATTAACTGACGGATAACGAGCAGACTGTCCTTTAACATCGAAGTTGTCGTCCAAATATTCTTTCAACGTAACGAAAGCGAAGTCGCCGGTCATTGCAGTACCGGTGAAACGAACCAAGTTCAAACGGTCAGCACCGAAGGATCCTGTGAAGAACATGTTCAAGTCCCAGTTCTTCCAAGACAAGGTGTTGTTCCATCCTAATGTGAAGTCCGGATTAGCTTTGCCGATGAATGTACGGTCATTACTATCGATTTTTCCATCATTGTTCAAGTCTTTGAATGAGTCATGACCTGTTGCATCCAAGCCTTCCCAAATATAACCATAGAAAGCACCGATCGGCTGTCCAACTTCAACACGGGTAACACCATCTGTCGGGATCATACCTGCAGCAGGAGATGAACCTGATACAAATTCCAAACCACCCAAGTTCTTTACTTCATTCTTCAAATATGTTCCTGTGAATGTTGAATTCCAAGAGAAGTCTTTGTTGTCAACAATAACTGCATTGATAGAGAAGTCGAGACCGCGGTTGCTGATTTCTGCAGCATTTACCCAGTATGAACCACCACCATCGTAGTTAGGAATGTTCTGTTTCAACAAACCGTCTTTTGTGCGTTTGTCGAAGTAGTCGAAAGAGAAGTTTACACGATGGTTCAGGATTGCGAAGTCAACACCCAAGTCGAACTGATGTGTTGTCTCCCAAGACAAATCAGGAGTGGCAATTGTTTGTCCGATCCAATAACCTGTATATTGTGAACTTTCACCGAATGCATACATGGCCTGTGACATCATACCCAATGTCTCATATGGATCGATTGCCTGGCTACCGATCAAACCATAGCTGGCGCGGATCTTCATGTCTTGAACAGCGTTCTGATCTTTCATGAACTCTTCATTTGTCAATGTCCACGCTGCAGCGATTGATGGGAAGTAGCCCCACTTCTGATTGGTGAACTTAGAAGAACCATCGGCACGGAACGTACCGGTTACCATGTAGCGGTCGTCGAAGTTGTACATTACACGAGCGACACCTGACATCAATGCCCATTTAGAATAGCTATTGGATGTCGTACGGCTGGATGCCATGTTGACGTTCCACCATCCAACACTCTCAGTCAACAGGTTCTTACCATTGAGACCCATGGCGCGTGTTTCAGATTGTGTTGCCTCGTAAACGGCAGTGGCGGTCAACGAATGTTTGTCCCATTTGCCTGTATAAGTCAAGTTGTTGGTAGTTTGCAAAGCCATACGGTAAGTATCACTGTTACCCATACTGCTCTGACTTCCTACTTTTGTGGTACCGAATGAGTAGCTCTTCGTATCCATGTAGTCAACACCATTACTTGTTGTGAAAGTCAATCCCGGCAGAATGTTGAAACGCAAGTCAATGTGTGCATTTACGATGTCGCTCATTGTCTCGCCGGTCTCTTCTCTCAGACGACCTACAGGGTTGTTGTTGGTCAATGAACTGTATAAGTCACGGGCATATGTCAGACCATCATCTTTCAAGATGCCGGTAACAGGAGAGTAGTTCATTGCTTGTGTTACGATATTACTCTTTGCAGCAGAGAAGTCACCGCTATGAGTTACATTGTGAGAAGCGTTCACATCTGCAGTAACGTGCAACCAGTCAGTGATCTGAGAAGTGATGTTGGCACGAGCCTGATAACGTTTGTTGTCATTTTCGATTACGACTCCTTCTTGTCCAACGTAGTTGCCGGAAACCATGTACTGGGTCTTGTCTGAACCTCCTGACAATGTGATCTTGTAATCCTGCGTGATACCTGTCTGGAAGATTTCATCCTGCCAGTTCGTTCCGCCACCCTTTTGGTAAGATGCCAATTGGTCTGCAGAGAAGGTATTAGCACGATATGTATTATATAATGTAGCAAACTCGTAAGCGTTCAATGTGTCATAACGTTTTGCTACTGTACCAGCACTGATCTGTGCATCAAAAGAGATCTGACGAGTGTTGGCTTTACCGGTCTTAGTGGTGATCAATACAACACCATTCGCACCACGAGAACCATAGATGGCGGTTGATGATGCATCCTTCAAGATCTGCATGGATTGGATATCTTCCGGGTTCAAACCTGTCAATCCGCTTTCTCTGACGATACCGTCAATGACATAAAGCGGGTCATTGCTACGGTTGATAGAACCGGAACCACGAACACGGATCTTAACAGTACCACCCGGTACACCGCTGCTCTGTACCTGCACACCTGATACACGGCCTTGCAAAGCGTCAGATACTTGTTTGATCGGTTGGTCTTTGAATGATTTGTTGTCCAATACGGCTACGGAACCGGCCAAGTCTGCCTTTCTTACTGTACCATAACCTACGACAATGACTTCATCCAAGTTTTGTGAATCTTCTTTCATCGATACGTTCAATGAGCGTTGTCCGTTTACTGGAACATCACTTGAAACATAACCGATGTAAGAGAACTGAAGAACGGCGTTTGAAGAAACGGTTAATGTGTATTTACCGTCCAGGTCTGTGATTGTACCATTCGTTGTTCCTTTCTCAACAACGTTTACACCCATCAAAGGTTCGCCATCGCTACCTTTGACAGTACCGGATACAGTCACCGTCTGCTGTTGAACAGAAGCAATGCCTTCCGATTCAGATTCAGCTGCCTGGGCAACAGTTGTGTTTGTCAACAGTACACCTGCCATTAACGGGACGGTGCATAATAGCTTTTTCAATAAAGGATATCGTTGACCATATCCCACAGGAATCACATTCTTTTTCATAATTGTGTCAATTAAAAAATTTCCCTTTACTTGATATTGATAGTCAATTTATATAATGAATGAAATTTGTGTTTTCCTTGGTCGTTTTTTACTTCTTTAGTTGTGTTTTTCAATAAATAAACGTTTTGCCAAGTGTCATCATTCTATATAAAAATTGGTTTTCCTCGTTTCAGCTCACAAATATAGCAACGAATACGTAGCAACAACTGAATTTTTAGTTAAAATTGCCCCTCGAACCTTGCTGTTTTACTATTTTTAACAAGCTGCAAGGGAGTAATTGTTAAATAATTTTTTGATAATTTGTGTTCGCTCTTTTATGAAGCTTCAACTCCCTTTTGAACGTTTTGTGCTTTGGCTACCCCGATGATATAGTCGGCCGTACGTTCACAGTCTTGGATGAAATCGACGTAGATAGTACCCAAAGCATAAGAATAGCAATGGCTTCCCAAATCGATGATGTTTTGATCTTTCAACCGAATTCGGCAAGAATTGATTTGCTCCTCAAGTGCTACGGCCTCTTTAAGTGAAGCTTTTCCGAACTTCGATGCCAACACGATGAGCATCTGTTCCATTGCTTTGTCGACAAGTGTCATCAGTTGGTGAAGGTGCTCCTTCTGATCGGGAGTAAACGTTTCGCCCAGTTCCCAACGGCGACGTAGGGTATAGGCCATATTGAAGCAGCCGTCGCTGATTCGTTCGAGGTTGCCGGTTTGGCGCAGCATGGCAAGCATTCTTGTTTTAGTTCGTTTGCTCAGCGACGCAGTGTCGTTCATGTGTTCCAAATAGTGCGCCAGAGCTGCTTCGAGCTTGTCACATCTTGTTTCCTCTTTTTTCATTTGATCGTAGAGTTCATTGAATCTCTTTTCATCCTGTTCGTCGAGCATTGTTCTGGCCATTGTCAGCATGGCTTGGGTATAACGAGCGAACGAAACTATCTCTTTTTGGGCAGCAGGCATCATTAATTCAGGGGTTGAGAAGCGGGTAATATACTGAGGCTTGAAACCGTCCTCTTCAGCTTTTGCTTGTTTGTCGCCTTTAATACAGAAGCAAACGAGTCGTTCAATTTGTGGAACAAACCATACAAGAACAGCTGTGTTGCAGACATTGAAGCCGGTATGGAAGGCGGCCAAGACAATCGGAATCAAGAGAGCCCGGCTTTCGATGGTGAGATTCGCGTCTGTCGGGTCATAGCCAACGATGGCACAGATGGTATTGACGAATGGATAGAAGAGGCACAGCACCCAAATCACACCGATGACATTGAACACCAAATGGGCAAGGGCGGCTCTTCGGGCATCCGTACCTGATCCGAGAGCAGCGAAATTTGCAGTGGCAGTCGTTCCGACATTTTCGCCCATCACCAACGCAATACCTAAATAAATGGGTAACACTCCGGTAGAGCAAAGAAGTATGGTGATGGCCATCATGGCGGCTGAGCTCTGTACGATGCAGGTGATCAGCGAACCAATGAGCAGAAATATGATGATGGTGAAATGACTTTCTGTGTCGAACGATGCGAAGAAATCCAGCACCCGTTGCTGATGTTGCAAGTCGAGGTGGGTGCCGGCATCACTCAGCAAGACCAACGAGAAGAAAAGGAAGGCTACACCGAAGAGAAATTCACCTACATAATGTCGCTTTTTGCTGAACAACAACAGAGCCCCGGCGAAGAATGCGGGATAGACGGCTGCCATCAGATTGATATTATAGCCCAAAGACATGATCCAGGCCGTGAATGTCGTGCCGATGTTGGCTCCCATAATTACGGAGATGGACTGGGCAAGAGTCAGTAAACCGGCATTGACAAACGAAACGGTCATGACGGTTGTGGCCGTCGAGCTCTGTACGGCAGTAGTAATGAATAGGCCGGTCAATATTCCCGTGAAGCGGTTGGTGGTCATTGCCCCCAATACTTTGCGCAGTTGTGATCCTGCCAATTTCTGTAGAGCATCGCTCAAGACCGTCATGCCATATACTAACAAAGCCAATGATCCGAGCACCTGAAAAGCAATCATTGTGTATGATGTAGAACCCATAAATCTCTTTTTTGTTATTTTGTGGACAAATGTATATATATTAATGTTTAGTACCAAACGTTTTTTTCTTGAAAAACGGCCTTTTTTTGATACATGGCGAATCACTTATGGCACAGGTATTTGCTTTTCTTGCGGTATTTCTCCGGAAGAATAAGCGTATATTGCAGAAATTGTACGTCATCTCTTAAAAAGTTTCTCCCGAGAAAACTGCAGTTCATTCGGGGGAAAACTCGAGTTTCATGCCGAATAAACTGCAGTTCGGTGCCGAGAAACTTTTTCAAAACTCGCGAGCAGCTGTTTGAAAGCATGGCAAGAACAGCTTTAAAGTTCCATGGCTTTCAAATGCTTCATCGGGATGACTATCAGATAAATCTTTTGTTTTTCGGAAAGATAAAGTTGTTAAATAAACGAAAAACAGACGCCATGTCGTATTTTGTTTGTTTATTTGCAAAAAAATTGCAGGTAGTGTTCTTGAGACCTTCCGCATCATTGTTTTGATTCGTCAAATTTGATTATAAATGGCTGAAAACAAGAATATTAATTCCGTCTCGTTCTTTCATTCACGGTTGACTTCCGTTATCAGTATCGCTTTGGTGCTGTTTTTGATGGGATTGATATGCCTTATCGGATTGTTGGGCAACAAACTTTCCGTCTATGTGAAAGAAAATCTATCGTTCTCTATCGTGTTGAAAGACAACGTGAAAGACATGGATGTGAAACAGATGCAACGCGCGCTGGATGCTTTGCCGTATATCAAATCGACCGAATACATTTCGAAAGAGCAGGCGGCGAAAGATTTGGAAGAAGAACTGGGCGAGAATCCGGAAACGTTCCTTGGGTTCAATCCGTTGCAGGCATCTATTGAAGTGAAACTCCATTCGCAATATGCCAACCCCGACAGCCTCCAGCTGATTGAAAACCAAATTAAACGCTATACTTCGGTTTCGGAACTGCTTTATCGGAAAGATATGATGGAGATGGTGCAAACCAATATGCAGCGTATCGGATTGATTCTTTTCGGATTGGCCGTTGTACTGACAATCATCTCGTTTGTTTTGATCAGTAATACGATCCGTCTGCTGATCTATTCGAAGCGTTTCCTGATCCATACTATGCAACTTGTGGGAGCAACGCCTGGTTTTATCCGCAGGCCGTTCATTCGCTACAATGTAGTGAGCGGTATCTTGGCGGCGATCTTGGCGATTTGTATGCTGACAGGAGCCTTGTATTATTTGCAATCTGAACTCACCGGTTTTATACAAATATTGGACATTCCTACGTTATTGATCGTGTATGGGGCAGTGTTGCTGTTGGGCATTCTTTTGTCTATCTTTGCTACTTACTTCTCTGTCAACAAATATTTGCGGATGAGTTTTGACAAATTGTATTACGTCTGAAATAAATAAAAAAGAAATATGTCGAAAAAAGATTTTGCTTTTGGAAAAGAGAATTTTATGCTGATTGCAGGTTCTGTTGTCTTGATCATCATCGGTTTTATATTGATGAGTGGTGGCGGCTCAAGCGATTCCTCCTTCAATCCTGAGATATTTAGTGCACGCCGCATCGTGGTGGCTCCCGTGGTTGCCGTAATCGGTTTTGTGGGTGTCATTGCCGGTATCATGGTAAAAGGAAAAGATTCAGGCAAAGAATCTGATCAGAAAGCAGACATTCAGAACGTTATCACGAAAGAAGAATGAGCGAACTGGAGGCATTGATCCTTGGCCTGGTGCAAGGATTGACGGAATATTTGCCGGTCAGCAGCAGCGGCCATTTGGCCATCGGCTCGGCTTTGTTCGGTATTGATGGCGAGGAAAACCTCGCATTTACGATCTTGGTACATGTGGCAACTGTCTTGAGTACCTTGGTTGTGTTGGGGAAAGAAATAGGATGGATCTTGAAGGGTTTGTTCAAATTTGAGATGAACCCTGAGACTCGCTATACATTAAATATATTGGTTTCGATGATTCCTGTCGGCATCATAGGCCTATTCTTTAAGGATTCTGTTGAAGCGGTGTTCGGTTCAGGCTTGGCTATTGTCGGTGCCATGTTGCTGTTGACGGCCCTTTTGCTGGCATTCTCTTATTATGCGAAGCCGCGTCAGAAGGAAGAGATCTCGTTGAAGGACGCTTTTATCATCGGTTTGGCGCAGGCATGTGCAGTGATGCCGGGCCTTTCCCGCTCGGGCAGTACCATTGCTACGGGTCTTTTGTTGGGCAATAAGAAAGAAAACTTGGCACAGTTTTCCTTCTTGATGGTTATTCCGCCGATATTGGGCGAGGCGTTGTTGGATGTATTGAAGATGATGAAGGGCGAAGCCTTGGGGGGTGATATAGCGACCTCCTCATTGGTGATAGGCTTCTTGGCCGCTTTCCTTTCCGGATGTGTGGCTTGTAAATGGATGATCAACCTGGTGAAAAAAGGGAAGCTGATCTATTTCGCCATCTATTGTGCCGTTGTTGGTGCTATAACACTTATTTGTTCACTGTTGAATTGATTTGATTTGAATGGATTTCTTAGCTGGAGAAGTATTATATTTCAACAAGCCACTGAAATGGACTTCGTTTGACTTGGTCAACAAGTTCCGCTATAAATTGTCGCGCAAGCTGAAAGTAAAAAAAATAAAAGTGGGCCATGCCGGCACACTTGATCCATTAGCTACGGGCGTGATGATTGTTTGTACAGGTAAAGCCACGAAGCGTATTGACGAATTTCAATACCAAACCAAAGAATATGTGGCAACACTCAAACTTGGAGAGACGACCCCCTCGTTCGATTTGGAGAAGGAAGTGGATGCGGTCTATCCAACCGACCACATTACACGTGAGCTGGTGGAGGAAGTTCTGAAGCAGTTCATTGGTACGATTGAGCAGATTCCACCTGTATTCTCCGCTTGCAAAGTAGAGGGCAAACGGGCTTATGAATTGGCTCGCCAAGGAGAAGAGGTACAACTGAAAGCGAAAACATTGGTAATCGATGAGATCGAATTGCTGGAGTGTAGCTTACCCGTCATCAAGATTCGGGTTGTCTGTAGCAAAGGAACCTATATCCGGGCCTTGGCGCGCGACATTGGGCAAGCACTCAAGTCGGGGGCGCATCTGATTGCTTTGGAGCGGACGCGCGTTGGTGACGTAACGTTGGATCGTTGTATGAATCCTGAAGAGATAGATGCTTTCCTGGATCGGGTAGCAATGCCCGTAGAAGTGGTAGAATAAAGAAGAAAATAAGATTGAATAAAACATATGAAGCTCTCAAAATTTAAATTTAATTTGCCGGCAGAGCAAATAGCTTTGCACCCATCGAAGAATAGAGACGAGGCTCGGTTGATGGTGATCGATCGCAAAACCGGTAAGATCGAACATAAAATTTTCAAAGACTTACTGGAATACTACGGCTATGGTGATGTGTTCATTTTCAACAACACCAAAGTGTTCCCCGCTCGTCTGTATGGAAACAAAGAGAAGACCGGAGCTCGTATTGAAGTCTTTTTGCTGCGCGAATTGAACCCGGATCTCCGTTTGTGGGATGTGTTGGTGGATCCTGCCCGCAAGATTCGTATCGGCAATAAACTCTATTTTGGTGAAGATGATTCGATGGTGGCTGAAGTGATCGACAACACTACATCTCGCGGACGAACATTGCGCTTCCTTTACGATGGCAATCACGATGATTTCAAAGCAGCATTGTATGCCTTGGGTGAAACTCCACTGCCCAAATACATCAATCGCCCGGTCGAACCAGACGATGAAGATCGCTATCAGAACATCTTTGCAACTGAAGAGGGCGCAGTTGTTGCACCGGCTGCGGGCTTGCATTTCAGCCGCGAGCTGATGAAACGTTTGGAAATCAAGGATTGCCATTTTGCTTTCTTGACATTGCATAGCGGTTTGGGTAACTTCCGTGAAATCGATGTTGAAGATCTGACGAAGCATAAGATGGATTCGGAGCAGATGCTTGTCAATGCACAAGTGGTGGAGACGGTCAACAAAGCCAAAGATGGAGGCCATCAGGTATGTGCAGTCGGTACATCGGTGATGCGCGCTGTCGAGACGGCAGTCAGCACTGATGGCCATCTGAAAGAGTATGAAGGCTGGACAAACAAATTTATCTTCCCTCCTTACGATTTTAACTTGGCGACGAGTATGATCACCAATTTCCATCTTCCGCTTTCCACTTTGCTGATGATGACAGCTTCCTTTGGAGGTTATGACTTGGTGATGGATGCTTATGACGAAGCTTTGAAAGAGGGTTATATGTTTGGTGCATATGGCGATGCCATGCTGATTCGATAATTCTCGATATTATCCGTATGGAAGTCTTTTTGGGGTTAGGGACCAATATTGGAAACAAACGGAAGAATCTGATCACAGCAGCCGCTTTGCTGGCGGAAAGAGTGGGCGATGTTGTGGCTCTTTCCGCATTCTATGAGACGGAACCTTGGGGCTTCCATTCGGATAACCGCTTTTTGAATGCCGCGATTCACTTGCAAACGGAATTGTCACCGCGAGAATTGCTTGCTGTAACACAGGAGATTGAGCAACTGCTGGGTCGAAAAGCGAAAAGTCGGGATGGAATTTACAGCGATCGGATCATTGATATTGATCTGTTGCTGTATGGCAATCAGATAATTAAACAAGATGGTTTGGAAATTCCTCATCCAAAGATGATGCAACGGCGTTTCGTACTGGAACCATTGGTTGAGATTGCTCCCTTCGTGAAGCATCCTGTTTTGGGCAAGAGCATGGAAGAATTGCTGAATAATTTAGACGAGTAAGATAAAGATAATAGATATATGGATAGAAATGAATTGGAACGGGCTATGACAGGCAACGGGAAGGTCTTCAAAAAAGCCCCCGATGAGACGGCGAAAAACCGCCGTCCGAAGATGTCAGATTTCCTCCGTGGAACCCATGGTTCGGGAGCTGCCAAGATGAGGGCCGGCTTCAAGGTTCAAAAAGCTTTGCGCAATACGAAAAAGAAAAAATAAAGTTAAAGAAACCCCTTCGTGTTGATTTATGGCTTATCTTTGCACTCCGAAAGCAAAGATAGGGGCAATTGCTAAAAGAGCTTTTGCATCAATGCTTGAAATTTTGACGTGGACAGATTTGAATTGCTTGCAACCACTGGAAAAAATGCTAAAATATTCCTCGTGAATACCATTCGGCTGTTCGATTTTTCCCCGTCGTTTATAAACTATAAACTCAAATACATTCATTAAAAGAAATGAGTTATTTATTTACCTCCGAATCGGTGTCAGAGGGACACCCCGATAAGGTAGCCGATCAAATATCGGATGCCTTGCTGGATGAGTTCTTGGCGTACGACAAAAACTCGAAAGTTGCTTGCGAAACCCTTGTTACAACCGGACAGGTTGTCTTGGCTGGAGAAGTTAAATCAAAAGCGTATGTGGATGTGCAAGATGTAGCACGGCGCGTGATCGAAAAGATCGGTTATACGAAAAGCGAATACCAGTTTGAAGCAAAATCATGTGGTGTTTTCTCTTCTATCCACGAGCAGAGTGGGGATATCAACCGTGGCGTTGAGCGAGAAGATCCTTATAATCAGGGAGCCGGCGACCAGGGAATGATGTTCGGTTATGCCACTAACGAAACAGAAAATTACATGCCTTTGGCATTGGACTTGGCACATAGCTTGTTGGAAGAGTTGGCTGTTATTCGCAAACAAGAGCCGGAATTGATGCCATATCTTCGTCCGGATGCCAAAAGCCAGGTGACAATTGAATATGCAGACAACGGAACGCCGTTGCGTATCGATACGATTGTAGTCTCTACACAACACGATGAGTTTGTTCTTCCGTCGGAAAATAGGACACAAGAAGAGGCCGACAAAGCTATGCAAGAGCAGATCAAACGAGATGTGATTGCTATTCTTATTCCACGGGTGAAGGCACAATACCCGGCTCATGTTCAGGCATTGTTCAACGACAAGATTACATACCATGTCAATCCGACGGGTAAGTTCGTGATCGGTGGCCCTCATGGGGATACAGGTTTGACAGGACGAAAGATCATCGTCGATACATATGGTGGAAAAGGGGCTCACGGTGGTGGTGCTTTCTCAGGAAAGGATCCTTCGAAAGTGGACCGTTCTGCTGCTTATGCTGCTCGCCATATTGCCAAAAATCTGGTGGCTGCAGGCGTGGCAGACGAGATCTTGGTACAGGTCTCTTATGCAATCGGAGTAGCAAAACCGATGAATATTTTTGTCAATACGTATGGTCGCTCGAAGGTAAACATGACCGACGGCGAGATCGCTGCCAAGGTTTGGGATATTTTCGACATGCGTCCAAAAGCTATCGAAGAGCGATTGAAATTGCGTAATCCGATCTATTTTGAGACGGCTTCTTATGGTCATATGGGCCGTACCCCGCAGATCGTCCACAAAGAGTTCCATTCTCGTTACAATCCGCACCCCGTTGTTTGTGACGTAGAGTTGTTTACTTGGGAAAAATTAGACTACGTTGATCAAGTCAAGAAAGCATTTGGCTTGTAATAACTATACGAAGTCGGAGGAGAACATCAGATACTCTTCTCCGACTTTTTTTATTTTTTGAGAAGAGAGGTATGGTGTTGTATTTCATTTAATTTTCATATCTTTGTCGAGAATCAATCTATTAATATAATATCTATGAGAAAAACAATTTATTTACTGGGGTGCTGTTGGTTCATTCTGCTGGCAGCTTGTACATCGAGTGGAGTATCTATCCCCTATGAATCCGTTCCAAATGACCCGATGAAGACTCGGATTTACACTTTGGACAATGGTTTGAAGGTCTATCTTACGGTAAACAAAGAGACTCCTCGTGTCCAGACGTATATTGCGGTGCGAGTAGGAGGCAAGAATGATCCGAAAGAGACAACCGGATTGGCGCATTACTTTGAACATTTGATGTTTAAAGGAACGAATCACTTTGGAACTTCCAACTATGAAAAAGAGGAACCTTTGCTGAATCAGATAGAAGAGTTGTTTGAAGAGTATCGCCAGACTACGGACGAAACTGTTCGGAAAGCATTGTATCATCAGATAGACAGTGTTTCATACGAGGCATCAAAATATGCTATTCCGAACGAATATGACAAATTGATGTCTACTATCGGTGCGAATGGAACCAATGCTTATACCAGTTTCGATGAGACGGTTTATGTAGAAGACATTCCATCGAATGAAATCGACAACTGGGCAAGAATCCAAGCTGATCGTTTTGAAAATGCTGTGATTCGTGGATTCCACACCGAATTGGAGACAGTGTATGAAGAGAAGAACATGTCGTTGACTCGCGATAGCCGTAAGATTATGGAAGCCTTGTTGGCCTCTCTCTATCCTGATTATCCCTATGGCTCGCAGACAGTATTGGGAAGCCAAGAACATTTGAAGAATCCTTCTATCAAAAAGATCAAGGAGTATTTCAAGACTTGGTACGTACCGAATAATATAGCGATTTGTATGTCAGGCGATTTAGATCCGGAGAAGACAATCGAAATTATCCAAAAATATTTCGGATCCATGCAGCCGAATGAAAATCTGCCGGCACGTCCTGAGCCAAAAGAGAATCCTTTGACGGCACCAGTCGTGAAAGAAGTATTGGGTCTCGATGCAGAGCACGTGGCTATTGCCTGGCGCATTCCGTCCGACTCGCATTCAGATTTGCTGTTGATGCTTATTAAAAATGTATTGAACAATGGAAAAGCGGGTTTGCTTGACGTAGATTTGTTGCAAACTCAGAAGGTGTTGTATGGATATTCCGGTGATATGGGTCTGGCTGATTATAACTCTTTTTTGATTGCCGGCGCTCCGAAACAGGGGCAAACCTTGGAAGAGGTGAAAGATCTTTTCCTTGCGGAGGTAGAGAAACTGAAAAAAGGAGATTTCTCGGATGATATTCTCGAGGCGGCCCTCAACAATTATAAATTGTACTTCATGAAAAAGCTGGAAAGCAACAGCTCTCGCGCACAAATGTTCGTCAGTGCATTCATTGATGGCGACGATTGGAAAGATGTAGTCAATCAAATGGACGACATGAGCAAGGTGACGAAGCAGGAACTGGTGGATTTTGCTAACAAATACTTCGGCGACAATTATGCTTTGATCTATAAACGTCAAGGCAAAGACCCGAACGAAAAGAAGATTGACAAGCCTCAGATTACGCCGATTGTCATGAATCGTGACAGTTCAAGCACATTCTTGCGTGAAATTCAGACCATCAAGCCGACACCTATCGAGCCTGTTTTCTTGGATTTCGACAAAGACATGAAGCAGTTTACCGCCAAATCGGATATTCCGGTACTCTACAAAGAGAATACTACCAACGATGTATTCTCGCTGTTGTATGTCTTTGAGATGGGAACGGCCAACGACAAAGCGTTGGAAACGGCTTGTGATTATCTCTCCTATCTGGGAACATCTACCAAATCATTGCAGGAAATCAACAAAGAATTCTACAAGTTGGCTTGCAATTTCAGCGTTTCGCCGATGACAAACCGCACGTATGTGACGCTGAGTGGCTTGAGCGAGAACATGGGTGCTGCCATCCAATTGTTTGAAGAGTTACTCTCAGATGCCCAAGTGAACAAGGAGGCTTACGAAAACTTGGTGGTCGATATCCTGAAATCACGCACAGATGCCAAGTTGAATCAAAGTGCAAACTTTAACCATCTGTTTAATTACGCCATTTGGGGAGCTGATTCCCCAATCACGAACGTGCTTTCGTCTGATGAGTTGCAGCAGATGGATCCTCAGGCATTGGTGGATCGTATTCATCAGTTGACGCAATACGAGCATAAGATCCTCTATTATGGCCCGATGAAGCAGAAGGAATTGTTGGAGGTAATCGAGAAATATCATCAAGTGCCCGAGAAACTGCTGCCGGTGCCGGAAGGAAAAGATTACAAGATGTTGGAGACGAACGACAATAAAGTATATTTTGCCCAATATGATGCGAAACAGATCTACTATTCGGCCGTCTCAAACCGAGGTGAGAAATTCGATGCTTCCATTCAGCCGACATTGAATCTTTACAATGAATACTTCGGAGGCAACATGAATTCTATCGTATTTCAGGAAATGCGCGAGTCGAGAGCATTGGCTTATTCGGCAGCTGCCTTCCTCGTTTCGCCGAGCAAATTAAAGTATCCGTACTATTTCCGTACTTTTATAGCCACGCAAAACGATAAAATGTTGGATGCAATGGCTGCGTTCGACGAGATTATCAACCAGATGCCGGAGTCGCAGCGAGCATTCGACTTGGCGAAGGAGTCGTTGATCACCCGCTTGCGTACCGAACGTATTACGAAATCGGACATCTTGTGGGCCTATTTGAATGCACAAGACTTGGGCTTGTCTGTCGATTCTCGCAAAGCGTTGTTCGAACAAGTGCAGACGCTTACGTTGGACGACTTGAAAGCCTTCCAAGAGAAGTGGGTCAAAGGACGTAAATATGTATACGTTGTGTTGGGCGACGAAAAAGATTTGGATATGAAAGGATTGAGTCAATATGGCCCGATCCGGAAGTTGACGCAACAGGAAATCTTTGGCTATTGAGCCGATAGATGATAATTGAAAAGGAAAATGGCCGGGTGCTTGTTTCTGAAAAGTGCCCGGCCATTCTTGTAAAGATGCAATGCTTTGAAAAAGTTTCTCGGCATGAAACTGCAGTTTGTTCGGCATGAAACTCGAGTTTTCCCCCGAATAAACCGCAGTTTGCACTCGAGAAACTTTTTTGTTATGGGATACCTTTGGGGGAAATGATGGGAAACAAATAGTTGGAATTTAGAGAAAGAGAAACTTTACACTCGCCTATTTGAAAATAAATGAAATAGTTTGTTATAAAACTCGTCTACTATGAAACGTTGATTTATGAGATTAACATAAAAATAAAATGGCGTAAAATAACAATGAATATGGTATATGTTGAGAATGACGATTTGCTAATTTACTGCAATATAATCGGTTGCCTATGTAATAGGTGAAACAGTTTTGAAAATACAGAAAGTAGAATCTCTTCAGATGTTATTTTTCTATATTATACAATATGATTAACGTATTTAACCTTAATTAACTCAGATTTGTAGTGAAAATGTAATATAGATGTAATTATCATTTGTAGATTATTTTTTACCTTTGTTGATGGTTATGACTAACCAAGTAAAAATAATGTCAAACCGAACAATTGAAACAAAGAATTTATGAGAAAGGCTAATCTGAAACGTTTAGGCGTTAAAATTTTGTGTTGTTTGACTTTGGGTACTGGCACTGCCTACGCAAGTGTCGGTGTCGCTCCACAAAGTGAGCAGCAAAGCTCAAGAATCAATGGTGTCGTAACGGATAGCAACGGAGAACCACTCTTTGGAGCAACAATTATTGTGAAAGGATCCACTTCGGGTGTTATCACAGACATGGATGGTAAATTCAGTATTGCAGCACGTCCGGGAGATATGTTGGAAATTTCCTATGTTGGAATGAAATCACAAACCGTAGCAGCTAAAGACGGAATGGCTGTGACTTTGGCAGATGACGCAGCTCAGCTCGATGACTTGGTAGTCTTGGGTTATGGTGCTGCTCAAAAGAAACAAGACCTTTCAGCTGCAGTAGGTGTAGTAGGAGACCCGGAGACATTGACCATGCGTCCTGTCTCTTCTACGGAAGGAATGCTTCAAGGTCAGTTGCCGGGTGTGACGGTTGAGTCGAATGGCGGTTCACCAACATCTACTCCAAGCATTGTTATCCGTGGTCAGGGTTCACAGAATGGAGACAATGTACTTTGGGTTGTAGATGGTGTGCCGGGTGCTCCGATCCCTTCTGTGACAGATATTGAAAGCATTGTCGTATTGAAAGATGCCGCTTCTGCCGCTATCTATGGTGCTGTTTCCGGTGCCGGTGGTTGTGTGCTCGTTACTACAAAGAAAGCTAAAGAGGGGAAATTGTCAGTATCATATGATGGAGTGGTTGGCGTTCGTAAGGCAAGCAACTTACCGACTCCGTTGAATGCTGAGCAAGAGATCGAAATGCGTAAGACATCTTATGCAAATGCCGGTCTTGATCTCCCTACCGGTTGGGATGTGACCAAGAACCCTTGGATAGGAACAACTCGTACGAATTGGATGGACGAGATCTTCCGCACAGCCCTTTATCACCGTCATAACGTATCAGTCAACAGTGGTACGGAGAATGCACGAAACCGTTTTTCTTATGCGTACGACAGCAACGACGGTACACTTATCAGTACCTATTCAAAGAAGTCGACATTGCATTATGACGGTTCGTATAAAATCAACAAATGGATCACCATCAACGAAGACCTCACTTGGCGCAGTTCCAACTCTCGCTCTACAAATACCAGCTCCGGCTATTCGGGATCAATCATCAGTGCCATCATGATGCCGGCTTCTGCTACTGTTTATCAGTCAGATGGTTCGTTTGGCGGTACGACAACCGAGGATCCAAGTTACATAGCTCAGTATGGTAGTAACTACGCTGATATCCATGGTGATGCCATCAACCCGGTTCGTTTGTTGACAGCAGACAATATCTTTGACCGGACATCTGATTTCTGGACAACCACCTCTCTTACAGTTGGTGACATTGTTCCCGGCTTGAAGTTTGTAAGCCGTTACACTTACAATCAGACAAGCAACTACTATAAATCATTCACTCCGCGCCGTACGGAGGTTGGTAAACCTCAAGGTTACAACACATTGAATGAATCGGCTTCTCACTATAGCAAATGGTTGACTGAAAATACGCTTACTTATGACCGCGTTTTCAATGATCGTCACTCATTCGGAGCTTTGCTCTCCACAACGGCCGACCGTACCTATACCCGTGGTATGTCTATCAATGGTAAGGATATTTCTGATGAATCAGAATATTTGCAGTATATGTCATTCGTCTCTTCTTCAACAGTTGATGACTATTTGACAGGCCCTGATGCGAATGTGGCTATTATCGGACGTCTCTCTTATTCATATGACGACCGTTACTTCCTGACTGCTTCATGGCGTCGTGACTATGCCAGCCGTCTGCCGAAGGCCAACAATCACGGAGACTTCCCGGCTGTGACTGCTGCATGGAAGCTATCAAACGAAAGCTTCTTCCCGAAGAGCGATGCGGTCAATCTTCTCAAGATCCGTGGATCATGGGGTCGTGTAGGTAACCTTGGTTCCATCAGCTACAACTATAAGTCGGCCATGCTTTCGAAAAGAACATACAACGAGCAGGCTCAATATGGTGTGGAAAACAATACGACATGGGGAACAATGTGGTACTACAACTCAGTTGTTAATCCAAACTTGACTTGGGAAACTTCTGAACAGTTCGACCTTGGTTTGGATGCTGCGTTCTTAAAGAATCGTTTGAGCATAGCTCTCGACTATTATGACAAACGTACTTACAATTTGATCCAGACTCAATCCATGAACTGGCCGGACTATATGGGTATAAGCGCCCAGCTCGTTAACATGGGTGAGGTGAACAACCGCGGTTTTGAAGCACAAGCAACCTGGGCCGATAAGGTAAATCGCAACTGGTCTTACTTTGTAACCGGCAACGTTGCCTACAATCGTAACAAAGTAACGGACATTGGTGTGAAGGATTCTGAAGGCAATGCCGGTGTTTGGACAGGAGGCGGTGGATTCCGTAACATTCCTTATATCTATCAAACAACCGAAGGTCAGCCTCTGAACTCATTCTATTTGATCCGCAGCCTTGGCATCTTCCAGTCAGATGAAGAAGCAGCCGCTTATCAGAAAGACGGAAAAGCTATCCAGCCGAATGCGAAAGCCGGTGACTTGAAGTTCGAAGATTACAACAACGATGGCGTAATTGACAATAACGACCGTCAGTATATGGGCAATGCTACTCCGAACTGGACTTACTCTCTTACTGCAGGATTCTCTTATAAGGACTTGAGTGTAAGTGCTATGTTCCAAGGTGTTGGTGGTGCTCAAGCATTCTATGCCGGTAAATACATGCTGGTAAGTGATCAAGAAGGTAACTTCAACCGTTCAACAGATATCCTCGATGCCTGGAGTCCGACGAACACAAGCAGTAACATCCCTCGCTTGTCTAAGAACGATCCGAACAGCAACTTCGCAACAGCAAGCTCATGGTATTTGGAAGATGCAGATTACTTGCGCTTGAAGAATCTTACCGTAACATACGATCTTACTCGTGTTTTGCGTAAAGCTGCTCACTTTGGTACGCGAGGCAGTAGCCTTTCAATTTACTTCTCAGGTGAGAACCTCTTCACAATCACCAATTATTCGGGTATGGATCCTGAGTGCGGTGGATGGGATGCTCTCAACTACCCGGTATCTAAGGTTTACTCATTCGGTGTTAAGTTGAACTATTAATTTCTTGATCAAGTATACAACAAAGTTAAATTGGAAAAATATGAAAAAATATATTTTAGGTCTTGCCGTTTCATCATTGGCTCTTGTATCAGTGTCATGTAGCGATTTCCTTGACACTATGCCAGAAGGCAACCCATCAACCTCTACATATTTCACCAACGACCAGCAGTCAATCGATGCTATTGACGAGCTTTACTACGGAGTCCAGCAGGAAGGTTGCTTCGGCCGTGAGTTTTTCTGGGAACAGGGTGCTGCCTGCGATATTGTTTGGGGCCGTACTCGTGGTTATCCTGGTTTGGCAACTTTCAATTATAATGGCGACTTCAGCCCGTTGCGTGATGTATGGTCAGCAATGACAAAGACTATTTCTCGTTCAAACTGGGTGATCTACAAACTTCTTGAAAAAGAATCAAGTTCAACGCTTTCGAGTGTTGAAAGTCGTTCACTCGGTGAAGCTTACTTCATGCGTGCTCTCTCTCATTTCTATTTGGCTTACCGTTATGGTACAGACAAGCAAGGTGTTCCATTCTGTCGCTACGAGGATTTCCCCGGTGGATACGATAACTCTATCCCAACTCAACAGGCTACGGTAATGAAGAACTATGAAATGATTATCGCAGATTTCGACAAAGCGATTTCTTACCTTCCTAAGTTTGAAGAGTATGGTGCGGATGAACGCGGACGTGCTCACAAGGCTGCTTGCGTTGGTTATAAAGCAAAAGTTTATGCTTACTGGGCTACTTGGGACGCTACTCAATGGCAAAATGTAATCACTTGCGTCAACGATCTTGAAAACAACTATGGTCGTGGATTGGCTGATTCCTTCTCTCAGTTGTTCTCTTCCGAATTTTCTGATTTTTGGACAAGAGAATATTTGTGGACTATCCCGGGTAATGGCGGAACAAGCCCCGGCGGTTCAGAGTTTCCTGGTGTTATCGTAGAAAACAAAGGTTGGGGTATCTACAATGGTTGGGGTCAGAACAAACCTTCTTATGATATCTACGAAGAAATGTTGAAAGACGGTGTCGGCAACGAGCGTTTGGTTCGTTCCATTCTTGAGTATGGTCAGGAATTTGAATTTAACGGTGAAACAAGAAAATTCTATTCAACATCCGACGTTGAGGCAGGTTTCATGATCAACAAATATTTGGATCCTTTCAAACATAAAGGTCTTGGTGATGGTACAAGCGAGTACGTAAGTGGTAATGGTGACTGGCCTACAGCTCGTATCAACTTCCCGTTGCTTCGTTTTGCCGACTGTTTATTGCTTCGTGCTGAGGCTTATTTGGCAACAGGACAGGCAGCTAATGCGACAACCGATATCAATCGTATCCGTGTACGTTCGAAACTTACTCCGATATCAGGTGTTGCCACTTGGAAGGATCTCTATCACGAACGTCGTTGTGAGTTGGCATTCGAATTTTCGGATCACCTCTATGATTTGAAACGTTGGAATCGTTCAAGCAATGCAGAAATCAAGGCTTTGGCTGATGCAGAGTTGGCAGCTCACCCACGTGTTCGTCATTATGCAGACCGCGCTGACTACAATTCTACATTTACTATCGGTGATTATGCTGACTATCCTACGAAGAATGCTTATCAGTCTTACATGATCGTATTCCCTTATCCTTCTGCTGAAGTGACAAAGGCCGGTGGTCTGTTGAAACAGAATGAAGGTTATTGATAACTTGATGCCAACCGCTTAGCGGTTGCGGCTAATCCTATAGAAAGGTCTTCGACATGATGATTTGTCGAGGGCCTTTTTGCTTTTATTAAGATTCTTGCGTTTTGCTTTTATGTTTTTAAAAGAAATATTCTTTTGTATCTTTACAACGGAGAAAAAGATGGCTAACGATTAAAATAAATTGTATGAGAATAGGAATTGACCTTGGCGGAACAAACATCAGAACCGGAGCTGTTGCTGACGGAAAGATCCTAAACCGTTATGCAGTCTGTACCCCCAAAACAGACGATCCTCAGGTGGTAATTGACGCTATTATTGAGAGCATACGGAGAGTTTCGGACGATACTCTCGAAAGTATAGGCATAGGGGTGCCATCGGTTGTCGATTGGCAGCGGGGTATTGTCTATAATGTTACGAACATTCCTTCGTGGAGAGAGGTTCACATCAAAGAGATACTCGAGAAAGAATTCGGTGTACCTGTAGCCGTAAACAATGATGCCAACTGTTTTGCTCTCGGCGAGAAAATGTTTGGAGCAGCCCGACAATATTCCGATGTGGTGGGGCTTACGCTCGGTACAGGTGCCGGGGCCGGGCTCATCATTAACGGGTCTCTCTATAGTGGCCGCAATACGGCAGCCGGAGAAGTGGGCTCGTTGCCCTATCTTGACTCCGACTACGAGCATTATTGTGGAAGCGAATTTTTCATCAAATATGGAACTACCGGCAAAGATGCGGCTGTCGCTGCTGAAAATGGTGATGTGATTGCATTGGCACTTTGGCAAGAGTTTGGCCGACACTTGGGAGAATTGGTGAAGGCATTACTGCTCGCTTACGATCCTGAGGCGATCGTGATAGGGGGAAGTATAGCCAAAGCCTACAACTTGTATGAAGAATCTCTCCGGCAATCGCTTCTTTCATTCCTTTATCCGACGATGGTCGAGAAGTTAACCATTACTGTTTCAAAACTCCCCGACGTGGCTATCTATGGAGCTTCTGCACTTCCGGCCACAAGGATGGACTCTGTCAATCAATAAATATCGGAGCTTTTGATTGTTCTAAACCGAATAAACTCGAGTTTTATGCGGAGCAAACTGCAGTTCATTCCGCAAAAAACTGAAAAAAGCACCCGTATTATTCAACTGATGTTGAGGAAGAGTTTAGTTGTCGATGCAGAATGGATTTTGCAAACCACCGATCCATTTATAGCGGCGCGCGGTGCAACTCTCTTCTCCTTGCTTGTTGCGATGATTTTCGGAAATATAAAAATAGCTGTTTTCAATAGGGCAAATACCGGTGCTTCCCCATTGAAAATTCCACCCTGCAGGATTACGTTCTTTGTCATGGTTGTTGTTATCGTCTAACAGAATGGTCCATTGGTATTCGACTTGCCCCATACCTTCCAACTGATCCCAAACCGGTTGCTGCGTCATGTCGAAAGAGAAGAGTGAATAGTTGGGGTATATTGATTTTTTACCGGGATAAACGGCCAAAATTGACCGTTGGTGCAAAGCGTCATAGGCCATGTTTTGTATGCCATATGTTGTATTCCCTGTTTTGAGAAAGAATTTCTTGAACGGTCTCTTGGGGCCGTTTGTATGTATCTCCCCCCATTTGACAGGTCGCTCATACGACTTTAGAGAGTCGGGATGGTAGCAAAGTAACACTTGGTAGTCATTGTCGGTGCGGGTCGTGTCGCCATATATGCCATAACCGATATACAAATAGTTCTGTTTTGAGGATGTATTGCCAATCATGGGAGCAAACATTACACCGTCTATGCCTGAACATCCATAGCGATGCTCTCGCTCGGGTCCTTGGCCTTGCACGATAGCTTGGTAATCACGTAGTGCATCCTGCACGCAAACAGTTGTCATGACGCCATCATTTTGGGGGTTCATCCCTTCATGGAAGATCTTTTCTCCGTCAAAGATGGCGATGTAAAAAATGGAATTGGCCTTTGTGATGGTTTTAGTCCCCATCTTCTTGGCAATAGATGTACCTATTTCATCACTTTTACACTCCAACGAAGCATAGATCCGTCCATCTTCAGGATTCAAAGTGATGGCCCCCAAATGGCCTTCCAGCTGATCAACGCTTCCGATGATGGTTCCTTTCAGATCTGTTTTGATCAGTTTGTTGGTAAAAGAAAAGTACATGTGCTTGTGTTCCTTGTCCAGAGCAATTCCTTGAACGTGAAGTTGTTGTCCGCCGACATAAATGGAATCAGGAAGATTGGCAGACTTTTGTGCCGAGCAATACAATGCGCACCCCAAAAGAAGAGTGACGAACAGATGTGTTTTCATGGTAAAGATGCATTAATGAGCTTGATGCGACTCTTTTAGTTCGCCTTCTTCCACTTCTTTCACTTTGCGGAAAAGGTCTGATGCAAAGATAAAGTCGTTCAATGCTTTGTTGTTTGAAGTGATGACATCGTCTTTCGTTCCTTGCCATTCCTTTACGCCTTCGCGGATAAACACGATATTGTCTCCGATATTCATGACGGAGTTCATATCATGCGTATTGATGACCGTCGTCATTTTATACTCCATTGTGATGTCGTGGATCAGATCGTCGATCAGCAAAGAGGTCTTAGGATCCAGACCGGAGTTAGGCTCGTCGCAGAAAAGATACTTCGGTTTGAGGGCAATGGCGCGAGCAATGGCTGCGCGCTTCATCATACCGCCACTGATTTCGGAAGGATACAGGTGTCCGGCTTCCGACATGTTGACACGTTCAAGGCAGAACTCTGCTCGTTTCAATCGCTCTTTTGACGAATCGGTTGAGAACATTTCCAGTGGAAACATGACATTTTCCAAAACAGTCATACTGTCAAATAAAGCGGATCCTTGGAACAGCATTCCCATTTCTTTACGTAATGACTTTAGTTCGGCCTTATTCATCAGGGTGAGGTCGCGTCCATCGTAGAGAATCTCGCCACTTTCGGGGCGCATTAACCCGATGATATTCTTGATCATGACGGTCTTTCCTGAACCGCTTCGTCCGATAATCAAATTGGTCTTGCCATCTTCGAAAACCGTACTGATGTTTTTTAGGACTGTTCGCCCCTCGAACGATTTGGTTATATTCTTAATTTCTATCATAACAAGCGAATTATGTCAGCATTATATGAGTTAGAACAACATCGGCCAGCAAGATCATGACGCTACTCATGACGACTGCATTGGTACTTGCCTTGCCCACTTCCAGCGCTCCGCCTTTGACATTGTAGCCGAAATAGGCAGCAATGGAAGAGATGATGAAAGCATAAACCACCGATTTGATGATGGAATACCAAATATAGAACTGATTGAAATAGAATTGCAGACCATACTCGAACGATGCGGGTGTCATGCCTGTGCCTGTTGAATAGCTGGCTGCAATACCTCCAAGGATGCCCGTAAACATACTGAAGATGACCAACACGGGAATGAACATCATCATGCCGATCATCTTGGGCAGAATCAGAAAATTAGCTGAGTTGACACCCATGATTTCCATGGCATCGATCTGTTCGGTGACGCGCATTGTTCCAATTTCGGAGGCGATGTTGCTGCCGACTTTTCCTGCTAAAATCAGACACATGATTGAAGATGAAAATTCCAAAAGAATAATTTCGCGGGTTGTATAGCCGATCGTAAATTTCGGAATCAAAGGAGAACTGATGTTCAATGAAATTTGAATGGCGATTACGGTACCAATGAATACTGAAATGATGATGACAATCCACAGTGAATCCACGCCCAACTTATAGATTTCTTTGATCAACTGTTTGAAAAACATGTTCCAACGGTCGGGAAGTGTGAACACCTTTTTCATCAACAATGTGTATTCACCCATTCGGTGTAAAGCTTGTATCATTTCCTTTCTTGTTTCTTTAAAATGATTTTGACAGGCAAAGTTACGGATTTCTCGTTGTTGGCCACAAAAAAAAGCTGCCTTTTGGAAAGACAGCTTCTCTTAAAAGTTCTTAATTGAATTATTTGATTGCCTCAGACAATTCGCTACCCGGTTTGAATTTAACCACTTTGCGAGCGGCGATTTCGATTGCTTCTTTTGTACGAGGGTTGATGCCTGTACGAGCGGCTTTTTCACTTACAGAGAATGTACCGAAACCTAACAATGCTACTTTGTCGTCACTTTTCAAAGCTTCAGTGATAGCTGCGATTGCAGCATCAATTGCTTTTCTTGAATCAGCTTGGCTTAAGCCCGCTGTTTTCGCTACTTTGCTAATTAATTCTGTTTTGTTCATATACGAAGAATATTATTTAGTAAATGATTAATAATCAATAATTGAACAATATAATTTGATTGCCCAAAAGTAACTCTATTTTAAACGCCATCAAAGAAAATGAGTGTTTTTTTCGGCTTCATTCATGTTTTAATGCTCTTTTTAGCAGATAATGCAAATAATATTTACCTTTGCCTATGAATAAAATAGGAAAAAGAATGAATCAGAATGCCAATGGGGTCTTGAATAGTATCCCAGTAGTGACGAAAAATATCATCATAATTAATGTGTTATGTTGGGTGGCCAGTCTTACATTACCGAAACTGGGCATCAACTTGGTCAATTTGTTAGGGTTGCATTTTGTGAGTGCAGACGGATTTTATCCGTTTCAATTTTTTACTTACATGTTCATGCACGACACCCATTCGTTCGCTCATGTGCTTTTTAATATGTTTGCCGTCTATATGTTTGGCCGCGTATTGGAACAAGTGTGGGGTCCAAAACGTTTTCTTGTCTATTATGTTGTGACAGGTTTGGGCGCAGCTGTCATACAAGAGCTTACATGGGCTTATAGTTTAAGGGACTTGCTCACGGCTTCCCAAGATTTGGTCAACATAGGGGGTGGACAAATTGTAACAAAGGCTTATGTGTATGACCTGTTTGTTACAATTGGAGCTTCAGGGGCTGTCTTTGGTATATTGTTGGCATTCGGTATGTTGTTTCCGAATGTTCCGCTATACATTATGTTTATTCCAATACCGATCAAGGCCAAATATTTTGTGATCTTTTACGGATTGGCCGAGTTGACAATGGGCGTTGCTAACTTTAGTGGCGATTCGGTTGCTCATTTTGCTCATTTGGGCGGCATGTTGTTTGGCTTTATATTGATCCGTTGGTGGATAGCTAAAGATAAAAAGAATGGAAGGTATTTTTACTAACTTCAAAAATCAGATTCGAAGAGGTGATCTTCTGTCAATATTGATTGTTGTCAATATTGCGGTTTTCCTATGTGTTCGCTTCGTGGACATACTGTGGCTTCTTCTGACGAACCATTCAATGTCCGGATGGTTGCAATATGTAGAGTTCCCTTCTTCTTTACCAACTTTCCTCACCCAGCCATGGAGCCTGCTGACTTATATGTTCTTGCATTACGACATTTGGCATGTTCTCTTTAATCTGTTGTGGCTTTATTGGTTTGGAAAGATTTTTCTTAACTTTTTTGATTCGAGAAAGTTGTGCGGAGTCTATCTTTTGGGTGGCATATTTGGAGCTCTCTTTTTTATGCTGGCTTACAATATTTTCCCTTATTATGCAACGATGGCATCCGGTAGTTATCTGTTGGGAGCATCAGCCTCAGTGATGGCAGTCGTCTTTGGCGTTTCGTTTTATGCGAAAGACGCGGAGGTGATGCTTTTCCTTTTTGGCCGTATCAAGATTTATTATTTGGCATTATTGACCTTGTTGCTTGATCTTTTTTCTATCACATCCGGCAATGCAGGGGGGCATTTGGCGCATATTGGTGGGGCTTTGTTCGGAATATTCTTTGCTTTGCAGATGCGAGCGGGCAAAGATTTGACACGTCCGCTCAATCGTCTTATAGACAAGATAGTAGATCTGTTTTCATTCAAACCGAAGATGAAGGTTACTTATCAAAAAAAACGAGAGAACGACTATGAGTACAATGCTCGAAAACAAAAAGAGGCGGCTCAAATAGATGCCATATTGGATAAGATAAAGCAATCGGGCTATCAAAGCCTATCTTCGGACGAAAAAAAACAGTTGTTTGACGCAAGCAAAAAATAAGTAACTATGAAATTGTTGAGGTTTTTGTTTCAATCGTTTGTCCTTACAATCCACTTGGCGATTGTTATCCTCTTCCTCATATCGGCGTTTTCAGATAAAATTTCGCCCGAAACTTCTATGTTGTTTGCTTATATGGGTTTGCTTTTCCCTATTTTTTGCATACTTAACTTGGGCTTTACCTTATATTGGCTTTTTATGCAGGAGTGGCGCTTCATTTGGATTGGATTGGTGGCTCTGCTGTTGGGTTGGGAACAGGTGAAACTCTTTTTCCCTTTTCACTCTCCATCGAATGCTGTACCGAAAGAGAATACTATCAAGTTGCTGACATACAACGTGATGGCTTTCGGCTATAAGAATCACTCTGAAGCCGATCCCAATCCGACAATTCAATACTTGACACAGTCAGGGGCAGATATTATCTGTTTGCAGGAATATGCTGAGGATATGCGTGATAAATATCTGACAAAGAAGAAGATATTCAATGCGTTGAAAGATTACCCCTATCGTTCGGTTGTCTATCTTTATCGTGCCGGCCATCTTCGCATGGGCAATGCAATTTTTTCAAAATATCCGATCAAGAAGAGCGAACAAATTCATTACGACAGTCAATATAACGGGTCGGCTTTGCATCTGATCCAAATCAATGACAAGAAATTGGCTCTTGTCAACAACCATTTGGAGTCTTTCAAGTTGACATCCGAGGATCGTTCCCGCTACTCTTCCTTTATCAAGGATATGGGGTCGGATACATTTGGTGATCTGAAGGGGGCTCTTCAGCAGAAATTGGGAACTGCTTTCAAGTTGCGGGCGAAGCAAGCTCGGTTGGTGGCACAGGCCTGTGACTCTATTAAGGCCGACTATACCATCGTTTGTGGAGATTTTAATGATACCCCGATCTCGTATGCCCACCATACGATTCAGCGCAGTTTGGTGGATGCCTTCTCTGAATCGGGTCGTGGCATGGGAATCTCTTACAACGAAAATTGCTTTTGGTTTCGTATTGATCATATTCTTCATTCAGCGAATATGCGCTCTTATAATTGTAAAGTCGACAAGGTTCACTACTCCGATCACTACCCTATGTGGTGTTATCTGCAACTGAATGAGTAACCATTCTGAGACTTGTAAAAACAGCCGAACTTATTATTGGAAAAAATATCCGTATTTTAAGAGCAAAATACCAGTGTTTTCAATTAAAAATACGCATGTTTTTGACGGAAAACACCCATGTTTTTTGACAATTGTAAGTACATGATTCTGAGCTTGATTTTGTGTGATGGAAATGTACCCCCGATGAGAATCGAACTCATATTTATGGTTTAGGAAACCACCGTTCTATCCGTTGAACTACAAGGGCAATCAATATGTTTTGCAAAAGTAAATTATTTTTCGCAATTATCAAAATAATAGGGGAGGAGTCCGCTTAATCGAAGATGGTTTGCAAGATAGCAAGCGAGCGGATCTCTGAAAAATCGGGAAGATGTAAGCGATAGTAAGCCAAAATATGCTCGAGAATGCTGACCCGTTCTTGACGAGTGAAAGTGTAGAGAGCCATATTCTCAAATGACATTTTGATCAGTCGAGCGAATACAGTCGTCTCTTGTGGGGTAAGGAAGTGGGCATGCTCGGGCTTTTTTGCAACAAACACGCTGTTCAGCATGTCGAAATAGTCACCCTCTTGCCGCTTTTCGGTATTCGGAAATATACCTATATAATATAGTAGGTGAAAAAGAAAAACCATATGGTAGTTGGCAATTCCCTTGTCGGCTTCCTCCAGAAGCGAAATGGCATTGTACAAAAAAGAGAAGAGACGTTTGTCGGACTCCGATCCTTTGATGGTTTTGAGCAAAACTTCCGACAGGAAGAGGGCCAGCACGCTTTTGATAGGGTTGCTTGCAATGCCCACCAAAGGGACACAACAGTGTGCCTCCTTGATGCGGTGGATATCGCGCTTCGGGGTATGGTCGACTTCCATATCAAGCAAAGAGAAGGGCATAAACAGCGAGGGCGACAATCCTTTCTTCTTTTTTCGTCCGCCGGCAATCATATATGCCGCCCGGCCATATTGTTCCGTATAGATATGGACGATCGAATAATTGTCGTTGTAAGGAATTGAATGTAAAACGATACCGCGTGTTTTGCCCAGCATGAATGTCTCTGTTTTGGAAGACAAAGATACAAGGAACTCTTCTAAATAGAAGTTAAAATATAAATCTCTCTTTAAATTTTTGTCGAAATGTTTTGTTGGTAAAAAAAGAAGCTCTATCTTTGCACTCGCAATCAAGGATAGGATATTCTATCCGGTCAAATTGATAATTTGATGAGGATGGCCCGTTCGTCTATCGGTTAGGACGCAAGATTTTCATTCTTGAAAGGGGGGTTCGATTCCCCCACGGGCTACCTATTGGAAGGGAGATGCAAAAAGCATGTCCCTTCTCTTTTTGTGGTTATATACTTTCTTTGTTATTATTTTTTACCTTAACGAATTACTCCCGTCTCGATAATTAT
>CAVKMU010000002.1:0-33225 GCA_963657455.1 bacterium
CTGCTGTTTTATAAACGAGATCGTTTATTCTGATTGGTATTTGCTTGACAGAATAATGATTTGTCGTGCATCTTTGTCTTTCTTTATCTTGACACCTGACGGAGAAAGATAGTTGCTGATTGATGTTGTTGTCACTGAGCTTGAAGATGATGACGAGTAGTAATAATAACTGCTACTGCTCGTCGATGATGTCGCACGATAGACGGGGATCACCAACAGCTCCAGGTCATTGTCCGGATTGTTATCCAAATGTGTCTGAAGAAGATTCGAGATATTTCCGAAATCGTATGTTCTCGTACTTGACGTATAATCACCGCGGAAAGCTGTAACGCTGTCTTCCATCTTGCTCTTTTCGAAGAAGTTCTTGACAGAGTCTTGTGGCATCAGCATGACAGTGGTAGGTGCTTCGAAGGCGTAGAGCCAATTTTCTTGCGGCATGGCCTTGAGCTTGAAGTGAAAATCGTTGAGAATACGGTTGCCGATGACGGATCTGATCTTGCTGATCGGAACAACAATCTTCGTACAAACGCCGGACGGCGTCTTCATATAGGTGTATTCATCGTTTGGAGCAAGGATGGTTTCCAAATTTTCGTTCTTCATTTGGTTCATTTGGATGACCTCTTTTGTCACGTTGAACTGCTCGTGCGTATGAATGATCGTATCGTTTCCGGCCGATGTCTTCGACAAATAGTTATAATATATGAAGAAAGAGGATTGTGCCACCTTCAGGATGTTGCCTGTTCCATAACCGGTCGTAACATAAAATCCGGGGAAAAACTTATTGAAAGCCTCTTGGTTCTTGAATGTTTCCGGATGGTTTACCGTCTCATCGTAGAATGATTGCGCCAACTCGTCCGACAAGCGGATACGGATGAACGGCGTATAATAGTTGGCATCGCTCGAACTTGTGATGCTACGGATAGAGTCGGAGATGCTCAAGTCGCGCGGGGTATAAGTCTTCTGTCCCAACAATGTGCTCATATCGCAGTATTCTGTCGGATCCATGTTGGTATAGAAATTACGGATCAAAGGCTTTGTTACCTTATAAACCATGGCTTGCATCGGGGCGAGACTGTCGCCGATACAAGACGTTCCAATGTTACCGTTTGTGTCGCGTTGGTAGAGAATGAAGAAGTTCATCGAGTCGATCTTTCCTCCGATTGGTTCATGTGCGAACTGATAATCTTCAGGACAATAGAATTGACAGATATAATCTGTTTTCAAGTTGCCATACAATGGGTCGTAGATCTCGCCCAAAAGACCGCTGACGGTTCGTGCATAAACCGAATCTAACTTGACAGTCGACATTTCGACTTCGAAGGTGTCTGTGTACGCACTGATCTTGTCAGCCTGCGGCTGAATACTTGGTCCAACCAAACTCATTTCATCATTACACCCGCCCAGGATGGTTGCACCCAAAGCGAGCCCAAGTATAAGACGTTTCATCTTCATGTTTGTATTATGTTATTTAGATCCCAAAACGATATCGTAGAACTTGTTGTACTCGTCCAAGTAAGTTTCGGGCGTTTGATACGGCAAAAATGGAACTTTTTGTGTCGCAATATATTCAGCAATAGCCGGATCGATTTGTTCGCTACCCTGAATGATGCCATCGGCAAAGTCGACTGCCAGCTTGGAGAGTCCGATGAAACTGGTATCTTTCTTTATACCGGCAAGATCTTTGTCGTGGGCTCCGTCCATCTTTAGCTTGTCTGCAAATTTGGCATCCAATGGTTGTTTGAAATCATTATTGTAGACCGAATAGACAACTTTTGCATTGCGAAGACAGGGATCATCGGCATACATGCGTTTGATATACAAACCCGTTACGGCCGACATCCAGCCATGGCAGTGGATCAAGTCGGGTATCCAGCGCAGTTTCTTGACGGTTTCCATGACGCCGCGTACGTAGAAGATAGAACGTTCGTCGTTGTCTTCATATTCGATGCCTTCTTCATTGGCCACGGTTGAACGGCGCAAGAAGTAGTCATCGTTGTCGATAAAGTAGACTTGCATACGGGCGGACTGAATGGATGCTACTTTGATGATCAGTGGATGATCGGTATCATCGATGATCAGATTCATCCCTGACAAGCGTATTACTTCGTGCAATTGGTTTCTACGTTCGTTGATATTCCCGAATTTGGGCATAAAGGTTCTGATTTCGCGCCCTCTTTCTTGAATACCTTGCGGCAAGTTCCGACAGAGTGTTGCAATCTCGGTACCCGGCAGGTAAGGGGTGATCTCTTGGGTTATAAATAAGACTCTTTTTGCATCCATTCTATAAAATGATTTTTGTAAACGGTACAAAGGTAATAAAAATCTTTCATTTCTGATAATTATTTTGTTGCTTTGCAAAGTTTTTAAGCATCTATAAGATGAAAGTAATAAATAAAATTGAAGAATTGAAGAAATTCTTGTCGCAAGAGCGCGAGAATGGCAAGCATATTGGGTTGGTACCTACTATGGGGGCTTTGCATGCCGGACATTTGAGTTTGGTGAAACGTTGTGTAGAAGAAAACGATGTTTGTGTAGTCAGTATATTTGTTAATCCGACTCAGTTCAATGATAAACATGATTTGGAAACCTATCCGCGGACATTGGATAACGACTGTGCCTTACTGGAACCGGCAGGTTGTACGTATGTCTTCGCACCCTCAGTCGAAGAAGTTTATCCTGAACCGGACACACGGGTGTTTGATTTAGGTTCGGTGGCTACCGTTATGGAGGGTCCTCGTCGCCCGGGTCATTTCAATGGCGTAGCACAAGTAGTCAGCAAACTGTTCTATATCGTTGAACCCGACAAGGCCTATTTTGGCGAAAAAGACTTCCAACAGATCGCTGTGATTCGAGAGATGGTCAAGCAGTTGAGCTTGCCGGTTCAGATTGTCGATTGTCCGATCTGCCGCGAGGCTGATGGCCTGGCATTAAGTAGTCGAAATACTCGCTTGACACCCGATTTGCGCAAGAAAGCTCCTCTCATTGCCAAGACATTACATGACAGTCTGGCATTGACTCCGAAGCAGTCCGTTCAAGCGGTTCATGACTTTGTTGTTGACACAATTAACGAGGAAGCTGACATGGAAGTGGAGTATTATGAAATTGTGGATGGCCATTCAATGCAACCCATTCAGCAATGGAGCGACACCGACTACCCGGTTGGTTGTATTACTGTTTACTGTGGAGACGTCCGCTTGATAGACAATATCAAATATACTAATATCTAAACTTGAAACAGAAATGTACGTAGAAGTAGTCAAATCAAAGATTCACCGCGTGACTGTGACCGAAGCAAATCTGAATTACATCGGCAGTATTACGATTGACGGTGCTTTGATGGAAGCAGCTAATTTAATCCCAAACGAAAAAGTAACGATAGTGGATAACAATAACGGCGAACGTTTTGAGACCTATGTGATCAAGGGTGAGCCGGATTCCGGTGTCATTTGTTTGAACGGAGCGGCTGCGCGGAAAGTACAACCGGGCGACATTGTGATAATCATGTCGTATGCCTATATGGATTTTGAAGAGGCCAAACAGTTTAAACCGGCTGTAATTTTCCCGGATACCGCAACCAACAAGTTGATCTGAGACATTGAATTAATCTAAATCATATTGTCTATGAAACACATTTTATTTTACAGTTTGTTAATAGCTGCCGGATTAACGTTACCATCTTGCCAAATGAATAAGAAAAATGTTGCTGCTCAGACGGAGATGGCCGAGCAAGAGCAGAACATTGATCCGACGACGGGCAGCCTGTTTCGAGAAAAAGCTTCCGAAGCGTTCGACAAGTCCATGCAAGAGTACTTGCAAGCTTTGGTCGATAAGCAGCAGAACGTCGAGAGTATTATGGTACTTCAACATGGAAAGGTGATAGCTGAGCATTGGATGGGCGAGGGGAAACCTGATGTTCCTCATGCCCTATGGTCAGTAAGTAAGTCATTTACATCGACCGCTGTCGGCTTTGCGGTGGCAGAAGGTAAGTTGAATGTAACCGACAAAGTCATCTCTTTCTTTCCGGATGAACTACCTGCAGAGGTAAGCGACAACTTGAAAAACATGGAGATTCGTCATCTGTTGACCATGACATGCGGACAAGATGCAGAGGTTCGCTCAGTTCGTGATACGACAAACGCCGAGAGTTGGGTGAAAGGTTTCTTGGCCGGACCGGTTGTTCACGAGCCCGGCACCTATTATGTGTACAATAGCATGGGAACCTACTTGCTCTCTGCCATTGTACAGAAGGTGACAGGCGAGAAGGTAGTCGACTACTTGCAACCCCGTCTGTTTGATCCGTTGCATATTGACGCCCCGAAGTGGGATGAGAGTCCGCAGGGTATCAATTGCGGAGGCTGGGGTTTGCATCTAAAAACCGAAGATTTGGCCAAGATGGGCCTCTTCTTGCTGCAAAAGGGCAAGTGGAATGGCCAGCAATTATTGCCACAAGATTGGGTAGAGACGGCATCGTCTGCTGTTGTTTCGAGTGTTCCGTCCGGAGTCCGTCCGGAAGAGGCTGAAGAAAAAGGGCTCACTGTAGAGAATAGTGACTGGGTTCAGGGCTATGGTTACCAATTCTGGCGTTGTCGTCACAACTGTTTTCGCGCAGATGGTGCTTACGGTCAATACATTATTGTCATGCCGGAGAAGGATGCAGTTGTAGCAGTTACGGCAAACGTGGATGATATGCAAGCCGAATTGAACTTGATTTGGGACTATATTTGGTCTGCTTTATAATGCAACTGCTTCGATGAATTGACAAGCGGTCGAGTGAAAAAGAGTGTAATTGGATGATATTTGTTCAGTTACACTCTTTCTTTTTCTTTCATTTTACCCCGGCTGTACGATAGATATAATCGACATCGGCATGGCTTCGTACCCAATCTGCCAATTTGTTGTATTGTTCTTCTTTGAAGGCTTCGTAATCGAAAGCGGTGACTTCCTTATCTGTTTCGTCGGCTAAACGGTCGAGAACTTGCGGATTGTCCAGGATGCCATGCAGATAGCTTCCCCAACAGGAATCACTCAGGTAGTAACCATCCTCGCGTCCATCCTCCAGTCGGGCGACAGGTTTAGCCTTTGTTTCCGGCAAGAGTGTTGTCTGTCCCATATGAATTTCATAACCTTTGTTGGGATAGATGGAAGGCTCCTCGTTGGTCGCTCCTGCGATGAAGGCGAAATTGCTTTGTTGGGTCACTTTTTCGGTTTCGATGCGAGTGACTTGCGGTAGCAATCCTATTCCAGGAACCATCGGCAGAGAGCTTTCGATGGCATCAGGATCTTCCAGTCGGACGCCCATCATTTGGTAGCCTCCACAGATACCGATCACTTTCTTCCCGGCTTTGTGAGCGTGGATAATGGCCTCGGCCACACCATTTGCCCGGATTGTTTGTAAGTCGGCCAGGGTACTTTTCGAGCCTGGCAAGATGATGATATCCGCTTTTTCTATCTCTTCGGGGTTATTTGTATAGTATGGATTGAAGCGGGGATCTGTCTCCAATACATCAAAATCGGTAAAGTTGGAGATGCGTTTCAGCAGTATGATAGCCACGTTGATCTTTCCCTCTTGGAAATTTTTGTTCTTCATTTCTAAAGCTACCGAGTCTTCTTCTTCAATTTTTATCTCATTGAAGTAGGGGATAACTCCTACAACCGGAACCCCGGTCAGCTCTTCGATAATTCTCTTTCCCTCTTCGAAAAGCGACACATCTCCTCTGAATTTGTTGATAATCACGCCTTTGATTAGCGCGCGCTCTTCGGGTTTAAGCAACATGATCGAGCCATATACGGAGGCGAATACTCCACCGCGATCAATATCTGCCACCAGGTAAGTGTCAGCTCCCGTGTAGAGAGCCATCCGCATATTGGTGATATCCCGGTCGCGGAGGTTGATTTCAGAAATGCTGCCCGCCCCTTCCAATACGATCGGGTTGTAGCGTTCGGCCAGACGGTTGAAGGCTTGTTTGGCTTCTTCGAAGAGTTTTGCTTTTTGGGCATGGAGGCCAAAATAATCTTTGGCAGACATATTGCCGATCGGCTTCCCGTTCAAGATGATTTGCGACCCTTGGTCGGTGGTCGGTTTGAGCAGTACCGGATTCATATCAGTATGCGGAGCGATGCCACAAGCCTCCGCTTGTACCACCTGAGCTCGTCCCATCTCGCCACCTTCGGGCGTAGAGTAGGAGTTGAGCGACATGTTCTGTGCCTTAAAAGGAGCCGGAGCATAGCCGTCTTGCTTGAATATACGGCAGAAGGCTGTGTTGATGATGCTCTTTCCTGCATCCGAACAAGTCCCTACAAACATGATAGGTTTCTGAAATCGCTTTTCCATATATGCTCTTTTTTATAAGATTCCAATCCATTTATGCGTCTGCAAGCTGAGCCGCCAATGGGGGTGCTGCAGAATATAAGCTACCACGTCTGCTGTATTTTTGCACGAACAGGGTTGCAAGAAGTACACATCGGCAGGCAGAGCCAAGTGCTGCTCGACCTCCTCCTCGCCGGTATAAACCACCTTTACCTCGTTGATGCGGTTCAGCACTACGGGGATTCCTTTGGGCGAGCAGGTGATCCAGTCAATATTTTCGGGCACCGGGTGGGTGCCGTTCGTCTCGATGCAGACATACTTTCCGATGCGGTGCAGTTCGTCGATCAGCCCTTCGTCGATCCACAACGAAGGCTCGCCACCCGTCAGTATCACCATTTCGGCCGGACATTGGGCGGCTTTCTCTATGATCTCCTCGTCTGTCATCCAGCTGCCCTCCTCGTGTTTCGTGTCGCAAAAGCTGCATTTCAGGTTACAGCCGGAGAAGCGAATGAACAAAGCGGGGGTTCCGGTGTGGAATCCTTCGCCCTGTAGGCTATAGAATATTTCGTTAATCTTTCTCATAGATGGCTATGTTTCCTTCGGATTCTTGGACTTCGACCTTGAAACAGTGGGGCACTTGCGAGCAAACCCAATAGGCAATGTTCTCGGCAGTCGGGTTGACAGGGAGCACGTCGTTGATCACTTTATGATCCAACTGCTCCTGCACCACCTTTTTTATCCATGAAAAATCGGTGACCATTCCATCGGCGTTCAGTTCCTTCGAACGACAATATACCGTAATAATCCAGTTGTGACCATGAAGATTGCAGCATTTGCTGTCATAGGAGAGTGAAAGCTGATGTGCCGCGGATATTTCCAATCTTTTGATAACTGTATACATAAAAAATAAAATATTTGGAAGTTATAGCCGTCAACACGCCTAATGTCACCTCGACGTGTTTGTTTTTCTCGTGCAAAGATACGGCAAATAAATGGGTTTGTCAATATCAAATCCAACCTTGAGAAGATGAATTATTCAGAAGCATGGCATCTTGACAGGATCCATTCCCGACGAGTTGAAAAGTTTCTCCTGAGCCAACCCCGGTTTTATGCGGAGAAAACTGCAGTTCATTCGGGAGAAAACCGGAGTTCTCCACCGAGAAACTTTTACGAAATTCGCGAAGAACCTTTTTATGGTTCGGCATTTGTTGGGGAAGAGGAGTGCATCGGGCGGCAGGAATCGGCGTGGCTATTGGATTTTTCCTCTAAAATCCGCTCTGTAATGATGATGGAAAGTATTGAAATCGTCTTATCTTTGCAGAAGAAAAATAAAGAGTAGATGATAAACAGATCTCGATTCATAGGGTTGGTAGTAGGGTTGGTCTTGGGTTTTCTTTCTGCTTGTCAGCAAGAAACGCCGATCACATCCGTCATTCATGTGGATGGCGAAGGGGTGGTACAGCCGGTCAATCCTCATCTGTATGGCATCACGTTGGAGGAGATCAACCATGCTATTGACGGCGGACTCTATGCCGAGATGATTCAGAACCGCAGTTTTGAGGATGGCGTTCCCCCGCTTAATTGTCCTTATGATGCCCGTCGTCGGATCTTGCTTACCCCCAACAACTATGAAATGCCGTTTATGCGGCCCGACTCCTTGCCGGGATGGCACGCTTTGTCGTCTACGACTTGGCTCAACCTTGATGCCAAAGAGTTGTTGAATCCGAAGAATCACCGCTCGTTGCAGGTGGGTATCTATTCAACGCAAGTGGGGCGCGGTGGGGTAGTGGCCGAAGGTTACAACGGTCTCTCTATCCGAAAAGGTGAAAACTATGAATTGTCGTTCTATGTCAAAGGAGCCTCTTATTACCCGAAGCCGTTGAGGGTGGCTTTGGAAGATTCGATTGGAAACCGTATATTGAGCGATGTCTTGAAGATTCAAACGCGCAACGAATGGCAGCATGTGAAGCACACATTTACGGCAACAGCCAGTAGCGACAAGGCCATCATGACCATTTCGTCGGACAGTACGCAGATGTTTTGGCTGGATGTGGTGTCGCTTTTTCCGCAGACATGGCGAGGACGACAGAATGGACAACGGGCAGACTTGGTCGAAGCCTTGGCTGCCTTACACCCGAGCTTCATCCGTTTCCCCGGCGGTGCCTTTGTCGAGGGATACACGGCCGGCACCTATCCTGTTTGGCACGAGACGGTGGGCAACATAGCCGAGCGCAAACATTTTTGGAATGTGTGGGGGTATGGGACAACCAATGGCATGGGCTATCATGAATATTTGCAACTTTGTGAGGATTTGGGTGCAGAACCGGTATATGTGATCAATAGCGGTATCACCAACATGAGCCGTCGCCCCCGCTATGAATCAATTACTGAAATGGACAAGCTGGTGAACGAAGCCTTGGATGCTATCGCCTATGCCAATGCTCCGGCCGACTCTACAATGGGAATGTTGCGTGCCGAGAACGGACATGCGAAGCCCTTTGGCTTGCGGTATGTCGAGATTGGCAGCGAGAACTACGGATATGAATATACAAAACGTTTTGAACTGTTTCGGGATGCTATCCGTAAAGCGTGGCCGGAGGTGACGGTTATCAGCAACTCATTGGTAGGAAGACGAGTCCGTTCCGAGTGGCGTGATATCCATTTTAATGGTCGTAACTCTTTTTTCTTGAATAATTTAGGGAAATATGAAACGACGCGTAGCCGTTTTCAATGGGAAAATACATTCGTTGGTGAGTTTGGTAATATGCAAAGTAGCGAAGCTCGAACGATGGCGGCTGCAATAGGCGAAGCCTCCTTCTTGACGGTGATCGAACAACATCCGGACTTGATGAGCCGCATTGCCTATTCTCCTGTATTAGGTCACGTTGATTATACCCAATCGCGCTGGCCTTTGTTGCTGTTCGACAATCATCAGGTCGTACCCTCGCCCTCTTATTATATGTTTCAGATGTTTGCCGGTCATCGTGGTGAGGAGGTCTTGCCGACAACCGTCGATACCTATATGCGTCCGAGTGTGACTTCCGGTTATGCTTCGGTTTATATGTTCGACAACTGCTATACGTTTGAGGAGACTCGCTTGGATGGCCGCCCTATTGAACAGGGGAAGGTTGTGGGTGGATCATGGACGGTCAATAACGGATCGTTGCAACCGGTGCCTAACCGTTGGAACTATCTGCTGATGGGCGACTCGACGGCAACCGACTATACCTTCCAAACGCGCATCAACCGAACGAAAGGAAGCGAACCGATTCAGTTCAGGGTGCGCAACAATGGCCTTTCGCAGGAGCAACAAGATTATATCTGTTTTAGAATTGGCGACGGAAAAGCCTCGCTGTTGCATCAGAGTGGCAACGTTACCGATTCACTTTCTTCCGCAATCGCTTACCCATTGCGGAACAATCGTCCGTATGATGTGCGTATTCGATGTGCGAAAGATACCATTTGCTGCTATGTGGATGGCGCACTGGTGCAGAAAGCGGTGTTGAGGGCTTACCCCTCTTTGTCGTCTGTCGTGACAATCGACCATACCAACCACTGTCTCTATTTGAAAGTGGTGAATACAACGCAACACGAAGAGAAGACCGAGTTGGACATTCGTGGGGTGTCGGTAAGCAATACGGCCGAAGTGATTGAGTTGTCGGCTGAGATGGAAGCAATGAACACCTTCGAGCATCCTGACCGTATCAAGCCGGTGAAGAAGGAAGTATCCTTCATGATGGGTATTCCGAAAGTGTATAAATTCCCGCCATCTTCCATAACTATCTTGAAATTCAAGACGAATACCTAAGAAAATCGGTCGACCGTTTCTCTCGGATTTGTCAGGAATGGGAGAGAAAAGGCAGAGGTTTATTTACACATATCTTCATAGTCTGCGAAGGTGAGACCTTGCAGATTGGGATAGACGCGATACGCTTTCCCTTCAAGTTGGTCGGCAGGATTGGTGGTGCTGAGGGCGATCACTCGCATTCCGGCTCGAGTTCCGGCTTCGATACCGGCAAATGAATCTTCGAATACGAGGCATTCGTCGGGGGATAGATGAAGATCTTGGGCTGCCAACTGATAGCACATCGGGTGGGGTTTCCCTATCGTGATGCGGTCGACGGAGACAATGGTGTCAAACAGACCGTCCAATTGCAGTTGTTTGAAAGCCTGTTGCAGTTTGGCATCGCCCGAACTTGTGACCAACGCCAGTGGGACATGATGCTCTTTGAGCAGACGGACAAATTCGATCGAGCCCGGCATCGGTGGAAATTGCATATGGACGTCGTAGCTTTCTGATTGACGGATCACCTGTTGCTGCTCTTCCTTGCTGCGGTCGCTGAAGAAGGTTTCGATGATACCTTTGAGGGTAGTGCCCTTCACTTTCTGTGTGAAATTAGGATCGGTGATGTGATGCTCTTTCGCCATTCCGGCCCAAAAAATGTTATACATGGGTTCGGTATCGGCCAAAACACCGTCAAAATCAAATAAAGCCGCTTTCGTTTTCATACAATAATCCGATTTAGTCGCACAAAAATAGAATATTTATCAGAAATAATAGTGGAGTTCCGATTGTTTTCATTATTTTTGTTGAGTTGAATAGTATGCAATATATCATTTATTAATGAATTATGTCAGATAGCATTGTTATCATACCGACGTATAACGAGAAAGAAAATATCGAAAATATCATCCGTGCCGTTTTCGGTCTGGAGAAAGAATTCCATATATTGATCATAGATGATGGTTCACCTGATGGGACAGCCACTATTGTAAAACAATTGCAACAGAAGTTTGCCGATCGTCTGTTTATGGTCGAACGAACGGGAAAGCAAGGATTGGGCACAGCTTATCTTTGCGGCTTCAAGTGGTCGATCGAGCATAAGTATGATTTTATTTTCGAAATGGATGCTGACTTTAGCCATAATCCTAAGGATTTGCCGCGTCTCTATGCGGCATGCGTTGAACAAGGTGCGGACGTTGCCATTGGATCGCGCTATTGCAATGGCGTGAATGTGGTGAATTGGCCTCTTTCGCGTGTGTTGATGTCGTACTTTGCCTCCGTATATGTCCGCTTTGTTACCGGAATGCAGACCCGAGACACTACGGCCGGTTTCAAATGCTATCGTAGAAAAGTGTTGGAAACCATAGATTTGGATCATATTCATTTCAAGGGTTATGCTTTCCAAATAGAGATGAAATTCACTGCATACAAGTGTGGATTCAAATTGGTGGAGGTTCCTATCATCTTCATCAACCGAGTGTTGGGAGTATCCAAGATGAACTCTTCTATCTTTGGTGAGGCTCTCTTTGGCGTATTGAAACTGAAATGGTGGAGTTTATGGAAGAAATATCCTCAGAAACAATAATCTTAAAAAAGAAATATACGATGAAAACAAACATGTTATCTATTCTGGCTTCCACTGCATTGCTGTTCGGATGTTCAGGAAACAAGCAAGCTCAAGCGGAAGATGCTCAAGCGGTGCAAGAAGAGGTGCAGACAACTGAGCCCGTTCGTAATCAACTGACTGACGAAGAGAAGGCCGACGGATGGAAATTGTTGTTTGACGGTAAGACAACCAACGGATGGCGCGGCGCCCATATGGATAAGTTTCCGGAAAGCGGATGGCATATTGAAGACGGAATGCTGGTCGTAGAAGGATCAGATGGTGGCGAATCAACCAACGGTGGTGATATCGTGACAGTCGATCAATATAGTGCATTCGAATTGAGCGTTGACTTCAAAATTACAACAGGAGCCAATAGTGGTATCAAATATTTCGTGACGGAAAGCGAAAAACAGAAGGGTTCGGCTTACGGATTGGAATTCCAAATTTTGGACGATGAGGTACATCCGGATGCTAAGCTTTATACTACCGTGCCGGGGAGCCGTCGTTTGGCCGGCTTGTACGACTTGATCAAGAGCGAGAACGTGCATTTCAATGGTATCGGTGAATGGAATACAGCACTTATAAAGGTATTTCCTAACAATCATGTCGAGCATTGGCTCAATGGCGAGAAGGTGTTGGAATATGAACGTTGCAGTGAACATTTCCGCGAATTGGTGAAGGGTAGCAAATATGCTGCCGAAAGCTATAATACGGATGGCCGATTTGGTGAAGCACCAAAGGGACATCTCTTGCTGCAAGACCATGGAAATGAAGTCTATTTCTGCAACATTAAAGTGAAAGAATTGAAGTAATCAGAACATTATATTCTATAAGAAAATTTCAGCAACAGCCGACACCTGACAATCGGCTGTTGTTTGTTTTTAAACATGACGGATTATGTCGATCGGGTATAAGCATATCGGACAGTGGTTGGTGGGGATTATATTGTTGTTTTGTGCATTCTTCATCCACAATAGAGCCATCTTTGTAGACATTATGGAGTCGCGCAATATGATTACGGCGCGCGAGATGGTGTACGATGGAAATTGGCTTACCCCCACTATGAATGGAGAGTTGCGTTTGGAGAAGCCACCTCTCCCTACTTGGATTGCTGCTGTTGTCGAGACTATATCTCCCGATAATTTGGCTGCCCAGCGGGCGATGGCCGGATTGGCTGCCGTTTTGTTGGTCATATTTACGGCACTGTTTGCTTATCAGCTGACGCGCGACAGGCTGTATGCCCTATTGACGGCACTGTTGCTTTGCACTTCGTATAATGTTATACTCATGGGGCGTACTGCTTCATGGGATATCTATTGCCACGCTTTCATGATGATGGCCATCTATTACCTCTACCGAACTTTACAAGGGGAGGGGCGTTTGACGTATTGGTTGATGGCCGGCTTGGCGATGGGACTATCCTTTTTGGGAAAAGGCCCGGTTTCGTTTTATGCTTTGTTGCTCCCATTCCTTTGTGCATATCTTCTCTTTTACAGAAAAAGTATGCAAGGAAAATGGCAAGGGTTCGGTTGGATGATTGCCATAATGTTGCTCCTTAGCAGTTGGTGGTACATTTATATATATGTTTATCACCCCGATATGAGTGCATTTGTATTCAAAAAAGAATCGGCTTCATGGATGAATCGCAATGTCCGGCCTTGGTATTATTATTGGAAATTCTTTCTCGAGAGCGGAGTTTGGTCATTATTGACTATCTTTGCATTGTTGTATCCGGTATGGAAAGAACGGGTTGTGGCGAAAAAAGCTTACCTGTTCTCGTTGGTTTGGATGCTGGCTGTTCTTGTTTTTCTATCGTTGATGCCGGAGAAGAAGAGTCGATATTTGTTGCCGATACTGATTCCTTGCGCCATGACAGGTGCCCATCTCTTCCGCTATTGGATGGGAGAAATGAAAGAAAACGACAGGCTCGGTCGAGTGCTTTATCGGGTGAATGCCGGGCTGATCTCGGTGGCTGTTTTGATTATTCCCGTGCTTCTCTATCTTTTTGTTTATGAACGGGGAGCAATGAGTATTACAGCCCTGGGTTGCTATTCGGTGATCTTGTGGGGAATCGGTGGTGTCGCATTGTGGGCTTGCCTTCGAGTGAGACCGGCCTTGTTCATGGCTTCTGTCGTAAGCCTCTTCCTTTTCTTGGAGGTTTTCTTGATGCCATATATCGGTAGCTTCGTGACGAATAGCGAACGGCATGGGTTGAAAGAGACACGAACGCAAGCAGAATTGAAGCCGTTGCCCTTCTATTATCCGGCGACTGATACGCTTCGAATAGAAATGGTGTATGAAGCATACAAGAAAATTCGGCCGATCAATTTGCAGGATACAGCAGCTGTTCATGCGGCACTTCCGTTTGTGTTGGTGTCAGAACGGGCTGAAGAGGCCTGTACGCTCGAGATGAATCGGCAAAATGTAATAATAGAGCCCCTTGGACGTTATGATGACAATCCTTGGCCACGAGGCCATCGGCGCTATACGCAGGATTTTATCAAATATTTGTCCGTTTGGAAACGAAAAGAATAAGAAATGAATAAAACAGGAAACTATACACTGACCATTGTTGTCCCCGTCTACAATGAGGAAGACAATATGCCACGGTTGGAAGAAAAGCTCTCGGCTTATGTGCGTCAAGCCCCGGTATCTACTTGTATTTTGTTTGTGAATGACGGCTCGACTGATCATAGTTTGGAACGAATGAGAGTGATTTGTGCCCGACACGAGGCTTTCTTCTTTTGCAATCTGGCCAAAAACGGGGGCTTAAGCACGGCGATGAAAGCGGGTATCGACGAGGCCGATTCGCGATTGGTGGGATATATTGATGCCGATCTGCAGACCGATCCGGAAGATTTCAATCTTCTTTTGCCATATACCGGAGAATATCAGTTGGTTATGGGTATACGAGCCAACCGAAAAGATTCGTTTTTCAAGAATCTTCAGTCGAAGATTGCGAATGGATTTCGCCGGATGATGACACACGATCAGGCAACCGATACCGGCTGTCCGCTGAAGATTTTGCAGACGGACTATGCCAAGCGAATCCCTTTGTTTACAGGAATGCATCGTTTCTTGCCGGCCTTGATTCTCTTGCAGGAAGGCAAGATGAAGGAGATACCCGTCCGTCATTACCCACGTGTGGCGGGCGTGTCGAAATATCATTTGTGGAATCGGCTGGTTGCTCCTTTTGTGGATTGTTTTGCTTATCGTTGGATGAAAAAAAGATATATTTGCTATCGGGTTGCTGATTCTAATTTATAATGGAAAAAATGGTAGGAATGTATCTCATCGGACTGCTTGCCCAGTTCTTTTTCTCGGGGCGAATGATCGTACAATGGGTGTTATCGGAGCGCCAAAAGAAGATCGTTTCCCCTACATTGTATTGGGTGTTTAGTCTGATAGGCTCCTATTTGTTATGTATTTATGGTTGGATGCGCAGTGATTTTTCCATTATATTGGGACAGTTTATCTCGTTTTATGTATATGTTTGGAATCTGAATAACAAAGGACATTGGAAGCAATTGCCGCAGATGTTGCGTATCTTGTTGTTGCTCACTCCCGTCTGTGCGGCAGGATTTGTCTTACAAGATATTCACGCTTTCGCCGATACCTTTTTGCGCGATGAGAAGGTGCCGATGGGATTGATCCTTTTCGGATCGCTGGGGCAGATCATCTTTACTTTGCGCTTTGTTTATCAGTGGTACTATTCCCGACGGCATCACGAATCGTCGTTGCCCATTCCTTTTTGGGGAATCAGCTTGGTTGGGTCATTGATCATTGCCATTTATGGTATTATTCGTTTGGATCCGATCTTAATATTAGGGCAGTCGACAGGATTTATCGTTTATACGCGTAACATTATGTTGGGACGAAAAATGAAAGAAATAAAGGAATCATGAAGATATTGGTGACAGGAGCTGCGGGCTTTATCGGTTCGTTTACGGCTGAGGCTTTGCTGAAACGAGGCGATGAGGTCGTGGGTATAGATAATATGAACGACTATTATGACGTTCAACTCAAGCGCGATCGGTTGGCGCGATTGGGAATAACAACTGATTCGGAAGGCGAGATGCAGCAAAGCTCCCTCTATCCGCTGTTCCGCTTTCGGAAGATGGATATTGCGGATGCCCCATCGGTGGAGCAGTTGTTTGCGGCTGAGTCGTTTGATGGTGTCTGTAATTTGGCCGCCCAGGCGGGGGTTCGTTACTCTATTGTCGATCCGTCGGCCTATATCCGGTCGAATATTGTCGGCTTTCTGAACGTATTGGAGGGTTGCCGTCATACAGCTGTCCGTCATTTGGTCTATGCCAGTTCAAGCAGTGTCTATGGCTTGGCCGACCATTTTCCTTTCAAAGAGACAGATTCGACTGACCACCCTGTGAGTTTGTATGGGGCAACCAAAAAATCGGACGAGGTGATGGCGCATGCTTATAGTAAGCTTTATGGCATACCGACCACGGGGTTGCGCTATTTTACGGTTTATGGCCCGTGGGGAAGGCCTGATATGGCGCCTTACCTTTTCTTGGAACAAATTGTGAACGACGGCGAGATTCAAGTGTTCAATCATGGGAATATGCAACGCGACTTTACCTATATTGCAGACATCGTGGCGGCTACGCTTCGTGTGTTGGACAATCCTTCATCGGAATCAGTACCCTGTCAACTCTACAATGTAGGTCATGCATCGCCCGTTCCGTTGATGGATTTCATTGGACTATTGGAAAAAGCGGCAGGAAAGAGCGTGCGAAAAATATATAAGGAGATGCAACCGGGCGATGTCTGTACGACGTATGCCGACACAACCAAGCTGAACGAAACGCTCCATTTCCGTCCTTCGACAACGATCGAAGAGGGTGTGCAAGCTTTTTATGACTGGTATGTCAATTACAAATCAAAGCATTGAAAACAAAGTATTTAGTTTTGCTTGGAAAACTCCCGTGTTTTTCCCAAAAAATGTTCGGCATGATTTTTGAAAAAGTTCGGCATGATTTTTTGAAAAGCTCGGCATGATTTTTTGAAAAGCTCGGCACCTTTTTGAGAGCCGTTTGTAAGAACAAAAAATATATTGTATATTTGTTTTTCGAAGTTGTATCATTTTTAACGAAAGATCGTATGGATTCATTGTTTCCTTTTGCCCTTCTTTGTTTTACATCGTTTTTCACGTTGATCAATCCGTTGGGAACGATGCCGGTTTTTCTTTCGATGACAGCCGGAATGTCTAATGACGAACGAAAGCGGATCATCACAAAAGCGACACTGGTGGCGTTTCTCATTATGATTCTGTTCACGGTGTTCGGTCGTTTCCTTTTTCAGTTTTTCGGACTTTCCACCAATGGCTTCCGTATAGCGGGCGGTATCATCATCTTGAAGATCGGTTATGATATGTTGCAGGCGCGCTATACCCATATCAAGATCAACGAAAAGGAGTTGGAGCATGTCGAGAATGATATTTCCGTGACACCGCTTGCTATTCCTATGTTGTGCGGACCGGGAGCTATTGCCAATAGTATCGTTTTGATGGAAGATGCACAGGATTGGGTCAAGAAATGTACGCTGATGGGTGTTATAGCCTTGGTTTTCTTTATTACTTACCTCATCTTGCGGGCTTCAACCAGGCTGGTCAAGTTGATGGGGGAGACGGGAAACAATGTGATGATGCGACTGATGGGTCTGATCTTGATGGTGATTGCCGTAGAATGTTTCGTGAGTGGAGCTAAACCGATTCTGATAGATATCTTAAAAGCCGGTTTGCTTCAATAGAAATTCTTCTGTTCTCTCTTTGTAACCGGTTGAAATATCGTGATTTATCGTTTGTTTGGGAAGATTGTTGCCCAATCGTGCTTTTTCATATAACGACTATTCTGAAATTTTGACTAATTTTGTGAGCGAAAAACGAAACAGTGTGGAAACATATTTATCCGAATTAAATGAAAGTCAACGGAAAGCAGTCCTTTATTGCGACGGACCGGCGTTGGTAGTGGCCGGCGCTGGGTCGGGCAAAACTCGTGTACTTACTTACAAGATTGCCTGGCTGATCGAGCAAGGATTGCCTCCTTATTCCATCTTAGCGCTTACCTTTACCAACAAAGCTGCCCGCGAAATGAAAGAACGTATTGCGGCTATTGTGGGCGAAGAGGTTGTGGGAAAGTTGTGGATGGGGACGTTCCACTCTGTTTTCTTGCGGATCTTGCGACGGGAAGCGGCTCGGCTTGGATTTTCTTCGAACTTTACCATCTATGATGCGGCGGATTCGAAAAATCTGATCAAGGCGATTATCAAGGAGATGCAGCTTGACGACAAGGTTTATCGGCCGGCGACGGTGCAAAGCCAGATTTCGAATGCCAAGAATGCGTTGATCACGTGGCGGTCGTACGAGCAGAACAATCAGCTGATGGAGCTTGACCGACGAAACAATATGCCGCTGATTTCAGAAATCTATCAACGCTATCAGATACGATGCCAGCAAGCCGAGGCGATGGACTTCGACGATCTTTTGCTGCAGACCAATATTCTGTTTCGCGATAATCCGGATGTGTTGGAAAAGTATCGCAACCAGTTCCGTTATGTCTTGGTGGATGAGTACCAGGACACGAACTTCTCGCAACATCTGATCGTGCAGCGCCTTTGCGAGGGTCACGGCCATATCTGTGTGGTAGGCGATGATGCGCAGAGCATCTACTCGTTTCGTGGAGCCAGCATCGACAATATATTGAAATTTCAAAACATCTATAAAGGTTGTCAAGTCTTCAAGTTGGAGCGCAATTACCGTTCGACAAAAAATATTGTCAATGTGGCCAATAGCTTGATAGACAAGAATGTGGATCGTATTCCGAAGAGGGTTTACTCAGAAAAGGAAGAGGGTTCGAAAATAAAGGTTATCGCAACTTCGTCCGATTACGAAGAGGCTTATGCTGTGGCCGGGCTTGTTGCGGAAATGAAACGCCGAAGCCATGGCAGCTATTCCGATACGGCCGTTTTGTACCGGACGAATGCACAATCGAGAACCCTCGAGGAGGCTTTTCGCAAGCGGGGTGTTCCCTATCGGATCTATGGCGGTCTCTCTTTCTATCAGCGAAAGGAGATCAAAGATGTGCTTTCGTATTTTCGTCTGATAGTGAATCCGAACGATGAAGAGGCACTGAAGCGTGTGATCAACTATCCGACGCGCGGAATAGGAGCGACGACTCTCGACAAGTTGGTTGACGCAGCTGTCACTAATCAGACCAGTATTTGGAAAGTTTTGTCGGCACCCCTTGCGTATGGGCTCTCTGTAAATAGCGGAACGGCACGGAAGTTGGCAGATTTCAAAGCGTTGATTGATGAATACATTCAGCAGGTAACTGTCGTTCCTGCCGATGAATTGGCTTCCGATTTTGTAAAAAAGAGCGGATTGATCGCCTTGTTGACGCAAGACCATACGACAGAAGGTATTGCTCGTTTGGAGAATGTACAGGAATTGCTGAAGGGTATCTATGAATTTTGCGATATGCGGCGCGAAGAGGGCCGGGAATTGACACTGTTGGCCGATTATTTGTCGGAAATTTCTCTTTTGACAGACCAAGATACAGACGATGATGAGGATAAAGAGAAGGTGACGATGATGACAGTGCACGCCTCCAAAGGATTAGAGTTTCGCAATGTGATCATAGTGGGTATGGAGGAGGATCTGTTTCCCTCCGCCCGAACGAAAGCCAATCCGAAAGCGATTGAGGAGGAGCGCCGTCTCTTTTATGTGGCCATCACCCGTGCGGAAGTCAATTGTTGCATTACCTATGCGCGGACCCGCTTTATCAATGGCAAGACAAACAGCTGTCATCCGAGCCGTTTTATAAAAGATTTGGACTCGCAATATCTCGAGATGCCTACATCTTCGATGCATAGTCCGGCCACTGAGACGTACAGTGAAGCAAGAAGCTACCGTCCATCGGCTGAATATACGCGGCCGGTCGGTCGTTCGCAAGCAGAGAGGTCGTTCGAACGTCGCGAGCCGGTTGTTTCAACACCGAAGAAGTTGGTGCGCATCGGTTCGACATCTACTTCTGCAACATCTGCAACAGGGATAGGTGGCATTGCGGTAGGGCGACGAGTCAGCCACGATCGTTTTGGTGAAGGTGTGGTGATGGCGATAGAAGGCGATGCACAAAACACGAAAGCCCTTGTCGATTTCGATAATTTTGGAAAGAAGCAACTTTTATTGAAATTTGCAAGATTGAAGGTGCTTGATTGATAGTTTTTTCGTAACTTTACAAGCACATTCACAAAAAGGAAAATAAAATCAGATTAAATATGGGTATATTTAGCTTTTTCAGCAAAGAAAAGAAAGAAACTCTTGACAAGGGACTTTCTAAGACGAAGGAAAATGTATTTACCAAAATAACGCGTGCCATTGCCGGCAAGAGCAAGGTCGACGACGCTGTTTTGGATAATCTGGAAGAGGTGCTGGTCACTTCGGATGTGGGTGTTGAAACAACACTGAAGATTATTGAAAGAATCGAGAAACGTGTTGAACGTGACAAGTATGTGACCACCTCGGAATTGACATCTATCCTACGCGATGAGATAGCCAATCTGCTGACAGAAAACAATACGCAAGACGGCGACGGCTTTACGTTGCCCGAGAACAGCAAGCCCTATGTCATCATGGTGGTGGGCGTAAATGGTGTGGGTAAAACCACGACGATCGGCAAGTTGGCTTATCAATTCAAGAAGGCCGGAAAGAATGTTTACTTGGGTGCCGCCGATACCTTCCGAGCAGCCGCTGTCGAGCAGCTGGTGATTTGGGGAGAGCGGGTAGGAGTACCGGTCGTAAAGCAGAAGATGGGTTCCGATCCTGCCTCGGTGGCGTTCGATACACTCAGCTCTGCCAAAGCCAATGGTGCGGATGTCGTTATCATTGATACCGCCGGCCGTTTGCACAACAAGATCAATTTGATGAACGAGTTGACGAAGATTAAGAATGTGATGAAAAAGGTGATCCCGGACGCGCCGCATGAAATCTTGTTGGTGTTGGATGGTTCAACCGGGCAGAATGCGTTCGAACAGGCAAAACAGTTCACGGCTGCTACAGAAGTCAATGCTTTGGCTGTTACGAAGTTGGATGGTACTGCTAAAGGCGGTGTGGTGATCGGCATTTCTGATCAGTTCCATATTCCGGTCAAATATATAGGATTGGGTGAAGGAATGGAAGATTTGCAAGTATTCCGCAAGCGGGAATTTGTCAATTCTCTGTTTGGAGAATAAATAATGAATAGATGAGAAAGAACAAAGTTGATATCATTACTTTAGGATGTTCGAAGAATTTGGTCGACTCCGAGCAACTCATGAAGCAGTTTGCTGCGAATGGATACAAGGTAGAGCATGATCCGCATAAAATCAATGGCGAGATTGTTGTAGTCAATACTTGCGGCTTTATCGGTGATGCACAAGAGGAGTCCATCAATATGATTTTGGATTTAGGAGAGGCTAAGAAGCAAGGAAAAATAGGTAAACTGTACGTTATGGGGTGTCTCTCGCAACGCTTTTTGGAAGATTTGAAGAAGGAGTTGCCGGAGGTGGACCGTTTCTATGGAAAATTCAACTGGAAGGAGCTGATCTCTGATCTTGGAAAGGCTTATTATCAGGATTTGGCCAATGACCGCCTCTTGACTACGCCGAAGCATTATGCTTATCTGAAGATTGGCGAAGGGTGTAACCGAACCTGTTCCTACTGCTCGATTCCAATCATAACAGGGGCTTATCAGTCGCGACCCATGGAGGATTTGGAGCATGAAGTCCGCAATTTGGTGGCACAAGGCGTGAAGGAATTTCAGCTGATTGCCCAGGACTTGACTTTCTATGGATTGGATCTCTACAAGCGGACGGCACTCCCTGAGTTAGTGGAGCGTCTTTCTGATATTCCGGGCGTGGAATGGTTGCGTTTGCACTATGGCTATCCTTCACATTTTCCCCTCGATCTGTTACGCGTGATGCGTGAACGGGACAATGTTTGCAAGTATATGGATATCGCTTTGCAACACATCAGTGACAATATGCTGAAGCTGATGCGCAGAAATATTACGAAGGCTGAAACGTATGAACTACTGCAACGGATGCGGGAAGAGGTACCGGGTATCCATATCCGTACGACGTTGATGGTGGGACACCCTGGTGAAACTGAAGCCGATTTTGAAGAGTTGCTCGAATTTGTACGGAAAGTCCGTTTCGAACGAATGGGGGCTTTTGCCTATAGTAACGAGGTAGGCACTTATGCTTACAACCATTATTCGGATGATATTCCACAGGAGGTGAAGCAAGAACGCTTGGATACGCTGATGCGGATACAGGAAAGAATCTCGTTGGCAGTGAATACGTCCAAAATTGATAAGACATTCAAGGTGATGCTTGATCGAGAAGAGGAAGATTTCTACGTAGGACGAACGGAATATGATTCGCCGGAAGTGGATCCGGAAGTGTTGATCCAAAAAGAAAAGCCGTTGAAATCGGGCCATTTCTATCAAGTAAAGATCGAAGATGCACAGGCTTTTGATCTTTATGGCCGGGTATTGTAAGGGACAAAAACAAGTGATAAGAAAGAAATTATGGAGTTATACAACAGATGAATCAGAGATTTCTTATCCTTGTTTGGATAGTTTTAGCCGGAATGAAGATGGAATTGTGTGAAAAAACATGAAAACTCGGCTAACGATTTGGCTATTAATGGGGAAATGCTTAATATAGCAACATTAATTGTCTTCAGATGAAAAGTAAAGAGGTTGTTGCAGCATTGGCTGAAAAGATGGGTTGGACTACCAAAGAGGTAACCGATATGCTCTCGGCATTGGGATCGGCTATCGGTACGAAACTGACAGAGGGTGACACCATTTACTTGTCCTCTTTCGGACAGTTTGAAGCACGAAAAAAAATGGAGCGTATCACCGTCAACCCTACCAATGGGAAACGGTATCTGATACCTCCGAAGATTGTTCCCGTCTTCAAACCGGGGGCAACCGTGAAGAATCGTTTAAAAGAGCTGGAAACCAATGAATAACCGACTGACACTACACGATGTTGCTGTTATATTGGCAGAGCAGACCGGCAAAAGTGTGGCTGATGCCGAACTGTTTCTGCGGGAGTTTATCCGTATCGTGACCGATGGTGTCTGTACGGATCGGATTGTCAAGGTAAAAGGATTGGGAACGTTCAAATTGATACCGGTAGAAGAGCGCGAAAGCGTGTCTGTCAATACCGGAGAGCGGTACCAAATCCCGGCTCATTATAAATTTACTTTTACCCCGGACAAGGATTTGAAAGAGTTGGTCAACCAACCCTTCTCTCTCTTTGAAACGACCGAATTGAACGATGATGTCGAATTCCCTGAATTGGAACAGACGGAATCGGACAATGTACAAGAGGATGCGGCAGAAGACTCGGCAGAAGAGTTGATGCCGGAACCGATCTTGTTGCCGGAAGAGCCTGTCGTTGAGGAAAATGAACAAGAGCCTATCGAAGAAACAATGCCGACCTCTGCAGAAATCCAACCGGTAGTGGAAGCGGATAGACCGGAGAATGAAAAGTCGGTCTTGCCTCAAGAGATGGAAGAATCTGCAGAAACATCTCTTATAGAAACGGAAACAATAGAAGAAACGGCTGAAGAAACAACAGAACAAACCAATACTGCAATAACTGATCATGCAGAAGAGATAGAAAATCATGCCGAAGAAACAAAGAAAAATTCCGATAATTTACCATCATCATCGCGGAGTTTTGGCATGAAATGGGCGATCGTTTGCTGTTTGCTGTTAGTAGCAGGGGCTGTTGCATGGCTTGTTTTTGATCAATATGCCGGATCTATCCGACAGCACCCTGTAGAACAACCTGTTATGGTGGTCGATGTGGATAGTGTGAAGTCTGATGCTCCTTCATTAGAATCAATTGATTCAGCGAAAATTGAACAAGAAGAACCCAAACAAGATCTTTTGGCTGATTTGGATACAACAACGATAAAGTCTGGCGACCGATTGACTTCCATCTCATTGCGTTACTATGGTCATAAATTCTTTTGGGTGTACATTTTCGAACATAATCGGGAGACGATAAAGGATCCGAATAACGTTCCGATAGGAACCTCGTTGCGTATTCCTAATCCGGCCCGGTATGGAATCGATGCCAAAGACCGAACTTCGTTGGATAAGGCTGTCGCTTTGCAAAGCGAAATATTATCAAAATATTAATGAGGTTATAGAATTTGAAATTAGTATTATTTAACTGCAAAAGTAGAAGAGACGAATTTAACATTTCTAATTTTGTGCAACTTAAGAGACTAAGCGCAGTTTCAGAAAAATATGTCAATAATATAACACTATAATTATTCAATTATGAGTCAGACAGTAGATATTCGTGAATTAAATGAACGAATTGAAAGTAAGAGTTCCTTCGTAAATATGATTACGATGGGTATGGATAAAGTCATTGTTGGACAAAAGCATTTGGTGGAATCCTTGTTGATAGGATTGTTGGCAGATGGACATATCTTGTTGGAAGGTGTGCCGGGTTTGGCAAAGACTTTGGCCATTAAAACATTGTCTTCTTTGATTGACGCAAAATATAGCCGAATACAGTTCACTCCTGACTTGTTGCCGGCCGATGTAATCGGTACAATGATTTACAGCCAAAAGAGTGAAGAGTTTCAGGTAAAGCAAGGTCCTGTTTTTGCCAATTTCGTGTTGGCTGATGAAATCAACCGTGCACCGGCAAAAGTGCAGAGTGCTTTGTTGGAAGCCATGCAGGAACATCAGGTGACCATTGGTGAGCAGACCTACAAATTGCCTTCGCCATTTTTGGTAATGGCCACCCAAAACCCGGTTGAACAGGAGGGAACTTATCCATTGCCTGAAGCACAGGTGGATCGTTTCATGCTGAAAGTTATCATCAATTACCCAAAGAAAGAGGAAGAAAAGTTGATCATTCGTCAGAATATTTCGGGAGTTAAGCCGGAAATCAAGCCGATCCTGAAGCCGGAAGAGATCATGGAAGCACGAAATGTGGTTCGTGAAGTTTATTTGGACGAGAAGATCGAGCGTTACATTGTAGACATCGTATTTGCAACCCGTTACCCGCAAGAGTATGGATTGCCGACATTGGCTAACATGATCTCCTTCGGTTCGTCTCCTCGTGCTTCCATCAGTTTGGCCTTGGCCGCCCGCGCATATGCCTTCATCAAGCGAAGAGGATATGTTATTCCCGAAGATATCCGTGCTGTATGTCATGACGTTATGCGTCACCGTATTGGTTTAAGTTACGAGGCAGAGGCAAACAATCTTACGACAGAAGAGGTTATTAGCGAAATCTTGAATAAGGTTGAAGTTCCTTAATAAGTAAGTTTGTTGGCATTGGACCCAACGCGCAAGAAGTAGACCTCCGATGACTATATTCAATGTGGAGGTCACTTCAAGATGATTCAAACGTACAAACTTAAATTAATATGGAGACAAGTGAACTGTTAAAGAAAGTCCGTCGGATAGAAATCAAAACGAGAGGTCTCTCACGGAACATATTTGCGGGGCAATACCATTCGGCTTTTAAGGGTAGAGGTATGGCTTTTAGTGAAGTCCGTGAGTATCAATATGGCGATGATATTCGTGATATTGATTGGAATGTGACTGCTCGCTATGTCCGTCCGTATGTCAAAGTTTTTGAAGAGGAACGAGAATTGACAGTCATGCTGCTGATAGACGTGTCCGGTAGTCGCGAATTTGGAACAGTGAATGCGATGAAGAAAGATGTGATTACGGAAATAGCAGCAACTTTAGCTTTCTCTGCGATTCAAAACAATGATAAGATCGGAGTGATTTTCTTCTCAGACAAAGTGGAGAAGTTTATTCCTCCTCAGAAAGGAAAGAAGCATATCTTGTATGTTATCCGTGAATTGATTGATTTTCAACCGGAAGAGAAATCTACAGATATCGGACAGGTATTGAAATATTTGACGAATGCGATCAAAAAAAGATGTACAGCTTTTTTGATTTCGGACTTCATCAATAAGGGAAGTTATAAGGATGCTTTGATGGTAGCCAACCGAAAACACGATATGGTTGCTATTCAAGTTTATGACGATCGTGAAACAGAATTGCCATCAGTGGGCTTGATGAAGATGAAAGATGCGGAGACCGGTCAAGAACAATGGGTCGACACCGGTTCGCTTCGTGTCCGTCAAGCATACAAGGATTGGTGGGCAAAGCGGCAATCAGAGATGGATACCACCTTTAAGAAATGCCGGGTCGATTCTGTTTCCATTCGGATGGAAGATGATTATGTGAAGGCCTTGATGACTCTTTTTGCAAAACGAAATTGAAAACAAAAATGAACTGGATAAAAAAAGTCATACTATATGTAGGCATACTTGCTGCTTGGGTTGGTGCGCAAGAGAGCGTGTTTGCCCAACAAGCTCTGATCGATGTGAAGATTGATTCGGCCGCTATTTTGATAGGTGAGCAGACAAAATTGCATCTGACAGTGACAACGGCAAAAGAGAAGCCGGTACAGATTCTGATTCCTGCTGATACTTTGATGGCCGGAGTCGAGATTTTGGAAGTGTTACCTTGTGACTCTTCTTTGATTGAGAACGATAAACTGGTGATCAAACAGGACCTTTTGTTGACCTCTTTTGATTCGGCACTTTACTTGTTGCCTCCTTTGAAAGTGGTTGATGGGCGCGATACGGTATCTTCCAACCAAGTGGCACTGAAAGTCTCTACAGTACCTGTCAATGTTGATAAACCCGAAGAGTTTTTTGATATTAAGGAAATTTGGAAACCGCCTTTTGTCTTGGCCGATTATTATCCGATTATCTATGGTATACTGCTGGCTCTTTTCTTCATTTGCTTGATCATGTATGTTGTTAAGCGGTTGAGAAATAAAAAATCATTGTTACCGTCTATGGTATCCGAGAAACCCAAATTGCCACCTTTCGAGCAGGCAATCATGGAACTTGACGCTATCAAGGAACAAAAATTATGGCAACAGGGACTGAACAAGGAATACTATACAGCATTGACCGAGACGGTTCGCCGCTATATTGTAGAGCGTTTTGGGGTGAATGCGATGGAAATGACTTCGGCCGAGATCTTGGAACGGTTGAAAGGAGAGAAAGAGATGGCAACAGCCTACGATCCTTTGAAACAAATACTCTTGCTCGCTGATTTTGTGAAGTTTGCAAAAATTCATCCATTACCCGATGAGAATGATTTAAGTTTGAAGCATGCTTATTTGTTTGTCAATGAAACGCGGCAAAAAGAGGAAGTTGTAGAAAAAGAAGAGAACAACTCTGAAACAGAGACTCCCGATGATTCAATTGATTCTAAAAACAATAAAAGAATAAAATGATATTTGCGAATCCTACATATCTATATTTGTTACTTCTGTTGATCCCATTGATTGCCTGGTATATTTACAAATTACGTAAGAGCCAAGCAAGCTTGCAGGTCTCTTCCACAGAGGCTTTTCGGGTAGCAGGTACGACTTCGTGGAAAGTATATTTACGGCATTTGCCATTTGCTCTGCGAATGTTGGCGATTGCTTTTCTGATTGTGGTATTGGCTCGCCCTCAATCGACAGACAGTTGGCAGAACTCTTCGACGGAAGGTATTGACATTGTGATGGCAATGGATATATCAACCAGTATGTTGGCCGAAGACTTGAAGCCAAATCGTTTGGAAGCAGCAAAAGATGTGGCCGCTTCTTTTATCAACGGCCGCCAAAATGATAATATCGGATTGGTGGTATTTGCTGCAGAAAGCTTTACGCAATGTCCACTTACGACCGATCATGGTGTCTTGTTGAACCTGTTTAAAGACATTCAGCCGGGCATCATTCAAGACGGTACAGCCATTGGATTGGGTTTAGCCAATGCCGTGAGCCGCATAAAGGATAGTCAAGCCAAGTCAAAAGTCATTATCTTGCTGACAGATGGTGTGAACAATACAGGAGAAATTGCTCCGGTAACGGCAGCGGAGATAGCCAAAACCTTTGGCATTCGTGTATACACTATTGGCGTTGGTACGAAGGGAACGGCTCCCTATCCGATACCAACGGCGTTTGGAGTTCAATATCAGAACATTCCCGTCGAGATCGATGAGCCGATTTTGAAGCAAATGGCGGCAACAACCGGGGGACAATATTTCCGAGCCACGGACAATGCCAGTTTGAAAGAAATCTATTCGGAAATTGATCAGATGGAAAAGACGAAGATCAGTGTTCAGGAATTCAGTAAGAAAGAAGAGGAGTACAAGAATTGGGCACTTCTTGTTTTTGCATTATTACTGGTTGAAGTCTTGTTGAGAAATACATTATTTAGAAATATTCCATAAAAACAGAAAAGAATATGTTTCGTTTTGCACATCCGGAATTCTTATATTTATTATTCGTTTTACCCGTATTGGCGTTATTTTATCTATACGCTTTTATACAAAAACGAAAAGCCATCAGACGGTATGGTAATCCGGAATTGTTGGCTACTCTGATGCCTGATGTATCAACTAAACGTCAACATCTGAAATTCATATTGTCGTTTGTGGCCATTACAGTCATGGTTTTTGTCATTGCCGGTCCGCAATTTGGCACAAAGTTAGAGACTGTCAAACGCGAAGGTGTCGAAATTATGGTTTGTTTGGATGTCTCGAATTCAATGTTGGCGGAAGACGTTGCTCCCAATCGCTTGGAAAAAGCCAAACAAATTCTTTCCAAATTAACGGACGGATTCAGTAATGACAAGGTGGGCATGATTGTATTTGCAGGAGATGCTTTTACACAATTGCCGATCACCTCAGACTATATTTCAGCCAAGATGTTTTTGTCGTCCATTAATCCGTCAATGGTTTCTTCGCAAGGTACGGCAATTGGTGCAGCTTTGAACTTGGCTGTTCGTTCATTTACTCCGAATGAGGCTTCATCGAAAGCAATCATTGTGATCACTGATGGAGAGAATCATGAAGACGATGCAGCCAAAGCAGCTAAGGCGGCTGCTGAAAAAGGCATCCGTGTAAACATTGTCGGCATCGGCGATCCGAAAGGAACTCCCATTTCATTGGATGGTAGCAACAATTTCTTAAAAGACAATGAGGGAAATGTGGTCATTACCAAGCTGAACGAGCAGATGTGTCAAGAGATTGCTGCAGCAGGAAATGGCATGTATGTACACGCCGACAATACAAATGCTGCCCTGAAAGCATTGCAGAGTGAGATTGGAAAAATGAACAAGACCGAGATGGACAGTAAAGTCTATTCAGAGTATGACGAGCAGTTCCAATCGTTGGCTTGGGTGGTATTGGTCTTATTGATTGTAGAAGTTTTACTTTTGGATCGGAAGAACCATGTGTTCGGAAAATTCTCATTGTTTAAATAATATCCAAGTGTGAGATGAGAAAGAAAATGAAAAGAGAAACGTTTCATATTGGGTGCTCAGCCTTTTGGGTATTGCTGATGATGGTCGGTAGTACTTTTGCCATGTATGCCCAAAAAGCAGAAAGAAAACAGATCAGAAACGGAAACAGTTTGTATAAAACAGAAAAGTATACTGAAGCAGAAGTGGCTTACCGAAAAGCGTTGGATGTGAATCCTCGATCCATAGAGGGAACATACAATTTGGGCAATTCTTTATACAAACAACAAAAATTTCAGGAAGCGGCCGAGCAATACCAGTTGTTGATTGGGCAAGCTCAAAAGCTGAAAGAGAACCCGGAAGGAGTAGAAAAGTTATCGCAAGTATTCCATAACGTAGGGAATATCTGCATGCAGTCGAAAGATTATGCCAAAAGTGTAGAAGCGTATAAGCAATCATTGCGTCTGAATCCGAAAGACGATGAGACCCGTTATAATTTGGCTTTGGCACAGAAACTGTTGAGCGATCAGCAAAATGATGATCAGAACCAAAACCAAAATAACGAAGACAAGCAGGATAATCAAGACAATCAAGATCAACAGCAGCAACAACAACAGCAGCAACAGAATGATCAAGAGCAGAACAAGACGCAAGAGCAAGAACAACAGAACGAGCAAATGAGCCAAGACAATGCCCAGCAGATGTTGGATGCTTTCTTGCAAGACGAGAAGGATACGCAAGAAAAAGTGAAGAAAGCGCAACAGCAACAACAGCAGCGCCGTAAAATTGACAAGCAATGGTAAAACGAATGATGAAACATAAAAACGAAAAAAGAATGAAGAAGTTGTTTTTCTTTTTCTGTATGTTATTGACAACGTTCTGCTCGGCCTTGGCGGCCGATCAGATAACGTTCAAGGCTTCTGCTCCGCAGTCGGTTGCGATGGGTGAGCAGTTCCGCTTGACGTTTGTGGTCAATGCTGAGGGAAAAGAGTTGAGAGTGCAAGAAATGCCTGATTTTGATGTGTTGATGGGACCATCACAATCCACTTCTCATAGCAGTAGTTGGATAAATGGCAAGACAACAAGCGAGACTACGGTAAGCTATACCTATATTTTGTTGCCTAAGAAGGAGGGAACTTTTACGATTGCTCCCGCAACTATCAAGGTGAATGGTGCCACTTATACCTCCAATGGTCTTTCCATCAAGGTGCTTCCTGAAGACAAAACAGGTAAATCCTCCTCTTCATCCGGTAGTAGTTCGGCTTCTTCCACTTCGATCAGTAACGATGATTTCTTTGTTCGGATGATCGTTTCGAACAGCAATGTGTATGAACAGGAAGGCTTTTTGGTGACATTTAAACTTTATGCTGCTCGTCCTTGCGGATTGTCGAATGCGAAGTTCCCCGAATTTGAAGGCTTCTTGGTGCAAGAGATCGATTTGCCGGATAAACAATGGGTGCAGGACCGTTATAAGGATCGCAACTATTTCACTGTAGACTTGAAGCAAGCTGTTCTTTATCCGCAACGTTCCGGCCAGTTGACAATCGGCAAGGGCGTTTTCGATGCGACGATCCGTGTCTCAACACCGACAAAAGCCCGCAGTATTTTTGACGACTTCTTTGATTCTTACCGTGATGTCAACAAGCAGTTGGAGTCGCAATCCGTTACGATCAATGTCAAGCCTTTGCCATCAGGAAAGCCTGCCGGATTCTCAGGTGCTGTAGGTAATTTCACTTTGGCAACCAAGATCAATTCGGATCATGTCAAGACGAATGAGGCGGTTACGATCAATGTCAAGATCAGCGGTAACGGAAATTTGAAAGTTTTGAAGACTCCTGAGGTTGCTTTCCCGAACGACTTTGAGGTATATGATCCCAAGGTAGACGTGGATACCAAGACGACAACGGCAGGTGTTTCAGGAAGCAAGAACATAGAATATATGGCTATTCCGCGTTATGCCGGCGATTTTGAAATACCGGCTGTAACACTATCCTATTTTGATACGAAGAGTCAGACGTACAAGACGCTGACCTCCGAGCCGTTTAAGTTGCATGTCGAGAAAGGAGACAACGACTCTTCAGCAGCTCCGGTGGTATCTAATTTTGCCAACAAAGAATCAGTTAAATATTTGGGTCAGGATATTCGTTTCTTGAAAACGAAAGGGTTCCATTTTACAACGCAGCGTGAAGATATTTTCTTCGGGTCGTTCATGTATTACATGGCATATATTGTGCCGTTTATCCTTTTCGTGGTCTTCTTTGTCATGTATAGGAAGCAGATAAAAGAAAATTCGGATTTGGCTCGTGTTCGTACGAAAAAAGCAAACAAGATAGCAGTAAAACGTTTGAAGAATGCCGGCAAGTTAATGCAAGAGCAGAAGAAAGAGGCATTCTACGATGAAATTTTGCGTGCTTTGTGGGGGTATTTGAGTGATAAATTGAATATTCCGCAAGCAGAATTGACGAAAGACAACGTGGAAGTTGAGTTGGCAAAATATGGAGTTAACGAGACTTTGACGAAAGAATTCCTGGAAATTTTGAATACTTGCGAATTTGCTCGTTATGCTCCTTCGCAAGCTTCGGATGCGATGGACAAGCTCTATGAGCAAACTGTGGATGCAATTGGAAAAATGGAAAACACCATTAAAAAGTAAAGCAATGAAAACAATGAAACATATCAAACTGTGTTGGATGTTGGTTCTGCTGCTCTCTTTGGCAGGGAGTGCTGTAGCGCAAGAGGCTTCATTGAAAGAAGCGGAAGCAGCCTATACGAAAGAAGACTACAAGGCTGCCATTGAACTGTATGAAGCGACCTTGAAGAACAATGGCGAGTCGGCTGCTGTTTACTATAATTTGGGCAATGCCTATTACAAGGATGGACAGATTGCTCCGGCCATCTTGAATTATGAGCGTGCTTTACTCTTGCAGCCCGGCGACAATGACATCCGTTTCAACTTGCAGATGGCGCGTCAGCGGGCGGTAGACAAGATCGAAGCGCGTGGGCATTTCTTCCTTTCCGATTGGTTCGCTTCGGTTCGTGATTTAGCGGGGGCTGATAGTTGGGGAGCTGTTGGTATCGTTTGTTTCATCTTGTTGATATTTTGCCTGATTGTTTTCTTCTTCTCGAAGGTGATTCGTTTCAAGAAAGTGGCTTTTTATACAGGTGTGTTGCTGTTCTTGGTCGTGCTGTTTGCCAATATATTCGGCTTCAGCCAAAAAAATGCCTTGCATGAACATGTCGAGGCCATTGTCTTTGCACCGACTGTGACGGTAAAGAGTTCGCCTGATGTCAGCGGAACGGATCTGGTTGTATTACACGAAGGTACGAAGGTGACCGTAAAAAGTACCTTGGGAGACTGGAGCGAAGTGGAATTGGAAGACGGCAATGTGGGCTGGATGCCAAGTAAGGATATCGAGAAAATATAATCTGTTGAGGCCATGTTGGAGGAATTACTGGTTTACGAACGCGACCTTTTTCTGTGGTTGAATAGCTTCCATACGCCATTTTGGGACCAATTTTTTTGGACCTATTCCGGTAAAATAACCTGGTTGCCTTTAGCTGTTTTAATTCTTTTTCTGTTGGTCTATAGAAAACAATGGAAAGAGAGTCTCTTCATTGTGTTGGCCATTGTCCTGACAATTGTGCTTTGCGATCAATTTTCTTCGCACATATGTAAACCCATCTTTACCCGTTTCCGTCCGACACATCACCCTGATTTCATGAATGACGTCCGGACGGTGTTTGGGTATCGGGGCGGTCGGTATGGCTTTATCTCCAGCCATGCAGCCAATGCTTTTGGATTTGCAACGTTTCTTTCGTTGGTGATTCGCAATAAATGGTTGGCATTTTCCCTTTTCTTTTGGGCAATAGTCAACTCGTATAGCCGTATATATTTAGGAGTTCATTTTATTTCGGATATTATTCCCGGTGCCTTGTCCGGTTTGTTCTTTGGAGGGTGTGTCTATAAAGCTTATATGTATGCCAAACAACGCTATCTTCCGAACATAGGCGATGAGAATATGACGATGTCAAGCGACTATGAAATGTGGCGTATTCGAGCAATGGTTATAGCAATGCTTGCGACACATTTGGCCATTCTTCTATGGGCTGCAATCGCCTCTTGAAGAGTTCCGAAATGACGAGAATACATTTCCTGTTTTTTCATGGGG
>CAVKMU010000002.1:33321-129446 GCA_963657455.1 bacterium
AAAAGAGCGAGATCCAAAAGGATTCCGCTCTTCTCTGTTTTGTGACAATATGGAATTAATTGCTTGAAGTGCTCGTTACAGACATCTGCGCTGTATCGTAGTTCCATGTCGGTTTGCCCGTTTCGCTATTGATAGAGCTTACGTAGTTCAGCTTCAGGTAGTATGTCTTGTTTCCGGCTGTCTCTTCCAGTTTGTTGATGCGAGAGAGAGCGTTTTCAACATACCATGCGTTTACGAGCGACTGCCCTGTAGCACCATTGTTGTCGCCACTTGCCGTTGCACGGATATAGAAGTTGTAGCAACGTTTGCCGTTGACCTCTTCCACCTGTAAGTCTGACGGGTATTTGATGCTCCATTCCAATGTCTGTTTGGTGCTTACCTTTGCTCCTGATGTGAAGATCATCCATCCGCGAACATAGTTGGAGTAGGAACTTTGCTGGAAAACATAAGTCAATGGAATCTCTCCTTCCAGTACCCCGGCTGTATCGGTAGAAGATGTGATGGGAGTGGCGCGCCATTGATCGATGGATATTGGCGTGTCATTCAACGAAGCGGTCAAGTAACCGTTTGTTCCCCAGTTGGCATTCTCAGCAGAGTTATAGTCAATGTGGATACTTGCTCCGATACATGAGTTCACTGAGAAGTTGCCGGCCGAGCTTAAGTTCGGAATGTAAATGTAAGCACTACCCGCATCAATCATTGTTTTCAAACCGGCATTGGCGTTCGAGAATAGGATTCCGCTAATAGTCAAGTCGGTCTGATTTGTACTTTCTCCTAAACAAGAGGTCATCATCGTTACAGCTGATAATGCAGCTGCCACATAATAAGTAAACTTCTTCATCCTATTAATTTATAATTGTTCATTGTTTCTTCTTTTATTCATGTTACAACCCAAAACGAAGTCCCACTTGCAAGCCTACATTACAAGGCTTCTCTGAGTGGTAAGTCTCTATCTCGCTGCCATTGTCGAAGTAGTAGTCTGCCCCGACCTCGGCATAGGCACTCAAGAATTTCAGCAAAGGATAGCTGGCGCCGACATGCCCATTGACAGAGAAATAGGGCTCTTTCATCCGTTCTTTCTTGGCCACCGAATTCAGTTTTTCGTTTCTCGACGTGAAAAGGTCGCTTTTCACTTGTCCGGCAACGCCTACTTCAATCTTGCCTCCGGCCGATACATAGAAGCGAATCTTCTTCCATTCAGCCAGTTTATAGGCAACCGATACGGGAATGCCCAGGAAGTGGAGCCGCTGAGTGTTCTCGCTTCTCCATTCTGTATTGTACTTCCATGTGTAAGAATCCCATTCAGAGGCCAGATAGGAATAGGAGAGACCCGTCTGCAGAGAGAGGCGATCTGTCAACGGATACCCGACAGATAGACCGAATGTCAGCGGTCTTTTATGGTTGACATTATATTTCGTTTCAAGTTCGTCCGGAGCAGCAGCCATCAGCAAGTTGGCATTCCCCGCCATCATGAGGGGAGCATCGCGGAAGGTGGGGTCGTGCATGTTGTAGGATGCCATATCTCCCGAAAAGCCATCGGTGCCGATCGTCGACAAACTGCCGGCTCCCATGCCCAAATGCCATCTTTTCTTTTTCTGCTGTTGCTTTTTCGAGATTGAAACATCGTGTTGTCTCTCCGGTTGGGCTCTCTTTTCTTCTTCTTTTTGTACGAGTGATTCCGGTTCAGATGCTACCGTTGTTTCTTGTGAAGCTTCCGTAGTGGTCTCGAACTCTTCGTTGCCAGTCATGCTGTTTTCGGCTTGATTGTTGTCCGATTCAATAGTTATCCATTGCTGAGCGACGGCTTGTTTAGCCTGTTTTGTGTTCGTTTTGTACGAAACTTCTTGCGCCAGCAAGGCCGATTCACGTGGCTCCTCTTGTCGTATCGGTTCGACCGGTTGAGCCGGTTGAGGGATGTTTTGCGTCTGTTGTTCAATCGCTTCGGCTATCATCTCCGTCTCACTCTGCCCTCTCCAATACAGTCCGGAAGAAACTACGACGAGTCCGGCCACTGCCGCAGCCGCCGCCCAATAGTACCAATTCCTGCGAGTTGGCGCGATAGATGGCTGTGGTAAGCGCGCTTCTATGGCATCCCAATCCTCAGGAAGGGGGGGCACTTCAAAGTCTTGCAACTTCGAGCGGAACAAATCATCCAATGTGTCTCTTTCCTTCTTCATCTTATTTTCTCTAAATTCATGATCTGCTTCTGTAGCAACTGCCGGGCGCGTGTGTATTGCGAGCGGGAGGTGCTCTCGGTTATCTTCAACATTTCGCTGATCTCACGGTGCGAATACCCTTCAATGGCAAACAAGTTGAAGACAGCCCGGAATCCTGCCGGCAATTGTTGTATCATCTTCATCAGCTCTGCTGCGGAGATATTGGAAAGAACGGAGGCTTCGGGTTGCACCAGCTCGGGTGCATTGTCCAAATCGGTGGCTTCGCGTAGCACATCCGTCTTGCGGAGATACTCCAATGCTCCGTTGACGAATACTTTTCGTATCCACCCTTCGAACGATCCCAAACCCGAATAGCTGTCAATGCAGGTGAAGACCTTGATGAATCCTTCCTGCAGCAGGTCACGGGCCGTCTCGCGGTCGTTTACATAACGCATGCAAACGGCCAACATCCGGGGAGCATATTTATCATACAATTCCCGCTGAGCCAACCTGTTACCCTTCTTGCAACCAGCTATAAGTTGTTGTTCGTCCATTCCATTTAGTCAAAATAGTGCTCCTCACAAAACTGCTAACTATTGGATAGATGCAATTTGTTCTCGATTTGCTGCATCAGTCGTCAAAAAAATCCTCTTTTGATGACATTTCGAACGACAAATATAACGGCATTTTTGATATTCTTTCTTCCCCATCAACAGATTAATTTGTCAAAAAATCTTATTTTCGTTTCATTACAAGGTTACTTCTTCTCTGTAATTACTGCTTTTTCCAGCTGTATTTACGAAGCATATCGGTTGAATTTCACAACAAAGATAACAACTTGACGGATAGCATCAAATAGTTTTTTGCGGCTTTTAAATGGATTATCCGAGAGGATTTTTTAAGAGGTGGCGGATGATTGACTTGAATGACTTAATGAATTGTTTTTCAGTAGTATGTGTTTGTAGTAAAGACGACCCCATTGCCAAGATTCTCTTTCGAAAACATATTGCAATGAGGCTGTCTGATTCTTTTATTTTCCTGTGATGGCTTTCCGTAATGCGTCCAGCGCATTGGCCAGAATTGAACGAGGGCAACCGACGTTCAATCGCATATGTCCTTCACCGCCGGGGCCGAACATGGTGCCGTCATTCAGAGCTAATTTGGCTTTGTCCTCGAAGAGGCTGACCAGTTCCGGCTGGCTCAATCCCAACCTCGTGCAGTCCAGCCAAATCAAGAATGAAGCTTGTGGGCGAACCATCTTGATCTGAGGAATGTAATGTTTCAAGTAATCTTCCACAAAGTCGACGTTTTCAATTACATAAGCCCGCATCTGTTGCAGCCACTCTGCACCATAAGTATAGGCGGCGGTAGTGGCTATGTAGGCAAAGATCGTGCCATGGTTCAGCTCGCCGGCGTTTAGAAAGTCGTAGAACTGTTCGCGTATCTGCTCGTTGGGAACCAATGAATAGGAGGTGACGATACCGGCAATATTGAACGTTTTGCTCGGAGCCATGAATGTGATTGAGCAATTGGCGGCCGTTTCTGATACAGTGGCAAACGGATAATGGCGGAACGACGGATAGGTCATCTCGGCGTGAATCTCGTCTGATACGACTAAAATGTGATGTTTTGCGCATATCTCAGCCAGTCGGATCAACTCCTCTTTCGGCCAAACGATACCACCCGGATTGTGGGGATTGGAGAGAATCAGCAGTTTGCAATCCTTGTCGATGACACTTTCAAGGTTCTCGAAATCCATCGAGTACTTGCCGTTTTCGCATCTTAACGGGTTGTATACAACTTGACGCTTCATCGATTCCGGCACAATGCGGAAGGGGTGATAGACCGGTGGCTGGATGATCACTTTGTCGCCCGGCTTGGTGAAGCACTGTATAACGAAGCCGAGGCCCTTCACGATGCCGGGAATGTAGGTGATCCATTCCTGTTTTACAGCCCAATTGTATTTATATTTCAGCCACGTGATGATGCTGTTCCAGTAAGCATCGTCAGCGAAGGTATAGCCCATGATCGGATGCTCGCAGCGTTTGCGGATGGCATCCATGATAAAGTCCGGCGTTTTGAAGTCCATGTCGGCCACCCATAGCGGAGTGAGTCCTTGTTTTCCGGGAAAAGATTCGGACATACCGTCATATTTTACGCAAGCCGTCCCGTTACGGTCGACTATTTCATCGAAATTATATAGTTTCATATCAAATAAGAATTAACCATCTAATCAGCAGCCCAAAAGTAATATAAAAATTGTTTGTCTCGTTTATTTAACGATTCTTTTTCTATTTCAGTGTATAAACATTTGCACGAAAAAACTAACTTTGTCGAAAAATTAGGGCTATGTTCGAACGGTATATAACACGGATTAAGGAGTTTTACTATAAATATTTGTCGTGGATCAATAAATATGTATTGGTTACGCTGGGGTTCATCATCTTGATGAACCTCGACTACGACAATAGTTTCGTGAAACGCTACAAGAACGATGCCAAGATCCGTCAGCTGCAGCGCGAAATCAAGTTCTATCAGAAGAGAATTGTTGAGGACCGCCGAAAGTTGGACGAGCTGCAAACCGACAAGGATGGCCTTGAACGTTTTGCCCGCGAGAAGTATTTTATGAAGCGTGCCGACGAGGATGTTTTTATCATTGACGAGAATTGAAACCTATGAACCAATCTGCGAGAAATATATTGTTTGCCGTATCGGGCGTTTGTCTGTTGCTCGGTGCTCTGTTGTATTTGACAAAATGGATCGTGGCCCCTTATCTTTTTGCCATAGGGGCGGCCGGAATTTTGGTTTCGTACCTGACCCTTCCGACTGATGGCATGAAATTCCGGCAGAAGCGGTTGCATCGTTTCAATATCTTGGCGGGCATCCTGATGGTCATTGCTTCGGCCTTGATGTTTAAAGGCAAGATCGAATGGGTGCTGTTGCTTACTATTTCCGCTGTTTTCCAGTCGTATGCTGCATTTGTGGGTGCAAAGGAAGAAAAATAAGCAGGCCGGGCTTTGAAAAAACAATAGTCCGGCTTTGAAAAAGTTTCTCGGCATCAAACTGCAGTTTTCTCCCGAATAAACTGTAGTTTTCTCGGCACAAACTTTTCAAAAACTGTCGGGAAACCATTTATGGATACGGGAAGATTTTGCCGTTTGTTCCTCAATGAAGGGAAAAAGATTAATAATCGTTACTTCTCTTGCATTTTTAGAATAATGTTATATCTTTGTAGGTATAAAAAAATACAAAGACAAAATGAAAAACACCCCGATAGATTATAAAATAGCAGAGGAAGTCATAAACGGCTATCATTTGCCCGATTTTGGAAAAGCAACGATTCGTGAAGTCGTAGCCATTTCGAACGAGTTGGAACAACGTACCGGCAAAGAGTTCATCCATATGGAGATGGGCGTTCCGGGGTTGAGACCCGCTCAAGTCGGAGTCGATGCCGAAATCAAAGCCTTGCAGCAAGGTATAGCTTCCATCTATCCCAATATTAACGGATTGCCTGCCTTGAAAGAGGAGGCTTCCCGCTTTATCAAAGCATTTATCAATGTGGATATTGCCCCTGAAGGATGCGTTCCCGTTACCGGTTCGATGCAAGGAACGTATGCCTCGTTCCTGGTGTGCGGACAATGTACCCCCGGTAAGGATACCATATTATTTATAGATCCGGGCTTTCCTGTCCAGAAACAGCAGATTGTCGTGATGGGGTATAAATATGCTTCGTTTGATGTTTACGATTATCGTGGAGACAAACTGAAGGCAAAGTTGGAAGAGTATCTCTCGAAAGGCAACATCGCAGCCGTGGTCTATTCCAATCCGAACAATCCGGCATGGATCTGCATGACGGAGCAAGAACTGCAGACAATCGGCGAATTGGCCAACCGTTACGATGTGATCGTCATCGAAGATTTGGCTTATTTCGCCATGGACTTCCGCAAAGAGTTGGGCAAACCGTTTGAAGCACCTTATCAACCGACAGTGGCTCGCTATACGGACAATTATGTAATGCAGATATCAGGATCGAAAGCGTTCAGCTATGCCGGACAGCGTATAGGTGTCACGGCAATTTCCGATAAACTGTATCATCGTGCCTACCCGGGTCTGACGGCTCGATATGGAGGAGGAACCTTTGGAACGGTCTATATTCACCGTGTGTTGTATGCACTTTCGTCGGGAACAAGCCACTCGGCTCAATATGCTTTGGCTGCCATGTTCAAGGCGGCTTCCGACGGAACATACGATTTCGTGTCGGAGATCAAGGAATATGGACGCCGTGCTCATCGTTTGAAACAGATATTTACGGCGCATGGATTCAAGATTGTGTACGATCATGATTTGGATCGGCCGGTTGCCGATGGTTTCTACTTTACGATTACCTATCCGGGTATGACGGGTAGCGAGCTGATGAAGGAACTGATCTATTACGGAGTCAGTGCCATCTCATTGGGTACGACCGGAAGCAAACAGGAGGGTCTCCGCGCTTGTACGTCGTTCATCAAAGACAACCAATATGAGTTGTTGGACGAAAGACTGACCTTGTTTGAAGCAAACCATCCGCTTAAATAAATAGGAAGAGGCATTTTCTTATCCTATAGAAATGATACCTGTATCCCATTTTAACTCTAATTCGTATGGCTGCAAACAAAAACATTTTCAAGGTGGTTCACAACGAACTGTTGCCAATGCCTGGCCGATTGCTGATCTCCGAGCCTTTTCTTAGGGATTCTTACTTTCAGCGAGCGGTTGTGTTGTTGGTTGAGCACTCGACGGAAAGCGGTAGTTTGGGCTTTATCTTGAACAAGAAGACGACGCTCACGGTCAATTCTGTTATACCTGAGTTTGAAAACCTTCCGGACATCCCTATCTATTTGGGCGGTCCGGTGGCTTCCGACCGGTTGTTTTTCGTCCATTCCTTGGGCGAAGAAATCGTTCCCGATTCGGTGAAGATCAATGACAACCTTTACTTTGACGGCAATTTCACAGCCTTGAAAGAGTATATGTTGAAAGGAAATGAGGTTGCAGACAAGGTGAAGTTCTTCATCGGTTACTCAGGCTGGCAAATTGATCAGCTGAAGAATGAGATAAAATCAGATTCATGGGCTGTCGGTTTGCCGGACGATGCGAAAGTGTTAGACGACGTTGATGAGTCATTCTGGAAACATTCGGTAGCCAAATTGGGTAAGAAATATCTTCCGTGGATACAGTATCCTAAAGATCCTTATTTGAATTGATCTTTTGGAAGAAAATAACATCTTGATAACCGGCCGGGGTTTGGATCCAATCTTTGAAGAGCCCTTGCTCGATGTAGTGACATCGACGGAAGAGATGAATGCTGGCTTTGTTCTCGACAGGAACATGAACATATAGCTGATGGATCTTCAAAAAATGGAAAGCATACTCCTCCAATAATTGCAAGGCTTGGGTAGCCCATCCTTGTCGTTGGTAAGATTTGTCTATTAATATTCCAACTGCGGCGCGATGGTGGAAGGGGTCGAAATCGAAGAGATCTGCCAATCCTATCACATCTTTTGTCTGGAGATGTTCGATGATGAAGCGCACTTGCCGCATCTCGTAGATGTCGCGGTGTGACTCGGCGATGTATTGCTTGAGCAAGTATTTGGAGAATGGTGCTAATGTAGAGCCGACTACCCACAAGTCCGTGTCATTTTCCCAGCGGTAGAGCACCTCCAAATCTTCAGGCTCTAATGCTCGCAAGCGAATTGTTTGAGATGAAAGGAGTGTCATGGTCGGACTTTTATCTGGTGGGCGAAATCAACAATCCATTCTTCCTGTGGAAAATATGATAGGCTGCTTTCTTGTCTGGCATCAAGTCCATCAACAAAAACATTTGCTCGAAACGGGTATCGGGATAGAGGAAAACAATATCGGTGAACTGCTTCATCTGATTCATTCGACAGACGGCATCGGTGATATGCTTCTCGTTGAGATTCCACAGATTGATGTACTCGCACTTTGGAAAGTGCTTCAATAGCTCTTTCTTGTTGGCATCGAACGACTCTTTTCGGGCAATAACCAGCAATCGGCGGTGGCGAATCCGCTTTGTGAAATGGAAGCAGTTGGTGATCGAAGTCCATGCAGCTCGCATGACAATGGCGATTTTGACAAGGATATTCAGCCAAACGGAAGATTGGGCGTAGTGTTTTTGGTAGAAGATCAGCATGGCGCCATAAAAATTCTTCAAAAAACGGTAGGAAACCTTCCGGGTACTTTCTCCTTTGTAATGAAGCATTCGCTCGGGAATGTAGTAGTTCTTGTAGCCGGCTTTGATGAATCGGTAGGAGAGATCAATGTCTTCTCCATACATGAAGAACTCTTCATCCAAGAATCCGATCTTCTCCAGGGCATCGTGTCGCATCAACATGAACGCACCGCTCAGTACATCTACCTCATGCATCTCGTCGGGCGAGAGATAGGGTAATGCATAGCTTGCGTATTTCGGCGAGTCAGGAAACAGTTTGGAGAGCCCGAACAGTTTACAGAATGAGACCCAGGGCGTTGGAAATGAACGTTTGCTCTCCGCCAAGAAGAGCCCGTTTCCGTTGATCATTTTCAATCCGATGGCTCCGGCTTCGGGATGTTCGTCCATGAAATAGCAGAGTGTGCGGAGTGATTCCTCGCCAATAACCGTATCGGGGTTCAGCATCAATACATATTCTCCTTTGCAGATACGGAAAGCTTTATTGTTGGCTTTGGCAAAACCTACATTCTCTTCGTTCTCGATGAAGTTGACCTCCGGAAAGAGCGGTCGCAAGTAAGCCATTGATCCGTCGGTCGACCGGTTGTCAACGACATAGATGTCTACGTCCCATCCTTTGGTGGCTGCCTGAACAGAGTAGAGGCACTGCTCCAAAAAATATTTGACATTGTAGTTGACAATGACTATTGATAGTTGTGTTTCGTACATAGCTTTCCTTGCTTTCTTCGGTTATAGTTTTATAGAATCGTTGAAGCTCGTTCGGTTCAGAATGGATCGTCCCAACGTGACTTCGTCGGCATACTCAATCTCGTCGCCAATGGATACCCCTCTTGCAATCACTGTTACCTTGACCGGGAAAGGGGATAATTTGCGATAGATGAAGAAGTTGGTGGTGTCTCCCTCCATGGTGGTACTCAAAGCCAGTATCACTTCCTTGACTTCTCCCGAAGCAACGCGGTTCACCAAACTGTCTATTTGTAGATCGTTCGGACCGATTCCTTCGATGGGGGAGATGATGCCGCCCAATACATGGTAGACACCTTTGAACTGTCCCGTGTTTTCTATCGCCATGACCTCTTTGATGTTCTCCACCACGCAGACCAATGAGTGGTCGCGCTCGGGGTTGGCACAGATTGTGCACATCTCATCGTCGCATATATTGTGGCAAAGCTTGCAATACTTGACTTGTTGCCGGAGTTCGACCAGGGCTTTGGCGAAGTTTTCGGTGTAGTCTGTCTCGCGCCTCAACATATATAATGCCAGTCGAAGAGCTGTCTTCCGTCCTACGCCGGGGAGGGTAGCCAGTTCGTTTACTGCATTTTCCAATAAGGCCGATGGATATTTCATCTGATTGAGGTAAGTTTTTTTTGAATCCATTGCGAACAGAGCCAATGTCCGCATTCATGGGCATCGGCTCTCTCGTTTGTTTTGTTTGAATTTATTTCAGTCCTTCGGTTGTTACTTCCTTGTTGATCTTCTTGATCAGACCCTGCAGAACATTGCCCGGGCCGACTTCAATGAATTCGGTAGCTCCGTCTGCAATCATATTCTGAACGGATTGTGTCCAGCGTACAGGGGCAGTCAACTGAGCAATCAAGTTCTCTTTGATTGTGGCAGGTGAAGTCTCGGCCTTTGTACTTACGTTCTGATAGATCGGACAGATCGGATCGTTGAACTTGGCTGCTTGGATGGCCTCAGCCAACTCTGCGCGTGCCGGCTCCATCAGTGGAGAGTGGAACGCTCCGCCGACCTTCAGTTTCATGGCACGCTTCGCACCTGCTTCCAGCATCTTGGCACATGCGGCATCGATACCCGGCTCCGAACCGGAAATAACAACTTGCCCCGGGCAGTTATAGTTGGCACATACAACAATTTCTCCTTCCACTTCAGCACACAATGCTTCGACTTTCTCGTCTGGTAATGCCAATACGGCAGCCATAGTTGAAGGGGTTAACTCACATGCTTTCTGCATGGCCATGGCACGTTTTGAAACCAAAACCAAGCCCTCTTCGAAAGACAATGCACCAGAAGTGACCAATGCTGAAAATTCACCCAATGAGTGTCCTGCTACCATGTCCGGTTTGAATTCTTCACCCAAGGTTTTGGCTAAGATTACAGAGTGCAAGAATACAGCCGGTTGTGTAACTTTTGTTTGCTTCAAATCTTCATCTGTCCCATTAAACATCAAGTCCGTAATACGGAAACCTAAAATATCATTTGCTTTCTCGAACAACTCTTTTGCAAGAATATTGTTCTCGTAGAGGTCTTTTCCCATACCTACGAATTGAGCCCCTTGACCAGGGAAAACATAAGCTCTCATCATTCTAACGTTTTTATTATTTCAAGTTTTTTAAGACGCGACAAAGTTAATAATTTTCGAATAATGCACCTATAATTCATTTCAATTTGTATCTTTGTTGCACAGAAGAGAATTTATAAACATTATTAATATTTGTAGTATCATGAGTAATTTACTATTTTTAGGAAACTTAGGAACGGGTGAGATCGTAATTATTGCTATCGTAATCTTATTGCTCTTCGGCGGTAAAAAGATCCCTGAACTGATGAAAGGTTTGGGTAAAGGTGTGAAGAATTTCAAAGACGGAGTAAAAGGAATAGAAGACGAAATCAATCTGGACGACAATAATAACAAACCTTCAGATAAAAACTAAGCAGAGGCGATGGAAGAACAACAAGATGAAATGTCCTTCTGGGACCATTTGGAAGAACTGCGCTGGACGCTGTTTCGCATCATCTTAGCTCTCTTTGTCTTTGCTATCGCCGGCTTCTCCATCATGCCTTGGCTGTTCGACAAGGTGGTGATGGCTCCTTGCTACAGCGACTTCATTCTCTATCGGGAACTGTGCAAGATCAGCGCGATCTTCTCCGTACTGCCCGATTTTTGTAATGACGATTTCCATGTCAATGTGGTCAACATCAAACTGGCATCCCAGTTCTTTACCCATATGACGACCTCATTTTGGCTGGCATTGTTGCTTACATTTCCATACACTATGTATGAAATATGGAAATTTGTCGCACCGGCACTTTACGAGAACGAGAAGAAAAACGTGCGGGTCGTCTTCTTGAGCGGAACAGTTATGTTCTTCCTCGGTTGCGCCGTCGGCTATTTTCTTGTATTCCCGATGACGTTGCGCTTCTTGGCCACTTACGAGTTGAGCGCAGCCATCACCGAGCAAGTATCGTTGGATTCGTATATGGACAACTTCCTCATGCTGATCTTTGTCATGGGACTTGTATTCGAAATGCCACTCGTCTCTTGGCTCTTGTCGCAAGTCGGCATCCTGAACCGTTCGTTCTTCCACCAATACAGACGGCATGCCGTTGTGGCATTGTTGGTAGCTGCGGCATTTATTACGCCGAGTGGCGACCCGTTCACGCTGAGTATTGTATTCTTTCCGTTGTATGGTCTGTATGAATTGAGTGCATTCTTCGTCAAACCCGCCCCGCCTGAAGAGGAGGATGACGATGAAGACGAAAGCGAAAACGAACCGAAGACGAACGAAACGCAAGGTGCGCTGAACAGTTGATTCCCGATTCGCAACCTATAAAAGACCGTTACCATAGCAGCTCTCTGTAACCGCCATCGTAACGGTCTCTTTTTTTCTTCTCAAAAGCACTTGAAAAACACTGATGTTTTGCATCAAAAATACCCCTGTTTTTCCAAACGCCTTTCCCTCTTCTTGCAAAATGCTCCAAATTAAGAGCCGAAAGCCTTTCTAAAACCCTTGTAAACCTTCTTCGGATTATATATATTTGTGGGGTGAAACAGCTTATTTTCAATGGTGAGAACAGTGATAAATAACAAACGGATAGCTAAAAATACACTCATCCTTTACGTCCGAATGCTGATCATTGTGGTGGTTAGTCTATTTACTTCGCGCGTGGTTTTGAATGCATTGGGAGTAGAGGATTTTGGTATTTATAATGTGGTGGGTGGAATTATTGTCATGTTTGGCTTTATCAATAATGCAATGTCCTCTGCCACTTCCCGCTTCTTGACGTTTGCTTTGGGGGCTTCCGATATGCCTCGGCTCAAAAAAACGTTTAGTTTAAGCTTGTGTATCCACGGATTGTTGTCGATTTTGATCATCATATTGGGTGAAACAATTGGGTTGTGGTTCTTTTATGCTAAAATGCAAATCCCCATTGAGCGAATGAATGCTGCATTTTGGGTGTATCAATTCTCAATTGTCGGGGCGGTGTTGTCCATCATGAGCGTTCCCTACAACGCATCAATCATATCTCACGAGAAAATGAGCGCATTCGCTTATATCTCGCTTTCGGATGTAATGCTCAAACTCTTGATAGCCTATTCAATGCTTATCACTCCTTTCGACAAATTGGTCGTCTATGGATTCTTGATGTTGTTGTCCCAATTTCTCACATTTGCCATTTATATATTGTATTGTCGGAGACAATTCGAGGAGGCTCAATGGCGATTTTTATGGGATAAGAGACTGTTTCAGGAAATGTCCTCCTTTGCCGGTTGGAGTTTGTTTGGAAACTTGGCATATGTTGCCTATACGCAAGGATTAAACTTACTGCTAAATATGTTTTTTGGCCCGGTTGTCAATGCAGCGAGGGGCATTGCCGTACAAGTACAGGGAGTACTTACGCGATTTGTCAGTAGTTTTCAAGTAGCCCTTAACCCTCAGATCACGAAAAGCTACGCAGCAGGCGAGGTGGAAGCGATGCACAAATTGCTGTTTACCAGTTCAAAATACTCGTTTTTTCTGCTTTTGACAATGGCTTTGCCGTTGATGGTTGAAGCCCATCCATTGCTGACGTGGTGGTTGAAGATAGTCCCTGATTATACAGTCGCCTTCTTTCGAATCATTGTATTGGTATCATTAATCGATACATTGGCAAATCCTTTGATTACGGCAGCCGGAGCTACAGGAAGAATCCGTGCATATCAGCAGGTTACAGGCGGGATTCTACTTTTTATCCTTCCGGTTTCATACGTGGCGTTGAAGTTGGGCGCACCTCCGATCACCGTCTTTATAGTGCAAATTGTATGTGCTATTGCTGCGCAGGTGGCAAGAATCATGCTGCTTAAGCGATTGTTGCGGCTGTCGGTTCATGACTATTTTAAACGAGTCATACTGCGAATATTGGGCGTGTTCGTATGCTCTTCTGCATTGTCAGTCGGAATTTATAACCTTTTTCCAAGTGAATCTTTTATTTGTATGACGACTGTCTGTTTGATGGTTGCACTGCTTACATTGCTGATTGCTTATGTAATGGGAACAGAAAAGGATGAAAAAAAGGCGATTGTTCGGAAAGTAAACCAATTTTTATCTAAAAAATAATTTTATATGATCCAAATTAGCGAAAAAAATCGGTGCTGTGGATGTTCCGCATGTTTGCAAAGGTGCCCCAAATCATGTATTACACTGCACGAAGATCAAGAAGGTTTTTTATATCCCGTAGTGGATGAATCCAAATGCGTGGATTGTAAATTGTGCGAAAAAGTTTGCCCGGTCCTCAATCAAGGAGAACGTAAAAATCCATTATCCGTATATGCTTCCATGAATACCAATGAATCAATTCGAAAGCAAAGTTCATCAGGTGGCGTGTTTTCTTTGCTGGCCGAGCGGACTATCAAGGAGGGTGGTATCGTGTTTGGAGCTCGTTTTGATGAGAAATGGGAAGTGACGCTTGATTGGACTGATTCTCTTGATGGAATAGCTGCTTTTCGTGGTTCGAAGTATTTACAGAGCAAGGTTGGTGAAAGTTATAAGCAGGCAGAATCTTTTTTGAAGCAAGGACGTCAGGTGTTGTTTACCGGTTCACCTTGTCAAGTGGCGGGATTAAAACATTATTTACGGAAGGAGTATAACAATCTTTTCACCGTCGATTTTTTATGTCATGGCGTACCCAGCCCCAAGGTATGGCGACTCTACCTGAAAGAGTGGTGTGAAAAAGAATCGATTCGATTGGAATCATTGAGTCACATCGCCTTTCGTAGCAAAGAATTGGGTTGGAAAAATTTCAGTTTGAAATTAGAAACAACAGATGGCAAGGTGAAAACAGAATCTTTTCGTGAGAATATATTCATGAGAGCTTTCCTTCGTGATATGATTTTACGCCCTTCTTGTTACGTTTGTCCCTCTAAATCTGGTAAGTCGGCGAGTGATATCACAATTGCCGATTATTGGGGAATACAAAATGTTTGTCCTGAAATAGATGATGACAAAGGGACGAGCTTGGTCATGGTGAACACGAAGAAAGGAAAAGATGTGTACGATTCATTGGATGTTCACTCTGTTGAAACAGGCATTCGCGAAGAGGCCAAGCGGGTAAACGGTGGCTTTTTGGAGACGATCCCGCAACATCCTAACCGATCTCTTTTCTTCAAAGAACTGGACCGGGCGGAATCTGTTATAGACTTGATCGATGAGTGCACCAATCCTTCTCTTATGGAGCGGATCAAGCAACGTTTTAATAATATATTGAGATGATATAATATAATCTGATTCGTTGTATCGTTATTTCCTTCTCCTCCTAATTCTCATCTTTGGCGATATAGTGTAGGTCGCGAAATTTTGCTGCATTGGGATTACTCCAATGGAATTGATTCCGTTTCTGTTCGTATCGTTTGATCAGCCAACATCCGATGAACAATAGAAGATAGGAGAGGAACAGTAGTGTAGCCGTATAGGAAACACCTGATCTGAATGGAGGGATTTGTCCCATTCGTTCGATGAATTCGACAAATCTCTCTACGAGAAAAGCAATGAGATGGCTGAAAATTTCCGGAGTCCATCCGAAGATATGCAAGATAGCCCATAACAAAGCGGCCGGGATCAGTAGACAAGAGAAAAAACTTACGGGCAGGGCCGTGAGCAATACCACCGACGAAACCTCGCCAAAGTAATACAGGCAGAGTGGCAACGAGCCGAATTGTGCCGCCAATGCGATGGCAAACCATTGCCAGATGGTACGGACAATGGGATTGACCAACGTGATCCACGCTTGGATACGTCGGTAGAAAAAGAGGATAGACAGCACGGCAGCGTAGCTTAGTTCGAATCCTAAATCGAAGAGATAGAAAGGGTTATAGACAAGCATGCAGAAGGCTGATGCCAAAGTGATGTTGAAAGAATCCGTTCTTCTTCGTATGAGGTGAGCCACAATATAGAACGAGAGCATCAATGCGGCGCGGACAGCCGAGGCAGCTAACCCTGTAAGTGCTGCGAAAAACCACACGACTCCCAACAAAACGACTTGCTTTGGAATATAAAAGTGGGTGCGTGTAGTTGTTCCGAAGAGGAGCAGCCGGCAGAATGAATAGACGACTCCGACATGAAATCCGCTGACTGCCAAAATATGGGCCGCACCCGCCAATGAGAATTGCCGGCGCAGTGTCCAACTCAGCTCTTGACGATACCCCAAACAGATCGTTCCCAGCAGACTCTTCTCAGCATTGTTTATGGGAAGGTCGTCGAATGATTCTAACAAGCGAAACTGTACCTTTTGGCAAAAAGCCTGCGCTGCAGGTAACATCTCGGGCGTAGGAAGGCGAAGACGCAGCGTTGTGTATTCCAAAGCCAATGCCATGAATAACAGTAGAAAGAGTCCACCCCAACACCAACGCTGCTCGAAGGATGGCCATGCAGCATACGAACGTTGCCCCCAACATAAGCCGATGGCCAAGAGGAGGAATAGGCTCAATATCGTCAGTTGTACGGCCTTTGGCGGTAGATATACCGCACCAATTACTCCCATACACCAAACGAGGAGCACGCGTGCGAACGGGCGTTTGGTCCATTCGTTGTTCATAGGCTGCAAGGTCTTGGTTGGTTGTTGATTATTCCGGCTGGAGTTCTCCCTTTTCAGGAAGCGGTTTCCATCCTTCGCCGAAGGTGTCGTATGCATCGGTTACGATGACAAACGCACTTGGATCTGCTTTCTTGATCGTATGTTTGACGCCGGCCACCTCTTTATAGCTGACCACCAAAAAAATCATCTGTTTCTCTTGTTTAGAGTAGAGTCCGGTACTTTTGAGGCAAGTCGCCGTACGTTCCAGGTCGTTCAAAATATAATTATACAACCGATTCAAGTCTTTGTCGCTGATGATAAAGATCAGTTTGTCGTCCTTTTCGCCATTGATGACGCGGGCCACGACACGCGCGTTGATATAGATGGCGATCATAGAGTATAAAGAGAGCAAGCAAGAGGGCATTGATGCCTCGTCAGAGCTTCCGATGCCAAAGCCGATGACCAGCAAACCAAAGAAAACCACCACTCCGTCGGCCAATAAGATACCTTTCGAGAAGGGGATATGTGCATACTTTTGAAGAAGCATTGCCACGATATCCGTACCTCCGCTGGTCGCATGATTGCGGACAATGATACCTTGTCCGATACCGGTTATGACGGTTCCCATGACGGTTGCCAGCATGATATGGTCGCTCATGTCGAATGCTCCGCCCAACAATCGGCTTGGGTCAAGTTTGTGCAAGGCTTCCGGGTCCGGGTAAACCGCAAAGGATAGTATGTTCATGATGAAAGGCGTCGTCAGGGCGGCGGCAATGGTACGGCTGCCCAATTTCGAACCCAAGAACAGAACAGAGATGATCAGCAGTGGAATGTCGAACATATACCCGAATGTACCGACCTGAATCCAAGGAATCAGGTTGTGCAATACGATACTGGCGCCATAGATACCGCCCGGCACAATATTATAGGGGTTGATGAATATAACAAATCCGGCAGCCATGATGGTGCAACCCAAGAGTATATTGAGCCACGAGATTAAATGCTTTTTTTTCATAACTTGTTCTGTTTTAGTCGTTTTTTTATATGCTTATAATGATTTTAACTGATGAATCGTTTGGACAGGATCAGCCGCTTTGAAGACGAAGTTGCCGGCAACCAGTACGTCGGCCCCCGCTTCCACCAATTTCTTTCCCGTTTCGAGATTGACGCCCCCGTCTATTTCGATCAGTGTCTCCAACCCTTTCCGATCGATCATTGCGCGTAGCGCTCTCGTTTTCTCGTAGGTGTGTTCGATAAACTTCTGACCACCATAACCCGGATTGACGGACATCAGCAAGACCATGTCCAAATCTTGGATAATATCTTCGAGCAGTGAGACGGGGGTGTGCGGATTCAATGTGACGCCCGCCTTCATCCCGGCCTCTTTGATGGTAGCCACTGTGCGGTGCAGATGCGTGCATGCCTCGTAATGGACGTTCATCATGTAGGCACCAAGCGCAGCTACTTCAGGAATGAACTTCTGCGGTTCGACAATCATCAAATGTACATCCAACTTTTTGGTGCATACTGATTTCAATCCGGCCAGTACCGGAAAACCGAAAGAGATGTTCGGCACAAATAGACCATCCATGATGTCAAGATGCAACCAGTCGGCTTCGCTTCGGTTGATCATATCAATGTCTTGCTGCAAATTCATGAAATTGGCAGAGAGTAAGGACGGTGCTATCAAATGCTTCATATTATATATAATTTATATGGAAATACAAAATTACATCAAATCAGTGGAATATACGGCATACTCCAGGCTGTTTTTCCACCTTTTTGATAGAAAACCGATAAAGTAATGCGATGGTTTCGAAAAAAGATGGCGACAGATAGAAAATAATAGGGCAGTTTCTTGAAGTTTTCTCGGGAGTGAACTGTAGTTTTATGCAGAGAAAACTGCAGTTCGTTCGGGAGAAAACTTTTTATGGAACTCGAACAGGCAAATCATTCCTCGGCACTCTCTGTTTTCAAACTGAGCAAGAAGAAGATAAGACCCGGAACGAAAATGACGCCACTTGTTGCCAAAAGCGCGGTTTTCAACGAAAAGGCATCGTTCAGCCATCCGACAAACGGGGCTGCTGCCGCAAACATCAGTCGGATGACGAAGTTGCGGATCGAGAGTACCGTGGCGCGCATTTCAGAGAATGTCAGCTGGTTGATATATCCTTTCAGGATCGGAGTGGCCAAACCTCGTACGATATAGAAGAAGAAGAGGACGAGCATGCCCCACGGCGTCAGGTTGAACGCCAACAGAAAATAGCCGAAAACGATGGTCAGCAAGATGATCAAATTCGTTCGGTTCATGCCCAGTATTCGCTCGATGCGATCGGAATAGAGAGCCGAGATGCCCACCACTATATTCAATGCAGTCCATATGACACCAAACCAAGAGGTAGGGGTGTTCAAGAATATCAATACCGGCTGGACGAACCATGCCATCAGCAGGGTGGCTGCTCCGATGATGCCTGAGTACATGATGTTACAACAAAGCCGGCGGTTCGTGAACAGGGAATATTTGATAATCCGGATAATCTCCGCAACAGGGTTGGCCACTTTGTTTTTCGAGTTGAATTCTTGTAGGGCAAATGCTGCAGGTATACCGACGAATGCGACAAGTGCCTGTGCATAGAAGGGGTAGCGCAATGAAACGACTGCCAGCAATCCGCCGAAAATACCGGCAAAGGCTTCTGAAAAATTGCCCAGCATCGTGATCCGTCCTTCATATTTCAAATACTCCTCTTCGTGGCCGTAAGCCTTGACAGTGTCGTACAGTAGGGCTGAGTCGGCCCCGTTTACTAACGTCTGGCCGGTACCCAACAGCAACTCTGCCACGACGAACGCCTCGAAGGAGGCCGTCAAGGAGTAGCACACATAGCCGAAGAAGAAGAGAATGCAGCCCAACTGCAGACAACGTTTGCGGCCCCACACATCGGCCAGATAGCCGGATGGAATCTCCAAAGCCACGGCTGCAACCGAGTAGATACTCTTTAATATGAAAATGTCCTCGAGTCCTAATTTCTGTTCTTGGAAAAACAAAACGATGATTGGCATCACCAACGAAAACCATTTTGACAGCTTAATGACGTAAAGTGCTGTTATATTTCTATTCATATGATCCGTTTTTGAAAATAAAAATGCAAAAAGCAGCACCAAAGGTAGAAATATTTGCACAATTCTGAAATAATAATTATCTTTAAGCGCTAAAAGCTTGTTTAGGCAGGCTTCTTGTATGAACAAACTTAAAAATAATATCATACTAATACACTATGATTTGGAATGAGACAATTGAGTGCATGGACCGCGAAGATTTGCGGAAACTGCAAAGTATGCGACTGAAGAAAGTAGTGGCGCATGCCTATCATAATTCGCCTTTTTACAGAAAAAAAATGCAGGAGATGGGGCTTGTCCCGGAAGATATTCAATCCATTGACGATATCGTCAAGCTGCCGTTTACGGTAAAACAAGACTTGCGCGACAACTATCCGTTTGGATTGATGGCCGTTCCGATGTCGGAGATCGTCCGTTTGCACGCCTCATCCGGTACGACCGGCAAGCCGATTGTCGTAGGATACACGCGCCGCGACTTGTCCATTTGGCAAGAAGCCGTAGCACGTTGCCTGACAGCTTACGGATTGACGAAAAACGATTCGGTGCAGGTGTCGTACGGTTACGGTATGTTTACCGGTGGTTTGGGCTTGCACTATGGCGTGGAAAATATGGGCGGTACGGTCATTCCGATGAGTAGTGGCAATACAGAGAAGCAGATCCACTTGATGCACGATTTCGAAGCCAAGGCATTGGCGTGTACTCCTTCGTATGCCCTCTATTTGGCAGAGACCGTACATAATTCAAGTATCCCTTTGGATGAGTTCAAACTGAAGGTAGGTATCTTTGGTGCTGAGCCGTGGACGGAAAACATGCGTAAGGAGTTGCAGGAAAAACTGCATATCAAAGCATACGATATATACGGACTGACGGAGATCTGTGGTCCGGGTGTCGGTGGCGAATGTGAATGCCAAAACGGTACACACTTGTGGGAGGATCATTTCTATCCTGAGATTGTCGACCCGAAAACATTGCAGCCGGTTGAGCCGGGGCAGGTGGGTGAATTGGTTTTCACCACGTTGACGAAAGAGGGTATGCCGATGTTGCGTTACCGTACACGCGACTTGACCCACCTCGTATACGAGAAATGTTCTTGTGGGCGTACGATGGTTCGCATGGGTCGCATCTTGGGTCGTAGCGATGACATGCTGATCATCCGCGGTGTCAATGTGTTCCCGTCGCAGGTGGAATCGGTTATTTTGGAGTTGCCGGAGTTCGAGGCACACTATCTGATCGTAGTCGACCGCGTCAACAATACGGATACCTTCCAGATTCAGGTCGAGCTCCGTCCGGAATATTATACCGACGAGATGAACAAGATGTTGGCATTGAAGAAGAAAATCGCCGGCAAGATCCAGAGCGTCATCGGGTTGCAGCCTGATATCAAGATCGTAGAGCCGCGACACATTGAGCGCAGTATGGGCAAGGCAAAACACGTAATCGATAACCGTAAATTAGTATAACACAGAAAGGAGTCATTATGCTGATCAAACAATTATCTATCTTTTTGGAGAACAAGAAGGGACGCTTCACAGAAGTGGCTACCTTATTGGGTGATGCCGGTATCAATATGTTGGCATTTACCGTGTCGGAGAATTCGGATTTCGGTATCTTGCGCTTGATTGTTTCCGATACGGAGAAGGCAATCAAAGTGTTGCGCGAGCATAAATATGCTGTCAACGATGCCGATGTGATCTGTTTACATTGCCCGAACCAACCGGGATCTTTGGCAAAAGCCATGCAAATCCTGACGGCTGCAGGCGTGTTTATTGAATATATGTATGCTTTTTCGGAAGGTGATACAGCCAATGTCGTTATTCGCCCTGACAATCTCGAACAGTGTGCAGAAGTGCTGAAAGCCAATAAGTTGGAATTGTTGGCTACCAGCGATTTGTATCGGTTGTGATTGTCTTTACGGCAATCCTTTTTTAGAAGCACTCCTCGTTATGAATTTTTATAGTTCATGGCGAGGAATGCTTGTATTTAGAAGAGATAGGAGAGTGCATAAAGGAGGAATCCTTGTCTGAAATCGAAAAATACTCTACAAACGAGTGGTAAAGAGTATTGCAGTTGTGGATTTTTCTTTCTATTTTTGTCTATACATAATATATATAATATATGACGATTCAACAATTGGAATACATTTTGGCAGTTGACCATTATCGTCATTTTGCCAGGGCCGCTGAACATTGTCGGGTGACACAACCGACGATGAGTATGATGGTGCAAAAACTTGAAGAAGAGTTAGGCATCAAATTGTTTGACCGTTCAGTGCAGCCTCTCAAGCCGACGGCCGCCGGCACGAAGGTGATTCAACAGGCGAGGGCCGTATTGTTGCAGGCTTCTCGGATCAAAGATATCGTCAAAGAGGAGGCGTTTTCGCTGAAAGGATCTTTTCGTTTGGCCGTTTTGCCGACAATAGCACCCTATTTGTTGCCCCGTTTCTTGCAGCATTTGGCAGAGGAGCACACGGAATTGGATGTTCGTGTCTTGGAAATGCAGACGGCTCCCACGCTGGAAGCACTGAAGAAAGGAGATATCGATGCGGCTATTATAGCCAATGAACCGGTTGAATCGGAGTTGCAAGGGACATTGCTTTACTATGAAGAGTTCTTCGCTTATGTCTCCAAAAACGAAGCAGTTTTTAAAAAGCAGTTGATCCGAACAGCGGATATCAGCGACGAGCGACTTTGGTTGCTGGATGAAGGGCACTGTTTTCGCGATCAGTTGATGCGTTTTTGCCAGCGTGAGCGCGTCAAACTTCATCAAGCTGCTTATCGGATGGGTAGTTTGGAAACGTTTATGCACATGGTCGAGAGCGGTTACGGCATGACGTTTATCCCCGAATTGGCCACATTGCAGCTCTGCCCTGAGCAGAAAGAGTTGGTGCGGACATTTGCCATTCCTCGTCCAACGCGCGAAATCTATTTCGTAACGCGCAAGGATTTTATTCGCCATTCGCTTTCGAAAATCTTGATTGAACACATCCAAGAGGCGGTTCCTAAAGAGATGTTGCGCTTGAAAGTCGGGCAAAAATTGGTCTGAATTAAGGCGGTTGAGAACAAATCCCCATAGCTCTGAAGAATAAAAATATGTTGATTCTTCTCTTATACGCATAAAAATGTATAAGATTGAAAAAAAAACGGGGAAAAATGAAATATATATTGAATTAATATGTATTTTTACTGCAAAATGTTACATCTATTAATTATATAATGCCGTATGGATAACGCGATTTATAGATTCGCAAAACCGGCTAACGAACCGGTTAAAGCTTATGCTCCAGGCTCAAGCGAAAAAGCAGCTTTGAAGAGTGCATTGGCTCAGTTGGAAACAGAGAAATGGGAAATTCCTCTGATCATTGGTGGAAAAGAAGTTTATACTGGCGATACGGGTAATGTAGTAATGCCGCATGATCATCATCATGTATTGGCTACATATCACAAGGCTGGCGAGAAAGAAGTTCAAATGGCTATCGATGCCGCTATGAAGGCTCACAAAGAATGGTCGGAACTGCCTTGGACAGAACGTGCCTCTTTGATGTTGCGTGTTGCTGAATTGTTGGCAACCAAATATCGTTATGTATTGAATGCATCTGTTATGTTGGGTCAGAGTAAGAACCCATTTCAGGCAGAGATCGATGCGCCTTGTGAATTGATCGACTTCTTGCGTTACAGCACATTCTATGCAAGCCAAGTATATGCTGATCAGCCATATTCTGAACAGGGTACAATCAACAGAATGGAATACCGTGCCTTGGAAGGTTTCGTGTTCTCATTGACTCCGTTCAACTTTACATCAATCGCATCTAACTTGAACATGGCTCCGGCAATGATGGGTAACGTTGCTGTTTGGAAACCGTCTACGACAGCATTGTTCTCTAACTATTTCTTGATGAAGGTATTCAAAGAAGCCGGCCTTCCTGATGGCGTTGTCAACTTTATTCCAGGTAAAGGTAGCGTAATCGGTAAGGTGATCACTTCAAGTCCGGACTTGGGTGGTTTCCACTTCACAGGATCTACAACTACATTCAATACCTTGTGGCGTCAGATCGGTGAAAACTTGGGTAACTACAAATCATATCCGAAGATCGTAGGTGAGACAGGTGGCAAGAACTTTATCGTAGCACACTCTTCAGCCGATGCACTGGATGTTGCGACGGCTATCGTCCGTGGCGCATTCGAATACCAAGGACAGAAATGTTCAGCCGGATCACGCGCATACATTCCTGCTTCTTTGTGGCCAAAAGTTAAAGAATATGTAGGCGACATGTTGAAGGAAATCAAGATGGGTGACGTTCGTGACTTCACAAACTTCATCAATGCAGTTATCGACGAGGCTTCATTCGATAACATCATGAACTACATCAATTACGCTAAACAATCTTCTGAAGCTGAGATCATCTTCGGTGGTAATGGCGACAAGTCAGTAGGTTACTTCGTAGAGCCGACCGTCATTCAGACTACTAATCCGAAGTTCAAGACAATGGTTGAGGAGATCTTTGGTCCGGTTATTACCATCTATGTATACGAAGACAAGGATTATGAAGAGACATTGGAATTGTGCGACAGCACTTCTCCTTATGGCTTGACCGGTTCAATCTTTGCTTATGACAGATTTGCCATCAACAAAGCATTCGATAAGCTTCGTTATGCAGCCGGTAACTTCTATGTTAACGACAAACCGACGGGTGCAGTCATTGCTCAGCAACCATTCGGTGGTTCTCGTGCTTCCGGTACAAATGACAAGGCCGGTGGTCCGTTGAACTTGATCCGTTGGACGAATGCCCGTTGCGTAAAGGAAACATTGGTTCCTGCTACATCATACGGTTATCCGTTCTTGGGCGAGAAATAAATCGAACTAATATATAAGGTAGGGGAGAGCCGGTGGGCTTTCCTCTCCTTACGCTATTATTTTTTTCGTTGACCTTATTAATTACCTTATTTAAGTTATGCTGAATTTTAATAATACCGAAATAGCATTCTCTGCAAAGTCGGACAGTGAATTGAAAAATGCTTATTTATTGTTTAACACAATCAAGTATCCGACATTAGTAAAGATGGGTAAAATTGCTTCCAATATAGCAATATCTATCCATTTTCCATTAGCATGGGCAGTGAAACCGACCTTGTATAAACAGTTTGTCGGTGGTGAAACACTGCGTGATTGCGAACCTGCCATCAATCATTTGAAATCGTTCAATGTTATGTCTACGCTCGATTATTCGGCAGAAGGCAAGCAGACGAAAGAGGGTATCAAAGCAACATTTGATGAGACCATCCGATCGATTGACTATGCAAAAGAAAACAAGAATTTGGCTTATGCCGTATTCAAACCCTCCACTATCACTACAGATGAATTGTTGGCCAAGGCTTCAGAGCACCGTGGTGAGTTGACAATCGAAGAAGTAAAGGAGTTCCGTGAATTTAAAGAACGATTCATGGCATTTTGCGAGCGTGCCTATCAGAATGATGTTCGTATCTTGGTCGATGCAGAAGACTACTGTTTTCAGGACGCTATAGACGAATTGACGGACGAAGCTATGCGCAAGTACAACAAGAAACGTGCGATTGTTTTTGCTACCTTGCAGATGTATCGCCACGACAGAATGCCCTATTTGGAAAAAATCTATGCAGATGCCAAAGAGAAGGGGTATATTGCCGGTATCAAGTTCGTGCGCGGGGCCTATATGGAAGAAGAGCGTGCCCGGGCAGCCGCTTTGGGTTATCCGGATCCGATCTGCAAAGACAAGGCAGCTACCGATGCCAACTATGATGCAGGTGTGAAGTATGTCATCGATCACATCGACACCTTTGAGATGTTTATGGGCACCCACAACGAAGAGAGCAATATGAAATTGGCTCAATTGCTTGATGAAAAAGGAATAGCCCGCAACGATCAGCGAATTTTCTTCGCCCAATTGCTCGGAATGAGTGACAATATTTCATTCAACTTGGCCCACGAAGGTTACAATGTGACGAAGTATGTGCCCTATGCACCGGTGCGTGCCGTGTTGCCTTACTTGATACGTCGTGCAGAAGAAAACACCTCTGTAGCGGGGCAGACCGGACGCGAATTGCGTATGTTGCAAGCTGAAATGAACAGAAGAAAAGCGGCAAAATAAGAAGATGTAAACGATCCTATTGGCGAAGAATCGGATCGGAAATGAGACAATGTGAAAGCGATTGTTCTCCCTATTCGGCGAGAACAACCGCTTTTTTAGTGTGCTTTTGATAACTATATGCGGAGAGAATTGTAGTTTATATGGGAGAAAACTCGAGTTTGTTCGGCATGAAACTTTTTACTCATCCCGAATGTTTTTTCCAATCCTATCGAGAAATGAAAAAAAGGAGGCGAGGAAAGGGTTGCGAAATGAATCTTTTTTAGCAGATTTGCAAGATGAATAGACCGGGATCGGCTGCAAATAAATCCAAAGATAAACGATTTATGCCCAATTGGTGACATACTGCAACAAGCCGGAATGAAATAATCCTTTTGGAAATATGTTTAAGAACATATATTTCTATCGTCAAAATGTTATGAAAAAGTTTTGTATAACCGAATAGAATACCTACCTTTGTGTCATAATGTTAGACTTAAAAACTGCATAGCATGAAAACAGAACAAATATTAGCCTCGTTGGAGGCTAAGCATCCGGGCGAGAAGGAATACCTTCAAGCCGTTAAAGAGGTCCTTTTGTCTATTGAAGATGTATATAATCAACATCCGGAATTTGAAAAGGCTAAAATCATTGAACGCCTCGTTGAGCCGGATCGAATCTTTACTTTCCGTGTACCTTGGGTAGACGACCGTGGTGAGGTGCAAATCAATTTAGGATACCGCGTACAATTCAATAATGCGATTGGCCCGTACAAAGGCGGCCTTCGCTTCCATCCATCTGTTAATTTGTCTATTTTGAAGTTCTTGGGTTTCGAACAAACCTTCAAGAACGCACTGACTACTTTGCCAATGGGTGGCGGTAAGGGCGGATCGGATTTCGCACCACGCGGCAAGTCGGACGGCGAAATTATGCGTTTCTGCCAATCTTTTATCCTTGAATTGTGGCGTAATATTGGTCCTGATACAGACGTGCCGGCCGGAGATATCGGTGTTGGTGGCCGTGAAATCGGCTATGTATATGGTATGTACAAAAAACTGGCTCGCGAAAATACAGGAACATTCACAGGAAAGGGCATGGAGTTCGGAGGTTCTATCCTTCGCCCCGAGGCAACCGGCTATGGAGCTCTTTACTTTGTTCATCAGATGCTCGACGAACATGGAATCGATATCAAGGGTAAGACGGTGGCCATCTCAGGTTTCGGAAATGTGGCTTGGGGTGCTGCCAAGAAAGCAACCGAGTTGGGTGCAAAGGTGGTTACAATCTCCGGACCTGATGGGTATGTTTATGATCCGGAAGGCATTTCAGGAAAGAAAATCGACTATATGTTGGAGTTGCGAGCTTCGGGCAACGATGTGGTTGCTCCTTATGTGGACGAATTTCCGGGTGCAACCTTCTACCCGGGAAAGAAGCCTTGGGAGCAGAAGGTGGACATCGCATTGCCGTGCGCTACACAGAATGAATTGGATGCCGACGATGCCAAGACCTTGATTGACAACAAGACTTTGTGCGTGGCTGAAGTATCCAATATGGGATGTACGGCTGAAGCAGTTGACCTGTTTGTCGAACATCATCAATTATTTGCCCCGGGAAAAGCAGTCAATGCCGGAGGTGTTGCAACATCCGGTTTGGAAATGACACAAAACGCTATGCATATTTCTTGGACGGCTGCGGAAGTAGACCAACGTTTGCACCAGATCATGAGCGATATTCACGGTCAATGCGTGGCTCATGGCAAGGAAGATAACGGCTATGTCAACTACGTGAAAGGAGCCAATATTGCCGGCTTCATGAAAGTTGCCCGTGCGATGATGGCGCAAGGAATCGTATGATTTTTGTATAAATTGTCTTTTGTTTGAATAGAATACAAGCATAGATTGTCTCTTTTTCGAAAAGAATTGTCGTGACGACACCCGGAAAAGGACACTCTATGCTTGTTTTTTTGTGTTTTTTAGAGCGGAGAAGGTGTGTTACTATTGCTTGACAATGATATTTTGTTTACTTTTACACACCGTATTGAAGCTTACAAGAAATCGAAATGAGTGAGAAAGGACGCTTATTAGGTAAAACATTGGACGAATTGAAAACGGTTGCGGCCGAAGTGGGACTGCCCGGATACGCTGCCAAACAGATGGCCGATTGGTTGTACAAGAAGAGAGTGACGACAATCGACCAAATGACAAATATTGCAGCAGCCAAGCGCATTGCCTTGGCTGAAAAATATGAAATCGGGCAATATGCACCGGTCAATTTCCAAAAATCCGTGGATGGAACCATCAAATACCTCTATGAAGCAGGCCCGGGAAACTATGTGGAGTCAGTGTATATCCCGACAAGCGATCGCGCCACACTTTGTGTTTCCTCGCAAGTAGGCTGTAAAATGAACTGTTTGTTTTGCATGACGGGCAAACAGGGATTCTCGAAAAATCTTTCAGCAAACGAGATACTGAACCAAATCCAGGCATTGCCCGAAAACGACGAGCTGACCAACTTGGTCTTTATGGGGATGGGTGAGCCCTTGGATAATGTCGATCAACTGTTCAAAGTGCTGGAGATTTTAACAGCTCCCTATGGCTATGCCTGGAGTCCGAAGCGTATCACGGTTTCGACTATCGGTGCCAAAGGGTTGAAACGGTTTCTGGATGAGAGCGAATGCCACTTGGCAGTGAGCTTGCATTCGCCCTATTCGCCTGAACGATTGAGCCTGATGCCTGTCGAGAAGGCTTTTCCGATTCAAGAGGTGTTGGCCTTGATTCGGCAATATGACTTCACCCATCAGCGAAGAGTTTCGTTTGAATATATCGTATTCAAAGGATTGAACGATAGCGTACAGCACGCCAAGGCATTGGCCGGTTTGCTGAAAGATATCCCTTGTCGGGTGAATTTGATTCGTTTCCATGCTATTCCGAATGTGCCATTGCAGACGTCTGATCCGGAAAAGATGGAGGCATTCAAAGATATATTGAACGATCGCGGTGTAACGTGTACCATTCGTGCTTCACGCGGGGAAGATATTTTTGCCGCATGCGGAATGTTGTCGACAAAAGAAAAGGAAAAATCGATAGTGAAAAAGTAAAGTCAAAAAAAGAAAAATTAGAAGCGTATGAAAAAAATAATGTGGAGTTTGTTTTTACTCTTGGCCATCGGTTTGGCAGGATGTGGGTCAAGTCCGGTTGTCACCCGTGCTACGGGTATGACTTACGAGGTCATGGTTGTTATGGACCAAACCTATTGGGATGGAGCTGTTGGCGATGCTGTTCATGGCGATTTGACAACACCCGTATCTTACCTCCCGCAAGAGGAACCCAGTTTCGATGTCTCTTATTCGGCTCCTGAGAAATTTGATTCTTTTCTCAAGTTTGTACGCAATATCGTAATGGTAGAGATCAATCCGGCAAGTTATACAAAAGCTGCATTGAAATACGAGAAAGACAAGTGGGCGGCCGGTCAGGTTGTGGCTATATTGAAGGCTCCCGACTCGACTGCAGTCGTTGATTATTTGGCGGCTAATCCACATGTATTGAGCGATTTCTTTACAAAAGTAGAATTGAATCGGGCTATTTCCATCGTGGAAAAAACGTATAGCACTGAAGTATATAATATCGTGATGGAGAAACAATCGGTAGGATTGAAGGTACCCGAGAAGTTCGATTACTACAATAAAGAGAAAGATGATTTCTTTTGGGCTACCAACAACGCCGCTTCAGGGCGGATGGACGTGGTGGTTTACTCTTTCCCTTACGTGGACAAAGAGACATTTACTCCGGAGTATTTGGTAGCAAAGCGTGATTCGGTCATGAAAGAAAACCTGCCGGGCTCTTTCCCGGGCTCATATATGGCTACAGAAAAACGATTTGGCGTAGGATATGAAGCCATTACGCTTCACGGAAAATATTGTGGAGTCATGCGTGGACTTTGGAAAATGCAGGGCGATATGATGGGCGGACCGTTCGTCAGTCATATCCGATTGGATGAAGAAAACAATAAAGTGGTCGTTGCTGAAGGCTTTGTTTTTGCGCCGGAAACGAACAAACGTAATTATATTCGTCGCATGGAAGCCTCGCTGTTTACATTGCGGTTGCCGGGCGAATATGAAGAACCGGCAGAAGCTTCATTGATGTCTATTTCTGAAAAATAAAAGGATATGGAAGAAAGATTGATAAAGGTGGGTATAACCCAAGGTGATATAAATGGAATAGGTTATGAAGTGATCTTGAAAACGTTTCAGGATTTGCGGATGACAGAATTGTGTATTCCTATTATTTATGGCTCTTCGAAAGTGGCAGCTTACCATCGCAAGGCGATGGATTTGCCACCGGTGAGCATGAATATTATTACGCAAGCAGCAGATGCCGGCATGAACCGTGTGAATATGGTGAATTGTGTCGAGGACGATGTCAAAGTTGAACTGGCCCAATCGACTCCTGCTGCCGGTCGCGCCGCTTTCCAATCGTTGGAGGCTGCGGTGGAGGATTTGAAGAAAAGGAATATTGATGTGTTGGTTACTGCACCGATCAACAAACATAACATTCAGAGTGATACGTTCCATTTTCCCGGTCATACGGAATATTTGGAGGAGTGTTGCGGAAATGGCAAAAAAGCTTTGATGATTCTGATGAAAGATGAATTGCGTGTAGCTCTTGTGACAGGCCATGTTCCTGTTTCAGAGGTGGCTTCGCATATCACCATTGAGGGAATCATTTCGAAATTGCAGACCTTCAACTACTCGTTGAAACAAGATTTTGCTATAGAAAAACCTCGTATTGCCGTGCTATCTTTGAACCCGCATGCCGGTGATGATGGCTTGATTGGCAAAGAGGAGAAGGAGATTATCAAACCAGCCATGGAGGAAGCAGACAAACGGGGTGTACTTTGTTTCGGTCCATTCCCGGCAGACGGTTTCTTCGGGGCTCGTATGTATGAACATTTCGATGGGGTGTTGGCAATGTATCACGACCAAGGATTGGCACCATTCAAGGCATTGGCCATGGATGAAGGGGTGAATTATACTGCCGGGCTTCCGATTATCCGCACCTCTCCGGCGCATGGTACAGCATACGACATTGCAGGACAGAATAAAGCTTCCGAAAGTTCTTTCAGGGAAGCCGTTTATGTCGCATTGGATATTTATCGGAATCGTCAGCGTTATTTTGAGGCGAATGCTCACCCGTTACGGAAACAATATTTCGACAAGGGAGGTGACAATGAAAAATTGGATTTGACGAAAGATGACGATGGTCTATAAATAAAAACAGAAAAGCCTGTTTCTTCTATCTCAAACCCATTGAAAAGGTATAGAGAAGAACGAAACAGGCTTTACTGTTTGAAAAAGTGTTTCAAAAATATGTTATAGAACACCTTTTTGTTAATTCGTATTAATCTAATGTGAATTTCCAAATAAAATATAGTGTTGTATAACATAAAAACTATATATTTGCACTGTGTTTTTCATGGTATTAGATTTAAGGTTAACAATGGAGATTGGTTGTCGTGATGACAACCTTTTTCTTTTTTATTATATATCTTTGTAGAGCCCGGTTTTAGGGCTTGGAATAATGTTCATCCAAAACCGGTCCAAGTAGTTCAATCAATAGACAAAATCAATCGACAATGAATTTTGAATTAACTTCAACATTTAAACCAACGGGCGATCAGCCGGAAGCTATCAATGCATTGACTGCCGGTTTGCAGGCGGGCATTCCTTATCAAACATTGTTAGGAGTGACGGGTTCTGGCAAAACTTTCACGATTGCCAATGTCATTCAGCAAGTCAAACGCCCGACATTGATTTTGAGTCATAACAAAACGTTGGCGGCTCAATTGTATTCAGAGTTTAAATCGTTTTTTCCCAACAATGCAGTTGAGTATTTTGTTTCGTATTATGACTATTATCAACCGGAGGCTTATTTGCCCTCTACCGATACTTACATCGAAAAAGATTTGGCGATTAATGAGGAAATTGATAAACTTCGTTTGCGGGCTACGGCTTCTTTGCTATCCGGTCGGCAGGATGTGATTGTCGTTTCGTCAGTCTCTTGTTTGTATGGTATGGCAGATCCGCGCGCTTTTGCCGAGAAGGTGACGCACATCACCCGAGGCATGCAGATTGATCGTGATGAGTTACTTCGAAAATTCGTTTCAGCACTTTATGTCAATAATAAGTTGGATTTTAAGAGTGGTTGCTTTCGTGTGAACGGCGATACAGTCGATATTTTCCCGGCCATCGAGACGTTTGACGGTATTGCTTACCGAATTGAGTTTTGGGGTGACGAGATTGACCGTATTTCTTCTTTTGATCCAATGAACGGTACGGAAATTGATGAGCAAGATGAGTTGAATATCTATCCGACCAACCTCTTTTTGACAACCCAAGAACGAATCAATCAGGCCATCGGACAGATAGATGTCGATCTGGGTACCCAGGTGGAATACCTGAAAGAGATCGGAAAGCCTTACGAAGCCAAGCGCCTTTATGAGCGTGTGACGTATGATTTGGAAATGATTCGCGAGTTGGGTCATTGTTCCGGTATTGAAAATTACTCCCGTTATTTCGATGGACGTGATGCAGGTGAACGACCTTTCTGTTTGTTGGACTATTTCCCTAAAGATTTTTTGCTGGTGATTGATGAAAGTCATGTGACGATTCCTCAGATTCGTGCCATGTATGGTGGGGATTATGCCCGAAAAAAGAACTTGGTTGACTATGGATTCCGTCTGCCTTCCGCTATGGATAACCGCCCATTGACCTTTGCTGAGTTTGAATCGATGACACCTTGTGCTATCTATGTGAGTGCTACGCCGGCCGATTATGAATTGGAAAAAAGTGAAGGGGTAGTAGTGGATCAGGTGATTCGACCGACCGGCTTGTTGGATCCTGTTATTGATGTGCGACCAACATTGAACCAGATAGATGACTTGATGGAGGAGATTACACAACGGGCCGCCAAGGACGAGCGTGTGTTGGTGACAACCTTGACAAAACGCATGGCCGAAGAGTTGACAACCTATCTTACGCGTATGGGGGTGCGGTGCAATTATATTCATAGTGACGTCGATACCTTGGAGCGTGTTCAAATCATGGACGATTTGCGAAAAGGCTTGTTCGATGTATTGGTTGGCGTGAACTTGTTGCGTGAAGGATTGGATTTGCCAGAAGTCTCTTTGGTAGCCATTTTGGATGCAGACAAGGAAGGTTTCTTACGTTCTCACCGCTCTTTGACGCAGACGGCCGGTCGTGCGGCTCGAAACGTCAATGGAAGGGTGATTTTCTATGCTGACAAGATAACGGAAAGTATGCGGTTGACGATCGACGAGACGAACAGACGACGGAAAAAGCAAATGGATTACAACGAAAAGCACGGCATCACGCCTACACAGGTGATGAAAAACAGTGTCTCATTAGTGGCAGAAAAGCAGAAAAATGCAGCACCGGAGCCATATGCTTATGTTGAAACGGAGCAGACGATGGTGGCCGATCCTGTAGAACAATACATGAGTCGTCCGCAATTGGAAAAGGCAATAGAGCATATGCGCAAACAGATGACGGATGCCGCCAAGAACCTCGATTTCATTGAAGCGGCTCAATATCGTGATGAATTGGTGCGTTTGGAGTTATTGTTGGAAGGGAAAAAGGAGGAATAATCAATGCAAAATCAAACAATAAAACGACGGTCTGTGTTGATCGTGCTGATCTGTTTCTTGAGTACGCTTTCATTTATGCTGAAAGGAGAAGAAACGGACAATATTTTATTTGGAAAGTATCTTCAAAAGATGCAGCACTCGGCGGTGAAAGATCGGGGAGAAGTGATGGCTCAGACGGCTCTTTTCTTTTTGGAAACGCCTTATGTGGCCAAAACGTTGGAGCATGAACCGGAGCAACTGATTGTGAATTTGCATGAATTGGACTGCATGACATTTGTCGAATCCGTTTGGGCTTTGTCTGAAACGGTTCTTTCTCCATCGCCCTCCTGGGATACATTTTTGGCAAAGCTGAAATCGATTCGTTACAGAAATGGTGAGATTGTTGATTATACATCGCGCCTTCATTATACCTCGGATTGGATTTTTGACAACGAGAGACGAGGAAATGTACAGGATGTTACACAGTCGATAGGAGGAAAGCCTTTGTCTATTGCCGTTTCGTTCATGTCTACTCATCCGGACAGCTACAAGCAATTGGCCAACCATCCCGAATGGATAACCGTAATGGCTGAAAAAGAGAAGGAGATCAACGGCCGTTCTTACTTTTATATACCTCAGGAGGAAATACCACATTGCGCAGATAAAATCCAAACCGGTGATATTGTCTGTTTTGTTACGGCCATTAAGGGGTTGGATATTTCGCATGTAGGGATCATTTATAATACAGAAGGAAAGCAAACGTTCATTCATGCATCGAGCACAAAGAAGAAAGTAATTGTTAATGAAGCCCCATTGTCAACCTATGTTTCAACTATCAAGAACACAATCGGAATCATGATTTTACGCCCCCGATTCTAAATAATTGTCTGAATGAAAGACTTTTCCCATTAGGAAACCGCACGTAGGAGTTGTTTTTCTCCCATGAATTTTTACTATCTTTGTAACAGTTGATCGGTACCATTTTGACTTTTTCTCTCTTATTCGGGAAATAGCGTGACATTGCATGTGATTTTGTAATGTAAAAACGAGAAGGTATAGTTGACAAATATAACATTTTCAATATATTACAAAGAGATAAAAAATGAAACAGAAGAGATTGCAACGCACAATAATAGGGGGATTGTTTTGGTTTAGTATTGGGCTGACACCTTGTTTTGGTCAGGGTAATTCACAAGATAATGAGCGCGACAATGCCCGATGGGTGAACCCTTTTATTGGTACCGCCTTGAGTGATGTACCAACCCTTTGGGGGGATTATGGAGGAACTTACCCGGGAGCTGTGGCACCATGGGGACTTGTACAAATATCGCCGGAGACAAGTGCTCGACCTTCTCAATTGGGCTATTATTATCACGATACGAAAATTTTATGGTTCACTTGTTTGGATCATAATAGTGGTTATCCGAATGGTTCAACCGGGGGATTGAATTTGGTGTTGATGCGCGGAAAGCATTCGACCCTTCCTCATGATTATGACGGACGTTCGTTTAGTCATAGCAATGAACATAGCGAAGCCGGATATTACAAGGTGCAGTTCGCTGACGGAGATGAGGTGGAGACGACGGCTGCCAGCCATGCCGGATTATTACGATACCGTACAGCGAGCGATACGACCACCCTTGCCATATTCAATGCCGGCCATATAAATGTAGCAGATGGGGAAGTACAGTGCGAATCCGGCCATTCGATTTTCTCCTTTTCACACCCCTTTAAAGATTATACATTGCGGGGTGATACTTTGTATGCGCACTTTGTCCGGGCGACTCCTTTGCAGATATCTCTTACAGCTTCAGCCAATAGTTTCAAAAAAAGTCAGGAGAATGGAGCAAAACAGTTGCTGAATGACAATTTTGAAGCTGTTCGAACGGCAACCTATGAAGCTTGGCGCAAGGAATTGTCGTGTGTCGATATGAATGGAGCACCCGATGATGTGCGAACAAAGTTCTATACGGCTCTCTATCATGCCATGCTTTGCCCGACCAATGTGGCCGATGTGGGAGAAACGCCCACCTTCAGAAGTTTTTCGTTTTGGGATACTTTCCGCACCCTGCACCCCTTGCTGTCTATGCTGAAACCCGAAATGCAAAAGAATATGGTGGATGGTGCGATGGCGGAATACCGTCGTTGGGGGAAATTGCCCAAAGGCCCGATGACGGGTATCCATGCCATTCCGGTATTGCTTGATTCGTATGTAAAAGGAGCCACTCGTTGCTCATTGCAGGAAATTTATGAGGCTTGTCGCAAAACGTATGATGCTTGGAGCGTTGAAGTGGAGATGCGTCAGTATCTTCAGCAAGGTTTTGTGGATGCGCAACAAGAGGCTTCGGTAAGTATCACGGCGGAGTTGGCTTATGACGATTGGGCTATGATGGCAATTTGTCGCATGCTTGGTCATGAGGATGAGGCGAATTTGCATGCACAACGAGCATTGAATTACACAAACCTGTGGGATACCCGGAGTTTGTTAATGTTGCCCCGTCATGGTCGTGAGCTTCTTCAGGATGCCGGTGAACTGGGGTATCAGGAGAGTACCAAATATACGGCATCTTTCTTCGCACCGCATAACAATCAACATATCGTAAACCTCAGTGGAGGAGCCAATGCTTTTGCCCGGCGACTCGATGAGGCTTTTGAAGATGGACGTGTGGCTTTCGACAATGAGACGGTTTTGAATTATCCATATCTGTTTGTTTGGGCACGACGTCCGGACTTGACGCTGAAACATGTACATCAGATTGTGACAACAAACTACGGTAATACTCCCGGCGGAATACCGGGCAACGATGATTTAGGTTCGATGTCGAGCTGGTTGGCATTTGCCATGATGGGAGTCATGCCGGCATGTCCGGGCAGTGATGAATATATTGTTCTTCCCCCACTTGCGGAAGAGGTGATACTGCATTTACCGAACGGAAATGATTTACATATAACGGGAGGTGGTGCTGATCGTGTGGATGCCATGCCGCAGCCCTCGTTGAATGGTTCTTTGTTGCAACGGTGTCATCTCACTCATGAAGAGTTGATGAAAGGTGGCACGCTCCGTTTTGATGATAAATCGCAACCGGATCTTCAGACGATGCAGTTGCCTTATTCGCTTGTCAAAGATACTTCAAGATTTGAATTGACGACTACCGCTAAGGCTGAAGAAAAAGTGGCACCCCATCAAGCTTGTCTCTTGCCGATTACCGTGACCAATCGTGGTTCTGATGGCGTATGTGTGGCGACCTTGCTGTGCGACGGCAAAGCGATAGCCTCCTCGCATGTTCGTGCTTCTCAAAACGAAACGGTTACGGATACCATTTATTATCGTTTGTATGCTGAAGGACCCCATGTGTTGAGCTTGGGTGATAATTGGCAGCAGTCGGTGACGGTTGTTGAAGGCAATGCTGATGCTCAGCGTTTGCAATGCAGTGGCATAGAAGTGAAACCCGTCGTGAAGCAAGGAGATCAGGCACAGATGAGAATCCGACTGAAGAATATCGGTGGGAAACGTTTCTGTGATAAAGTGGAGATGCGCGTGGACGATGTGAATCTTTTTGAAATAAATTCTCAACTGGAGCCTGGTGAAACGGCAGATTATGAGGTACAATTGCCGGCTCTTTCGTCGGGAATACATCGTATTCAAGTGGCTGATGGCGAAACGAAGGTGAAGGTTTATGACAATGCTCTCACGGCCACCGTCCTTGATGTGGATTTTGTGAACGGAAAGGCGGTTGATAATTCCGGATTCACGAATGATGGTATCGGCTCCGGTGCACTTACGTGGAGCAATAACAGCGTGACCACGGCCCATAATGCTTATATTGAATTTCCGAAAACGGCAAGTTTGATGTATGGATACACACAATTGACGATGCTCACATGGGTGCGACCTTCCGAGTCAGGAGATGATTATATCGACTTTTTCACGAAAGGAGACAAAACTGTGCTGAAGATGAACGGCGGCCGTTCGTTGACCTTCTTTGCCGGTGGATGGGGGAGAGGCGAATGTGAGGTGTCCGTTCCTGAAAAATGGTACAACAATTGGCATCTTGTAGCCGGCGTTTGTGAATCGGGTTTGATAAAAATTTATGTGGACGGCCGACTGAAACAGACTCTTTCTGTGAAGGGCGATGTCAAAGCTTCCGAATTGCCGTGGAATTTAGGCCGGAATGCAGAAATGCCTTATGCGCGTTTTGGCAATAATGAGTTTCGTGGGACACGCATCTATGCGGCTCCTCTTAGCGACGAGCAGATTCTTCAGCTCTATACCGAGGAGTTTTCACACATACAATCCGAATAAAGACACTTTTCTTGGTCTATTGTTGGTAGTTCATTGCAGAGTGAACTGTAGTTTATTCGGCATGAAACTGCAGTTCACTCCCGAATAAACTGTAGTTTCATGCCGATAAACTTTTCTAAAATTTCCGAATGATCACATTTTATTCCCGATCGATTGTTTGAAAAGAGAAGACCTGCTGTTCAAATTGTCATAAAAAGAGAGGAGCTGCTTCAAAATCAGTTAATAAGAACCTGTGAAATAATTACATATTTATGAAGAGTTCGTGAAAAATTATGAATAATTATTTCTTGAAACAAAGAATAAATATTATATTTGTGCTCGATAACTATGTTGTTAAACAATAATTCGGCTAATCTTGATGGTGAATACTCAGCAAGTAGATATAGATTTTTCAGCGAGTTTGTCGGAAGTTTGGCGAGTTCTGACAAATAATGAAAGGGAGATTCTGCGTAAAAACTCTTCCATACAACAGTTCAAAAGAAATGAATTGATTTATTGTATAGGCGATGATCCTGTTGAAATGATGTGCCTTTTGAAAGGCAAAGTAAAGATTTTTAAGGATGGAGTAGGAGGAAGAAGTCAGATTATCCGAATGATCAAGCCGGTTCAATATTTTGGCTATCGTGCAAATTTTGCACATGAGAAGTATTTGACGAGTGCTTCTGCCTTCGAAGCGTCTACCATCTGCATGATTCCGATGACGGTTGTGATGGATTTGATTTACGGCAATCCGAACCTTGCCATGTTTTTTATCCGCCAGTTGTCTGTTGACTTGGGAATAGCCGATGAGCGCACCGTGAATCTGACACAAAAACATATCCGTGGACGTTTGGCAGAATCGCTTCTTTTCTTGAAAGACAATTATGGATTGGAAGAGGATGGGGCAACGTTGAGCATCTATTTGGCGCGTGAAGATTTGGCAAGTTTGTCAAATATGACCACGTCGAACGCTATTCGTACTTTGGCTGCCTTTGTAAATGAGCATTTGGTGGCGATCGATGGTCGTAAAATCAAGCTGATTGACGTCGAACGATTGAAGAAAATCAGTCGGTTGGGCTAATATTTATTAGTGGAAAGATAAGAAAAGAGGGCGAATCGAATGAAATCATTTCGGTTCGCCCTCTTTCTCTTTTGTTGTAATAGTAGGATGAAATTGTCTGTTTTTTATTGGACAGCCTCTCGAATGCGTTTCAGTTTGGTCAAGAGATCTTCCAAAAGATCCAATGGAAGCATATTGGCTCCATCGGATTTGGCTTTGGAGGGTTCGGGATGCGTCTCGATGAACAACCCGTCAGCCCCGACGACAATGGCTGCTTTTGCAATGGTTTCAATCAGTTCAGGCAGACCACCTGTCACGCCGCTCGTTTGGTTGGGTTGCTGGAGTGAGTGGGTTGCATCCATCACCACCGGATATCCGAACTTTTGCATGATCGGGAAACTTCTATAATCCACGACAAGGTCTGTGTAGCCGAAGGTAGTACCTCGTTCGGTGATCATGATCTTCTTGTTACCGGCATCGGCTACTTTTTGCGCAGCAAACTGCATGGCTTGTGGCGAAAGGAATTGGCCTTTTTTGATATTGACGATCTTTCCGGTTTTAGCGGCTGCCACTAAGAGGTCGGTTTGCCGACATAAGAAAGCCGGTATCTGCAAGATATCTACATATTCAGCCGCCATTTCCGCTTCATCTGCCTCATGAATATCCGTCACAGTCGGGATGCCGAAAGTGGCATGTACCTTCTTTAATATTTTAAGTGCCTTTTCGTCTCCGATTCCTGTGAATGAATCCAAGCGTGAGCGGTTGGCTTTTCTATAAGATCCCTTGAAAACGTACGGTATTTGTAGGCGGTTTGTTATCTCGGTGATCCGTTCTGCAATCCGTAAGGCCATCTCTTCTCCTTCAATAACGCAGGGACCTGCCAATAGAAAAAAGCAATCTTTACCTGTTAAATTCTCAAATATTGTCATAGTGTTTCGTTGTTTCCAATCAATTCAAGTGTATGTGCAATCTTTTTTTCCGTGGGCCATGTAGCATCGATCCAATGGATGGTGAACCCTCGTCGTTCCATTCCTCTGAACCATGTCATCTGTCGTTTGGCAAACTGGTGGATGGCTATTTCCAACTGGCTGACCATCTCATCGTATGTCAATCGGCCAATGATGTATTGGGTCAGGTATTTGTATTCCAATCCGTAGTAGATCAAATCATCCGGCTTGACACCTGTGGAGAGAATACAGCGTACTTCATCGACCATTCCTTCGTCCAAACGGGCACGGAGTCGGTTGGAAATTTTGGCTCTTCTCAAATCTCTGTCAATATCCACACCAATGATGAGGGAGCGGATCGGATCATATTCAGTGCGGTCCGGTGCCTCATTTCGGTAAAATTCTTCGATTTCGATGGCTCGTATGGCTCGTTGTGCGGAATCGACGTCCGTCTTGTTGTGCAGTGTTTTGTAGGAAGCGAGGATTTGTTCCAGTTCTTCCAGGCTCTTTCCCCGCAAACTCTCCCGCAGAGATGGGTTTTGTGGAACGTCGAGCAGCTTGTAACCTTTTAATACTGCTTCGATATACATACCCGTTCCGCCGCAAAGAATGGGTAATTTCCCTTTCTCTTTGACCAAATTGTAAGCTTTGTGGAAGTCATGTTGGTATTCAAATACATTGTATTTGTAGCCGGGATCGCAGATATCAATCAAGTGGTAAGGAATTTGTCGGCCATTGATGGTATAGTCGGCCAGATCTTTTCCCGTACCGATATCCATTGTCCGGTAAATTTGTCGGGAGTCTCCGCTGATGATTTCCGTATCTAATTTGTCGGCCAATGCCGTGGCGAAAGTTGTCTTTCCCGAGGCCGTTGGTCCCAGTATCGTTATCAGTTCATATTTTTTCATCATGCAAAGATATAAAAAAGGTGTATTGTTAGCCAATCAAACCGGGAAAGCCTTCTTGAAGGATGGCATAAGCTTTGTCGTAATCCTGTTCTGCTACATATATTTCAGCTTGGAAGCATGGGCAATTCCAGATGGTCGACAACGTTTCGTTCTTGAGAAGCGAGTCGATCCCTTCATTGGCCAGCACATCTTTCACCATGGCCGCTTGAATATAGTCATTGAGTGTTGCTAAATATACCATATCATTTTGCCTTTTCCGATAGAACAATTGGTCGATTCTTTTTGTTCACGGATGGAAATAAAAAAGGCCACTTCCGAAGAAGCGGCCTTTAAACTTTATAATCGTTAATTGATTATGCGTTTACAGATGCCATGTGAGCGATCAAATCCAATACTTTGTTAGAGTAACCGATTTCGTTGTCATACCAAGAAACAACCTTAACGAAAGTATCAGTCAAAGCGATACCTGCTTTAGCATCGAAGATTGAAGTGTTAGTGCAACCCAAGAAGTCAGAAGAAACAACTGCATCTTCAGTATAACCCAGGATACCTTTCAATTCGCCTTCAGAAGCTTCCTTCATGGCAGCGCAGATTTCAGCATAAGTAGCCGGCTTAGCCAAGTTAACTGTCAAGTCAACAACAGAAACATCCAAAGTCGGGACACGCATTGACATACCTGTCAATTTGCCATTCAATGCAGGGATTACTTTACCTACAGCCTTAGCAGCACCAGTTGAAGAAGGGATGATGTTGCCGGAAGCAGCACGACCACCACGCCAGTCTTTCATAGAAGGACCGTCAACAGTCTTCTGAGTAGCAGTAGTTGAGTGAACTGTTGTCATCAAACCGTCAGTGATACCCCATTTGTCGTTCAAAACCTTGGCGATAGGAGCCAAACAGTTAGTAGTACAAGAAGCGTTAGAAACGAACTGAGTACCCTTAACATATGTTTTTTCGTTAACACCACATACGAACATTGGAGTGTCGTCTTTTGAAGGAGCTGACATTACAACATATTTAGCACCGGCAGCCAAGTGAGCTTGTGCTTTTTCTTTTGTCAAGAACAAACCTGTTGATTCAACAACGTATTCAGCACCTACAGCATCCCACTTCAAGTCAGCCGGATTCTTTTCAGCTGTTACACGGATTTCTTTACCGTTAACGATCAATTTGTTGTTTTCAACATCAGCTTCGATTGTGCCATCGAACTGACCGTGCATTGTATCATATTTCAACATGTAAGCCAAGTAATCTACCGGGCACAAGTCGTTAATACCTACGATCTGGATGTCGCTTCTTTTTTGAGCTGCACGGAATACGAAACGGCCGATACGACCGAAACCGTTAATACCTACTTTAATCATTGTAATAAAACTTTATATGGGTTTATTAAAAATATTATTTCTAATTTGTTTCACAAAAGGCTTTTTTACGCCCCATTTGTTTTTCCGAGTGCAAAGTTAGTTATGTTTTTGGTTTTTGAAATTAATTTCTGATGAAAAAGTTGTGCTTCTAACATAAATTAAAACTTCAAAAAGGCCAAAACCTGTTCAGAATTTCCCGAAAGGCATTTCTTGCCGGTTCTTACTTCTTCTGATTGTTTTTCTCTTTCGTGAAGAGCTTTCCTATTTTCTTTCGAATCAAACGTATACCGAGGTTGATGGCCATCGGCTTTGCGATTTGCCACGCCACGGGCATCAGTGATTTGGCTATCGAAAGATAATCGGACAATTGCAAGCCGACTCCTTCCGTTTGTTTCGGTGCCTCTTCCGCCGTTGCTGCGGCAACCGGTTGAGTAGCCTCCGTTTTCTTGGCCGGAAAAATGAGCGAGGTGAGGCCCGACAATAGCAATGACATCGCATTCGCCTGCAAGTAGGTGAATGATTCGTTGATCTTTCCTTCTTGCTGCCGGCAGGCCGTTTCAAGCCGTTGTTTGTCCGCCATCAGCCTCTCTATCGGAGTCGGTTGGGTTTGTTTCATTCTTTTCGTTGTTCGTTTTGTCTTCGTTCCCTGTCAGTGCTGCGATCACTGCGTTGAGGATGGCACTGCGGATTCGTTCTTTGTTGCTTACGACCACGCCGGCCAGTATCGCATAGAGGAGGGCCACGGTGCCGAAGCCGGCCGCCGGACTGTTGTACAGGTCGCCCAAAAAGAATCCCAATGCGATGAATATGAACAGTGTGGCAAAGAAGGCCAGGAAAAGCAATATCAAACCATATGAGAGAATGCCGACCACGCGGCCGGTTCTCTCATACGTGTTCAGTTTCAAAAGCTGCAATCTCAGCTCGACATAAGCCGAAATGTCTTTTTTCAGGCTTTCGAAAAGTTGACCTGTTTCGTTGCTCATTATTCGTCGGCGGTTGTTTCTTCTACTGCCGTTGGAGCGCATTTGCTCTCTTTGTATTTGGCCAATGCACAGTTAACGCCTTCTTTTACTTTGCCGACAACTTTGTTCAATTCTTCTACCAATTCTTCTTTTTTGTCTGTTGCTGCCAAGTAGCCTACTGCTGCACCTACTGCTCCGCCGATGATCAAGCCTAACAGTAATTTAGAATCTACATTTTTCATGACTGATGAATTTTATGTTTTTAATTATATGTATAACGTTTTATACATCCGATTTGTTTAATTTTTCCCTGTAAATTATGTTAATTCAAAACGGTTTGTTGACCTTTACCGAACACCAGTTCTCTTTTTCGGTATAAAGCTCGACGATCATGCCGTTTTGTTCACATGCCCGGCTGATGGCAGGCAGGTCGTCTACGTAGAATCCGCTCATGAAGAGGGTGCCGCCGGCACTCAGACTTTGGGCATAATAGCTCATGTCTTGCAGCAGAATGTTGCGGTTGATGTTGGCAAAGATCACGTCGAACGAGCCGAATTCTGCAATCCGTTCTGCGCCGCCCAAAGCAATTTCGATGGCTTCGGTATGGTTCAGGCGGATATTCTCCAGCGCATTGTTGTAGGCCCATTCGTCAATGTCGATACCCACCACCCGTTTGGCTCCACGCATCTGTGCGAGGATGGCCAACACGGCTGTGCCGCACCCCATGTCAAGCAGCTCTTTTCCTTGCAGATCGAGCTTCAGCAGGTGGCCGATCATGAGGAACGTTGTGGCATGATTGCCCGTTCCGAAGGCCATCTTCGGGTCGATGATTATATCATATGTATAGCCCGGCTCTGCAGGGTGGAACGATGCGCGGATGATGCACTCGTTACCGATGCGGATAGGCTTGAAATAGTTCTTTTCCCACTCTTCGTTCCAATCCTTGCTCTTGACGAAGGTGATTTGGTAATGAAACTTCACCCCGTCGATCGGAAATGTATTCAGTTTCTCTTGCAATGCCGCTTCAGAAAAGGTCTCTTCTGCCACGAATGCCTGCAGTCCTTCTTCGTTTTCGCTGAAGCTTTCGAACCCGATCTCTCCGAGTTCGGCTGCCAAGATATCACTGATCACGTTCGTTTCCAACGCAGATTCGTAAGTAAAGTCCACTTCGTAATAGTCCATAAGTTGAGCTTTTAATGTTTTCTTGTTCTACTCATGGACAAAAGTATGTTTTTTTTCTGAGAGTGCAAAGCCTTTTTCTCTCGTCCGGTTTTCTGTTTCGTAAAATCTTTTTTGCACGCTATAATATAATGTAGGAATGCCCATGAATAGAGGGGGGGGAACGCGGGTGTTTTGTCTGTAAAACATAGGTGCTTTTGCCGCAAAACACCTATGTTTTGAGTCGAAAATACCTATGTTTTTTGCCGTCAAACCAGCATTCTGAAAATGAAAAAAGAGGCTGAGGAAAAAGGGTCGTGTTGTTTTTGAAAAAAGCTCGGGAGCTTTTAGGAAAATCATGGACACCTTTTTCCAAAAAGCTCGGGAACTTTTTTCTTGAATCGTAAGGTGTTCAAAATGAGTATATTATACATTTCGCATAAATGCTGACTTTGTAAGGCTGTTTTTTCGTTCGGAAATAAGTGTATCTTTGTGGAAAACGAAAATATGAGAAGGTATGAGGATATTGGAAATATGTGCCAATTCGGCGCAGAGCTGTGCTGAAGCAGAGGCCGGAGGGGCCAAGCGCGTCGAACTTTGTGCGGCCATTCCTGAAGGGGGAACGACACCCAGCTACGGAGAAATCCGTATGGCACAGCAACTGGCTCCACGGATTGACATCAACGTCATCATCCGTCCGCGCGGAGGCGACTTCCTTTATACGGAAGCTGAGGTGGGGGCGATGCTTCTTGATATCGAAATGTGCAAACAGTTGGGAGTGCATGGCGTAGTTTTCGGTTGCCTCACGGCCGATGGTGAGCTGGATGTTCCGTTGATGCGCCGTCTTGTCGAGACAGCCCGTCCGTTGTCGGTCACTTGTCATCGTGCGTTTGATGTTTGCCGTGACCCGTTCAAGGCGCTCGACGAACTGATCGCATTGGGAGTGGACAGGGTGTTGACCTCCGGACAGCAGCCGAATGCCGTTAGGGGAATCCCACTGATCCGGCAATTGGTGGAGCGGGCAGCCGGGCGAATCGTCATCATGCCGGGCTGCGGTGTGCGCGAGGAGAATATAGCCCGCATCGAGCAGGAGACGGGTGCCCGCGAGTTTCACACCTCGGCCAGGAGCATTGTATACAGCCGGATGATCTATCGCAACGAGGATGTCCCGATGGGAAGCAGTGCTGTCACTTCCGAATTTGAAACCGTGCAGACAGATCGCGAAAAAGTGAAAAGAATGGTGTAAAACACACTTTGGTCGTTCAAAAACTTTCTTTTCTTGTCTTTTTTGTTTTCCTTTGCAGTGAAATTGATGAAAATGGACTTTTCCGTATTTTCATTCGGTCGAAAACGATGGAATATAGGGTAGAGGTCGTGGCGGTTTTCTCAGAGAATCATTGAAAAAGTGAATTTAATCATTGATCAGGGCAACTCGTCTGCAAAAGTAGCCGTATACGATGGCGCAAAAGCCGTGGATACGTTTGTATATCGAGTATTGGATATAGAGGCACTGGCTTCTTTGTTTGACGCTTATCCGTTGGATAAAGGAATATTTTCTACGGTGACGACCGTGGACAATCGGCTTGTAGATTATCTGTCCGGTCGTTTGGATCGCTTTTTCTTTTTTGATGATCAGGTGAAATTGCCGATAACCATTGGCTACAAGACCCCGGCGACTTTAGGCAAAGACCGTATTGCTGCTGTCGTGGGGGCTCATTATCAGCAACCCGACAAGCCGCTGTTGGTGATCGATGCGGGTACATGCATTACGTATGAAGTGGTCGAACCTTCAGGATTGTATCGGGGGGGGAATATCTCACCGGGTATGACGACCCGCTTTCAAGCCTTGCATCATTACACCTGCAAGTTGCCCTATTTGGTGGAAACGGATGAGGTTTTGAGCATTGGTACGACTACCGACGAGGCCATTCGGGCGGGTGTTGTAAACGGAATTGTCTTTGAAATGGACGGCTATATCGAACAATTGAAGCAAAGCTACCCGGATATTTTTGTTTTTTTAACGGGAGGGCATTCTTTTTATTTTGAAAGCCGACTAAAAAACTGCATCTTTGCAGACATTAATTTAGTGATGACAGGATTAAATAGAATCTTAGAATACAATGTTGAAATTTAAAAAGTTTATTTTTTTAGGAGTCATGATGATGACCCAATTGGTTGTATTCGGACAAAACAACACGTCATCTCCCTATACGCGCTTCGGCTATGGAGATTTGGCGAACCGTTCGTTTGGAGCCGGTCGAGCAATGGGTGGTGTGGGGATTGGTTTACGTTCTCCTAAACAGATAAATCCGATGAACCCGGCTTCTTATAGCTGTATGGATTCCCTGACATTCATCTTTGATATGGGTGCTTCGTTGCAGTCTTCAAAGTTCAGCGACGGAACAAACCAGTACAAAAACCTGAACGGAAACCTCGATTACGTGGCTATTCAGTTTCCGATCGCGCGTTGGTTGGCCATGAGTGCAGGCTTAATGCCCTACTCAAATGTCGGCTATTCATTTGGCGAATCGTTGACAACCGACGGTTTAACATATACTAATACATATTCCGGCTCGGGCGGATTAAACCAAGCTTACGCCGGATTGTCTATAGATATATTAAAGAGATTCGCAGTAGGTGCAAATTTCAGTTTCTTGTTCGGAAATATTGAACACTACCAGAATTTGTATTTCACCGAATCTACCTCTTATATCAGCCAGCGCTCGCAACTTTTGCAGGTACGCGATTTGAAAATGGATTTCGGTTTGCAGTATACGCATCCGTTGAGTGCTACTGAAAATGTGACGTTAGGCGTAACGTACTCTCCGAAAAAAAGTATGAAGGCGAAGGCTTATGAGACGTTGAGCAAGATCTCCTCATCCACTTCGGCGGTGATCGAGTCGACGGTGGATACGTTGAAGAACGTGACATATGAATTGCCCAATTCTTTCGGAGTCGGTTTATCTTATTCGAAATTGAATCATCTGCTCGTTGCAGCCGACTTCTTGTATGAACAATGGGGCGATGTCAAATATGGCACGAAGACAGGAGATTTTCAGAACCGCTACCGCGTGGCAGTAGGTGCTGAGTATGAACCGAACAATGATGCCAAAAACATCTTCCAGCGTACTCGCTATCGGGTAGGTGTCCATTATGGAAATTCATATATGAAGGCGAACAGTGCGGCCGACAACAAAAGCTATGGCTACAAAGAATACGGCGTCAGCTTGGGTCTTGGGGTTCCGCTGATCGACTATCGCTCTTTGGTGAACGTCGCTTTTGAATATGTGAAGGTAAAACCCGGACATACGTCTATGGTAGATGAGCAGTATTTCAGAATAACACTGAACTATACGTTCAACGAACGATGGTTCTTTAAGTTTAAGTTGGATTAATTAAATCGTTAACTTTAATAGAATTTTAGATATGAAGATCAAAGTATTGTTATTGGCTCTGGGTTGTACAATGGGTTCATTAGGAGCTTATGCCCAGAAAGGGGTGGACAACGGAACTCGTTTCGGATCTGGCGAAGATAGTGTTCGTTGTATTACTAACATTAGCTTGTTTGTACCTTATGCAAAAGGTGGTAATTTCAAAGATGCTGAGCAGTTCTGGAAAATTGCTTATACAGAGTGTCCGGCTTCAACAAAAGACCTTTATCAGTATGGCGTACGTATCGTAGCATGGAAAATTGACAATGAAAGCGATGCAACTAAGAAAGCTCAGTTGCTGGACGAATTGATGGAAGTATACGACAAGCGCGTGAAATATTTCGGCAACGACCGCAAGTATGGCAAAGATTGGATCATTGCAAACAAAGCAGCAGACTATGTGAAGTATGCCGGCGAAAAGGAAGATCTTGACAAGTTGTACGGTTGGTTGAAAGAGGTGATTGACGAGAAAGGCGACGCTTGCGAAGTGAAAGCCATCTCTTATTATATGTATGCTTCTTTGAAGAAGATGCAAGCTGATCCAAACTTCAAGGATCAATATATTCAAGACTACTTGAAGTGCTCGGCTGCAATCGATACGCAGGTTAAGATTGCAACTGAAAAGAACGATCAGAAAGAATTGAAAAACTTGGAGGCATACAAGAGCAATATCGAACAAGGCTTCGCCAACAGTGGTGCTGCCGACTGTGAAACATTGCAGAATGTTTACGCTTCAAAGGTCACTGAAAAGAAATCGGATCTTGATTTCTTGAGACAGACTATCTCCTTGTTCAAGAAGTCTCGTTGCATGGATTCTGAAGTTTACTTCCAGGCTTCTGAATATGCTCACGCTATCGAACCGACAGCAGAATCTGCAATGGGCTTGGCTAAACAGGCAGCAAGAAAGAAAGAGTACGCGAAAGCAACTTCTCTGTTTGAAGAGGCTATCAACTTGTCAACAGACAATGCTCAGAAAGCAGAATTGTATTATACAATCGGTTTGTTGCAGTTCGACGAAAATTCATATAGCAAAGCTCGTGAATATTGCCGCAAAGCCATCGATGCTAATCCAAACTATGGTGCTCCTTACATCTTGATCGGTAAAATGTATGCTGCAACTGCGAAATCAGTTTACCCAAGTGATGGTGTCTTGATGCGTTGTGTATACTATGCTGCTATCGATAAATTCTCGAAAGCTAAATCAGTTGATTCAAGTTGCACGGATGAAGCTAACAGCTTGATCAGCTCTTATTCAGCTCACCTTCCTAACAAGGAAGATGTTTTCATGCACCCGGATGTGGAAAAGGGTAAGGCATTTACTATCGGTGGTTGGATCGGCGAATCAGTTGTCATCCGATAAACCATTAGATATGATGAAACGTTTTTTCAAAAAAACGCATCATACGAGCATAACAACTACTCTCGAAGTAGTTGTTATGCTTCTTTTATTTTTTGCTTCTTGCTCGAAAGAGGTAAAAGAGGTCGTGGAAGTATCCAGCGACCCCGAAAAAGATTATACAATGAAAGCCACGGAAGTGAGTACATTGATCTCCGACTCGGGCATTACCCGCTATCGGATCAATGCGAAAACGTGGTTAGTGTTTGGCAATGCCAAGGAGCCACACCAGTATTTTCCCGACGGAATCTATGTGGAAAAGTTCGATACACTCTTTCGCGCTGAGGCCAGTATCAAAGCTGATACGGCATATTATTTCGAAAAGAAAGGATTGTGGCGATTGATAGGTGATGTTCATGTCGAGAGTTTGCAAGGTGAACAGTTTGAAACTGACGAACTTTTTTGGAATCAAAAGGAAGAAAAAGTCTATTCGGAGAAGTTTATTCGCATCCAGCAAAAAGAGCAAATCATTACAGGTACAGGATTTGAATCGAACCAAGACATGACCAAATACCAAATTCGTGATTCGCAAGGAATATTTCCTATCGAGGAAAACGTTCAAGATACAAGCCAAGCGGCAGATAGTACGCAAGTGGCCGCTCCCAATGAACAGAGGCCTCAGCCGAATACGAATCCGACATCGAATATAGCGATCAAGTCGTCTTCGGAAGACTTGACAAAAAATACAAAATAATAAAAGCGTGGACACGTTATTATACATATTGATTTCATTGGCTTTTTCTGCATTCTTCTCAGGAATGGAGATTTCTTATGTCTCAGCCAACAAACTTCGTTATGAATTGGAGAAGAAAGAAAAGGGATTGACCAGTCGCATCTTGGATATGTTCTTCCGTAATCCGAATCAGTTCATCTCGACCATGTTGGTAGGAAACAACATCGCACTGGTCGTTTATGGTTTGCAGATGGCTGATGTATTGGAGCCTTTTATTGCCAAAGTGGTAAATCAGCCGGCAATGATCTTGTTGATTCAATCCATCTTGTCGACATTGCTGATTTTGTTTGCCGGAGAGTTTATCCCGAAGACGGTGTTCAAGATCAATCCTAACCTTTCGTTGCGACTGTTTGCCGTACCGCTTTACCTCATATATATAATATTGTATCCCATTTCCAAATTCTCTTCTTTGCTTTCTTACCTCATTCTGAAGATAAGCGGCGTGAAAGGGTTGAAGGTTTCGGCGGCTTACAGTTTGGGCAAGGTGGATTTGGACTATTTTATCCAGCAAAGCATTGAGGATGCTCCGCAAAACTCTGACATGGACACGGAAGTGAAGATTTTTCAGAACGCATTGGATTTTTCGAATGTCCGCTTGCGCGATTGTTGTATTCCGCGAACAGAGATTGTTGCTTGCGAGGAATCTGTCGATTTGGAGGCTTTGCGTGCTCGCTTCATCGAGACGGGTTTGTCCAAAATCTTGATTTATCGTGAAAATATTGATAGTATTATTGGCTACATACACTCCTCGGAATTGTTTAAAGATCCCCATGATTGGACAAAACATATCCGACCGATTTCGATTGTACCCGAAACGATGGCTGCCAACAAGCTGATGAAAGAGTTGCTTCGCGACAAGAAAAGTATTGCAGTTGTGGTGGATGAGTTCGGAGGTACGTCCGGAGTCGTGACATTAGAGGATCTTGTTGAGGAGATATTTGGCGAGATTGAAGACGAACATGACGTGAAAACACATGTTGCGAAGAAGGTAGGGGAGAACGAATACGTTGTTTCCGGCCGTATGGAGATCGATGTTTTGAACGAACGCTTCGATTTGGATCTGCCGGAATCGGATGATTATGTGACAGTCGCCGGCTTCATTTTGCACTTCTATCAGAAATTTCCGAAACTCAATGAAGAGATTAATTATGGAAAATATACATTCAGAATCGTGAAAGCCACCCCCACAAAAATTGAGTTAGTGCGCTTGAAAGTGAATGAGAATTGAAAAAAATGGACGAAATAATGCGTCGATTCCTTTTTTTATCGTATCTTCGTGCTCTTAAAGTAGATAACTGGAAAAGATAATATAAACTTTAAAATTGAATAAAGATAAATGGCTACGCTGGAGAAAATTAGAAGCAAAGCAGGACTACTGGTATTGGTAGTGGGATTAGCATTGTTCGCTTTTATCATTGGCGACTTCTTGAACTCAGGTTCAACGTATTTTAGACAATCACAAGAGCGCATTGCAAAGGTCAATGGACAGACGATCAGTATTCATGATTACCAGAATCTGGTTGATGAGATGGTGGAAATGTATAAGATGCAGACCGGACAAACAAGTTTCCCTGACGAATATATGGCTCAGATCCGCCAAAGTGTCTTCGATACGATGGTGCAAGATATCGTATTGGGCGAGGCAACCGAAGAGGTTGGTATGGAAGTCAGCTCAGACGAGTTGTTCGATATGGTACAAGGTGAGAATATCTCTCCGCTGATCCAGCAGATGCCCATGTTCCAAAATCAGCAGACCGGTGCTTTTGACCGCAATGCTTTGCTGAATTTCTTGAAGGTAATTGACGACGATGCTATTGCTGTTGCTCCGGCTGAACAGCAAGATCAGTTGATTAAAGCAAAAAATTATTGGTTGTTTTGGGAAAAGAATATCAAGCGCCAACGTTTGGAACAGAAATATACTACGTTGATTGTAAAGGCTGTTGGGGCAAATAAATTGGAAGCAAAGGAATCTTTCGAGGAAAATGCCAAGAGCGCTGATATCGCTTATGCTATGCAAGCATATGCAACTGTTCCTGATTCAACAATCCAGGTAAGCAACAGCGAATTGAAAGCATTGTATGATCAGCGTAAAGAATTGTACAAACAGAAAGAAACGAAGGTGGTTAAATATTTGGCAGTCGATATCCGTCCGAGCCAAGAAGACTACAAAGCTGTTGAGACTGAAATCGAATCAGTAAAAAATGAATTGGCTAATTCTGAAAAGGTGGCTGATATTGTTAATGAGAACTCCGAAATTCCGTATGTAGATGCCTTCTTTACAGACAAATCATTCGACAATGAAATGAAACAGTTTGCTACTACAGCTGAAGTAGGTGCTGTTTATGGTCCTGTTTTCGCCAACGATAAATACAGATTGTTCAAGTTAGTCGACAAAACAACTGCACCAGACTCTGTTAAAGTAAGCCATATCATGTTGGCAGGTAAGAGCGAAGCTGAAACTGCTGCTTTGGCTGACAGTCTGATGGGCGCAATCAAAGGTGGCGCGGACTTCGCAGAATTGGCAAAACAACACTCCGTTGATCAAGCTGCTCAAAACGGTGGCGAATTGGGTTGGTTTACTGAAGTTACAGCCTTGAGAGGTGTTAATGAAGAATTCAAGAACGCTATTTTCTCAACCCCGGTTAATCAGGTAGCCATCGTGAAGTCTACTTATGGCACACACTTAGTAAAAGTAACAGAAAAGACTGCAAACGTTACAAAATACAAGATGGCCGATGTAGATATGACTGTCTCTCCAAGTTCTAAGACATACAGTGCAATCTACAACGAGTTGAATGCTTTCATTTCAAAGAATCATGATATTGCCAAGTTGGATACGGCTGCAAAATCTGCCGGATACAATGTGATTTCTGATGTGCAGATCACTCCTGACAATCAGACTCTCGGTACTGTCAAGAGTTCTCGCCCGGTTGTTCGTTGGGCATTCCAGAACAACAACGGATCCATCTCTGAAATCTTCGAATGTGACGACAAGTTTGTGATTGCTGCTGTTGAAAAAAGCGCTCCTGCCGGTTACGCTCCATTGGATATGGTTGCACAAGGTTTGAAAGCAGAGTTGGTTGCCAAGAAGAAAGGTGAGAAGATTGCTGCTGATTTGACTGCAAAGAATTTGTCAAGCATCGAGGCTTACGCTCAAGCAATGGGCTCTTCTGTAGATTCTGTCAAGTTCGTTTCATTCGGTACTCGCCGTATTTCAGGTATAGGTGTTGAACCTAATTTGAATGCTGCCGTTTCTTTGGCCAAGGTAGACCAGGTAAGTGCCCCGGTTAAGGGTAACAACGGTGTATATGTATTCAAGGTTTGTGCCGAAAACAACGATGCTAAGCAATACAACGAGGAAGCAGAAATGCGTGCTATCAATGCAAACAACACCTATCGTTTGTCCTATCAGACGATTCAGTCATTGGTTAATAAAGCTGATGTAGAAGATAACCGTATCCGCTTCTATTAATTAAGGATAACATTAAATCATCATAGAGGGCCGTCTCGGATGTTAAAATCCGGTACGGTCCTCTTTCTTTTTTTTGCATATGCAGATAGCTATTTGTACTTTTGCACACGGATAAATAGAATTTGATTGAATCTTATTATGGAAGAGTACAAGGAAATGACAACACGGGAGGTGTTGTTGTTAAGAAGAAAACTGGATTTACTTTTGCGAACAGGTAAATTGTTGATGGAAAGTGCTGCCGATACGAATCGAATCGACAGAAATATGAAGCGGGTAGCCGCCTTTTTGGGTATTCCGGAAGAGAAGCTTCATATCGATATTCGTTGGACAATGATCATGGTCAACGTCAGTGATGAGGCACATTCTTTCTCTAAATTTCAGAAATGCGAGAAGCATGGCATTAACATGACTGTCATTTCGGAGGTGAGTAAATTGTCATGGCGGGCGATCGAGCATGACTACTCATTGGACAAGTATGAAGAAGACTTGGAACGGATCGCACACAAGCCCCGTAACTTTACCCCTTTGTTGGTAGCTATTGGAGCAGGATTCGCCTGCGGTGGCTTCTGTAAATTGTTCGGTTGCGATTGGATTGCTTTTTTGTTCGCTTCATTTTGCGCTTTTGTCGGTTTTCGAACACGAGCGAGGTGTATAGATTTTGGGGTAAACGCCTATGTCAGCATGGCCATTGCCGCTTTTATCTCAACCTGTTTAGCCTATTTTTCTTCGTTTACGGGATTGTCTTCTACCCCGTATCATCCGTTGTTGGCTTGTGCTTTGTTTATCGTTCCCGGTGTCCCATTGATCAATTTTGTGGATGATATGCTGGACAATCATCTGTTGGTGGGTATGACGCGTGCCGCAAATACGGCGATGATGATGGGCGCCATGGCTTTTGGCATAGCATTTGCTTTACGAATCTTGGTAATGAATGATGTCTTGATCGACCAACGTTTCTCCGAACTTAGCATGACGCCCCACGATTCTTATTATATTTATGCCATTGCCGCTGCTATTTCGGCTATGGGTTTTTCGATGATCTTCAACATACAGCGCCGTTTGTTGTGGGTAGTAGCCTTGGGGGGTATCATTGCGGTTTGTACACGTAATTTTGTCAATTTTGAACTCGGTTACGGACCGGCTGTCGGTTCGTTCATGGGCAGTTTCGTGGTAAGTCTGATTGCCGTAAAGGCTGTCCATTGGTTTCACGTCCCGAATCACGTATTGACCATTCCGTCGGTCATCCCGATGATTCCCGGCGTATTGATGTATCGTGCACTGCTCTCGTTTATCAATATGCACGGCGTGGTCGGCGAGTTGACCACTGCCTTTTATAACGGCACCAACTCGGCGTTGATTATTCTGTGTATCTCGTTGGGTGTTGCTGTCCCAAACATCTTCGCTCGTCGCTATATTGCCAAAGATCGTCAGCGCCACTTGCAGGAAGAGTTGGAAAAACGCCGCGAACGCGGAAAATTCATTGAGTGGTAAGGTATAATTTGTTCGGCAAGAAATGAATAGTTTATGCCGAACAATAGAAAAAATGATGCCCATGATTTTTGATAATGTTGGGCATCATTTTTTTTGTTATGAAATATGATAGGCGGAGAGTCTTCTATTATTTAACGTCTACAACGAACGGCCGATTAGTGCTCCTTCCATGTTTTTGCCGGTACAGTTGTCTGCTTTAATCAAGGTGACAGCTGAAGCAGAACACTTTACTACATGATCCTTTTTCTCTTCGCAGCCTACTACGTAACCAGCATCGCGGCCGGCGGTGATGGTCGTGTTGGAAACGGTGCAATTCTTGACGTAGCCCATAGAAACAAAACCGGTGATACCACCAACTTTGTCACCGCACAGATCCTCATCTTTGTGTGTGGCTTCGATGATTGAATTGGTTACTTTGCAGTTTTCAATCGTTCCGCTTTCCGTATAGCCGGCAATTATACCGACGTTATGGTGAGCCTTGACACTGGCATTGTCTATGGTCAGATTTTTTACTGTGCCTTGCAACCAACCGAATAAAGCATGGCCGTTAGTTTTATTCGTGTCGGAATCATCGTCAATTGTGAGGTTTTTGATAGTGTATCCGTTACCGTCGAATGTACCCTTGAACATTTTTTGTGTGCTGGTTTGCCCGATTGGTGTCCAGTTTACACTACTAAGGTCAATGTCATTCAAGAGAACTACCGTCTTGTTGGAATAGCTATCCGTACCATCATTCACCTTTTGGGCAAAAGCTACGAGGTCTTCAGCGGTGGCAATGGCGTTGTAGCAAAATTGTATAATACGAGAAACAGCTATTTCTTGTCCATTATTGTCGATGAGTGTCACTTTCAGAATTGCCTTCGAGCCCTCCGTGGCATCACTCTTGTTGATAGAGACTGTCGCTTTTCCCTCATTAATGTTGAGATCGGTGATCTCAACCACCTTTGGGTCGGCCGTGGCCTTGGTGACAATATCCATATTTGTACCATCTTCGCTTTTCAGTTCCGCTATCAATGCCTTGTAGTTTTCAGATGTCAAACCCGTGAAAGCAACTTGAATCTTGTTGCGGGTGGAGGTTACTACAAAGAGATCGCAACCATCTTCGAAGTCAATTGTTACCGTGCTTGCGAGACGCGGAACAGAAAACTGTGTACCGTCGGTCAAGGTGAACGTTACGTTATTCGGATCACTTTTATAATCTACTTCTTTGAAAAAGGAATCACCATTTTCTCCTTTCTCGCCATTTTCTCCGGTTGCCTTGATAGCGTTGCCATTTGCATCTTTCATATCAGCCCAAGTTTTGCCGCCATCGGTTGAGATTTGCCAAATATAGGAGGCTGAATTGATGCGGACTTGCGGGGCAATGGCATTGGATCCGCTATTCCCTTGGTCTCCTTTTTCTCCGGTTACGGGGAGTTTATATCCATTCTCGTCTTTCAGAAGAGAGCCGTTTACAGTCCAGTAATATATACCGTCCGTGTCTTTGTATGTACCGATGCTTGGAGTCGCTCCGTCTTTGCCGTTAGTTCCATTTTTCCCGTGTTTGATCGTGATGGTTTTTCCGGTTTGGAAGGAGAGGGTGTAGCCCGTCTCTTCGCCATTTTCCACGATGGTGGTGACATCTGTAATGTGGTTTCTGTTTTCGAGAGCTGCGACCAAACTTTTCAATGACTGTATATCCGCATTGACAGATTGCTGCCTTTCCTCCAAGGCGGTTACTCTGTTTTCCAAATTGTCAATGTCTTTTCGCAATTCCGTGTCGTCATAGTCATCGCTGCATGAAGCAAAACCTAATGTGCAGAAACAGATAAAAGTGTAAAAAAGTCCCTTCTTTAAAATCAAACGTGTGAGTGATTCTTTTTTCATATCAGAATTAATCAATGTCTTTCAGTTCCACAAAGACCTTAAAAAATACCGAAGCGTGGAACTGCATGCCACGTCTTAAACTGGAGGTCCTGAGAAAACCTGTACGACAGATATGGGTATAGCAGCCCACGCTAAAGCGTGAGAACCACTATGCTCTCCTTGTCGTACTTTGAAATTTCTCAGGTTTCCAGTTTACAAGATAAGCATAACGCTTCTTTCTTAATTTTAATATCTCAAAAAAACGAGGATACTTCCTCTTCGTTTTCACCCCAATTCCGAATAGGATTGACGTCTAAAGATCGGATTGGGCTGAATGGTTTCCAAAAACAAAGTTATGAATTTATTCTATACAGTTGGTGAATTTGTCCCTATTTTAAGACAGAAAATGTTTGAAAATTGTTGTCAACGCGGAAAATTCATTGAGTGGTAAGGTATAATTTGTTCGGCAAGAACAAAAAAAATCCTCGGGAGCTTTTTGGAAAAAGGTGCCGAGCTTTTTTCAAAAAGTACCCCATCCTTTTTTCATCTCCCTTTGAGGATTGTTTTTGAGTTATCGCAGACCCGTTCAGATGCTCTCAATCAGCAGTGCAATGTTGAGGATGGTGACAATACACCCTAAGCAGACGAGAATGATATTGGTTGAACGTGAGTTGGCAAATTTCCCCATCACTTGCTTGCTTGAGGTTAAGTAAACTTGCGTGAAAATGGTGATCGGAAGCTGAATGCTCAAACACATTTGCGAGAATATCAATCCTTTGAACGGATCCCCGATCAGAAAAATCAGCAGGAGTGCCGGCAAAAAGGAGAGGGCGATTCCTACTTTCGAGTGAATGTCTTTATGATGGTAAGCCTCGCCGAAGATGCCTGCGAAAATGGAGGCACCGGCTATGCCCGAAGTGATCGTCGACGAGACACCGGCCAGCAACAACGCCGCTGCAAAGATGGCACCGGCATTATTGCCTACCAGCGGAACGAGCAGTTGCTGCGCCTGATCCAATTCCTCGACATGGACATTCTCCTTGAAAAAGGTGGAGGCCGCCAGAATGATCATGGCGGAATTGATGGCCCAACCGATGCCCATGGAGAGAATAGTGTCGTAAAACTCATATTTCAATTGCTTCTGAATCACCTTTTCATCCTCCAGATTCCATTTCCGACTTTGGATAACTTCTGAATGAAGAAAGAGGTTGTGCGGCATGACGACTGCTCCCAATACGCTCATGATGATCAGCATCGAATTGTCCGGAAACGATGGTTTTACCCACCCTGTTATGGCTTCTGTCCAATTGACGTCCACCAGCATCAGCTCATATAGGAAAGAGAGTCCGATGATGGAGACGAACATGATGATCCATCGCTCGATTTTGCTGTAGGTGTTGCTCAAGACCATAAGAAAACAGGCCAGGGTGACAATAACAGCTCCTACCTGAATCGGGATGCTGAAGAGCATACGCAAGGCAATTGCACCGCCCAATATCTCGGCCAAGGAGGTGGATATACTTGCCAGCATGGCCGATAGCAATATCGGGCGACTGAGTTTTTTGGGCAAGTATAGGGTAGTGGCTTCCGAAAGACAAAGGCCGGTCACGATCCCAAGATGGGCTACATTGTGCTGAATGATGATCAGCATGATAGACGAGAAAGTGACGATCCACAGCAAGGCATAGCCAAAATCGGAGCCGGCGGCAATATTTGTCGCCCAATTTCCCGGATCGATGAATCCGACAGTTACCAACAGACCGGGGCCAATGTATTTCAACAAATCCAGCGCACCTGCACGCGGATGGTGATTCTTTGCTAAATTTTTAAAGATATTCATAGTGTTACATTATAATAAGTATATCATGTAGTAACACATCATCGGATAAAAAGGTTCACATTTTAGGCATGAAATGTGAGAATAAAGGTGGTGAATGGGGTAGAAGATGGTTTTTTGAGCGTCAGACTGCCGCCGGATACCCGCATGATTTGCCGAGAAATGGAGAGGCCGATGCCGCTTCCGTTCTCTTTTGTCGTAAAAAACGGGATGAAGATATGCTCGGCTTCTTCGTCGCTGATCCGTGGCCCATTGTTGCTGATCTCGATCGTGACGTTCTCTTCCTCATCGCATCGGGCCAGGATCTTGATCCATCCGTCAGCCTGTTCCGGGCCAATTGCTTGAATGGCATTCTTTAACAGGTTCAATACCACTTGCGAGATGAGATTTTCATCGGCATAGAGGATCAGATTGTCGGGTGTGATCTCGGTCAGAAATTGAATATTTGTCGTAGACGATTGGTGTTGAGCTAATTGTATCATGCGCTCCATGAACTTTTCGACATAGAACAAGGTGGGCTGCGGTGTCGGTACATGGGTGAATTTTCGGTAGGAATTGACAAATGAAAGGAGTCCTTTCCCCGTACTGCTGATCACTTCCAATCCGTTTCGCACCTCGGTTGTCATCTCTTCGTTGATGGATAACAACGTGTCACTCAGCGAAGTAATCGGAGTGACGGCATTCATGATTTCATGTGTCAGCACTCTTGTCAATTTTATCCACGAGTCTATTTCTTGACTTTCCATTTCATTGTGGATATCACTCAGTACAATGATGCGGACATGCTTCTCTTTCAGTTGTGTTTCCGAAGTATGCAGTGACAGATTGACTGTCCCACGTTCGTTCGAGAGTGATATTTGCGGCTTTTCTCCCACCTTGATATGTCCGATGATGTCGGCCAGATGGGCATCGATCGGAATCAGTTGCTTGACATGGGTGAAGCGAGACAATCCTAACAGACGCAAGGCTTCTTTGTTGCATTGGTAGATATTGCCGTCGTCGTCCGCTACGACGATGCCCGTCTTGACCGAGTTCATGATCAATTCGTAGTATTTCTCCCGTTGTGCCGCCTCGGCTTTGGCTTGAAAGAGGATCTGTGTGGTACGATTGAGGGCATCACTTACCAAAACATCCTCTTCGCTATGGCCTTTGGTGGCATATTTGAAATTATAATCGTTGTTGTTGATGGCATCAAACATGAAGGCTATCTTCTTTGTGTTCAGAAGATAGAGTTTCCGAATGTGGAATAACGTCAAACCCAATGCAACGATCGTCAGGGGTAATACGGACCATAGACGGTTAAATAGCAGCCATGTTGCTAATCCGCTCAAGAGCATTGTCAGAATCGTGAGCAGCGTCAAGCTATATAATGGTTGTTTATAGGCCATACCGCTTCAGTTTGTTGTAGAGGGTTTGTCGGGAGATCCCCAACTGATTGGCTACCAGCGACAGATTGCCGCCATTCTCTTCTATGGCACGCTTGATCATGGCATATTCCATCTCTTCCAATGTCCGGATTTTTTCCGGTTGATCGCTTGTCGATTCTTGTTTTGCAGGCTTCGAAAACTCGAAATGGATTGTGCCCAATGTGGACTCATCGCAGATGATAACGGCTTTTTCAATCGTGTGTTCCAACTCTCGTATATTGCCTGTCCACGGCTGTTCTTGCAATTTTTGCTGAATCTCCTTGTCGAGCGTCACGATCGGTTTGTTGTAAAGTGTGCAATATTTCTTGATAAAGATCTCAGCTAATGGTACGATATCCTCTTTCCGTTCACGCAAGGAGGGGATCTTTACATGGATGGTATTGATGCGGTAGAGCAAATCTTCGCGAAACTCCTCACGGCCGACCATCGCTTCCAAGTCGCGGTTGGTGGCGGAAATCAAGCGAATATCCACAGGAATCGGCGTGTTGCTGCCCACTCTGACGATGCTTCTACGTTGCAAAGCCGTCAGTAGTTTGGCTTGCAGGTGGTAGGACAAGTTGCCGATTTCGTCCAAAAACAGGGTACCCTGGTCGGCCGCTTCGAATTTACCGGCCCGATCGGTGCGGGCATCCGTAAAGGCTCCTTTGACGTAACCGAACAATTCGCTTTCGAACAGAGTCTCGGTGATGGCTCCCATATCGACCGGCACCATCGGCCCTTTCTTTCGTTTGGAGAGTAGATGGATCTCTCGTGCCAGCATCTCTTTGCCTGTTCCGTTCTCGCCCGTGATCAAAATATTGGCATCCGTCTGCGCCACCTTTTCGATGAGGCTTCGCAAATGCTTCATGGCTGGACTTTCGCCCCAGTACATTCCGCTTTCGCTTATGGGAGAAAACTCCTTCTTTGTTTTGCCTTGTATGGCAAGCTTCTGCTGATAGGCAGCCGTCAAGGTGTCGATCAATTTCTTGTTGTCGTAAGGTTTGACAATGAAATTATTGGCCCCATGCTTCATTCCTTTGACAGCCAGCTCAATATCTGCATAGGCTGTAAACAGAACTACCTGGATAGTGGGGTGGTGTTGCTTGATCTGTTCCAGCCAATACAACCCTTCATTGCCGCTGTTGATGCCCGCTTTGAAGTTCATGTCCAGCAACACGACATCTACGTCATGGTCGTAGAGCATCTGCAGCAACGAATTGGGATTGCTCAACACCCATACATTCGCAAAACAGGTGCGGAGCAACAACTGGGCTGCTGTCAATATGGCTTTGTTGTCGTCTACAACCAATACTGTTCCTTCCTTTTCCATACTGCGTATCTTGATAGATAAATCATACGAAGATAGCAATATCCTTGAACTTTTGCAAATGCCGAAGTGGAAATCGGCTGCCTATTCTATTTCAGAGTTTACTTTCCTTTTATCTGATATGTTTGAAGGAAAAAGTGAATATTCCCAAATGATTCTCCTGTTCGTTCGGGTTGACATATTCCATTTGGTATTGAGTGAAATCAATTTTTTCCAAGGCTATCACCAAATCAGTCAGCTGTTTTTCCAATTTCGGATATGTCTGAAGTGTCTTTTGAGGTACTCTGAAAAAATAATGTTGGCATGATCCGTTAGGAAATAGGTAAATAGACCAATTGATACCCTTCAGTACTTCATACATTTCGTCATTTACTTCAGGAAATTCACTTTGTATCATTTTGGCATAATCGGCATACCATTTCTTCACTCCTTCCTGAGCGATTCTAATAGGGTACTTGGCTGTTGGCCGTTTTTCCCGGCCTTCGACATATAAAAATAGGTTTGTGTTAGCATCTTGTGCTTCCGATGCCATTTGGATGGTTGCCGTATCATTGCTACTGCTATGTCTGAATTTGATCTGATTCTGACCAATGATAATCCATGAATTCAATACCTTTTGACCGTGTCAACCCTTTTATAATTTTTATGATATGGAGTGTTGAAAATAATGCTACCGAGGATTTTTGTATAAAGTGCCAGTTTTGAAAATATTTATTCGACGGCAAACTGGAGTTTTCTCGACATGAAACTCGAGTTTTCTACCGAATAAACTGCAGTTTAGTCGGCATGAAACTGCAGTTCACTTCCGAGAAACTTTTTCAGAACAGGGGAGTTATCTTTGTGGTATTGCTCAGTTTTTTTGTTTTTTGTCGGATAGAGTGGGGAAGAAGCCTGTTGTTTTACTCAAATATTGAGTTATCTTTGCGTTGTCTAATTAGATAAAAACCAGATGAAAAAGTATTTCGTAACAATGCTGGCCGCTGTATTTTCTGTGTGTGCTGCGGCAGCATCGAAGCCGACATCCAAGCTGGTGTTCGACGCTTCAAAAGGCGTGGCGGGGTCTGTCACGATGCCTCAGGGCAATATCGTGAACTATACTGCTTACACAAACCTCTATTTCGTTACGAATGTCGAGGACTCGACCTACCAGTACATGAACGTTTTCGTGCCGGATGGCGCAACCGCTTCGACGCCGATCTTCATGCGCAATTATGTGGGTGGCTACATGGCCTCGAAACCTTCCTTCCCGAGTGCATCGGATGCCACGGGTCGGGCATTGGCCGAGGGGTATGTCGTTGTTATCCCCGGAGCTCGCGGGTGGAATGCCTCCATCAAACAACCAAAAAGTGGAAAGGAGATCTTTACCGGGCGTGCTCCAAAAGGGTTGCTTGACTTGAAAGCGGCTGTTCGTTACTTGCGCCTTTTCGACCAGGAGATGCCGGGCGATGCTGAGCGGATCATCACCGACGGCACAAGTGCAGGCGGAGCCATGTCCTCTTTGTTGGGAATAACCGGTAACCAACCCGCCTATGATGAGATGCTGAAAGCCATGGGAGCCGCCGATACGTGCGATGATATTTGGGCGGCTGTCTGCTATTGTCCCATCATCGATTTGGATCATGCCGATATGGCCTACGAATGGCTTTACGGATGTACGAATCGAGTGAATCGCCCGCTTTCGGACGAGCAGATGGCGGTGTCCGATGAATTGGCTGCAGGCTATCCTGCCTATTTGGAAAGTTTGCAGTTGAAGAAAGCCGACGGTATGGCATTGGACAGAAACAATTATTTGGATTATCTCAAGGAATGGATCATCCGCAGTGCACAAGAGGCGAAAGATGCAGGTGCTTCCATCCCCGACAGCTTGGGCTTTGTCTTAGATCAGAAGCACGGTGAGTATATTATTGATGTGGACATGCCGACCTATCTGAATTATGTCGTTTCGACAATTCCTTTGAAGACGCCACCTGCTTTCGACAGTGAGGGGGTAGCCGGGGGAAAACGTAGTCCGGAAAATTTGGAATTTGGCAATGAAACCGGTAACAGTGTCAACTTTACGGCTTACTCCTTGCGGAAGACAACAGGAAATGCTGAGGCTGAAGTGTCGCCAGAAGTGGCTCGTTTGGTGCGTTTGATGAATCCGATGAATTGGATAGAAGAGAGTCACTCGACTGTGGCACCACATTGGTATATCCGACATGGCGCACGCGATCGTGATACCTCCTTCCCGGTACCGGTCAACTTGGCCACCAAATTACAAAACGTAGGTAAGGATGTCAATTTCAAGCTGGCATGGAACCGTCCGCATAGCGGTGATTATGCTTTGGCAGAATTGTTCGATTGGATCAAACAACTTGTTGAAAAAGAATAGGTTTTATGTAATGATTGAGCAAAGTGTTGCAGTTCTTTCAGCTGCGCACTTGCTCGATTTTAGTAGTGATGGTGAAGTTTTGTCGCAAAGCTACTGTAGCATTTCCTCAAAGAGTGTAGCTTTTGTTTGTGGAAGAGGAATGCGACAGTCGCATTTGTCATAAGTCTTTCAGTAAAATATGGTCACCGCTCTTTTTGACACATTCGCGAAGTTTGAGCAATGTCTCCCATTCGTGGTGGAAGCGGTGGGTAGTATCGATCTTGAAGTTTTCAGAACCGTGACGATCGATCTGCTCGAAAAGATAGCTGACCGTGATCTGATGGATATCCAATGCCGGCTGGTAGTGGAGAATACGCTCGTCATTTCCGATAATCACCTCTTGAACGATGCCCAACTCCGTCAAGGTATAAAGAATTTGCGTCGTAATACGGATCGGAATGCAGAAACTGTTGGAGAGTTCATCGGCAGTATAGGGCTTTTCCCCTTTCGCAAATCGTTTGACAATCAGCGAGGCAATCAGCAAAAGGACGAAATCATAGTAGCGTCGACTGATATTCTTGCTGTCACGTTCGAAGCTGAATTTTTTCACGTTTTGTGAAGCATAGGATACTTCTGCCCCGAACAAGCAGATCAACCACGAGAGTTGAAGCCACAGTAACAACAAAGGTAAGGCGGCAAAACTTCCGTAAATCGCATTGTATTTGCTGACCCAAATCTGTCCGCTAATGTAGAGCCATTGGAAAAATTGGAAGGCACACCCCGTCAACACACCGGCGATCAACCCATTTAGAAATCGTACTTTCGTATTGGGTAAGGCAATGTATAACCCGGTGAACGCCAACGAGGTAAATACATACGGCATGACGTTCAGCAACATCTCCATCAACGGCGTAAAGAAAAGATAATCTTGCAAGAAGGAGTTGCGCAAGGTGGAGACGAAGATCGAGATACCGCTCGAGGCAATCAGCAGGACCGGCACGATAACGAAGAGGGCCAAATAGTCGGAAATCTTCCGAAACCAAGGGCGGGATTTGTTGATTTGCCATATATCGTTGAAGGTATCTTCGATGGAGGAGATCAAGTTTATGACGGTATAAAACAACAAAAGCAAACCAACCCCAATGATGACACCGCCTTGTGCTTGCTCCAAATAGCTCTCCACAAAGCTGAAAGCCTGGAGTAATTCCTGACGTTGGCCCGGAAAGTAATCCATCAGTGCATCACGAACCATATTTTGGAAGCCGAAACCTTTGGCTATAGCCAACAGAACCGCCAATGTCGGTACAATAGAAAGTAGGGTGTTGTATGTCAGCGCTGAGGCGCGCGTCTGAAGATTTTGATTATTGAATCCGCGGATGGCCAGGATGATGGTTTTGATTATATCAATATAAATCACTTTCAGACCGGTCATTTCATTTTCAGTAATACGCCAAATGTCGTATGTGATGAAATGGATGATCCAATTTAAGAGCGCTTTGAGCCGGCTGATAAGTGATTTCTCCTTTCTTTCCATAGTGAAAACAATAAAAAAAGCAGTCTGTCTGTAAGCCGGGTTCTGTACTTGTCGAGACGACAAGCGTCTGCCATTTATCTCGTCTTGCTGTCACCAACAAGCTTTAGCGGTCTACCCCTCGACATCGGACGAGCCGCCCTACGTGCGCCGATATACATGACCTTACAACCCATAAGGCATACTGCGTTTCTTGTTGCCAAGAAACCGGTGAGCTCTTGCCTCGCCTTTTCACCCTTACCCCGACTTGTGCCGGGGCGGTTCTTTTCTGTTATGCTACTCAAACCTTGCGGCCTGCTTCCCGTTAAGAAGTATGGTGCCCTGTGTTGCCCGGACTTTCCTCACATCTTTGTCAGATGAGCGACAGACCGACAGGCTGCTTCGATACAAAGGTACATATATTTTCCATGTACCTTTGCATCTTGAGCTGTTTTTTATTCCATCATTTTATTCAATTTGCCGGAGAGGAGGAACATGACTACGGCGGCAGCACCACTCATAAAGACAAATAACATGAAGAAATCGTGAAGGTTAGCTATTTGATAGCCCATGAAATTCTTCGCTACTCCGTCCTCCGGATAAAAACCGCTCAACATCCCCGCAAACTTGTTGGCAGCAGCCGAGCTGAGGTACCAGACTCCCATCAGAAGAGAGGAGAAACGGAGCGGAGAAAGCTTGTAGACCATTGACAAACCGATAGGAGAGAGGCAAAGTTCGCCGATGGTATGGAGCAGATACAAGACCGTCAGCCACATCATGCTGACCTTCATGTTCGGATTTACATCCTGTACTCCCCAAGCAATGATGAGATAACCGACTGCCAAGAACAGGAGTCCGAGGGCTTGCTTCTTGGGAACATCAGGATCCAGTCTTTTCCGTCCGAGGAAATTCCAAAGCCAAGCGAATAAGGGGGCAAGAACTACTACCATGATGGCCGGGAAGGATTGAAAATAAGAAGAGGGCATCTCCCAGTTTCCTATCATGCGGTCTGTCTGCTCATCGGCAAAGAGTGTCAGCGAAGCGCCGGCTTGTTCGTAGGCCGCCCAGAAGAAAATGACAAAAAACGAGACAATATAAATTACAGCAATATGGCGTTTTTCTATTTTCGTCAGGCTTTTGTCGGTAATGATGAAGGTGGGGGCTGCAATTGTCGTGGCATAAATCAGCGAACCGATCCAGTCTGCACCACTGAACAGCCCATTTTGGGGTGATTTCCAGTTGATGGCAAACAATATGGAGAGTACAATGATGCCGATTATCATACCCCAAGTACGCGGTTCAAGCTGAAATTTATGCCCTTGTTTCGGAGTAGGTTGAGATTCCATGACGGGATCTTCTCTGATTTCCGGATCTACACCGATCGGTGTTCCGTCGGGTGTCACCAAATAGCGGCCTTTTAATGTATGAAATACGGTAAAGCCGATCAAGATACCGATGCAGGCGGCCAGAAATCCCCATCTGAAATCCTCCGGCCGGTTGGTCTCTCCTAAAAAACCGCAGACAAGCGGTGCAAAAATGGCCCCGACATTGACACCCATATAGAAGATCGTATAGGCGGAATCTTTGCGATGGTCGTCTTCTCGATAGAGGCGTCCCACCATGGTAGCGATGTTGGGCTTGAAAAATCCATTACCTACCACCAACAATACCAACCCGCCAATCATCAATAGCTTGGCTAATGGGACATTTTGAAAATTCGAGGCGCTTAAAAAAAGTACGAATTGACCTATTGCCATCAAGAGGGCTCCTGTTTGGATCGATCGGCGTTTGCCCCAATAACGGTCGGCTATGTAGCCGCCTAAAAGGGGAGTGAGGTAAACCAATCCGGTGTAACTTCCATAAATCGAGGAAGCAAATTCTTTGTCTAATAGTAATGCTTGCACCATGTAAAGCATAAAGATGGCGCGCATGCCGAAGTAACTGAAACGTTCCCACATCTCAGTTACGAAAAGTAGGTAGACGCCTTTGGGATGTCCATGTTCTGTTTTCATTCTATTTGTCGTTCATTAGTTGTTTTTCTTGATGTATAAGTTGGCTTTCTGATCCCATCAATGCAAGCAAAGTTGAGAAAAAAGAGGGTCTGCCTCCCTCTTTTCAAGTCAATATATAGTGTATAATCAAAAAGTTTCTTGTCTATATTTTATTTCAAAATAACGCTACTTTGAAAAACTCTTCCCGAACAGTTCCCGAGTTTGTGCCGAGATAACGGCAGTTCATTGTGGAGAAAACTGCAGTTTCATGCCGAATAAACTACAGTTTACTCAGCATAAAACTCAGATCCGTTCTATAACTAAATTTGAAAAGTATCCATAAAAAAGAGAACTATTCGGGAAGAGTGAATTGTTTTACTCAATCCATTTCTGCCACTTTTGCTCGTTGTTTGAGCCGGCTGCCACCATCGTCTCGATGAACTGCATGCCTCTTACTCCATCGTGCACAGTCGGAAAATCCAACATTTCGGCAGTCGGTTGCTCGCCATTCTTGGTGGCTTGCACCGTCAACGCAAAGTTTTTGTAGATATTGGAGAATGCTTCGATGAATCCTTCGGGATGGCCGGCCGGGGTTCGGGTATTCCACAACGCCAAATCGCCGAGAAAACCATTGTTTCCGATCTGTAAAATCTCGGTCGGTCGGTTGCCCCACTTCAAAGTCAGTGTGTTCGGCTCCATCTGTTGCCATTCGAGTCCGCCCTTTTCGCCATAGATGCGGATGCGGATATTGTTGGCTTCGCCCATTCCGATCTGAGTGGCCGTCAGCACTCCCGCCACACCCTCTTCGTAACGCAAGAAGGCTGCTGCATCATCGTCGACGGGTCGCCCCGGAGCAAACGAGTGTAGATCTGCACAAACTTCCTTCACTTTGAGGCCGGTGATGTATTCTGTCAGATGCCATGCATGGGTTCCGATGTCACCTACGCAACCTGCTTTGCCGGTCAGCTTCGGGTTGGTGCGCCAGCCGGCATTGTTACCGCCTTGCAACTCGATTCTTTCCGAAAGCCACCCTTGGGTATACTCGACATAGATGCGACGAAGCTTGCCGAGCTCTCCGTTGGCTATGCGCGTCTTCGCCTCTTTTACAGCAGGATATGCGGAATATACATGGGTGAGAGCCAAGACAAGTCCTGTCTCTTCCACCTTCTTTTCCAACAATTTGGCCTCGTCCAGCGAGAAAGTCATCGGTTTGTCGACTACTACGTGAAAGCCTCTTTCCAAAGCCATCATAGCAGGCTCGAAATGCCATTTGTTAGGAGTGACAATGGTTACGAAGTCCATTCGCTCATCTTCGGGAAGTGAAGATTCGTGCTCGAACATTTCTGCGTATGAATCGTAGATGCGATCGTCCGGCAGAAAGTAAGATTGTCCGGAACTGCGGGAAATTTCAGGGTTTACACTGAAGCAACCGCAAACTAATTCAATCTGGTTTTCCATGAAAGCGGCGCGACGATGAATCGCTCCGATGAAGGCGTCGCTGCCGCCTCCAACCATGCCCATTCTTAATTTTCTTTTTTTCATGCTAACTCCCATAAATGATTAATATTCAAATATACGAAAAAATTATATATTCAGATGAACGATTCGGTTATGAACTTCTCTTTTCCTTCGCATATTGTGAAGGACTGCATCCATAACGTTTCGAAAAAGCTACCCAAAAGTAGGACTGGCTTTTGAATCCGCACGCTTCGGAGATCTCATAAATCCGCATGTCGCCTTTCGCCAATAGCTCGGTTGCTTTTTTAAGACGGTATTTATTGATCAGCTCATTGGGTGTCTGACTGCATAATGTCTTTGCTTTTCGGTATAAACTTTGTCTTGTAATCCCCAATAAATCCGCTATTTTTGAAACATCTAACGAAGGATCGCTGCTGTTTTCAATAATGATCTTGTTCAATTTTTCCAAGAATTGTTCGTCTCGTGGCGAACATGTATAATCTGTTTCCACAGCCGGATGCGACGAATAGAACTTGCTTATGCTGCTTCTGTTGGACAACAGGTTGGAAATCTGTGCAATAAGCAGATTGGTTGAGAAGGGCTTGTCGATATAAGCATCCGCGCCTAATTTTAACCCTTCCAGTTTGGATTGGATAGTTGTCCGTGCCGACAATAAAATAACGGGAATATGGCTGAGTTTATCGTTTCGCTTTACCTCGGCCAACAACTCCAATCCGTCCATTTCCGGCATCATAATGTCACTGACCAAGAGGTGGATGTTGGTTTGTTGGAGAACCTTCAAGGCTTGTTTTCCGTTTTCTGCCATATATACATTATAATATAGGTTGAGCTCTTCGGCCACGAAATCGCGCAAATCGACATTGTTTTCTACTATAAGTATCGAGGCTCGTTCTTTGTTATAGATGAAAGATGTTTTCTTTTCTTCTGTCGTTTGTGCGGAATTCATCACGGAAATCGACTCCGGAAGCTTCATCGGAAGAGACAAACAGAACGTGGTCAGCCCCTCTTCGTTATGTTGCAGGGTCAATGTCCCATGATGCATTTCTGCCAATGAGCGGGCTAACGGCAATCCGAGCCCGCTCCCTAACTTGTTGTTCTCTAAATCGTTGATACGATAGAAGGGTTCGAATATTTTTTCTTTCAAAGTTTCCGGTATAGGATCGCCATCGTTTGAAAAAAACACCTCTATCCGATCCTCTTCCGTCTTGGCAATCATTTTAATTTGTATGTTTTGGTTGGCATATTTCATGGCATTCGACAGTAAATTTGTGAAGATTTTTGTGATTGCTTCCCGGTCGACAAAAGCATATAAGTCAGTGTTTTCTATATTGAGAGTCAACGTTTTGCCCTGCTCGTCGGCCATTTCTTGGAAACAGTGCACGGTTTCCTGCAATAAATTGGTGATGTTCGTCCGGACGAAGTTGAGCTTAAAACCTTCTACTTCGGTCTTTCTGAAATCAAGCAGCTGATTGGCAAGGTCAAGAAGACGAGAAACATTCTTGTTCATCAGCTGCAGACTCTTCGATTCTACTGTCTTTAGTCCTTCCGACTGCATCAACTTTTCCAATGGGCTCTTGATGAGTGTCAGCGGTGTTCGGATCTCATGGGCGATATTGATGAAGAAGTCTATTTTGGCTTGATACAACTCTTTCTCTTTTTGATCTTCAAATAGTTGCATGTTGTACGACAGTGTCTTTTTGGTTTTCTCTCTCCATGTATACAAAACGTACGACAATGTCAAGACAAAAGCTATGAGATACACACACTTAGCCATGGAAGAGGCCCACCAAGGGGGCAATATTTCAATTTCCAACTGCGTTACATTGTCATTCCATTGGGTAGATGATTTGGATGCTTTTATCTCAAATAAATATGTACCCGGTTGGAGATCAGTAAAATAGACGGTGTTCCGTTCGTTGATCGGTGTCCATTCCGGATCCAGATTCTTCATGTGATAGGCATAAAGAATGGAAGTCGGGGTCATAAAATCAAGTGCTGAAAAATCGATGTTAAACGTCGATTCCGTATGTTGCAGGGTGATTTTTTTCAGCGGCATCTCGGGCGATACATTCAACCTGATCTCCTTGTTTTTGTTTCCTATGTGGAGTTCGTTCAGATGTACTTTCAAATGTTCGTTGTCTGCCTTGACCTGTGTAGGATCGAAGTAGATGAATCCTTTTACTGTTCCAAAATAAAACATTCCTTTATGAACGGCCATTGCTGAATTTTCGTTGAATTGACGCGAGAGCAACCCATGACTTTCCGTGAAGGTGATGATGTGCTCGCCATTTGTATCCATACAAACCAGACCACTTGCCGTACTGATCCACAGATGCCTTTGATCGTCAGGAATAATACGGTAGGCCACATTACTTGGCATTCCGTTCTTAACGGTAAAATGAATAGATTCTCCGGTTTGGAAGTCGTATCGGATAACCCCCTCGAGCGTAGCAAACCACATGTTCCCTTGCTTGTCTTGGCAGATATCATTGACGAAATTGTGGCGTTGTGTATTCAGTTTGTCGTAAGGCAAATACATACCGGTATTGGTCACCGGATTGAAATAAAAACTTCTGTTGAACATTCCTGTCCAAATACGCCCTTGATTGTCTTCATAGATACAACGAACGGAGTAGGAGGGGAATTGTTGCAAATGAACAAACTTGTCTTTTGCTAAATTGTATCGGTAGATTCCATCGCTGCTTCCTACATATATTTGCCCGTTTCTAACCACCTTGATGCAGTATACTGTGCTGTTTTTGGTTGTCAATGAGTCCTTCAGTAGAGGATATCGCTTGGTTATTTTTCTGGTTTTCAAATCCATACATTCAATACCATGGATCACATGTCCGATCCAAAGCTGTCCGTCTTGGATAGCCAACCCTCGAATATTGGTGTGCGATAGCCCATTTTGGCCGGGTATTGGGCGGTAGTTGGTGAAGGTTCCGTTTTCTTGGTCGAAGAAGTTGATGCCGGCATCTTCCGTTCCAATCCAAATGTTCCCTTGTTCGTCCCGACAGATGTCCCGAACGGCCTCGCCCACCATCGAATTCTTGTTGTCGCCCGGGTAATGGACTTTGAACGGTTGGAAAGGTGAATAGAAATTTATGCCATTTTGCTGGGTGCAAATCCATATACCGTCTTTTCTGTCTTGGTATAAAGCCGTTACGAAATGCCCGGACAGCGAACGAGAATCCTGCCAATTGGGTTGCACCCGCGTACAGTTATTATCCTCTTTGTTGTAAAGCAGCAGGCCTGAATCGGTTCCGATCCACAACTCGTTTTCGTTTTTTTCCATAATGCAACTGATCAGAAACGTCAGAAGAGTGGTTTGCTGCAAGTTCAAATCTTTGTAGACTCCTGTCTTGGTATCCAGAATTTTGACATCATCATGCTCGTATGCTACATATAATATAGAGGAATAGGCTGAGGGGACAACGATACGAATCTTTTGGGATGTGGAGCCGGGAGTCTGATCGAAAAGATTGAAAATCTTCATGCTCTCCACTTCCGGATCGAAAAGAGAAATGTCGCCTTGGGTATCTCCAATCCATATCTGGTCGTCGGCAGTAATACAAAAACTGGTGTAGGCTTGTCCGCCATGGTGGGTGAATATTTTGAACTCTTCGTTTTGGGGGGTATATTTGATCAGGCTACCCTCCAAAAGCATCCAAAGATTGTTTTCTTTGTCGAATTTGAAATCGTCGATACTCTTGTTGGCGGTGAATGGAACATGCAGGAACGACTCGTTTTGTGGCAAATATTTGTAGAGCCCGGAGAGGGTACCGACCCACAGATTGCCGAGCGAATCGCAAGCCAAACTCGAGATCCAGTTGCTTCCTAAGCTGTTTACGTTTTCTGCATCGTGACGGAATACTTTAAACGTATAGCCGTCGAAGCGATTCAATCCGTCGTGTGTGCCAATCCATATATATCCGTCTTTGTCTTGTACGCATCCTGTCACCATGTTATTGCTTAACCCGTCTTCCACCTGGTAATGATGAAAAAGCAAGTTCGTATCCTCTGCCCGAAGAAGCCCCGATGGGATACAAATCAGCCATAAAAGGAGAAGAATGTGGTGTATATATTTCATGGTGTTCCTTTTGAATATGTCTTATTGCAAATATATGAATCTTTCATTATTTTACAAATAGTTGCACCGTAAATCTTCTAAATCTTTCATTATTATATTGTTTTAAAATTATATTTTGTCTCATTTATGTTCAATAATGTAACCTTATTCTGATAATTTTCACTATCGTTACATTTTTAAAAACTATTGTTATTGGATTGAAACACGAACACTTTTGGCCTACTTACTTTTGTTTTCAAAGTCGTAGGTACAGACCTAATCAATTTTAATAACTTAAAAAATCTTGTATTATGAACGTGAAAAATACAAATTGCAGCTTTAAAGTTAAGGTACAGATGTGCCTTATGATGTTTCTTCAATATATGTTAAGCGCCGTGTGGTGGGTACCTTTAGCCGCCTATTTGAAGAATACAGGTTTCGAAGTATATCAGATATCGCTTGTCTTGAGCGCGATGGCCATTGGTTCCATGGCTTCCTCTTTCATTGGATCCATTGCCGACCGTTATTTTTCCGGGGAGAAGATTTTGGCTGTATTGAATGTTTTGACGGGAGTATTTCTTCTGTTTTCGGCTCAACAGACGACCTTTATTCCGTTGATGATTGGTGTTGTTGGTGCAATGCTCTGCCATATGCCGACACAAAGTCTGACGAGCACCATTGCCATGCATCATACGGCGTCAGAACAATTTCCACGAATCCGTATGTTTGGTTCGATCGGTTGGGTGGCGTCCGGCATTTTTAGCTTGATTGCCTTCCGTGTTTTGCATTTGCCGGCGTTCGATGATACCAATTTACCGATGTATTGCGGGGCTGCAGTCTGCTTCGTTGCTGCCGTTATCAATTTGACTTTGCCGCATACTCCTCCTGCAAATGTGAATAATAAACGGCTTTCATTTATGGATATCACCGGCTTCAGTGCATTCTCCGAGATCATGCGAAACAAGAACTACCGCATGTTTATGGTTTTGACGTTTCTGTCAATCATTCCTTTCACACTGTATCATGTCTATGGTTCGATGATTTTGGCAGAGGCCAACATACAATATATTACGGTTACGCTGAATTTGGGTCAGTTGGCCGAAATGTTCTTCTTGGTAATCACTACTTCCATCTTGCTTCGTGCGGGTATCAAGAAAACATTGATTTATGGATTGGCGGCATTGACGATTCGTTATGTTGCGTTTTACTTGGGGGCTGATACTTCGGTTCAGGCATTTTATTACGTAGGTATCATTGTTCACGGCTTGATATTCGGCTTGTTTTATGTCGGCGGACAGGTATATACTGACAAAGTAGCGCCGGAAGGGATGAAAGCTACTGCACAAGGATTGCTTTTCTTCTTGGTGTGGGGTGTCGGCTTCTTGATCGGTACTCAGTTGAATGGCTATTTGATCGCTCTTTTCCGCGATGGAAACAACTGTGATTGGCCTGTTTTGTTTGCGATTTCGTCCGTAGCATCTTTCGTATTGCTGATTCTTTTCGCCATCTTCTTCAAGTCAGAAAAAACAGAAAAAGCATAAATTATAGTAAAAAGGAGTTGTTCGTTGTATGCTCAATTAGCTTAGTTGGAGGGGGATCATGAAGTGATTTTTCATGAGTCCCCCTCTTTTTTTGGTAACTTTATGCTGAACTCTCCAAAAGTTTATGCGGTGATAACTGCAGTTTGTTCGGCATGAAACTGCAGTTTGTTCGGGAGCAAACTGTAGTTCTCTCGGCATAAAACTGCAGTTTGTTCGGCAGATACTATTTCCTTATTCCCGATCAATATTTACTTTCCTGAAGAAAACTTTGTTTTAAAGCGTCTTCATTTCTTCCAAAATTTGGCAAGCGCGTTCGACGGTGTTGACTTGTTTGATACCGATGCTGCGCTTCCCTTTGTTCTCTTTCAAGAAGCAGTTGCGCGGATACTTTTGAATATAGGCCAACAGTTGTCCGAATGCGTGGCTTTGGTAGTAGGGGCTTTCGTCGCCGGTCACCAAGTAAAGATGCATTTGTCCCATCTTCATGATCACCTTTTCGATACCCAACGTACGGGCCATACGACGCAACCGGACGATACGGATCAGCTCCATGCCCTCGGGTGGAATCTTTCCGAAACGGTCTTCCAAGCGAGTGATGAATTTTAGGATATCTTTTTCCTCCTCCATATTGTCCAATTCGCGATAGATCGTGATACGTTCCGAATCATTTGGAATATATGTCGGGGGGAACATGGTCTCCAAATCACTTTCAATGAAGGTCTCCCGAACAAAATTCTCGCCGTCTGCTTGTTGGCTGTCGGCGGTAGCATACAAATCGGAGAACTCATCTGTTTTCAATTCATCGACAGCTTCCTCCAAAATCTTCTGATAAGCCTCATAGCCCAAGTCGGCGATAAACCCGCTTTGTTCGGCTCCCAGCATATTGCCTGCCCCACGGATATCCAAATCTTGCATGGCGATGTGCATACCGCTACCCAACTCCGAAAAACTTTCGATGGCTTGGAGGCGGCGTCGTGCCTCGGGGGTGAGCGAAGTCAGCGGCGGAGAAAGCAGATAGCAGAAAGCTTTTCTGTTGCTTCTTCCTACGCGGCCGCGCAATTGATGCAGATCTGACAATCCGAATTGCTGCGCATTGTTGATAATGATCGTGTTGGCATTGGGAACATCGATGCCGCTTTCGATGATACTTGTCGCCACCAGTACGTCATATTCATAGTTGACAAAGTCCAATATCTTCTTTTCCAATTCGTTGGCATCCATCTGTCCATGTGCAACACAGATGCGGGCATCGGGCACTTCTCGGCGGATCAGCGTCTCGATCTCGTAAATATTCTGAATACGGTTGTTGATGAAGAATACCTGTCCGTTGCGGCTCAGCTCGAAATTGATGGCTTCGCGGATGATATCAGGGTTGAAACGTTCCACTTCCGTTTGCACCGGATAGCGATTGGGTGGAGGAGTTGTGATATTACTCAAGTCGCGGGCGCCCATCAATGAGAACTGTAAGGTACGGGGGATGGGTGTCGCTGTCATCGTCAACGTATCTACATTGGTTTTCAGTTGGCGCAGTTTCTCCTTGACGGAGACACCGAATTTTTGCTCTTCATCGATGATCAGCAAGCCAAGATCCTTGAATTCAACATCTTTCCCGACAATTCGATGTGTGCCGATCAAGATATTCACCTCGCCGCTCTTCAGCTCTTTCAATATCTGTCGGATTTGTGTCGAAGTGCGGGCACGGCTGATGTAATCGATTTTACACGGAAATTCCTTCAATCGCTCTTTGAATGTTTGATAATGTTGGAAAGCGAGGACGGTAGTGGGCACCAAAACGGCCACTTGTTTGTTGTCGGTTACGGCCTTGAACGCTGCACGCATGGCCACTTCCGTCTTGCCGAATCCCACATCGCCGCAGATGAGTCGGTCCATAGGACGCGGACTTTCCATGTCGCTCTTCACTTCGGCTGTCGCTTTCATCTGGTCGGGCGTGTCTTCATAGATGAAGCTTGCTTCCAATTCTTGCTGCAAGAAACTGTCCGGACTATAGGAAAAGCCCTTTTCCTGCCGACGTTTGGAGTAGAGGAGGATCAAATCGCGCGCAATATCCTTGACTTTTTTCTTGGTGCGCTCCTTCATCTTCTCCCAGGCCCCCGTCCCCAACTTGCTCAGTTTGGGTGCTTCGCCATCTTTTCCTTTGTATTTTGAAAGCTTGTGTAGCGAGTGGATGCTGACAAATATAGCATCGTGATTTTGATAGATCAGCTTGACGGCCTCTTGTACTTTGCCGTTTACGTCCATACGTACCAATCCTCCAAACTGCCCGATTCCATGATCGATGTGAACGATGTAGTCGCCCGGGGTGAATTGGTTCAGCTCCTTGATGGAGAGTGTTATCTTTCCGCTTCGTGCCTTGTCGCTTTTCAGACTGTACTTGTGGAATCGGTCGAAAAGCTGATGGTCGGTAAAGCAACATATTTTCAGCTTTTTGTCAGCAAACCCGGCATGGATTGTCTTGTTGACGGCCGTAAAGGGAATCTCCTCTTTCCGGTCTTCGAAGATGGCTTCAATACGTTTCGCCTGCTTCTCTACGTCGCTTAATATGTAGAGCTTGTAGCCTTGATCCAAAAATTGGCGGAATGACCGGCTCACAAGATCGAAGTTTTTGTGGAATATTGGTTGTGCTTCGGTCTCGAAGGTCAGGGAAGCTGTGACATCTCCTGCCGTATGTGGCCCGATCTGTATCCATTTCAGATCCAAAGCCGCGTGCATGAACTCTTCCCAATGCACCAGTTTGGCATGCATCATGTCGGCACTTGCGAATGATTCTTCGTCGGCTATCACCGGCTCTTCGTTCCAAATCGAACCGATTCTTTCTTTACACCAATTGATATCTTCCGCCACCAAGACGGTATCTTTCGGGAGTGCCTCCAACAGACAACCGCCCGTTGCATTCTTTTTACTGATTTGCGAGACGATATAGACGCGGTCCAATTTCTCTTTCGATAGCTGCGATTCCACGTCGAACGTACGGATCGTCTCCACTTCGTCGCCGAAAAAGTCGATACGGTACGGATACTCATACGAAAACGAGAAGACATCCAGAATACTTCCACGCAAGGCATATTGCCCCGGTTCGTATACATAGTCGACAGGTTCGAACCCACACTGATCCAACTTGTTGGATACCTCCAAGATATCCAGCCGGTCGCCCACCTTAACCTGCACGGTATTCTCTTGCAAGATCTCTTGTTTGGCCACTTTCTCGGCCACGGCATCAGGGTAGGTGACGATGATGAAGCGGTCGGATGGACTCTGCAAGATGCTCAATACCTCCGTTCGCAAGATTTCATTGGCCGGATCGATGTGTCCGTATTTGATACCTCTTCGGTAGGCTGAGGGGAAAAAGTAGATCGAATCGTTTCCGCTCAGCTGTTTCAAGTCGTTATAGAAGTAGCCCGCCTCCTCCAAATCGTTCAGCATGCAGATGAAGTTGCCGGATCCCTTCTCGAAAAGAGAAGCGATTGTCATACCCGTTGCAGAACCGTTCAGTCCTTTGAGGGAGATGTTCTTCTCCTTTTTATCGTTCACCAGTCGCTGCAAAGCTGAAATGGCTGGATGTGAAGCATAAAGCTCTAATAGTTCTTTAATATCCACGTTGGTAATATCTCTATATCCACTATATTAGTCTGATGCAAATTTACTACTATTTTGTGAATAACGGATGGGGGGAGCGGCTAATTCTGAGTGCCTTTTTTCAGTCATCTCCACCACTTCAGAAAAAGCTCCCGAGCTTTTCCGAAAATCATGGGGTATTTTTGGAAAAAAGATGCCGAACTTTTTTCAGAAAAGCATAGGTGTTTTTCCACAGGCTTCTTCATGCTTCCTTTTAAAGCCTATAAGGTTAATAAATTATAAAACGAAGAAGATTTTATATGTTTTACAACATAAAACGAAAAATATCGCTTATCTTTGCAGCGGTTTAGGATAAGAAGAAGTCAGATTATCATATATGTGTTTTTAATATAGGTATTAACCGCCTCAGATGTGGGGCATAAATGAACTTTAAGATGGAAAATAAGAAAACAATGATCGAAACTTTAGCTGCTTTGCGTTATCAGGTAGGACGTTATCAGTCTATGAAAAATGGCATGATGTGCCAGATGTTGAATATGAAAATTCGCCGTTTGGAGGGCCAGTTGAGCATAGCTGGAGCTAACAACTAAGAGAAAACGCTAAGCGTTTGAAGTGATGGATGAAAAAAGTTCGCTTGCCACCGTAGGGTTGGTAAGGAACTGACGAGGCGGAACCTTCAGCAGAATGGGCTGATGAGTTCCTTTTTTTATCTCTTGACGGGTGGAGGAGTGATGCTGAAATAAGAACAGCCTCTCGGTTGAAGCATGGGAGCTTCGCGCGAAAGGCTGTCGGCTTTCTATAAGAAATTTACGTAGGTTCCCTTGAAGATGGTTTAGAAGGTTACGTCGATGCCTCCCATGAAGATGGCTTTCGGCATAGGAAATCCTTCGTTGATCGTATAGCGGGTGGCGGTCAGGTTCTCTCCTTTGATGAAAAGATTGACACCTTTCTCGCGTGTTGCCCCGATATGATAAGCTGCTTTTGCGTTCAGCGTGGTGTACTTCTCGCTCTGCATGTTCGTTTCGCTGACAATAAGACCGAAGATCGACTGCATGGCTACGTTGAACGTGAAGTGGCCCGGCGCATAGGTTGCCCCTGCATAAAACTTATGTTTCGGAGCTCCGGCTATCGGATCGCTTTGATGCAGGAAACTGTAGTTGGTATTGAACGACAGATTGTGGGTGATGCGGTAGCCGATCTCGGCTTCGATTCCTTTGTTGGTGAACTCGCCTGTGTTGACGTTCTTCGGCTTTCCGTCGAAACGTGCCACACGAATCATGTCTTCTCCGTCGATATAGAAGAATGTCAACTCGGCATTCAGTCGCCCGCTCAAGAAGGTTTGTCCCAATGATATTTCATAATTCATCATGCTTTCCGGCTTCAGGTCGGGGTTCTTCGGCATGTACATGTATAATTCGCGGATGTTTGGACTGCGGAATCCCTTCGATACGGAAGCTTTCCAGGCGGATCCCTCCCAAGGACGGAAGGTTACGCCCGCTTGTGGAATCCATTCTCCGCCAAATACGCTGTTGTGCTCATAGCGGACTCCGGCATTGATGCCGAATTTCTCGAAGAAATCTTGCTGCATGACGATATATCCGGCCACTTCGTTGACGCTCTTGTCGATAATCTCCTCTTGGCTTCCGTCGTTCTTGTCGTTCCAAGCGTGGCCTCCCCAGTTCTTGTAGTCGATTCCTATGGTGAAATTATTGCCGGGGAGGAGGCGGAATGATTCATACAATTGCACCCCCATGTTATGGTCGTCCGAGCGGAAAAGATAATCCTTTGGAGATTCGCCCGTGTAGTAGCCGTCGTTTATCTTATGGTTTCCCCAGTTGTAGAAAAGACGTATCGCACCGCTCGCTTTGTCGTAGGTGTTCTCCAATCCGACGGATGCAGTACCTCGCAAGACATCCATCTTGTTGTCGAAGATGGGATTGCTTATTTGTCCCGGGTTTTGAAACTTGTATTTGGCCAGACTGAGATCGCCTGTCGTCTTGTAATGTTCGTTGAAACGATAGCCGAGATTCGCGAATCCGTTGGTTATATGGAACTTTGAATTCTCCCGATGCCCGTCTGTACGGTCGTGATTGATAGAAATGAAGCTGGAGAAGTTGCCGATAGTATAGCCGTTGTTCACCATGTATTTCTGCGTATTATACGATCCGTACATAATCCGTGCTTGCGTCCGTCGGCCCGCTTGATGATGGTGTCGGGTGATGATGTTGATTACGCCGCCCATTGCATTCGATCCGTACAACAATGATCCCGGCCCACGGATGACTTCCACCTTTTCGACATCGGAAGCTACGTATGTATCCGGCAATGAATGGCCGAAGATGCCGGCCCATTGCGGCTGCCCGTCAAACATGACCAGTACCTTGTTGCCGCTACCCACGCCGCGGATGTTGATGGTGCCTGCAGCTCCTGTCGATACGCCGAAGCCGGTTATCCCTTTTTCGGTGACAAACAGTCCCGGAACTTGCTCGGAAAGTACGGGTAATAGAGCTGATTCGCTGCTGTTTTCGATCTGTTCGCGATCGATTATGGAGATAGTCAGCGGCACGGCATTGCGGTTCACCTCGATCTTGTTGGCTGATACGACCACGCTGTTGAGGTGGATCAGACTGTCGACCTCCAACGGTTCGGCGGCTTGAGTCGATAAAGTGGCAACTATCCCGGCAGCCATCATGAATGTTCTCTTCGTCTTCATCTTTGTTTTTGATTTTGTAGTGTTATCTTTTCTATGATTCGTGTTACTTTTATTACAAAAAAAATGAATTAATCTGCACGGCTCATCACCAGTTTCCCGTGTTTGATGCCCTTGATAGCGGTTAGTTTGTCTGCCAATTCCGTCAACCTGTGTGCCTCGCCCATGACAGTTGCAATGTGCAGGCAGAAGTTTTTGTTGATGAAATACTGCGAAGAAGACAAGATGGCATCTTGATAATTCTGCTCGATTTTGCCGATCTTTGCGTTGATCTCTTTCTTGTCTTGATCATACATTATTATTATAGTACCCGCCACAATATGGTTGCACATCCACTTTTTTTCGGCTACATTTTTCTCGATCAAGAAGCGGATGGCCTGCGAGCGATTGGGGAAACCATTGTCTTTGACGTATTGATCCAATGCGTCCGATACCTCTTCTTCAAGTGATACTCCAAACCGTTTTAATGCCATGTTTGCAATTATGATAAATGAGTTATACTCCAAAGATAATAACATTATTCTGATAATCAAAGCGTTCTTGAGAGAAATATTTCTCTTTACGCGAACTGTTGTGGCAAGAAATCGGACATTCGTGTCACGATTTGGAGAAAGCGAGAAAAAAACGAGGAGAATCGTGAATGAACATTGTCTGTATATGATACAAAAAAACAAGGGTGTTTTGAATGAAAATCACCTATGTTTTGGACGAAAAATATCTCTGTTTTGAAAAGGAAACACTCGTGTTTTTTTTAATCATGCCGAACTTTTCAGAAAATAGCTGTATGTGTCCATTATAACTATTTTAGCCATTTTTTAATTTCTGTGTTAATTTTTTTTGCGAAAATTGTTTGTGATATAAAATATTTCTCTATTTTTGTCCTCCGTAATCTCCATGGTGATATTTCTTTTGTGTTGTAACTTATGGTATGTCAATTATAAAGATACGAGAAATATTGGAGATTGCCGGCTTTTTTAAGCACTATTTCTTATCACGAGCTTAGGTTAATATTAATGTTCTCATCCATATTATATATGAACGAGCAATTAATAGAAACTGAAGAGTAACTTTGTTTTCGTCTTGAATGGTTCTGTGAATTAATAATTAATGATGATAGCCTGTAGTTTTGTTGAAAGAGAATTTTTTTGACACTATGGATTATTAAAACTATACAACTTAAATCAGATAAAACACATTTATCATGAAAAAGAAACCTTTATTTGTAAGTTTAGCATTGTTGCTTGCCGGCTTAGGGCAAGTAAACGCTGTTACACCTGGTCAGCTATCCACGTCACAGCCATCACGCGCCTCTGTCGCTGATGCAAAGCGTATTCAGGGAGTAGTAAAGGACGCAGCCGGTGTCCCAATCATTGGTGCCAATGTGATAGTAGAGGGTACGACAATCGGATCTATCACAGACATGGATGGCCATTTCACGATCGAAGGGGTCGAGGAGGGTGCCAAGTTAAAGATATCCTATATCGGATATATTGACCAGGTCATCACAATCACCAAGCAATCTGAGTATTCGGTCTCTTTGAAAGAAGATTCACAGAATTTGGACGAGGTGGTGGTAGTCGGTTATGGTGTCCAGAAGAAAGTGAACATGACCGGTTCCATTTCGAATGTCAAGTCGGATGAATTGACGGCTATTCCGAACACGAACCTCTCCAACTCGTTGGCAGGCCGCGCGCCGGGTGCTACGATTGTGGGCAATTCCGGCTTGATGGGTTCCTCTTCAGAGATTCGCTTGCGCGGCGGATTTGCCGATCCCTTGTTCGTTATTGACGGTATTATTCGCGACAAAGAGGCGTTCGATGCGTTGGAACCCTACGAGATCGACCAGATGAGTTTCTTGAAAGATGCGGCTACCGCTTCCATTTATGGATCGGCAGCAGGTAATGGCGTCGTATTGGTCACGACCAAAAGCGGAACGAAAAATGCCAAACCGGTATTTAACTATCAGGGATCGTATGCAGTCAGTACTCCGACCCAAGAGCTGTTTGCCGACCGTTGGACGGCTGTCGATGATTTGAAATATCAGAATGCCGTAGCCCGTTTCAAGGGATTGACTGAGCCGAATGGAACAGCTGAGTTTGACTATTTTACAAACAACAATATCAACTATAACGTAAACGACTATATTTGGCAGAATCCTTGGAACACGAAACACTCGTTGAGTGTGACAGGTGGTACGGAGAAAGTGCAATATTATGTAATGGGTTCGTTCTTGTCTGAAGAGGGTTCGTATGTCTCACTGAAGAATAAGAAATACTCCTTGCGTTCGAACTTGACGATGGAGCTGAGCAAGTACATCAAGATGAATGTCAACTTGGACGCTAACCAGTCGAATGACCAACGTTTCTATTGGCCATTCTCGGGCGACGATGACCAAGCCGTTTATGACTTGTATCGTTGTACATTCAATGCGATGAAGACGACTCCGTTCTATTCGAATTTGGATGGAACCCCCTCTTCAACTGTTACACCCTATCCTATTTACCAAGACTATGGTTCATGGCAAGGATGGAACCCTGTCGATCAGGTGATTGGCAACCGTTACTTGAAGACCCGTCGCCGTAACGTTACCGGCATCGTGTCGTTCGATATCAATTTGGACTTCATCACAAAAGGCTTGAGCACGAAGGTGGTGGGCAACTATATCGGCCACGACTACAACCGTAAACGTTTCATGACCTATCAGAAGAACTACAAGTTCCAGCAAGCGGACCCGGAAGGGAATCGTTTCTTGCCGGCTCCTTTGAATTTGGATGAGTACAATACATTCACCTTCTCGCAGAACTATGAGAACTTGGAGTATCAGGTAAAACAACTTTGGAGCGAGCAGTTCAACTGGTTCTTGAACTATAACAATTCATTCGGAAAGCATGACGTGGGAGCCATGGTCGTATTCGAGCAAGCTTCGAACGGCGGCGAATATGTACAGGCAAAGGGCGAAGAACCATTGACGAATTTGGATCAGATGTTCAACTATTCGAGTGATGCGGAGCGCCGTACGGGCAATGCCCAAGAGTATACGGGCGGACGCCTCTCTTGGATCGGTCGTTTCAACTATACATATGATCAGAAGTATATCGCCGAGTTCTCTTTCCGCTATGATGGAAATACTTTGTTCCCGGATGGACACCGTTGGGGCTTTTTCCCATCTGTATCAGCCGCATGGCGTATCAGTCAAGAGTCATTCATGGAGAATACATCAAGCTGGTTGAGCAACTTGAAGTTGCGTGCATCTTATGGTACGACCGGTAACGACTTGGATGTAAACAATAATGAGATTTCGGCTTTCTCTTATTTGCAGAAGTATGGAACGGGCTCTACTTATATTTTCGGCAGCAATTTGGGCAATACTATTGTAGCAGGAGCAACACCGAATACTACATTGACATGGGCTACCTCCAGAACGTACAACGGAGGTTTGGATTTTGGCTTCTTTGATAATCGCTTGTCCGGTACGTTTGATGCCTTCTATCGTAAGGAGACCGACATCTTGGGCTCGCGTACCGTCTCTATCCCAAGTACATACGGACAGACATTGGCACCTGAGAACTATGCTGAGCGCTCATGGCGAGGCGGCGAATTGGCCTTGACCTGGATGGATCAAGCCATGCATGGTGAAATTACCTATTCTGCTTATGTCAACTTGGGCTTTGCCCGTGACCAATGGGATGTGTTGGATGAATCGGCCATTTACAAAGAAGGCGGCAATCTTCATTCACTCTCTAAGATAGGTAAGTCGGCTTCGATTCTGACAGGACTTATTGCCGATCATTTGTTGACGGATCAGGCAGAGGTAGATGCCTTGAAGGCGAAGGGATTCAAGCAGTTCGGACGCGATCCTTATTTAGGCGGTATCTTGTATAAGGACACACGTGGTGACGGCTATTCAGAAGGACCCGATGGCAGAATCGACAGCAATGATTCTTACAACTTGTTGAGTGAAAATGGTTCGCCTCGTATCAACTATGGTTTTGGCGGTAACATCAAATGGAAAGGCATTTCGTTGGATATTCACTTCCAGGGCGTAGGCAAGTATGATCGTTTCGTGGGTGGTGTAGACGGCGGATTCTATCAGCATGGTGGTGCCGTTCGTCCTTACTTCCCTATTTGGACCAGCGACAAAGTATATGACCCCGATACTAACCCAAGTGGTGTTTATCCGCGTATCACAGGCTCGAGTTGGTATGAATCAGGAGCAGGCAACACCAGCTATTGGATGCGTAATGGCGCTTACTTGCGATTGAAGAACCTGAACATTGGTTATGACTTGCCGAAGGTTATCCTTCGTCCGTTGGGCATTACTCATGCGCAGATTTTTGCCAATGCAACGAACCTGTTCTGTATCTCGGCAGTAAATGAATTCTTGGATCCGGAGCAGAAATACTATGATTCTTATCCGTTGATGAGAACCTTCTCTTTCGGTCTTAATTTCTCATTCTAACCTAAAAATTGAAAGATCATGAAACTAAATAAAGTAAAATATGTAGTGTTAGGTGCCCTCTTTGCCATAGGAGGGATGACAACCGGTTGCGATACACTCGATATCGATAACATGGAAACCTACGACGAGTCAATGGTATGGAACGACTCCAACTTGGCAACGGCATATGTGAATAACCTTTATGCCGAATGCTTCACCAATTGGTCTGCTTCGGCTGATTACAATTCGGATATTTTGACAGGCATCCCATGGTATTTGGGCACCATTACTGAAACGGGGGGTAGCTATAAGCGATGGACCTATACTGAAATCCGCCACATCAACGAAGCCATCAAGCGGTTGGAAAATAGCACGGAGTTGGATAAGTCGTTGACAGATAATTTGTTGGGACAAGCCTATTTCATGCGTGCTTACATGTATTATTGGATGGTATTGTATCATGGTGGTGTTCCCTATCTGAAGACTCCACAAAATAAGGATACAGATGATTTGTATGTCAAACGCAACACTACAGCCGAATGTTTCCAATATATAATAGAAGATTTGGATAAAGCCATCACACTGTTGCCTGAGAAGATAGCAGGCAGCTCGAACGACTATGGGCGTGTGGATCAATGCTTTGCCAAGTCCTGGAAAGCTAAGACTTTGTTGCTGAAGTGCTCTCCGCAGTTCAACCCCAATCATCCATACGATAACTCTTATTGGAACGAGGCATATACGGCCGCCAAAGAGGCGTACGACTTCTGTGTGGCACATGGTGTTGCCTTGACGGAAAAGTATAGTGATATATGGTTGCAGGAGCAAGGGCCGGAAGTGGTGTTCCCTGTAGTCAACAGCAATCCGAATCGTGTATCCGGTTGGGCGCAGAGTACGCGTCCGGCTTCTATCAGCCGTGGTACGAACGCCTACAATCCGACATGGGAATTTGTAAAAGATTTCCCGATGCTGGATGGTAAACGCTACGATGATCCGAGTGGAAAATACTATGTGGGTGATGAAACAGCTTTGCTGAAATCTTTTTGGAAGAATCGCGATCCTCGTTTCAATGAAGTGGTTCTCTATAATGGCGCAGCCTATCCGGTAGCAGGCAAGCCGGCCAATTATCGACAATACAATGCATTAGGTATCAGCAATTCAGACGACCAGTATGGCATCAATCCGGCAGCCCATACCAATGCGGTCAATAATGATTCGTATAGCGGTTTCTATAACTACAAGGCTGCTGACATGACACTGACGCAGGCCACTTGTTTGACGTATGATGTGGATTTCATCTTGATGCGCTTCCCCGAGGTGATGTTCATCTATGCAGAAGCAGCCAATGAGACAGGCCACTCGGATGTGTCGATTGAGATGTTGAAGCAGATCAGAAAGCGTGCAGGTATTGAAGCCGGAGCCGATGGGCTTTATGGCTTGAGCGTTGGCAGTCGTGAAGCTATTCGGAAAGCAATCTTGGATGAGCGTGAAATAGAACTCTGCTACGAAGGACATCGTTTTTGGGATTTACGCCGTACACGCAACATGATGCAGTTGGCAGGATGGACGAAACATGGTGTAGAAGCTATTGCTATCAATGCAGATGGTACGGACATGGATCTGAATACGGCACGAGAAAAGACGAATAACTACGAATTGACGACGGGCGATTTCCGCTATGAAATTCGTCAGGTACCCTATACGGCAGCCGCAGAGCGGGAGTTTGTTATTGAGGAATCATTCTACTTCTTCCCGATCCAGAAAGTAAATTTGGATGAGAACCCCAACTTGGAGCAGAACAACAACTGGGGAGGAACCTTCAACCCGACAATGGAGTAAGTGAGTTGGTACGACAAGCGTATAGTCGGTTGTTAGAGTGATAACAAACCACTATTATAACTATTGAAGAAATGATTTGCTACCTGCTGTCAGTAAGCTTTGCACTCATAGAAGAAAAAACTATCAGTAGCATGGCAACTGATAGCATGGTAGCAAATTGCTTTTTAAATTCTTTCAAGATTATTTTCCAAAAAAGTGGAGATAAGATTCCCACTGTTCGAATATTTCTTTATCTTTGTCGGGATAGGAGGTACACCTGACAGAAAACAGACGGATTTTTGAATTGATAAAACGAGAACAGCCATCATGTTCCCTGTTTTTGATTGTAGAATAGTTTATAAAATAGAATAAGATATGAACAAGAAACTGTCTTTAATGGCGGCAGCCATGTTGTTTGCTTTCACAAGCATTCAGGCTGAAAACAAGATCACGATCGGTACGATCCAATATGATCTGAGTGACATCGACAAGAGTTTTAAGGAGTTGCATGACCAAGGATTTGGATCGTGCGAGATCAACTATCGCGCCAACACACTGACCAAAGAGTTTGCAGAGAAAGTAAAAAAGGCTTCGGCCAAGCACAATATAAAGGTGACAACTGTGGTAGGTGTACCGGGCAAGCATAACCAGTGGAACTTCCGCATGGGGCCGTCGACCATCGGTTTGGTGCCGACTGAAGACCGTGCCGAGAAGATCAAGGTCTATCATGAGATGATTGATTTTTGTGCGATGGCAGGAGTGCCCGCCATGCACTCTCACTTCGGCTTTATCCCCGAAGATTGCTCGTCGGAGCAATATAAAGACTTCATCAAGGTGATGCAGGAATTGGCCACCTATGCCAAAGATCGTGGCATCATGATCTATTTCGAGACAGGGCAGGAGACACCGACCACATTGATCCGTGCGTTGAAAGATATAGGAACCGGCAATGTATTCATCAACTGCGACTTGGCCAACCTCTTGATGTATGGCAAAGCCAACTCGTTGGATGCCGTCAAGCAATTCGGGCCGCTGATCAAGGAGTTTCATGCCAAAGATGGTAAATATCCCGACCCTGCCAACCCTTATGAATTGGGCGAAGAGGTGCCTATCCCTACAGGACTGGTCGATTTCCCGGCTGTCATTGCCGAGCTGAAGCGCCAAGGTTTTGAAGGAGCGGTGACGATTGAATGTGAATTGAACGGGTCGCAGCACGATTATGTGGTTAAAACTCGCGAATATTTGCAGACGTTGTTGGACAAATAACCATCTTTGAAAAACATGGTGGGGAAGAGTGCTGCTTCAGATGCTCTGCCCCACACCCGTATAAAAACGAATAAATTGTAAAACAAAAAAATAGTACTATGGGAACAAACAGAAGGGACTTTATCAAAACCCTTGGAGGCGTTGCACTCTTTACGATTGTGCCGCGCAATGTGTTGGGTAAAGGCTATATAGCCCCCAGCGATCAACTGACGAAAGGAATCATCGGTACAGGTGGTATGGGACGCGGTCATGTGAATTATGCAGGAACACGTCTTGTAGCTGTCTGCGATGTCGACAAGAACCATTTGGAGTTAGGCAAGAACTTAGTGAAAGAAAAGATAGCAGCCTATCACGATTTCCGCGATTTGATTCTTGACCCGAATGTTGACATTGTGCATATCGCCACACCGCCACATTGGCATGGCATCATGTCAGTCGAAGCAGCAAAGGCGGGAAAAGATATCTGGTGTGAGAAACCTATGACGCGCACTATCGGAGAAGGTAAGCGCGTGATGGAAGCCGTCAAGCAATATGGGCGCATGTTTCGTCTGAACACATGGTTTCGCTTCAAGGATCAGTTCTACGGATTGGGCACTCCTGTCAAGCCATTGAAAAAATTAGTGCAAAGCGGCTTGTTGGGATGGCCTTTGAAGGTAACCATCAGCAAGCATACAGGTTTCGACTGGAAATTCTATTGGGTAGGAAAAGAGTATCTTGAGCCGCAATCCATCCCTGCCGAGTTGGACTACGACATGTGGTTAGGCCCGGCACCTTACAAACCCTACAATGCCCATCGCGTACATCAAACGTTCCGTGGGTATTGGGATTATGATGCCGGAGGATTAGGCGACATGGGTCAGCACTATATTGACCCTGTGCAATATATCCTCGGAAAAGACAACACAAGCCCTATCAAGGTCGAGGTAGATGCACCGCAGCAGCACCCCGATGCTGTAGGAACATGGCGCTCCATCACTTACACCTATGCCGACGGTTGTCAGATCGTTTTGTGGGGTGGCGACTATGGCGACCCGAACACTCCCTATATTGCCGGTCCGAAAGGAAATGTATACAAGAACTTCGTTTGCGATATTCCTGATTGGGAAAAGAAATTGGCCGAGTTCCCTGACCCCGAACCGCAAGTGACAGACTTCATCGAGAGTGTCAAGACACGCCAGCCGTTTGCCTTGAATGAGCGCAACGGTTTCCGCTCTGCTACGATCGTCAACATGGGTGGAGTTGCACTGCGTTTGAACCGAACGTTGAACTTCGACCCGGAGAAATTGGAATTTATTGACGATGAGGCTGCCAATCGTTTGATTGACCAACCGATTCGTTCACCTTGGGATATTTAAGAAAAGAGGGTATTAACAACTAAAAAAGATTTGAACGTATGAGAAAAGCATATATGACAATCAGTGCCCTCTTGTTGTGCGCAGGCATGATAATGGCACAGGCTCCGGCAAATCGTACATCTAAGACTATTGCAGCTGATGTGTTGGCACAGATGCCGGCCGGTGAACAAAAGAGTTATAATGAGCTGATCGGGCAGCTGAGCCAAGCAGGTGATGAAGCTGTACAGACATTGGTCGGCATGATCAATGCCCCCGGCAAGGGCAGCAATGCACAGATGGATTACGCCTTGAGCGGTTTGTCACACTACGTAATGGCGAAGGGGCAAGAGAGTGCGCGTGCCACTGTCTCGAAAGCCTATGTGAAAGCCTTGCAATCTGTATCGGAACGTGAGACAAAAGCCTTTTTGATGCGCCAGCTCCAAATCGTGGGAGGGGACGAGGCTGTCGATGCCTTGGCCGATTACCTGACCGACAAAGAGTTGAGCGGACCGGCCGCACGCGCCTTGTCAAGCATCGGCACGAAAGCTGCCGGCAGTGTATTGGTCAGTGCTTTGCAGTCGCGCGTAGCAATGGGCACAAAAGCCAAATGCGATATCATCAATGCCATTGCCGAGGCAAAGGTAAGCGGTGCCGAGGAGGTGCTGCTGACCTATGTCGACAACCAAGAGACCAATTTGCAGAAAGCGGCTCTTTATGCCTTGAGCCAAGTGGGTACGAAAGCCTCCTTGAAAGCGTTGGGCGAAGCTGCTGCCAAAGCCGATTATACGATGGAGAAGAGCGGCGCCAACGAGGCCTATATAGCCTTGATCAAGCACCTTGCCGCAACGGGCAACAAGGCCGATGCCGAGAAAGCTGCCAAGGACTTGCAGAAGAAAGCCTTGAAAGCCAACCGGCTGCAGACGCGTGAAGCAGCCTTGGAGATCATCCTCTCCTTGCAGGAAAGTAAAGATGCAACGAAGAGTGTGCTGACAGCCTTGAAAGATAGCGACAAGGACTATCGCAATGCTGCCCTGCGTTATGCTTCCGCCTTCGTGGGTGAAGCAGACTATATCGAAATCGTCAAAGCGGCACAGAAGGCCAAGTCGGACGTGAAGGTAGATGTCATCAATTGGATCGGCCGTGAAGCGAAATGCCCGCAGAAGAATCCCGTGCTGAAGAAATTGATGCTTCGTTTTGACCTCTCTTTGGCTCAAGTCTTGACGCAACAGCTCAAGTCGGGCGACTATGCTGTAGAGCAAGCTGCCGCTTGGACGATGGTGAAATTGGGCGATGCCTCATTTATCCCAACCATTGCCAACCTGCTGACATCATCCGACAAGCAAGAGATTTTGTTGGCGCAAGATGCTTTGCTGGCTTTCCCCGGAGATATTGACAATGCAGTGGCAGAAACCGTCAGCAAAGCGGGAGATGAAGGAAAAATAGCTGCTTTGGAGCTGTTGGCTGCCCGTATGGCAGACTCGAAAGTCAACACCGTACTTGATCAGATGAAGAGCTCTTCTGCATCTGTAAAGGAGGCTGCCCAGAAAGCACTGCCGAAGGTGGTTGTAGCCAAAGACTTCACTACCGTGTGCGGAATATTGGAATCTCAACCGGCCAACGATGTAAAACTGGCGCAGGATGCAGTGATCGCTTCTGTCCACTATATGCCGAAAGCAGAGCAAGTGCAGACCGTTACACGCCGTATGTATCAGGCCGGCGAAGCTAATAAGTCACGCTACTATGCCGTTTTGGCTTCGACAGGCGATGCAAAAGCATTGCAGACCATCATCGACGGATGCAATAAGAACACAGGTTCTGCCCAAGAGGATGCCGTCAAGGCGCTGATCAGTTGGGAAGGTCTTGAGGCAGCCGACTATCTCTATGATATAGCCAAAGGCTCAGGCAGCTTGGCAACGCAGTCGTTAGAGCGCTATGTGAATCTCATCGCTTCGTCTGATCTGACGGGCGAAAACAAGCTGATCCGTTTGCGTAAAGCCATGGATATTGCCAAGAGTGATGACATTCGCAGCCTGGTCTTGAAGAAGGTGGAGGGCACAGGCACCTATCTTTCGATGCTCTATGCCGGCGAATATCTCGACAACAAAGCCGTACAGCAACCGGCCGCCAATGCGGTGATGAACATCGCCTTGGGGCATCCTGAATATACCGGTCAGAATGTGAAGGCTTTGTTGAAGAAAGTCATGCAGGTATTGGACAATCCTGATGCCCATTACCAAGTGGAAGGAATCAAGAAACATTTGGCAGAGATGCCGGACGAGGTGGGCTTCATCTCTATGTTCAACGGCAAGGACCTCGCCGGATGGAAAGGTATGGTCGAAGGCGGTAACCCCTACAAACGCTATGCCTTGAAACCTGCCAAGTTGGAGAGCGAACAGAAGAAAGCAGACGAACGCATGCGTGCCGACTGGAAAGTGGAAGATGGCTGTCTGGTCTATGTCGGTTCGGGCTATGACAACCTCTGCTCCGAAAAGCAATATGGCGACTTCGAGATGATTGTCGACTGGATGCTCGATCCTGCAGGAAAAGAACCTGATGCCGGTATCTATTTGCGTGCTACCCCCCAGGTGCAGATTTGGGATACGGCACGTGTCGATGTTGGTGCACAAGTTGGCTCGGGCGGATTGTACAACAACCAGACCAACGAAAGCAAACCATCGAAGGTGGCTGACAATAAATTGGGCGAATGGAATACCTTCCACATCAAAATGGTGGGCGATCGTGTGACGGTCGACCTCAATGGCGAGCGAGTGGTAGATAATGTCATCATGGAGAACTATTGGGATCGCAGCAAGGCTATCCTTCCTGTCGAACAGATCGAATTGCAGGCACACGGCAGCAAATGCTACTTCCGCAATATCTATGTGAAGGAGCTGCAGCGCCAGGAGCCGTTTGAATTGTCGGAACAGGAAAAGAAAGAGGGCTACGAAGTATTGTTTGATGGCACAAACATGTACCAGTGGCAAGGCAATACGGGCGACTATATCCTCGAAGACGGATGTATTTCGATGGTGCCAAGCCGCAGTTTTGGCGGTAACCTCTATACCAAAAAGGAGTATGCCAACTTCATCTACCGCTTCGAATTTCAACTGACGCCGGGGGCCAACAATGGTGTGGGGTTACGTGCTCCGTTGGAAGGCGATGCCGCTTATGTCGGTATGGAAAGCCAAATCCTCGATTGCGAGCATCCTATCTATAAGGATATCACCCCTTACCAGCACCATGGTTCCATCTATGGCATCCTTAAAGCCTCTGAGTCTCATCACGAAGCCATGAAACCTACCGGCGAGTGGAATCAAGAGGAGATTGTTTGCGATGGAGATAATATCAAAGTTACCCTCAACGGCGTGGTGATTGTCGAAGGAAATATCCGCGATGCAGTCAAGAACGGCACACCTGACAAGAAAGAACACCCGGGTCTCTTCAACAAAAAGGGCCATATCGGATTCTTGGGCCACGGCTCACCTGTCAAATTCCGCAATATTCGTGTCAAGGAATTGAAATAAAAAAGATAAGAAACTGATTGAAAAAGGGCACATCTGCTTCGGTGGGTGTGCCTTTTTCTGCTTTATATTTGTGTGTCTCATTATCAATTTGTAACTTAGGCGCAAAAACTAAAGAGTAAAGAAAATATGACAGTAGTAGAACGTTTATTACGATATGTGACATACAGCACGCAATCGAGCGAGGAAACAAGAGTCACCCCCAGCACAGCGGGGCAGCGCACTTTTGCCGAGGCATTGGTCAAAGAGTTGGAAGAGTTGGGGTTGGAAGAGATCTCAATCGACGAACACTCGTATGTAATGGCCACGTTGCCGGCCAACACCGATGCCAAGATTCCCACCATCGGATTTATATCCCACTTAGACACCAGCCCCGACATGTCGGGCGACGGCGTGAAGCCATGCATCGTGCAGTACGAAGGGGGCGACATCACCCTGAACGAGGAGAAGCAGATCGTGCTTTCGCCTACGATGTTTCCCGAGATGGCCAACTATGCAGGGCAGGAACTGATGGTGACAGACGGAACTACGCTGTTGGGAGCCGATGATAAAGCCGGTATTGCCTCTATCGTCTCGGCTGTGGCTTACCTCAAAGAACATCCGGAAATCAAGCACGGAAAGGTGCGTATTGCCTTCACACCAGACGAGGAGATAGGAGAGGGGGCCGACCATTTCGATGTGGAACGCTTCGGATGCGACTGGGCCTATACGGTCGACGGTGGTGCCATTGGCGAGCTGGAGTATGAAAACTTCAATGCAGCAGCAGCGAAAGTGCACTTCAAGGGGCTGAACGTTCATCCGGGTACGGCAAAAGACAAGATGATCAATGCAGCCCTGTTGGCAGTTGAATTTGCTACATGGCTGCCCGCTGCGCAACGCCCCGAGCATACGGAAAAGTATGAAGGGTTCTATCACCTGATTGCCATGGAGGGCGGTGTGGAAAATGCCAGCCTTTCCTATATCATCCGCGACCATTCCCGCGATTTGTTTGAAGAGAAGAAGAAGCGAATGGCTGATCTTGTGGAACAGATGAACGCAAAGTATCCGGGAAGCACTACGCTCGAGTTGCGCGATCAATATTACAATATGCGGGAAGTGGTAGAGCCGAAGCAATATATTATCGATTTGGCCTTTAAGGCGATGGAACAAGTCGGTGTCAAACCTCTGATCCAGCCGATACGTGGCGGTACGGACGGTGCCCGCTTGTCGTTCATGGGGCTTCCTTGTCCGAATCTCTTTACAGGCGGCCATAACTTCCACGGACGCTATGAATATATCCCGTTGCCCTCTTTGCGCAAGGCGATGGAGACCGTGGTCAAGATTATTGAACTGAATGCGCGATCATAATCTCAATAAACTTCTAATATATGAATAAATCTAAATCATGAAACGATGAAAACAACACCATTTACAGACGTACACATCGCTCTTGGAGCCAAAATGCACGAATTTGCAGGGTATAACATGCCGATCGAATACTCAGGTATTCTGGATGAACACATGACGGTGGTCAATGGTGTGGGAGTGTTCGATGTCTCCCACATGGGCGAGTTTTGGGTGAAAGGGCCGAAAGCATTGGATTTTATCCAGTCTGTCACCACCAACGATGCCTCCGTTCTGCCGATCGGGAAAGCACAATACACCTGCTTCCCCAACGAACAGGGAGGCATCGTAGACGACCTGTTGGTCTACCATTACGAAGAAGAGAAATACCTGCTGGTGGTCAATGCCGCCAATATCGAGAAGGATTGGAACTGGTGCGTCAGCCACAATACAGCCGGGGCCGAGTTGGAAAACGCCTCCGATCGGATGGCTCAGCTGGCCATTCAGGGACCGAAAGCTCAAAAAGTGCTGCAACGGCTTACCTCGGTCGATCTCTCTTCCATCCCCTATTATGCCTTCACCACAGGCGATTTTGCAGGATGTCCGAAGGTTATCATCTCCAACACGGGCTATACAGGAGCCGGCGGATTCGAACTCTACTTCTATCCGAACGACGCCCTGACGATTTGGAATGCGATCTTCGAAGCCGGCCTGCCGGAAGGAATCAAGCCGATCGGATTGGGTGCCCGCGATACGTTGCGACTGGAGATGGCTTTTTGTTTGTATGGCAATGATCTGGATGATACGACTTCGCCGATAGAGGCCGGATTGGGCTGGATCACCAAGTTTGTAGACGGGAAGAACTTTACCAACCGTGCCGAGTTGGAACGTCAGAAGAGAGAAGGAGTGGCCCGCAAGCTCTGTGCCTTCGAGCTGGTGGAAAAGGGCATTCCGCGCCACGGCTATGAGATTGTCGATGCCGAAGGCTATCCTATCGGCACCGTTACCTCCGGCACCATGTCGCCCGTGCTGAAAAAAGGTATCGGCATGGGGTATGTGAAAACGGAATATTCGAAAGTCGGTTCAGAAATCTATGTCAAGGTGCGAAACCGAAACCTCAAGGCGCAGGTTGTCAAACCTCCTTTCCGTAAATAGTAGAATAATAATCAACAAGCGTTGTTTCGCTTTGGGTGAAGGCATTCATCCACGTGAGACAACGCTTTCTTATGAATAATAATTGAAAATGAAAAAGATACGTTTTGGTGTTGTCGGTACGAATTTTATCACAGATTGGGTCATTGCCGGTGCACGCGAGGACGAGCGGTTTGAACTGGTGGCCGTCTGTTCGCGTACACAAGAACGGGCCGATGAGTTTGCAGCCAAGCACCGGATCCCCTATACCTTCACTTCGCTCGACGAGATGGCGGCCAGTCCGCTGATTGATGCCGTCTACATTGCGTCGCCCAACTACAAGCATGCCGAGCAGAGCATCGTCTGTATGAATCACGGGAAGCATGTTCTGTGTGAAAAACCACTGGCCTCGAATGCACGTGAAGTGCGGGAGATGATTGCAGCCTCGGAAGCTAACCATGTCACCCTGATGGAGGCCATGAAGCCGACGCTGACCCCTAACTTCAAGGCATTGCGCGAGGCTCTCCCAAAAGCGGGAGTACTGCGCCGTTACTTCTCGGCCTACTGCCAATACTCTTCGCGCTATGACAAGTTTAAGGAGGGAATCGTACTGAATGCGTTCAATCCTGAGCTCTCCAATGGTGCCATGATGGATATTGGTATCTATACGATCTATCCGATGGTAGTGCTCTTCGGGCGTCCCAACCGCATCACGGCATCGGGCATCGTACTGAGCAGTGGAGCAGACGGGCAAGGGGCTGTCAACTTCGATTTCGATGGAATGAATGCCACCGTGCTCTATTCCAAAATTGCCAATTCATCGCTTCCTACAGAAATAGAGGGGGAAAACGGCAACCTGACAGCCGATCGCATCAACCAAATCCGGCGTATCACCTGGCAACCGCGACCGATAGCGGCCTCAGGAAAAAGCAAACAAACTCCTATGGAGGAGCTGACTGTGCCGACGGATCACGATGAGTATTATTATGAAGTGGCAGAGTTTATTGACCTGATCCTTGCCGGGCAACGAGAGTCTGCCGTCAATAGCCACCAAAACTCCCTGATCACGATCGAGATCATCGACGAGGTACGCCGACAGCTGGGTATCGTCTATCCTGCCGATAAGGAGTGAGTACTGTTTTGTTCGGCATCGCCGGAAAAAAAGAAGGTGCCGAGGGAGGGATCAATAGGGACTCTTTCAAAAAATCATGCCGAGCTTTTCAAAAAATCATGGGGTATTTTTTAGAAAAAGCTCGGGACCTTTTTCTTCATTCATCGGGGGGCTGTCAAGTAGTACAATCTTCCAAAATACAGGTTATGGCTGGTTCTAAAAAAACAAACAACTTGTATGAAAGGAAAAATAGCATTATCTTTGAAAAAAATAGAAAAGTTGTATCGTTAAAATAGATACG
>CAVKMU010000003.1:0-95849 GCA_963657455.1 bacterium
TTCTCACACGTCAATGTATACAACCGCGATGTCTGTTCATCTTCACTACTCCATCGATTGTTGGCTTTCGCATCCAATTCAATGGTGTTGACTGTCGTTGTTCCATTGTTGGTCTGCAGACGATTCACGACAGAGGTGAAATCCAAACTGCCGTTCGTCGTTCCGACTTCCGGCAAGGTAATACCCAAAATTTCCTCTACGGTTGCCTTATCAGTAGCATCTGAAAGGAGATATTCCTTCTCGTTCAAGCCGGAGAATTGCTCATCAGCAAAGCTAAACTTCATCTTCAAGTCTTGCAAAGCACTGGCCGTTTTCAGTTTGATGGTCGCATTGGAAACTGTCTCCGTCTCAACAACCGAAATGGCGTTGTTCGTAAAAGCAGAAGAGGTCTCCAACTTTGGTTTGGACAGCCATTCCAAAGGAATCGTTTCGTTGATATCTACTTTCGAAACCTCTACTTTCTCGACGACTACTTTTAGGCCCGCTTCCACTTTAGCCATCGACAAGGTCAAGACGAGATTGGTACCCGCTGCAAAGTTGGCCGGATCATTGAACTTATCGTTCGTCAACTCGCATTTGTATTCTGCGCCGCCCTCTTTCATAATGCCATAGAACGTGTACTTCGGCATGGTTCCCGCCTGATAGTAAGCACTCTTACCGTTCTTCGTCACGTTGACATTCGTGCTATAACTATGCGAATTGTCGGTATCAACGGCCACTTGCACGTAGTAATCGGCGAAGTCCTCTTCGAAACTCTGTCCGGAAGTGCTGTTGTTAAACATGACAGACGTCAAAGCATTGGCAACCTTACATGGGATTTGCACGGTTGTCTTCTGTCCTTCAGTTACTGTTCCTTCTGCCTCTCCCAAGTAATAGGGTTTGTCTAACGCCAAGACAGGATTCGAACCGCATTCGGCCGTCACGGTATAAGAGCCGGCAGGGGTGTTGATAAACAAGCCATTTTTGTAGTTGCCGCTGTACTTGACAACGCCGGTTGCTTGGTCAACGACCTTCAGTTTGAATTGTGTAGTATAGGGTTCTCCCAACTCTTCGGGTGTAGACTTGGTAGTCACCTCAACATCGTTCGCCAACGAGACGAAGAAACCGGTGTCATCTATGTTGTTTTCTTCTTCATTTTGGCACCCAACCAAAAGGAGAAGTCCCACCACAAAGCTGAAAATTATCTGTTTGTTCATCATCTTTTATTCGTAAACTAATTCCATTTCATCCAACCATAATGTACTTCCTTCGCCACCGATGAAGTAATCGCCATATTTGCTGGCTGAAGCCACAATGACAATCATTGTCGGAGTGCGGTCTGTCGCCCTATACTCCAACGGAATAGTCAGCTCTCTATATTCCGAAGTCGTATATCCTTGTGTGTATTGACCATAGGCAATGATATTCTTATCGTTGGGATCAAACAACTGACGCACCGACGGGCGGGTACGAATCACATATTTTTCACTCTTGTCGGAGAGCGCGATATAAATCTGACATGAGTCGGGCCGTCCTCTTAATGCTTCCAATGCACCGGGCGAATCGCCAATACGGTTGATGGTGGCCGAGGTATATTTATAGTGTAACTTCAACGCTGTAGGGAAAGAAGAGAAGGAACGGCCCAATCGTAGGATACCGTTTGTTCCATCCAATTCGAAATCGCCCGTAAAGATATTGCCTGCACCTAACTTGATAACGGCATTCTTCGACTCCAACAAGGCAGCTGTACCTTTCACACTTTCAGTCGTCGGAGTGGTAATATTCCCAATGAAAGCCGCCGATCCACCGTTACCCGTTCCCCAAAAAGAGGAGGCTCCGGAGGCCCATGGGTTCCATTGCTTCCCTTCTTGCGACCAATCATCCATACTGCCATTCTCTAAGGCAACTGATTTAACCGTGCTAAAAGCATTTTCTGCTCCGGCTGTGCCGTCAACACTTACACGATAGAGGTAAGCCGTGCCGGGAGTCAATCCTTTGATGGTGGCCGTATAGGTAGAACCTTTCACGGTCATGTCGGAAGCAGACAAGGTTATCCAACTGCTTTCACTCTGTTTTTTGTATTCGATGACCGGAGTTTTTCCGCTTTGAATAGACCCTTTCAAGTTAGCTTGTGTACACATCGGGAAGATGCTCGACTCGCCAGTGTCAGAACCCTCCTTATGATAGATAAAGACTGTCCATTTCAGGGCCGTTTCTTCCCATGAACGGGAGACGTAGAAAGTCTGGCTGTTAGAGAAATCCTTTACTTTCAACGGATCAGGTTCCACACTTCCAAACTTTCCGCCCAAGTTCATCTCTGTGACATTGATGTTTTTCAGATTTTGATCGGATGCTACATAGATAATAACGTTACGACTGTTTTCATCAATGATCGGATCACCGATTTGACCTGAGACATTAATGTCGCGCTGAACGATTTGTGAGACGGAAACCTTCCATACATAATCCTGATAGGTGTGCAACGTAAAGTTCACATCCTTGCTAAAGTCAATCCGTGTATTCGAGGTTGTTGATATACTATCCAAAGAGGCAAATCCTTCTCTCGGGAAATTCTTGTAGCTTACACAAGCCGTTGAGTCAGGAGTCAATGCTGCATTGTCCGAAACTTTCAACCGGGTGATCTTCAATTTAGAGATATCAACAGAGTCATTGACGTACAAATGAACCGTGCGCGCGCTCTTGTTGATCTCGGCCGATTGGAAATCTTCAGAGGATTCGCCGCGTTGACCCTCTACTTCTATGCTCTCGATCACGGCTTCAACAATCGGATAAGGAACATCATTTTCAATGGCACATGACGCAATGCCACAGAATCCTGCGCCACAAGCCAATGCCACCTTCAATTGTTTCCTTATGTTATTCATCATATTACCCATATTATTTGTTTAGAGATAGAACGTCATTCCGATATTGATGGAGAAAAGATTGATCTTAAAGTTGCCGGAAGAGGTGCGGAAATGCCCTTCTTCTACCTGGTTCGTCTGCTGATCTACCCATTTGAAGTCGAAGCCCATCACGCCAACGGAGACCTCAACCGCCGACCAATCCGTGATAAATGCTGTTAAGCCCGGAGCAAAACCAATCTGCAAATGATTGGTCGTCTGATAAGTACCGTCGTATGTGGTACCGGTACCCGTCGAATTCTTTCCTGTACCATAGCCATAAGTCAATCGAGCCTCGTTGAACAATCCAAAAATCTTGCTCTTTCCGATCGGCATATAGGTGCGAATGAAGCCGGAAGCCTGGTATTTATGCTCCAAATAGTAGATATTATCCAGGCTGATATTGAAGTCTTCACCCAAGTTCAACTCGAAGTTTTTCAAATCCAAATAGTCGCGATTGTACGTAAAGCGGAAGCCGGCAGCCACATTGTTGCGGAAGAAATAGCCGACATAAGGGCTGACGCTGAAGTCATACCCCGTACCTTCAACATTCTTCAACACCAGAAAGTTCAAGTTCCCCTCGTCGTGCTCGGTATAAGAGACCGATCCTCCGGCCATCCATGTCCCTTTCGGAATAAAAACAGCTTTTTGGACATCACGGTCGATCCGCGTGATCGCTTTACTTCCTCGTTGCGCTTGCGCACATCCTATCGTTACCGCCATAAGCAGTAGTACAGCAAATATTTTTCTTCTCATCATGAATATCGAATGAACCGGGAAGAGCGGTGTTGCCCTTCTCGGTCGATTTATTTCGTTTCTAACTATTCCCACATTGTTGGCGTATCGCCATACAACAACTCGAAATCGTCCAAATACAAGGTACTTCCTTTACCTCCTGTGAAGTAGTCGCCATATTTGCTCGAACTACATACGATAATCAAGTAAGAAGGCTTGTCGGTTATATTCTTGTACTTCAGATTAATGGTAAACTCCTTCCAGTTGCCGTTCGTATTGACGCAATCCGAAGCGGGGAGTTCACCGTATGCAATAATATTGTCATCGTTCGCAAAGTTAATAAAAGTGGAGGCATCCGTATTGTCTACTGTATATTTCTTTTTCGACAATGCAATATAAATCGAGCAAATATCCATGTCGCCTTTCGAAACGGTTCCGCTCGGTTGTTTATCGCCGACATAATCAATAGCCACAGGAGCGTACTGATAGTAACCATGGAAAGCAGTCGGACGCGATGTAAAGGCTTGACCAAAATCGATCTTTGCGCCACTGGTTCCTTTCAAAGAGTTGAATCGTCCATAATAGAGGCTGGCTGCTGCAAATTTAATTACCGCATATTGAGACTCCAATTTGGCTGAATAGTTTCCTCCATGTTTCACATTAGTAACGCCTGTTGTCGGATTGTATCCAAAAGCTCCACCTCCGGGGTTACTGGTATCCCACATATAATTGCCCGCATTATAGACAGAACTCGAGGCTGCATACCAAATTTTATTGTATTGATACCAATCTTCGAAGCCGGCATTCTGCAAAGCCAAGATCGTTTCTGTCGTAAATGTCCCGGCTTTTCCGATTGTTTCTGACATATCTCCCGTGGTGGCAACCAACTGATATTCGTAGGTTGTTCCGGCTGTCAGACCGGTGATTTTATCTGTTGTATAGTTCTTACCGGAAGAAACTGCAGCCACATCGATCCAATTTTCGTCTCCTTGTTTGCGATATTGGAACTTGAATGCCATTTCTGCCGTCGTACCGCTCAGGTCAGTTGCCGTCAAATAGGCAAAATTGCTCCAAGCATTTGCGGACAAGGTACAGTCTTTTTCCAGTTTTCCGATAGTGAACGTGTATTCATATTTATTGGTTGTCGGATCTACTTTGACGGTTACGTTACCCGTTCCCGATTCAGCCATCTTATAGTTCAAGATGTAATGATCGCGTGCTTTCACCTCCGTAAACTCTTTGGTCAGGGTGTTTGATCCTTTCGTTTCGCTGACTACGGTAATGGCTGCCGTCAGTTTTCCAACAGGGAAATAAGCAGAGCGCGTTTCCGTCGTCGGGAATGGCATCGTATTAACTGTAGCTGCCACGCTTTTGAAAGCGGCTATCAAGTCCGCGTCGTAGTTGACCGTCACCTTTACATTGGCCAATGTACAAACCAGCTTGACACTTTCGCTTTGTCCATTCTTGATCGTCACCACTTGTGAAGCCGTATAATAAGGAGCTTCCCAAGCCGCTTCGCTACCATCGAATCCGGACGAAGAGGCTTTAACCGTATATGAACCGATCGGCAACTCCAACGCTTGACCTTGCCAATCTTCCCAATTGTCCGTTTGTTTGACAACTACATTCTTGGCATTGATGATTTGGACGCCAATTTGTTTGCCCGTATATCCTTCAGCCGGAGCTTTGGTTTCAGTGGAAGCATCTCTTCCTACCGACAAACTCAAGTAACCAACAGGATTCAACTCCTTCTCATCTGATTGACATGAAAGAAGAAGAAGGCATAACATCCATATTGAAAGAGAGACTAACTTTTTCATTTTTCATTCCTCCATCAATTAGTTAATAATAACTGACAATGAAGCCGTTGCAGACTTTCCATTGGCATCCGTTACAGTAATGTCAAACACATGGCCCGTTGAAGAGGTCGTACCATAAGCACCCATCATAGAGATAAACTTCGCAATATCCAAAGAATAGCTCTTATCTCCTACTTCCGGAAGCGGATTCAACACCTCTATCAAAATTCCATCCATTGCATTATTTGAATCCAATGTCAACAAATCTTTACCGGTATCCAATCCTAATGGTTGCAAGGCTCCTGCAAATCCATCATTTCCGCCGGTAATTTTCACTACCAACGATTTCAAACCTGCCGTTGCTGCAATATTAACATTTGCCACACTCGGCGCACCTGAAATGGTTTGGCTTGAAGCATTATAAGTGCAAGTGATGGGAGTCGTCAGATAATCGCTCGTAATGGTCGGTCCATCCGATGGATCTGGTTCCGGATCAGGATCAGGATCCGTGCTGCCCCCGTCTTCCGGAGTGACATCAATCTCCACATTGTCCGTTGATTCCGCAAATTCGACATCCACTTTGATATCAATGCCGCTGATACCCGGAATGATAACATCCTCGTTGACGTTCATCTTGATGGTCAGATCGTCGGCTGCGCCCCAATATTCAGAAGCTGAGCCTGCAGGTTTCGTGATATTTCGGCTTTCCGATACGTTCGTCCCATCTATTTTCGTACCTGTAACGGTGACGATCAGCTTTGATGTGTTCTCTGCGATCACCAAATATTTCGGCTGCGGAGTGCCCGGATTATCCTTTGTTCCGGTATAAGAGATAATGTTCGCGCTACCGTCAGTGATGGAGATCGTCCAATTATTCATATTGGCCAAGAACATACTCTCGTAGGCTACGCTGATCTTGGTGTTTTGCATCGTGCACACCACTTCGGCCGAAGAGGTTACTCCTTTAAGAATTGTCAAGTAAGTCTCACCGCTGAAGTAGGGCTCGTCCATCAATGCTTTCAATTCGCCCGGCGTATGAGACTCGACTTTATAGTTACCGACCGGCATATCAATGGCACCTGCATTTTGCAAAGTCGTATATGAATCGAACGATTTTGAGTAGGATTCATCCGTTACACCTGTGATTTTTACCGGGTAGCCGGAAGGATCCACCTTACCGACGGTACCTGTTCCTTCATCGGAAGCTGCTTTCGTCAGTTGATTTTTCTTGGCATCAACGGCAACAGTCAGTTCCAAATAGCCGACATCCGAAGTCTTGCTACCTCCTTTTATTTCATCTTTCATTTCGCAAGAGGAGAAACCGGCCAGAGCGATTAACCCCATTGCTATCGTATTGATAATTTTCATATGCTTTCTTTTTCTTCGATTCTACTAAAAAACTTACTTCCAATCTGAAGGAATTTCGATATCTACCGGAATGTCATTCGTACTCTCATCGATACTGATCTCGATGCCGATGTTACCCGATTTCACAACAGGTTTTACATTGATTATCAAAGCTTGCTTCGGACTCAACGTATAGGTCTTGTTGATGGTCGATGTCTTGCCGCTGGTATTGGTCAAGTTGATGGTCGCCTTGACGGATTCTTTCTCGTCTACTTTCAGATAGACAGCATCCTCTTGTGCTTTCTTCCAGGTGTAAGTCGTTTCGCCCATGGCTTTTGTTTCGAACATTACGGAGTAGTCTGTAAAATAGGTTGCCATGCTACTGTCAAAAACCACTTTAACGCGAGCGCATACAGGTTTGCAAGTCACTTCGACTGTCTCGAAGTCGTTGTTAACGCTGAATGATTGCTCGCCATACACATACATGGTTGAGGTAGAAGCCGCCTTGTCTTCACCCTTGAACGCTTTCAATGTATAAGCGCCATTACCCAAACGAAGTCTTTTCAACTCGTCTGCATTGATTTCGCTGACCAGTTCTTGATACGTCACATCCTTCACCGGAGAGCTGATACCATCCTTGTAGATTTGGACTTGATAATCGCTTGTCTCTTTGTAGTCCTCCTCGTTTACTGCTTTGGTGGATTGAAACCCACCGTCCGTCTTCAAAGTTAAATTTATGCCGCCCACTCCTGAGTTCATTTCCGTTTCAGAGTCTGAGGAGCAGGAGCTAAATAAGCTGCTGCACGCCAGGGCACATAATGCAAACATTAAGTTCCTCTTTTTCATCTTATTCCTTTCTAATTTATAGTCTTTTATATTCCGTATGCAAAGTAACAACAGATGGATTATCTACACAAGGTCTAATTTGCGAATAAATTATTCCATTTTTTAGATAAATGTATAAAATCAATAAAAACAACCTCTTTTTTTGGTCAAATTATGATATTGATCAAGAAAATAGAACTCTCTGTACTTTTTTTATGTGTGACTATTATCCATTGATTCGTTATCAGCACTGAAGATAAGACAACGATTAAGGTTCGGGCTGAAAAAAAAAGAGGATGCCCCGATTTGGGGGCACCCCTCTCCTGATAATTATGAAACAAAAGTACTTATTCTGTCATCGAACGGATCACTGTCTGGTTAGCGGCTTTGATCTTTGCCTCGTTGATTTTGATTACTTTTCGGTCGTATGTCATCAAACCATTGACTTCGCCTTCGACATCTGTGGTCTGTGTGTAGACAGCAGCCGAGAATCCACGTTTGACGAGAGGCTTCAACTCGTCAGTATACTTCACATATTGCGCAGTAACCTCATCGCTGTTTTTGAATTGGATATAGCCCCAATTGCGCTTGTCCCACCACAAATGGTTCTCCAACGGAAGACCGATGCCGCCATATTCGCCTAAAACATTGACACGCTGAGGATCAAAGAGGTACATATCAGGGCCGGGATAATGGTGCAAGTCCAAGATCGAGCCGCAAGCACGATAGTTTCCACCACTGGCCGGATTGACAATGCGGGACGGATCGTAAGCTTCAGTCCATGCCGTTACTTTCTCCGTCTCGAACTGACCCCATGCTTCGTTGAACGGCACCCATACCACGACAGACGGGTTGGAGATACAAAAATCAACGATCTCTTTCCATTCATTGTAGAAATTGCTGATAGATTCGGCCGTACGATCCTTGTCCGTACCACCATTGTATTTATGATCTTCCCAACGGTTGCCCATATCGCCGCTCGGCATATCCTGCCATACGAGAATACCCTCTTTATCGCAATGATAATACCAGCGGGCCGGCTCCACTTTCACGTGTTTGCGGATCATATTGAAACCCCACTCTTTTGTTTTTTTGATGTCGTAAAGTAAAGCCTCATCGGTCGGAGCGGTGTAAAGACCATCCGGCCACCATCCCTGATCGAGCGGACCATAATGGAACAATGGTTTATTGTTCAAGCACATACGCATGATGCCGTTCTGATCTTTCATGGTCGAAATCTTACGGAAAGCAGTGTATGATTTGACTTGATCCACTACTTTTCCGTTTTGGCTCAGCGTGATCTGCATATCATACAAGTAGGGAGTTTCGGGGCTCCACAATGTCGGGTTACTGAGGCCTAAACGAAGTGCCTCTCCTTGGACACCCTTTACCGATGCAACCACTTGACCTTTGTCCAATAGCTTGATCTCCACGATCGAAGCCGGACATGGAGTAGAGGTACCGACTGTTACATTCAATGTTTTTGTATCGATATTCGAGATAGATTTGACAGTTGTAATATGATTATGAGCAACAGGCTCCAACCAAACTGTCTGCCAAATACCGGTCACAGGCGTATACCATATGCCCTCAGGGGTAGAAGTTTGCTTGCCACGCGGCTGGAATCCTTTATCACTCGGATCCCATACGCGAACCACCAATTTCTGAGTACCGGAACTCTTCAAGTAAGGAGTAATATTGAAAGAGAAAGGTGTGAATCCGCCCTTATGCGAACCGATCAGGATATCGTTCACGAACACCTCCGCTTTCCAATCTACCGCCCCGAAATTCAGCACGACATCTTGCCCTTTCCATTTGGAAGGAATCGTAAAGGAGCGTTTATACCAAAGTTCGTTGTTCTCGCCCACCTCTTTCTGAACGCCCGAGAGTGAGGACTCGATAGCGAACGGCACCAAAATGTTACCATCAAATGCTGTCGGTTCAGCTTCACCCATCGGTTTGATGGCATATTCCCATTCTCCATTCAAGTTTTGCCATTCGGCACGTTCTAACTGAGGACGCGGATATTCCGGTAGCACCTCTTTCGGATTGACTTGCTCCGCCCACTGCGTCTTAATCTTATCACCAGCAGGTTTCCATTGAGCTTGAGCGCAAAGCGTCAACGCCAATGCGCAACATACTAATAAGGTCTTCTTCATGAATTAATTTAAAAATATAACAATGAATAACTGTTTCTTCGTCTGCTGAAGCACTGATGCTCCTCATCCCAACAAAGGTACTTATCTTTTTTGAAATATGAAAATCGTTGTCGAATGTTCTGTTTCGGCTTCATTACATTCAGCAAAACGTCGATTATTATAAAGAAGACACTGCACAGTGGCGTCACCCCTAATAGAAGCTTTTGTTTTAGATATTATTTAAAATTCATCCTATCAAGACCGGCCGACCTGCCCGTTATTCGAGCAAGTCGGGCATGTTCCTCTTCCACTTTCACTACCTTTTTTCAACAAGTTCCCGTAAAATGATAAATTTTCTCGGATGAAAACTGCAGTTCACTCCCGAATAAACTCGAGTTTTCTCCCGATAAAACTGCAGTTCATTCGGGAGAAACTTTTTCAAAACCGGAGTATTCTTCAGAAAAAAGAGAAGAGGATGCTATATCAAACCGCCCGCTTTGTGATACCTTCCTCGCAAGCGATCAGATGCATGTTCCGTTTAAAGATTCCTTCATTGTCCGGGTTGAACGACTTTTCCGGGTGATAGAGATGGAAGGTGATGGCACGAAACTTGGCAAACTGCTTCTTCAGCCCCAAGTTATTCAAGCGTGCTATAAGATCGGTATCTTCAAAGCCATACCCCTCGAGGGCTGCATTAAAGCCATTGACGCGGACAAGATCACTCATGAATGCGGCCATATTGCAGCTTCGTCCATAGAGTCGTTGCCCACTGCGGTAGTTGCAAAACAACTTGCCAAGCAATGGAAGATAGAAAGCATTCTGCCGACGATGCACGCCCAACGTACACCAAGAGACATCAATCGAATGTTGTTGTAAAAGTCGCCGGGTAAGCCTATTTTTCAGTTTCGTACGGCTTCCGATCGTATAGTAACCATTTCGGGCCATTGCCACATGGTCTTCCACAAAATGTGGGTGCATCACAATGTCGCCATCGATCATAATCACATAATCCCCCTCACACTGCCGCAAGGCATTGTTGCGCGATTCGGCGGCACGGAATCCACGATCCTCTTGCCAGGCATGCTTCAACGTGCAGGGAAAATCCTTGGCCATCTGACAAATCAACTGACGCGTCTCCTCGCCCGATCCGTCGTCTGCAATAATCACTTCGTCGGGCACACGCGTTTGTGCCACCACACTCATCAAACTCAGCCGCAAAGCGTCCGGCCAATTGTAGGTCGTAATAATCAATGAAACTTTCATTTTCTACATAATATAAACATACAACAATTATTGGAATTGGGTGATTTACGGATTGCTACACCTTCCATGTTTGGAGATTTAATGTATAACAATGTGGCATCACTTCACTCTCTGCCGACAAAGGTAGCTATATTTTCTCATTTTCCTATTTTCTATCAGAAAAAACACTATTTAGATATATCAGAGCTATTTGCTAATTTTACATTTAGCACTCGTTTCTTTTTCTGAACCATCCTATAAAACAAATGAACAGAAACCTTTTCTCTCTGCGAAACACATTTGTATAATTAGCTACATATTATCGTCAATTTGCTGATAATTTATTACTTTTGTCGAAAAATAACGAATAGTATCAAACATTGAAAAGATGATTGTTGCAAAAAGCATAACGAAAAGCTTCGGGACGCTCCAAGTCTTGAAAGGCATCGACCTGGAGATTCACCAAGGAGAGGTCGTCTCAATTGTAGGGCCAAGCGGAGCAGGAAAAACGACATTGCTGCAAATCATGGGGACTTTGGACCATCCCGACAGCGGCTCACTGCTTATCCATGGGACGGATGTTCTCGCATTGTCGGAGACACAACTCTCAGCTTTCCGCAACCGTAACATCGGCTTTGTCTTTCAGTTTCATCAATTGCTGCCTGAATTCACAGCATTGGAGAACGTCATGATCCCGGCATTGATCGCTAAAACCAAGGCATCAGAAGCCGAAAAGCGAGCAAAAGAGATCCTCGATTTCCTCAAGCTGGGCGACCGAATCTCCCACAAACCGGCCGAACTCTCCGGCGGAGAGAAACAACGTGTAGCAGTGGCGCGCGCATTGATCAACAATCCTGCCGTTATCTTGGCCGACGAGCCATCAGGGAGTTTGGACACTCACAACAAGGAAGAGTTGCACACTCTTTTCTTCGAACTGCGCGACAAGATGAATCAAACGTTTGTCATTGTCACACACGACGAACAATTAGCCTCCGAGACCGATCGGACTATCCATATTAAAGACGGAAAAATTGAACAATTATGACAGCAAACAGAGTAACATTCGGAAGTAAATTAGGAATTATCATGGCCACGGTGGGGTGTGCCGTAGGGCTGGGAAATATATGGCGTTTCCCCTATATGGTCGGGACCAATGGAGGAGCCGCCTTTTTATTGGTCTACTTTGTATGCGTACTCTTCTTGGGGTTGCCCGTAATGATGACTGAATTGTTTCTCGGTCGTACCACCCATAAGAATACGGCCGGATCTTTCAAGGCCTTGGCTCCCAATACCAAATGGTGTTATATCGGATACAATGGGGTCTTAGCTGCTTTCTTTATTTTAGGTTTTTACTGTGTTGTCTCAGGATGGACCCTCGAATACATATTTCAAGCGTTGACAGGAGGATTGGCAAACAAGAGTGCCACAGATTTCACCCACGACTTCACAGAATTTTCAACGGGAGCATGGCGCCCCATCCTTTGGGCCATTCTTTTCGTGGTTATAACACATGTGATCATCATCAGTGGTGTAAAAAAAGGGATCGAGCGCTCGTCGAAAATGATGATGCCGCTCCTCTTCCTCATCTTGGTTGCATTGTGTATCCGCTCATTAACCTTGCCCAATGCTTCGCTTGGGCTGGATTTTTTGCTTCGTCCGCAGATCGACAAGATCAACTCTTCCGTCATATTGAGTGCCATGGGACAAGCTTTCTTCTCGCTTAGTATCGGTATGGGGTGTCTTATCACCTATGCTTCTTACTTTAACGATGATGTCAATATTCAGAAAACAGCTCTGCAAGTGGCCGTGTTGGATACGCTCGTGGCCGTATTGGCCGGCTTTATGATTTTCCCGGCCGTCTTCAGTTTCGGCATTGAACCTACCAGTGGAGCGTCATTGGTATTCATTACCCTGCCCAATGTCTTCGAACAGATGCCGTTCGGCTCTGTTTGGTCATTCGTATTCTTCATATTGCTGGCTCTGGCCGCTCTCACATCTGTCATTTCATTACATGAAGTAGTCACTGCTTATGTGTTGGAAGAGTATCATGTAAGCCGAAAAAAAGCAGCATTGTTCGTATCGTTCGGCATTATCGTACTCGGCGTTCTCTGCTCTTTGTCATTGGGAGCAGTGAAAAGCCTCTCCTTCTTCGGCATGACGCTATTCGATCTGTTCGACTACGTCACGGCTAAAATCATGTTGCCGCTGGGCGGTATGTCCATTTGTATTTTCGTAGGAACACATATCAAAAAACAGTTGTTGCGCGACCAAATGACCAACAACGGGAAGGTTCGCTTCTATCTGTTCAACACATATGCTTTCTTTATCAAATATCTGGCGCCGATTGCTATCGGATTGATCTTCCTCAACGAGTTGGGATTGATCCAATATATCGGCCGTTTGTTTTGAAAACCATAAAAAAGAGCAAGGGTTTTTGTTCTCTTTCAGAGGTTCAATTGAAGTATAAATCAAACGAATATGAAAATTGTAGCTGACAATACTATACCATTCCTCAAAGGAATCGCCGAACCGATAGCAGAAGTAGCCTATTTACCGGCAAAAGGATTCACGCGCGAGTCCATACAAGATGCCGATGTGCTGATCGTTCGCAGCATCGACAAATGTACCCCCGAACTATTGGAAGGGAGCCATGTCCGGCTGATTACGACCGCTACCATCGGTTTTGACCATATTGACACACGTTATTGCGATACACACGGTATCGCTTGGCGGAATGCACCCGGTTGCAATGCTCCATCAGTGGCACAATATGTGATTTCCTCATTGATAACCATCGCATTGCGTCGAGGCGAATCACTTCGCGGAAAATGTTTGGGGATCATCGGCGTCGGTCATGTCGGGTCGCAAGTAGAACGGATGGCTCGTCTCTTTGGGATGAACATTTTGCGGAATGACCCGCCACGCGCCGAGGTGGAAGGGGCAGATGGCTTCGTCTCTTTATCGGAGTTGTTGGCGAAAGCCGATGTGGTGACGCTACATGTTCCCTTCACACGCGAGGGGAACCACCCCACTTATCACTTGGCCAACGATCGTTTCTTCCAACAGATGAAGAAAGGGATGTGGTTCATCAACAGCTGCCGTGGAGCTGTTCACGATACAGAAGCACTATTGCAAGCTCACGAAAATGGTATTGTAAAAGAGATGATCATCGACTGTTGGGAGAATGAACCGCAGATTGATGCCCGTTTGTTGGAAGCCTCTTCTCTTGCGTCGCCGCATATAGCCGGTTTTTCAGCCGACGGCAAAGCAACGGCTACGAGAATGTGTCTGGAAGCCATCGAAGAGCATTTCAAACTACATTTCGAAGAGAAGGCTCAAGCTGCACCTCCCGTTCTAAACGATCCGGTCATCGATTTGGACACTTTTGCAGACCATCGTGTCGAACGCGCTTTCTTGGCGACATTCCAACCGGAACAGATTGATGGCAAACTGCGGAATGACATCTCCGCCTTCGAATATTTGCGAAATCATTATGACCGTCCGCGTGAACCGAAAGCCTATTGTATCCGCCATGCTACAACCGATGAGGCAGCTGTTCTGCAAGCAATCGGCTTTCAAATTGAACAAGACCGATCGGAAAAATAACGAAGGATATCACCCGATTAGGGTTTTACTTGGAGAATTTCCAGCGGAACATCTCCCAATTGAGCAGCCAATTCAGAGAAAGAGCTTTGGAATGATCCATAGATTTTTTGGGTCTTGGCCAGTGTATACATATCAACGATTCCGCCTTTGATACCGGCAATCGAATCACGGTCTGCCTTTTCTTTAGCAGTAATGACTTGATTACCATACCGATTGAGGAACTCCGACTTGACCTCTTCCGAGTCTGTCGCCAAAAAGAGCGTCGTATCGGGGTCATAGGTCAACTCTTTTTCAACGGCTTGCAAGAACAATTCGAGCGGACTTTGCTGAATCGAAGCAATGTTGTCTGTTCTTCGAATATGGAGTCCTATCGTTCTCTTCGAAAATTGCCGAATATTTTGCTCGATCATCGCCATGATTTCCGGCTGCGGCACGAACAATTTCCGCAACAAATCATAATCGTATGGTAAGAAATTCGTATAAGAAGCCAAGTAACAGTTTCCTTGTGCGGCCCATTTTTCGAAATCAAAATGCTGCAAACGTAGCGGAGTAATGCTCTTTTCATAAAGGGCATGTGTAAACAAAAGCTTTTGAAACAATCGGGGAAGGTAGAGATTCTTCTTCCGAGGACGATCATATACTATCTGATCGCAGAAAGAGGCCTCACGCATCGTCACACCATCCACCTCAAGCGGTTGGAACAATGCATTAAACGGAGCATTCAATGCCCAGTCTTGAAACCATATGGCAGAAACAGACCCTTGAACACGTTGCATCAATGTCACAGCCGAAGCCACTGCCCGCATACGATTGGCCAAACCTCCAACAGGAATAAAAAGCAAATTATTCATACCTCTATCTTCTAAGCGATTGCAAAAGTAACATTTTCTATTTGAAGACGAGGGTGAAAGTCGTTGGTTTTGTATTATATTTGCAGTAAATATTACGAATCAGATCATATGCAAGCAATCATATTGGCGGCAGGAATGGGGAAACGTTTAGGCGATTTGACGAAAGACAATACAAAATGTATGGTCAAAGTCAATGGTGTCTGCCTAATAGACAGGTTGTTACATCAGTTATCCACTCTCCATTTAGAGCGTATCATTCTGGTTATCGGGTATAAAGGAGAAAAGTTGCGCGCACATGTAGGCGATCTATACGAAGGTACTCCGATCGAATATATCTATAACCCCGTATACGACAAGACCAACAATATCTATTCCCTCTATTTGGCAAAAGAGGAATTGCAAAAGAATGATACCTTGTTGATTGAGTCAGACTTGATCTTCGATGATAGTCTGTTTCGGAAGATTATAGATAACCCCTACCCCAATTTAGCATTGATTGCCCGCTATGAGCCGTGGATGGACGGGACTATGGTTTGTTTGAACGAAGAAAACGACATCGTAGACTTCATCTCGAAGAAGGCTTTTCGCTATAGCCAGGTGGACAGTTACTACAAGACTGTCAATATCTACAAGTTCAGCAAAGAATTTCTCTGTTCACAATATGTCCCCTTCCTCGAAGCTTATAGTAAGGCATTGGGTAATAATGAATATTACGAACAAGTATTGCGGGTCATCACGTTATTGGACAAATGCGAACTGAAAGGTTTGCCTTTGGAGAGTGAACGGTGGTATGAGATCGACGATGTACAGGACTTGGACATTGCCGAGACACTTTTCGCTGAAGAGAAGCAACGATTAGGGCTATATCATCGTCGGTACGGTGGTTATTGGCGCTTTCCTCAACTGAAAGATTTCTGCTATTTGGTAAATCCATATTTTCCACCACACAAAATGAAAGACGAGTTGAAAGCCAATTTCGATGTATTACTGACAGAATACCCATCAGGAATGTTTGTCAACTCTCTCATCATGGCCAAAAACTTCAAACTCAAACATGAATATGTGGTGGTGGGAAATGGTGCAGCAGAATTGATCAAATGCTTAATGGAAGAGGCCGGTGAAAACAAGGAGAGAATCGGAATCATCTATCCGACCTTCGAAGAATATCCTAACCGCTACGAGCAAACCATTGTTCCCTACATAGCGTCCAACGAAGATTTCCACTATACGGCTGATGACCTGATGCAGTTTTATGGCGAGCATCAAGTGGAATATTTGCTTTTGATCAACCCGGACAATCCATCCGGCAACTTCATTCCATTCAAGGATTTGATTCGTTTATTGGAGTGGACCTCCGAACATCATATACAACTCATAGTAGATGAATCATTCGTGGATTTCTCTGAGGGCGGACCGAAGAACTCTCTTCTACGGAATGATTTGCTGGAAACTTATCCACAAATGACCGTCGTGAAGAGTATTTCGAAATCGTATGGTGTTCCGGGCTTGCGCTTGGGAGTTGTGGCTTCAGCAGATACAACCCGTATCGCACGAATACGGAAAGATGTCAGCATTTGGAATATTAACTCATTTGCCGAATTTTTCTTGCAGATTTATAGCAAATACGAAGACGACTATCTCCAAGCATGTGAACGCTTCCGGGAAGAGCGAGATATTTTCTACAAGGAATTGTCAGCGGTTCCTTACTTGCGAGTCATTCCTTCGCAAGCCAACTATTTTTTGTGTGAGGTAACGAATCGGTTCACGTCCGAATCATTAGCCCAAGAATTATTGCATAAGGCGAATCTGTTGATCAAAGATTGCGGCACAAAATCAGCATTTCAAGGGGAGAATTACATTAGATTGGCTGTAAGAGATCGCGAAGACAATCACTATTTAGTCACACAATTATTGGAATTAGCCTATGAAAATCATTGATTTCAATACAATAGCAAGCAAAGGAATTAGTCCATTGGACTGCATCAAGTGGGTGGAATATATCCTAAAGAACAAGTACAGTTGTACGCTACCTCCTAAAAACAGTTTACACATGGGCAATAATATCTTTATGAACACGATGCCCTCCTACATTCCAATGGTGCAACGGCACGGCGTAAAGATCGTTTCTCGCTATCCACAACGCACGCCGTCCTTACTGAGTGAAATCATGCTATATGATTCAACTACCGGAATGCCATTGGCATTGATGGACGGCACATGGATCACAGCCATGAGAACAGGAGCTGTAGCTGCATTGACAATCCATACACTGCAACGGAAAGACGTTGAGACCTATGCTTTTATGGGGCTCGGCAATACGGCTCGGTCCACATTACTTTGTTTAGCTGAACTGTTAAAAGGAGAAGATCTACATATCAAATTGTTAGCTTACAAAGGGCAGGAAATTCTCTTCCAAGAACGATTCGCAACTTATCCTAACCTTCATTTTGAAGTGAGCTACGATGAGCAATCTTTAGTGAGCGGATCCGATGTAGTGATCTCATGCATCACCGCTGCCGACTATCTAATAGCCCCAGACCATTGTTACAAAGAAGGAGTCTTGGTCGTACCTGTGCATACACGCGGATTCCAAAACTGCGATCTCTTCTTCGACAAGGTCTTTGCTGATGATACAGAGCATGTGAAGAGCTTCAAATATTTCGAAAAATTCAAGCAGTTCGATGAATTTTCACATGTCCTTTTGGGTGAAAACCCTGGACGCGAGTCGGAGACGGAACGCATCTTGGCATATAATATAGGTATTTCGTTACACGATGTCTACTTTGCCTCGCAAATATATGATCTATTGTCCGATTCAGCCCAAAACTTGGTATTGGATAATGAAATGAAAAAATTCTGGCTATGATCAACAACGATGAACTACGGAAACGTTTCAATCCGGATGGTTCTTTGCTACGCCGGCAACAATTACGGATGCTCGAACTGCTGAACGCAGTAGACAGCATCTGCAAAAAGCATCATATTCCCTATTGGCTCAGTTCGGGAACATTGATTGGAGCGGCCCGACACAAGGGGTTCATTCCTTGGGATGATGATTTGGACATCGAGATGTTACGGTCTGACTACTTACGACTCATTGAAGTGTTGCCCGATGAATTGCCGGATAATTTTGCATTGCAAACGCATGATACTGACCGCAACTACATCTTTATCTACGGGAAATTACGGGATAAGGATTCGTATCTCGAGGAGGTGAATAACTACGATCGAAATTGGAAATACAAAGGAGTCTATATTGATATTTTCCCTATGGAAAAAATCCCATACGCTTTGGCCTGGATTGGTGGTCATCTGCAAGGTCAAATATATAATCAGTTGAACAACAAGAAGCTGAATGAAGAGACAATTTCCAAACGAGTACAATGGATTTATAGATGGAATGAGCGTATATCTTTCCCCTTCTTGCGATTTTTGGCTAAACTGATCCCCGGGAAAGCTCTACGCCACTCATTCGGAACGGCCTTCTTCAAGCCAAGATTTATGGAAGATATCTTTCCATTGTCAACCATGGAGTTTGAAGGAAAGTTGTTTCCCGTTCCGCATAATACGGATGCTCATCTGCGAAAAATTTATGGCGATTATATGCAATTGCCGACTCTGGACCAACTTCATCCGCATTATGATAAATTAGAGTTTTACAAATAAAACAATATAACTATGAAACCAGCCTTAGTTGACGTCGCGGTATTGATTCTCTTTTTCAATCGTCCCGAGCCATTGTCTCAAGTTTTTGAACAAATACGAAAAGCTCGTCCGTCAAAATTATTCTTATATCAAGACGGGCCTCGTGGAGAAAAAGACAGGCAAGGGATCGAAGCCTGCCGTAAGGTGGTGGAACAGATCGATTGGGAATGTGAGGTTCACCGGTCATTTCAAGAGAAAAACCAAGGATGTGACCCTTCAAACTATCTGTCTCATAAATGGGCTTTCTCGTATGTGGACAAATGTATTGTTTTTGAAGACGACAGTATTCCGTCAGTATCTTTCTTCTCTTTTTGCAAAGAGTTACTGGACAAGTATGAAAACGACACACGCATCAGCATGATTGCCGGTTTCAATCAGCAAGAAATAACCCCTAATATATCATCCGACTATTTCTTCACCACCAACTTTTCCATTTGGGGATGGGCCAGCTGGAAACGAGTGATTGACCAATGGGATGAGAACTATGCTTTTTTGTCTGATAAAGAGAATCTTCAATTGTTGGAGAATGTCATTCGAACACGTAGATATCGTGATGATTTCCTTACGATGTGCCGTCACCACAAAGAGTCTGGCAAAGCATATTATGAAACCATCTTCCACGCTTCAATCTTGTTGAACAATGGACTTTGCATTGTTCCGACCCGTAATATGATCAATAACTTAGGAGCTATTGCAGACTCAACCCATTTCTCGGGTTCCATCAAAACGATGCCCCATGGATATCGCCGAATTTTCACCATGAAACGATATGACATAGAATTGCCATTGAAACATCCGCGCTATGTAATAGAGAATACTACATACAAAGAAGCGGTCTATCGAATCATGGGATGGGGACATCCTTGGATCAAGATCGGACGTTCGTTCGAAGAACTATTCCTAAACTTAAAATATGGCAATTGGGGGCTAATCTCAAAAGCCATAAAAAGAAGAATAAACAAATGGTTGAAAAATGAAAAACATATATGACGAGAAACAACACGTTTCGGTGGTATTGTGCACCTACAACGGTGCACAATATTTGGCAGAACAGCTGGATTCAATCTTGCAACAAACCTATCCAATTGATGAGCTGATCGTACAAGATGATGGTTCTACCGATGAGACAGTAAACATTTTGAAGAGATATGCCAAGACATACCCTATAATAAAATATACAGTGAATGCAGCCAATCTTGGTTATAATCGTAATTACTTTTCAGCAATTGCTCATGCGACATGCGACTATGTGGCAATTTCCGACCAAGACGATATTTGGGAAAAAGACAAAATTGAGCGACAAATGACAAGTATTGGAGACAATTGGCTTTCTTCCGGATTTTCAAAACCTTTCGCCAACGACCCTTCTATCAAGATTCATTTTGACGATCGATTGCCTAATTGCACACTGGAACGAATGATGTATGTCGGTATGACTCCGGGGCATACAATGCTGATTCGCAAAGAGATGATTGAAAAGATCCCCAACTTGGAGAAATGGATCGACTATTACACCTACGATAAATTAATTCAAATGGTAGCAGCCGCCTATGAAAAGGTACAATTCTGCCCTTTCGTATTAGTGAATCAGCGGCGCCATCTCTCAGCAGCCACTTATGGAAAGCCGGAAAATTACCAACGAGGTTTCTGTAACATCCTCCACACACTTCAACGTGTATGGGATCTCTATTGCGAACTGCGTCCCGTGATACGGGATTATTTCACCAAGACACATGAACTGATCGCCTCAATCGCTGCCGACACTCAATGCAAAAAAGAAGCAGAAAAAATGGCTCTTTACCAAAGCCAAGATACGTTTACAGCCTATTTGAAATTGACTGTCTCATGCATTCGGTTACGCAATCGCATCTTTCATACAAAAGAGAAGCGACCATTCGTATGTTTTATCCGTGCATTGCTCTTCCCCATCACTTGCAGTGACTATTTCCGATACAAGTCTGCTAAATATGGTTGGAAACATTCATCCAAGACGATTAAGTAGGTCTCTATTCTTTCACTTCACAGTAAGCAGCTGATGCTCTGCAATATATTTCCATAAGGGAGCAGCATGAAGAGATTGCTTTATTTGATCGCCTTGCAATAATTCCAACACCTCCTGTAGCGTCAGCAAATGAACGGTCAAATCTTCCGTTGCCTCCTGATGAGGAGGTGTCACTAATTCAACATCTGTTGCCAAGAAGCAATAGGTGATGTTAGTCATAGAGGATGGATTGGCGCAGATTTGCATATATTCTTTCCATTCTCCCTTCCCGTAACCTGTCTCTTCGTTCAATTCACGTTGAGCAGCTTCGAGTGGAGAAGCATCGGTCGGATCGCAAACTCCGGCACAAAGTTCATAACGGACTTCTTGAATTCCATGACGATATTGACGAACAAATATAAATTCATGGTTTTTCGTAATCGCTATTACATTAACCCATGTCGGATATTCCAATATGTAATAGCTCGGGATTTGGTTACCATTCGGCAATTGTACCCGATCCTTACGAGCCGTCAACCAAGAGTCACGATAGAGATAGGTGGAGTCTAATACTTTCCACAATCGTTTTTCTTCTTTAATGTCGTTTCTCATTATCACTCCATAGAAAAGCAGGCATTACGGAGCATTGCTCCATGCCTGCTTAGATACTATTTGATTATATGCTCTCCAACGTACGGACAATGAAACGCCATGTATCTTCAACAGAAGCAATACGGACAGCTTCATCCGGTGAATGTGGATGGATCAAATCCGGACCAATAGAAATCATGTCCATCGTTGGATAGGCTCCTTGGAGAATACCACATTCTAATCCGGCATGCATTACTTTTACATCCGGCTCAACACCAAATAAATCCTTGTAATTCTGTTTCATTACGCCTAAGATAGGTGAATCAATGTTGGGATTCCAACCATTGTAGCCGTTCGTGGCTTCCACCTTAGCACCGGCCATAGCGAAAACACTCTCGAGACTAGAGCAAATTGCTTCCTTTCGTGTTTCCGACGAGCTGCGCACCAATATTTGAATTTCTATCAATTCATTCGAAGTCTTGACAATAGCCAAGTTAGAGGAGGTTTCAACTGTACCTGGAAAATCATGCAACATGGAGATCACCCCATTTTGACAACCTTCAATAGCATTGATAAAGTCGTCCTGAATCTCTTCCGGAATCAATGTAGCAGGAAGATCTGTCATACTTGCCGTAAACAGGATACCATCCTCAACACCTTTAAATTCTGTCTGATACATCTCTTGGTAGTCTGATACCAATTCCCACAAAGCTTCTACATTGTCACCAGGAATTGTAATGACAGCCTCGGCTTCCCGGGGAATAGCATTACGAAGATTACCCCCTTCAACAAATGAAAGGCGAGCCCCATAATCACACACTGCCTCTTTGAGGAAGCGGAACATCAGCTTGTTGGCATTGGCACGTCCTAAATGAATATCCACTCCTGAATGTCCTCCCTTCAATCCTGCAAGTGTCAGTTTGACAGCAACGTCTCCTTCGGGTATAAAAGTATCTTCCTTAAATTGAAAAGAGATATTCATATCTATGCCACCGGCACACCCTACGAACAATTCTCCTTGCTTTTCCGAGTCGCAATTGAGCAAGATATCCCCTTTCAAGACACCGGATTTCAAACCGGAGGCTCCGACCATACCTTGCTCCTCATCGACTGTAAACAGAGCTTCGAGGGGACCGTGCTGAATTTCTTTGTCTGCCAATGCGGCCATAGCCAATGAAGCTCCTATTCCATTGTCTGCGCCTAACGTCGTACCCCGAGCTTTCACCCATTCACCATCAACATGTGCATCAATCGGGTCAGTCAGAAAATCATGCTTTACCGACGTATTCTTCTGAGGGACCATGTCCAGATGCGCTTGCAATGTGACGGTCTTCTTTCCTTCACGCCCCGGCGTTGCCGGTTTGCGAATGATAATGTTACCCACTTGATCTTGCAGCGTTTCCAATCCCAAATTGTTTCCAAACTCCTTAATGAAGTGAGTTACGGCTTCCATGTGCCCAGTCGGACGTGGAATCTGGGTTAGCTCATAAAAATAGCCCCACACGGCAGTCGGTGAAAGCTTTTTAATCTCTGCTGACATAAATTTTTTGTATTAAGTAATTAATATATGAATGATGGACAATAACTTCATATTGATATTCCATTGTTATCCTTATTGCCTATTGATCACCGGCAAGGCAACAACTCCAAAAAGTCCACACAAGCCGGTCCACACTGTCTGCACCGTATGGACAACCAAAGCGAATGCTGCTGCATCGTTTTCATTTACTCCAAAACAGACCAATGTGGCTATCACCATGAAATGCCATGGGCCAATAGCTCCCTGAACGGGAACGGCCACTCCGATACTGCTCATCGTGAAGGCAATCAAGCCCACGGAGACACCTAAATTCTCCGTAAATCCAAAAGCATAAAAGGTGATATAGAAGTACAAAAAATAGCCAAGCCACAACATCAACGTCTGCACCAGGAAGAGCCATTTGCGCTTCATCACCCAAATACTTTTGATTCCTGTCCAAACATTCCACAACATGCCCTTAATTTTTTGGACCAGCGTAAAGTTACTCAAATATTTAAATACAAACCAAACGGCAAGCAGAAAAAATACAAGAAAAAAATAAATCCAAACCGAATGCAGCATAGAGGAGAAACCTGCCGACAATTGTGGATTCCGTTCGAAGAAAGAGACGAAAAAATTGATATTGAACGTAAAGATGGAGAGAGCAATCAATCCAACCATCACCATATCACTCACACGGTCAATCAACAATGTGCCCAACAGTTTCGTGAATGATATTTTGTCATATTTCGATACCATACCACACCGCCACACTTCTCCGACACGAGGCAAGACCAAATTGACAGCATAATTACCCAATACGGCATAGATGGCATTTTTCATCCGAAGGTTTTCGCCTAATGATCTGATCAACAACCCCCAACGCCAACCGCGCACCATATTGGCTCCCAATCCGAACAAAAGAGAAAAGAGAATCACTTTATAGTCGACTCCGGTCTTTATCACATTCCAAATTTCGCTGATATCCATCTTTCGATATAGAAACCAAAGGAGCAGACAGCCCAGTGCCAATGGAAGAATTATCTTAATTGAAGTATGAATTATGCTTTTTACATCCATCTACGATTCTATTCGTTAAATAATTTATTATCTTTGTCTCGTGCAAAGATAAGCATATTATTGAAGATGGCAAGCAGATAGGCGGAGCGGGCTTACATTATCCTCCTTCAAGAGAGGAAAATCGGTCTTGCGTCTATGCGTAATTATTTTTAGAATACACCGTCAAAAAAGCATGAGATTAGTAAAACCTAAGAAGGCATTAGGGCAGCACTTCTTGAAAGATTTGCAGATCGCTGAACGGATAGCCGACACACTGAACGGCTATCAGGGAACGCCGGTTTTAGAAATCGGACCGGGCATGGGTGTGCTCACCCAATTTCTCCTTGATGCACAACATGACTTGAAGGTAGTCGAGTTGGATCGTGAGTCGGTTGCCTATTTGGAACAAAACTTTCCTGACTTGAAAGGACGTATTATTGCACAGGACTTTCTCAAATTAGACCTTGCACAACTCTACAGTGGACCGTTTTGCGTCATAGGAAATTATCCGTACAATATATCCAGCCAGATTTTTTTCAAGGTGATCGACTACAAAGATCAGATCCCTTGTTGTTCCGGTATGATCCAAAAAGAGGTTGCCGAACGACTGGCGGCCAAACCAGGAGGAAAGACTTACGGCATCATCAGCGTTTTACTGCAAGCATGGTATGACATTGAATACCTATTTACCGTACATGAGAATGTATTTGATCCCCCTCCAAAGGTAAAAAGTGCTGTGATCCGAATGACACGTAATAGCCGAAAACAGTTGGATTGCGATGAAAAGTTATTCAAGACAGTGGTCAAAACAACATTCAATCAACGACGAAAAACATTGCGCAACTCCATCAAGCCTTTATTAGGGAAAGAGTATCCCGACTATGATCAACCGATTTTTGACAAACGACCGGAACAATTATCCATCGAACAGTTCATTGAACTGACAAAACAGGCTGATACTTGGCTAAAAAAGCAACAACAGAGTGTATAACCCCGGCGGCATAACGATTCTGTCGCCCTCTAAAAGGCAGTCAAATGGGAAAAGATACGATATGCAACATCGGCTTCACTTCGAAATCGTGCGGATGGGCAGTACCATTGTTCACCATACTGTTACTACCCAATATATTTGTTGTTTTTCTGAGTAGCGACTTGGTCGGAAACCCGTTTAAGCAAGGCGTTTATTTGCTTTTCTCGGTATTGATCATGATCATGCCTTCCCTATTCATGCGATGGCGCACCTATTTTCTAACGATGGGAGTGTCTCTTCTTTTTGCTCCTATCGAAATAGGTTATGTACTTTTCTGCAAAATGCCAATCACTACGGGAGTATTGACATCCATCTTCCATACAAATATCCAAGAAGCCACTGAACTGATCGGATCTCATTCTTACTTTCTGATCCCATTCATAGGTATGATCGCCCTCTACTATTGGATAGCCTATACAAAAATTGGCAAGGACCTGCGTTGGACAAAAGCCATTAAATGGAGCTTGGGTGGAATCTTCATAGGATTCAACCTCATCATGATGGCTATAGTCTGGAAAATGACAGACAATGCAGACGGTTTTTTCTCTCATCGAGAACTTGCCTCCACTGCATTCAAAGGGAAATACAAGAAGACCTATCCATGCGATTTCCTTTACGCCGTAGTAGCATATCTCACCATTGAGCTCAATATAAAAAAATTGAACAAGCAAATGGCAAATTTTCATTTTTCGGCAAAAGAGAACAAACCCATATCTGAGCGAAAAATTTTGGTATTGGTCATCGGAGAGTCATCACGATATAGCAACTTTTCAATCAATGGATACAATCGCAAAACCTCTCCACAGTTAGACAGTTTGTCTCATCTCATCTCCTACTCGAAGGCTGGTTCAGAAGCAAACTTGACAGAGGTGGCATTGCAACTTATGCTGACGCGGGCCACTTCGTCCGATTATGAGAGAGCACACAAGGAGAAAGCATTGACTGACGCATTCAAGGAGTGCGGCTACAAGACGGCATGGATAGGAAACCAATCGGCCAACTATGGATTTGTCCAACGCATTTCACGTCCGATGGATTACTGTTATTTTTCAACGACCGACTTTGGGGCAACCGGCAATTACGACGAAGAATTATTGCCCTACTTCCATCAGATTTTGCAAGAAAAGGCACAACGACAATTGATTGTGATACATTTGTTGGGTAGCCATTTCCGATATAATGCCCGCTATCCCGAAAAGTTTTGCCGTTATCAGCCGGCATTGCAAGAAAACACAAAATATAATACCATCAACATTGCCAACAAACAGCAGATCGTCAATAGTTATGACAACACCATTTACTATACGGACTCGATTCTTGGCGAGATTGTCCGAGAATTGAAGGCTACTGATGCCGTAGCTTCCATGGTCTATATCTCCGATCATGCCGAGAATCTATACGACGACGAACGAATGATGGTCATGCATGGGAACACGAATCCCTCAACATATGAAGTACATATTCCTTTCTTTTTTTGGTATTCGGATAAATACCTGAACCATTACCCTGAAAAGGTAAGCGAAATCGAACAGCATAAAGATCAGCGAATCAGCACGAGGAATCTGTTTTACTCCTTCTTGAGCATCGCTGATATTACGCATCAATACGAAAATCAAGAGTTGGACATCACCTCGCCGGCTTTCAAAGCAGACAGCGTGTGGCGTACTCTTTCACCTGATAAACGAATCATTAAATTAAAGTAGCTATGACTGAACCGACAAAAGAGTATATCGATAACCTGAAGAAGATCATCGAAGAGAAGGACGATGTGAAAGCCCGTGCCCTTCTGCAGGAGTTGTACCCGGCAGATATAGCCGAATTGTATAAGGACCTCAATTTGCAGGAGGCCATCTATCTCTATCTTTTAATGGACGGAGAGAAGGCGGCTGACGTCTTGATGGAACTGGACGAGGAAGATCGCCACAAGTTGTTGAAAGAGTTGCCGAACGAATTGATTGCCAAACGGTTTGTCGACAACATGGAAACGGACGATGCCGTTGACTTGATGCGTGAATTGGATGAGGACCAACAGGAAGAGATCCTCTCGCATATCGAAGATGTCGAGCAGGCGGGCGATATCGTTGACTTGTTGAAATACGATGAAGACACGGCCGGTGGTTTGATGGGTACGGAGATGATCGTAGTGAACGAGAACTGGAGCATGCCAAAGTGTATCGACGAGATGCGCAAGCAAGCCGAGGAGATGGACGAAATCTACTACGTCTATGTCGTTGATGATGAGGAGCGATTGAAAGGTGTACTGCCACTCAAGAAACTCATCACCAGTCCTTCTGTCTCAAAAATCAAGCATGTGATGAAAAAAGATCCGATCGCCGTACGCGACAGCGACAGTATCGAAGAGGTTTCAGAGACAATCTCGAAATACGACCTGGTAGCCCTGCCGGTTATTGATAGCATCGGAAGGCTTGTCGGACGAATCACTATCGATGACGTTGTGGATGAGATCCGCGAACAGCATGAACGAGACTATCAGTTGGCATCCGGTATCTCGCAAGATGTAGAGACCTCCGACAATATCTTCACCCAAACAGCAGCGCGCTTGCCGTGGTTGTTGATCGGCATGATCGGCGGATTGAGCAACTCCGTAATCCTCGGTGGATTTGAAGCCAACTTCGCAAACAACCCTAAGATGGCTCTCTTCATTCCGCTGATTGGTGGAACCGGCGGTAACGTAGGTATCCAATCTTCGGCTATCGTGGTACAAGGCTTGGCCAATAATTCTCTGAAAGAAGGAGACATTTTTCCGCAAATCATCAAGGAAGGTATCGTGGCCATTATCAATGCCAGCATTATCAGTTTGGTGGTGTTTGTCTACAATTTCTTCATGTTAGGCGACAAGACCATCACAACAGCCGTGTCGTTGAGTTTGTTTGCCGTCGTTATGTTCGCCAGCATTTTCGGTACAGTAGTACCGCTTCTGCTCGATAAGATAAAGATTGATCCGGCTTTGGCGACCGGTCCGTTTATCACGATCTCGAATGATATCATCGGCATGTTGATCTATATGATGGTGGTTTCAGCGCTTACTTGAGCACCCTTTTCTGAAAATGATTCGACTAAAATAAGAATCTCTCGGGAGTATGCTTCAGTTTTCCCCCGAGAGAACTGCAGTTCATTCGGGAGTAAACTGTAGTTTTGTGCCGAGAAAACTACAGTTTTCCCTTGAGAAACTTTCTCAAAATCAGAATACTTTTATTGATTAGTTGCGCAAAGAGTATGCAATAAGAGCTGTTTGATTTGCTCCAACCCCTGCTCCCGCATCATGGACCAATGGGTAGCATGAATGGCATGCAACCGACAATCAGGCAATAAACGCTTCCATCCCGGTCCGTTTTGCAGGAAACGCTCGTAAGCACGTTGCCATATAACAGGGTCGCTCTCCTCGGGTGCATTCTCAAAACGCAGATGTTTCGTAAACTGATCGGCCAAACAGATATGCACTTCACCGTCATAAGGATTGAAAAAGAAAGAGTCTATCAAAGCATCACTGATACGGTTGCGTTCACGATTGACCGCTTCATTCACACCCGGTTCTTCAATAAAACTATTCGTTTTATGCTCCAATCTATCAGAAAATCCATCCAACACAAACACTTTCGGCCGTGCCAGCTGTTGCTTCTCCAAGAGAGATGCCAATTGCAAGGCAATCTCCCCCCCCAAACATAAGCCTATCATCCCCGCTAACTCAACATCTTGCAGCAAAGGAGACAAAGAGGAGAGGTAAAAATCCAATAATTCTTTTAATGTGCACACCTCTTTTTGCTGGAAATATTCATTGTAAGATTCCAAAACAAGCAAAGAAAAATGGTCTTTAAGCGCCTCAACCATAGCATCGTACGATGGACTCAGATAAGGATAACCGCACACGATCAGCAACAAAGGTTTCTCTTTTTGAATCGTATTCACCGCATAACAATAGCGAGATTGTTTGTCTGACAAGATTTTGGCTATTGTTCTTGAGGCATAAAACCGGGACACACTCACCTCAAGGCCATATTTTTCAGCTTCAAATGCTGCTTGCATCACTTGGATAGAACTCATGCCAAGATGAAAAAGATCGGTCTCCGTTCCTACCTTTTCAACGCCTAAAATGGAAGCAACGATGTGACACAGCATCGATTCTGCTATTGTTTTCGGGGCACATATCTCTTCCTTTTCATTTTCCAAAAGCAGGGGAGCAGACAACAGTGCTTTTCTGTCAATTTTTCCATTGGACGTCAATGGAATAGATGTTACTACCGACCAATAATGAGGAATCATGTAAGAGGGCAACAGATCTGACAATTGTTGACGCATGGCAGCCACAGAAAGCGTTACTCCCGAACGGGGTTCAACATAAGCCACCAGTTTTTTCTCGCCCGCCACGTCAATGACATTTACAAAAGCCCGATTGACGCCATCCAACTGAGAGAGATTGTTGGAAATATCGTCCAATTCCATACGCATTCCTCGGATCTTTACTTGAAAATCGACCCGCCCAATAAAAAGCAGATGGTGATTCGGCAATCGCTTCACCAGATCGCCACTCTTATAAAGCCAGGCATGAAGGCCCGCTCTCTTCTCCTCCTCTGTCTGAAAAGGATTGGGAACAAATAGTTCTTTGTTCTTTTGGGGAAGATTCAAATAGCCACTGGTCAATTGATTACCTCCGATATACAACTCGCCGGGCACATTATCAGGCAGTAAATTCATCTGTTTGTCAAGGACATAGCAAGACACGCCCGACAAAGGAGTACCAATATCATTAGCAAGGGTCTCGGATTGCATTTGGCAGAAGGTCGTGTCGACGGTATTCTCTGTCGGGCCATACGCATTAAGCAGCCGTTTCTTTTGTTTCCAATAATCGACAACATCAGCTGCTGCACTTTCCCCTCCAAGAATAATTGTCAGAAGATGAGGATATTCATGCTTAGGGAAAAGGGGTAAGAGAGCCGGAGGAATCGTGGCGCAAGTGACCTGTTGTTGCTCCAATAATGCAGCCAACAATGAAGGGTCTTTTGTCTCTTCTTCATCTGCCACGACAAGGGTTGCCCCTATTGTCAATGCGGGAAATATCTCTGCCACAGAAGCATCAAAGCAAATATTGGAAGATTGTAACACGACACTCTCCTGTGTCAGTTGGAAATTGGCTATATCGTTTCGAACCAAATTCAATAAGTTGGCATGAGTAATAGGAATGCCCTTAGGCTCGCCTGTCGTACCGGATGTGTAGATAATATAAGCCACCTGAGAAAGAGCAACTGATGGCAACGGCCTATCAACAACCGCTCCGATTGCCTCCAACGTCGTCACCTGAACAGAGGGGAAGGAGAACCCCGGCAAAGCATCTGACTGGGCAAATATAACTGTCACACCACTATCAGCTACCATATGGAAGAGGCGCGGAAGAGGCGTTGTACGATCGAACGGAACATAGGCGTTGCCTGATCGAAGAATGCCCCAAATGGCGACAATCATCTCCCAACCTCGATGCATAAACAAACCTATTGTCTTGGCTGATCCAACTTGATCCAACAACCAACAAGCCACCCGTCGGCTATATTCGTCCAATTCCTTGTATGTCATATGCTTATCGTGACAGCACAATGCTGTTTTATTCGGATAAGCAAAAACCTTTTGCTGAAAAGAAGCGATGATATCGCCTGTTAAGTTGATCGGCAACGGTTGATACAAAGCACGTTCACATTCACTCAAGATGGCTTGCTGTTGCTCTTGGCTCAAGTAATGCAATTCGGCCAAAGCAATGGTCGGTTGATAGATAACTTGCCGCATCACCTGCGAAAAGACACCTGCCAACAGTTTAACAAAAGCTTCATCTACTCCTTCACGATAGCGAATACCACATGGAAATGTCTCTTTCTCTTCAATTGCCAAGCAGATGTCTCCAATCATATTCGCTAAGTTTTGACGGTAAAAAGCAGTGTGGCAATTGGGGAAATCCAACGTAAACGAATGATTACGAATCGGATAATCAATGCTGACATTAAACAAATCAGAGCTTTCCGTCAGACATTGCTGTTGGCGCATCCGAGAAACGATGTCTGTATATGTAACATTCTGATGCAAACGTTCTTGATGGCGATTGGCTTTCATGAAAGTCAACAATTCAGTAAAAGTTTGCATCTCTGAAAAAGAGACACGGATCGGCAAATTATTGACATACGATCCCTGCAATCCTTTAAAGGCTTTCGGACGAAGATGTACCGTATGGTCTATCACAATCGTCTCTTCTTGCAAACAAAATTGGAGTGCCACTGCCCAAACGGCAGAAAAGAATTGGAAAGGAGTGGCATTCATCTGCTTGGCCGCGGCCAATGATTGATGCCAACATGTTTCTCCTAACTCGAAATCATATAAACGTGTTGCCTTTCCACTCGCAGAAAGTATATTTTCCATCGGAACAGGAAGCCGCAAAGGTGTTTCTTTCAAATAGTCTATCCAAAAGGCAACATCCGTTTCATGAGAGGCTTCTTTTGTTTCTACCCAATAGTGATTGAACGATTCAAGCGTGCGAGCAGCATCAACATCGTGTCCATTTATTGAATCGCCTTGCAAGTATGCTGCATAACAACATGATAACCGTCCGCAAAACTCTTCCATAGTCAAGCCATCCATGACAATATGATGGAAAAGCAGCAGCAAGTAATGGCATGTCGGTGTCACCAATAAATAGAATCGGCAAGGATATTCTTCAGCCAAGAGAAAACGCTTTCCGGCATAAGCATCTATCTTTTCATCAACTTTTTCATCGGTGATATTTTCTACTTCAAGAGGTACTTGAAATGAATCGTTCGGAAAGAAATAGGGTTGCTCGTCATGCTGCCGGATCACGGCATGGAACGGAGCATACTCTTCCATCACATGATGTAACGCATTCCGCAAGTGGAGCAAAGAAAGATCTCCCTCGATTCGAAAAGAATAGGCTACATTGTAAGCATTGTCTGCCCTCAAGTAGTCATCCATCCAGAATCGATACTGTATATCATTCAAAAGTATCATCCTATACGATCCTGTTTCTTCAAATTAAATATTTTGGTTTCAATGGAATACATAAACGACCTTTGCCAAAAAATTACGACCCTGTAGTGGAACAAGATAACCCAAAGAGGTCCCTTGCGAATAGTGTGTATTCAATACATTAAAGCATTGTACGTCCAACTTTACATCTTTCCATTTATATACTATTCCCATATTGACCAGCGCACGGGCGGGGACTGAATACTCATAATAGTTTACCAAGTTTCCAACGGATGACAATTGCTTCGTCTGAGCTGAGACATTTCCTCTAAGCCAGATAGAATGTTCCTGTTTAGAAAAGGCTTTCCACTGACATACTAAATTGGAAGTAAAGGAAGGGACATCGTAAACTTTATGCATAGAAAATGACATTGGTTCTTCAATACTATAGAGATATGATCCACTCCATTGAGCCATAAATGGATGATGATCGGATGGACGGGTATAAGACAAAACATGTTCCATACCTATCGTTTTCATATTTCCCGATAAATGTATATGCAAATCCGTCGCATAATAAACCATATTCGTATATTTATTATAAAACAGATTCCCCTCGTATGTCAAATTCGGCACCAAATTAACAACAGCCGAAAGTTGTAATGCATCCAAATATTCAGAGGTCAAGCCATAAGCACTATAGGCTTTTGACTGATTGGCCCGATAAAAATAGGGAGCGTCAACAAATGAACGGGCGTAACTCGTCTTAAGATTCCATTTGGTATTTGCCTTGTAAATCAAAGAGACACGAGGCGATACAGCACAAATATTGTCATAGGTTGCACGTCGTTTATAGTCAAAACGAGTTCCTCCATTGAAAATCAACTTCGGAGAAAATTGATGTTTTATTTGAACAAAAGCAGAATAGGTTGACTCTTTTCCCGGTAATAAACGAGTATTACGATCAGAATAGGTGAGATCTATACGATCAAACTCATCACCTAAAGCAAATGAACTATAGCGCATATTGTATCCTTCAATTTGCACACCGAACAATAAATGGCCTTTCTGTTTATCACCCAATGAGTAATCCCATCCACCATTTGCTGAAAGTCCATAACTAATATCTTCCCATTCCAATATTTGGTATACTCCAGTGGTTTGGATCAAGAAAGAATCTTTATAATACTCTCCTTTTATATCAGCAATAAACAGCTTCGCATCATCTGCATTTAGAGTATCTCCCGAAATATCGTAATTAATTTGTTTTTCAGCATCCAAATAGGCATTCACATTCCATGACCAATTACCTTTTTTATCGGCATATGAAATTTCTCCATGGGTTGACAGGCGGCTATGCCCGGGCTTTGTACCATTGAATATCCGATACTTATCATACGAATATATTGTCGGATTATAAGCGGACGAAGTATATGGTATTACTCGCTTGCTATGTTGCTGATTGAATAAGAATTTCAGCTTACCCCACTGCATATTGAAGCCAAAGTCATAGGATGGTTTATTGTTGAATCCGCCCAAATAAGCATAGCCATCTATAGGAATGACACCAATAAAATCAGAACTGCCATACGGAATCATTCGCTTCTCGCCCCGTGACGAATAGGCTGAAGCCCATACCAATATGTCCAAATTCATCATTCGTTTGCCAAATAACAGGTCGGCTTTGTATGTTGAGTTGTCACCCATGCCCACAGAAGCTTGCAAGCCATTGACCTCAACACCTGATTTAGTAATAATATTGATTACTGCAGTCAATGCCACATTACCATACAATGAAGAAGCGGGGCCACGCAACACTTCTATTTGTTTAATCTTGTCCAAGCTATGACGGAAATCTGGCGCCTCAGAATTAGTACCATGACCATTCAACCGATGCCCATTCAACATGATCAAAATCTGTTCTTGTGACGATGAATATGCACCACGCATCGCAATGTTATACGTATTTCCTTCAATGATTGAAATACCCGGTACATATGCTGCCAGTACTTGTTGCAGATTGGTGGCTCCTATGGCCTGGATCATTTCCTCCGTGATAAGCGTAACCGGAACAGGTGCATCTTCAATTGTTTCAACCTGCATGGAAGCGGTAATCAATGTCATTTTTCTTTCCTGTCGGCTTTTCACCAATTCCACGAAACGCTCTGAATCATTAAGAGAGGTCGAATAATAGGGATCCGCTTGCAACAATAAATCTACATATTCAGAAGCTTTGTCTTTTTCGTCTTGTTCTAAATAGCACATGGCCAGCAAACGATATGCACTCGTTTGCAATGTACCACTAAAGGAAGGGACACGCTCGCCTAACAATTCAATAGCTTTATCAAGTCGACCAATGTCATATGCTTTTTTGGCCTCCTCATAATATTGCCGATCATCTTCTTGTGCAGTCAATTGAGAAAAGACAAGCACCAACAATAATGATACTATGTAAACGATTCTCTTATACATCACTTCATGGGTATGTGCATGGTAAAGCGTGTGTATTGGCCCTCAACTGATTCCAGATCCAGTCTTCCGCCATGTTTTTTCTCAATGATCTCACGGGTGATAGACATGCCTAACCCTGTTCCTTGCCCGGCCGGTTTCGTTGAAAAGTAGAGGTCAAAGACTTTTTGTTTCACTTCAGCTGTCATCCCCGTTCCATTATCTTCGATAGAAATAAGAAACTCATTTTCTTTTTTCATAGTCTTAACAGTGATAGTCGGCACGTACCCATCGACCTTTCCGCTTTTATCTTTCTCCCATACCGCATAACAAGCGTTGTTCATCAAGTTGATAATGGCACGGCTAATGTCTTGTGGAATGATCTTTACCTCAGGAATAGAAGGATCGTACTCTTCATGAATTGTCACATTGAAGTTTTCCAAATTCATACGCATGGCATGAAAGGAGAGCCAAACGTACTTTTTCAGTAATGGATTGATTTGCGTTGGAAGATATTCGTCTGTTTTTCCACGCGCATAAAGCAAGATTCCGTTGACGATATCCGAAGCACGCTGTCCATGCTCCACGATTTTAGCTAAAGTAGAACGAAGATCTCGCATGGTGATCGCTAATTCATCGTTCTCTTTATCGTCAAGCTTAATCTCTTTTTCTTCCAACAATTCTTCCATATCATCAACAAGATCATTTGCCATTTGACCAAAATTGATAACAAAATTAAGCGGGTTGCGAATTTCATGTGCAACACCTGCACTAAGCGTCCCTAATGAAGCGAGTTTATCCAATCGCAACATCTGCTCTTGTAAACTCTCTATTGTTTTTTCAAGATCCTTTTCACTCATCGCTTTTCGTATTAATGGATTTGATGTATTGGTATGATGATTGTAAATTCTGTATATGAGTCCTTTACAGAATCTACAGATATGGTTCCGTTATGGTTCAATATAATTTCACGGCATAGATAAAGACCTACTCCCGCTGCTTCGGCCGTTGTCTTGGTAGTAAAGAAGGGATCGAAAATTTTGTCGAGGACAGTCTCTTCAATACCTATACCATTGTCGCGCATAACAATAACAACTCGTTCGTCTTGTCTCTTTATACGGATTGAGATTTGTGCATCAAACTCACCTTTTTTGTGTTTTCGTTGTAGAGCATACAAACTATTTTGGAACAAACTCCCGATGACTTTACTCAGCAACAGTTTGTCAACATCCGCTACAATTGAATCCGAATCTGCTTCTAATTGAAAAGAGAGGTTCAACTCTTGTAAATCAGTTTTATAATATTCCTTGAAGAGGCCCCAGCTTTCGCTCAACAATTTACGGATATCAATAGAAACAAAATGACAAGTATGGTCAGTGAGCAGTTCCTCCATCGCTTTCAATATTCGAGAAGTACTATTACCATGATTCTCAATTTTTGTCATATGCTCTTGCAACATCTCCATAATTTCTCGCATATCATCCAAATTATCTTCCGACATGTTTTCCGCTTCGTCCTCAACATCTTCACGCATGTCTTTCAGCAGACTGACTGAAAGATGAGAAAAATTGATGATATAATTCATCGGGTTCAAGATACGATCAATAAGTCCATGTGTCAGTTTTCCGACGGTGGCCACCTTTTCTTGTCGAATCAACCGTGTCTGTGCCTCTTTTAATTCAGTCAGAGCTGTCTCCAATTTTTGCGATTTTTCAGATATTTCATCGCGTTGTTCTCGAATCTGTAAAGTTCGTTCTGCCACAATTGCCTCCAATTGTTCGTTCTGTTGCAACAATTTACGAGTACGCCATTTGTAGAAGAGCCATGTACAGTAGAAGAACAATCCCAAATAAAGGAGGCAACTGTACCATTTCAAATAGAACGGCAATTTAATGGTAAAAGAAAAGGTTGCTTCGTCGCTCTCACGACCGAATGCGTCCATTGCCTTTACATGGAAGGTATAATGCCCAAACGACAGATTGGTATACTCCTTCATCGTTTCCCTGCTCCATAGATGCCATGTATTCTCATATCCTTCCAAATAGTAAGCATACCGCATCTGATTGAGCAAATCATTGGCATCAGCCGAAAATTCAAAATCGAACTCTTTATTGGAACTATCGAACTCAATTTCAGGCTGAGACAACAGCTCTTCATGAGCCCCTGTTGCCCCATCATAATACAAAGAAGTATTATTAATCCGAATCCTTCGGATATGCACCCTGGGCTGTCGTTGAAATGAGGCATCCGTATTATGAGAATTAAACAAACGCAAGCCAAAATCGCCTCCAATCCAAGCTTTTTCATCATCTTCGAGGTAGAGCGTGCGAATAACATAATTACGGAACGGGGCTAATTTCTGCCCTTTGATCGTATCCAATTGATTGTTTCGAAAGACAAGTAAACCTTTATAATCGCCACCCATCAGCCAATACTCTTGCATGGAAGGAGAGACAGCAAACAACCCTTGTCTCCAATCTTGATTGGCTAACAACGTATCAATCGTAAGGCCAGAGAGGGAGAGCTTCTCCAATTGTCGCCTCTCTTCATTCCAAAGTTGCAAACCTTGCATAGACATAACAAGCGGACCCGATTCAAACATATACATACGATTGCCTTTCACAGAACCAAGCCCCTGCTTCTCATCCAACTGAACAATTTGCATTTCATCATTCAAGCAATAGAGTTCGCCATAAAGCGTTTCTATCCAAAGATGCCCATGGAAGAAGGACAAACTCATAGCCTTTTCTATGTCGGAAATCTTCCGAGAATCTTTTCCTTTTCGACGATAGATACCATCAATCTCGCCGGTGTAAATAATAGATTCATCCTTGTCTTGTATAACGGCACTAAACGTATTGCCACTGCTAACCTGTTGGGCGTTTGAGCCTTCAACACGGAACAATCCCCCACTTGTGGCTGCATACAGATTTCCTTTAGGACCTTGTATAAGTTGCCAGCATGACTGCTTTATATCCGTCACTGCTTCAAATTTGGCCGTACGATTATTGTAGCGGAACAATCCATGCAATGTCCCTACATATAATATATGTTGATAACGAATGATCGTCGTCACCTCTCCATGCAACCCTTCACGCGAAGTATACTGAGCATAGAATGAAGGGAGGTAAACACGGAAGACACCATTATCAGTCGCCGCCCACAACGATCCGCGATGGTCATAGGCAATACCATTAACGACATTGCTACACAATCCATTGGCCTCTGTCATCGGGTAAATGACTTCCGATTCATTGTCTTTGATCAACAAACCGGCATCAAGTGGGTTGGATACCGTCCAACGTTGTTCAAGCAAAAGCGTATCTCGCGGTGCTGTTTCTGTTAATGAAGCATATGATTCACGTCCTAAAATCGTATCTCGTCCGAATTCAGTCCGTCCGATAGCTATTTTATATTTCTGCGTCAAGAAAATCAATGTGTCGCCCTGTTCACAAATATCATCCACCTCTCCAATAAGTGCACTTTCTTGTTGCGCATCATCGTCAGTGATGTAGGTCATCAATTGAGGAGTACCGATCTCCGAACAAACGACCTTGCCAATATAATTATAGCCTCCCGCCCAAATTTGTTGGTGACGATCGACATACAACTTCGTCACGCGCGAGATTCCAGGGGTCAACATTCTATTCCAAGAGGCTCCATTATAATAGATAACCCCCTCGAAATTAGCCACAAATGGAACTCCTGTACTATCGCATACCACATCAAAATTCCGATTGTGTGCATTATAATCGCTCGCATAATAATTGACATAGAAAGGCACTCCCTCTTGCGCTGTCGATGGCAAAAGAGCAACAAGCCAACTGATCAAAGTTATCAGTCCGATGCAGCGTGGCCCATGGAGTTCGATTCTATATATATTTTTCATATGGGGATATCTCTCCTATGTAATCGTTCCACTCCTCCAGAGTGAAATTACGTTTCAATTTCTGTTTCAAGGCTTTCGCCATCTTTTTGGGTGATGTGTAAATCATGTACAGACTACCATCCCCATTTCCGGTCATCATCACCTGCTTGTTCGGCACCAAGATAAAAGAATAGACCCATTTCTTAGGCTCGGCAATGATTGTATAATTGATGACATTGGTGTTTTTATTCACATTCCACGACCGAACAGTGCCGTCATAGCTACTTGTATATAGGATTCCTTTACGGCTTTTGATGGAGGTAATAGCAGAAAGATGACCTACCAATTCCAGCATCTCGCCCTCTTCCGGATAGCCATAAACCACCAAACCATTCCGATATCCTATTGATATGGCCCCTTGCTTGTCTTTATAAATGGCCGTGATCGGTTGATTCATTTCCGACCATATCGTTTTTGTCTTACCGTTCGCCATCAATTGGTAGAGATGACCTTTCTCATCGCCCAAATAGACCTCATTATTTCTACTATACAAAGCCGTAGGATGAACAGCATGAGTATAATATAGTTTTGTCGATTTGTCATCAAACGAGAAGTGGTACAGTTGCCCATTTCTACAAACCACCAGAATCTTGTCGCCATCCCAAGCCATATCAAAAGTCTCTTTCAACCCCATGTCATACACACGAATGGTCTGATTCATATCCACTTGTATCAAATGGCCACTATAAGAAAGCACTACAGCCGAACTATTGTCGGGGGCTATCAATATTCTTCTGAAGTCGTAGGCAGAGTTGGTCAACAGATTTTTTTTCAACCGAAGCCTTTCCGAGTTGATCAATGACCACAAAGTAAGTTCTCCATATTGGCTGGAAGTAAACAGATAGGTACTGTCTTCATACGAGAAAGTCAGCATGTCTCGAATACCTCCATTTTGGACATTCCACAATCGGTCCGTATTGCTGATGGTCAATAACAACTTAAAAATCTCCGATTGATAAACATCTCCCTTATTTCGATCAGTAAAGAGCCATGCCGTATATCCAATCAAATAGGCCAATTGCTGAGAACCCGCCTCATATTGCGTCAATGCTTGCGGCCCCAACGATCTGGCCAAAGCTAACTGCGCCAAGGTATCAGCTTTCAACCGTGCCCGAACAGCTTCCTCTTTCTGTTCGTCTGCAATTTTTTTCTGAGCCTTCATCTCTTCGAAGTTCTCATTGGCTGCAATACGAGAGGCATCGGCTAACTCACGTTGGTACTCAGCCCTCTGACGCATTTCTTGAGCAATTTCAGTTTGATGGATCGCCTCACGCCGTTGGTTATCTGATACCTCTTTTTGCTGATATGCGATTTCCTCTAACTGTTTGCTGACCCGTCGTGTAATGGCTGCTTCGTTCTTGGCTTGATTAGCTTCCTGCAACTGTTGGTTCAACAGTTGGTTAGCTGCTTCGCTCAATTCGTTTTTCTTCCAAAGCGAATACGCAACGCTCGCCGCCCCTCCACAAAGAAGGAGCAACAAAAGAGTCAGCAGATGTCGCTTCAAGAAGTTGAACATAGAAATTATTTATTTAATCGTTTAACTACCAGCATTGTAATATCATCCGATTGTTCTGTGTCGCCTACAAAATCTTTTGTTTTTTTCAAGACTTGCTCTACAATGCCTTTCGCACTCTCTTGATTGAATGACTCCAATGAAGCTTCCAAACGCTCCGCTCCAAACTCTTCATTGTTGCCATTGAAGGCCTCGGTAATTCCATCCGTATAGAGTACGATAGATTCGCCCGGCTCCAGATGAACACTGTCTGAAGTGTATATAAAATCATCAAATCCGCCCAACACGAAATTGGAGTGTTGCGCAATTTTCTCAACTTGTCCATTACTTCGCAAGACGTATGTTGCATTATGACCGGCATTGGTAAAGTCTATGTTGCCCGTCTCCAAGTCGTAAATGCCATAAAACGCTGTCAAAAACATAGAGTCGACACTGGCACGGCACAATAATATGTTGGAACTGTTGATACATTCACTTGAATTGTGTGTAGACAGAGCCACTGAACGAATCAAGGGATCACTGATTGCCATAAACAGAGCGGCAGGAACCCCTTTTCCTGAAACGTCGGCAATGATGAATCCTATCCGATGCTCATCGATAGGAAAGAAATCGTAAAAATCACCTCCAACCATCTTGGCCGGTGTCATCGAAGCGTATATATCCACTCGATCCGCCAACTCGGGGAATGGAGGAAATTCCGTCGGAAGAATAGCCCGCTGAATTTCGGCCGCCACCTCCATATCGCTGTTCAGTGCCTGCAACTGAGAATGCTCTTTCTGACGTTCTTTTATATATTGAATCTCGGCTACTGCTTTCTCAATCGTCAAGGAAAGATCATCCATGTCAATAGGCTTTGTAGAAAAATCGAAAGCCCCACGGTTCATGGCCGTACGGATGTTCTTCATATCGCCATATGCTGAGACCATAATACACTTCTGTGCAAGATTACGTTTCTCGTTGATCTTGGACAGCAAGGTCAATCCATCCATCTCCGGCATATTGATATCACTTAGGATGATATCAAAATCAGGATGTTCAACCATTATTTGCAACGCCTCCAATCCGTTGTGAGCGAAAGAAAATTCATATTCTCCCTTGCGGATCTTACGTCTGAAATAATGAGTTAGTAACAGTTCCAAATCCTGTTCATCATCAACACTTAAAATTTTAATGGCCATATTTTTGATCTTTATTATCTATCATACTTTTTTCGTTTCCCTTATTTCCATAGCATATAGCAGAAAGTTTTCACACTGTCTGCGCCTACCCCGATAAGGGAATCGCCTCTTTCAACCCTATAATATTGTAAATTTCACAAAGATAGTTTATTGTTTCAAATTAAGAAAATGCCAATACCCGTTTTTTCATCATTTTTTACTCCTAAAAACGATGTCGGCAACAAACCCCCAAAAATACGGGAGCTTTTTCTGAAAAATACGGGAGCTTTTTTCTCAAAACACCCGTATTTTTCCAAGCAAGAATAAGTGTTGTTTTTCAATAATTTACATTCTTGATTTTTCTTCATGAATCTTCTCTCGATTTTGTTATTCCAATTTGATTTTTCCCTTATCGCTTTCGAGAGAATTACAAACAACCCATATTTCCTCAACTATCCAAATCACTTATAAACAATGCCTTCGGAGATGAATAAATTCATCGGTTTTCTTTGGCGGAAAAGCTATTGTGAGTTGTTTATAAATTGTTTATCTTTGCCCAAACACCAACGTATAAACGTAAACAAAAACTTGCGAGCCATGAATAAATTGACGACTCTCTGTTTAAATTTGGCGGTCTTTTGGGGATGTAGTACCGCCCTGTTTGCACATTCTGCTGACAAATCGGCGGAAAATGCGTCCAATCCTGTTGTTACAGCTACTGCCTCTTCGGATTTTACAGTCGGGAAAGGGACCTTTTTGCTGAATGACCGGCCCTTTGTTGTCAAGGCAGCCGAACTGCACTATCCACGTATTCCACGCCCCTATTGGGAACAACGCATACAATTGTGTAAAGCATTGGGCATGAATTCCGTATGTCTCTATGTTTTTTGGAACGTACATGAACCTCAACCGGGGACTTTCAATTTTGAAGGACAAAATGATTTGGCTGAGTTTTGCCGACTATGTCAGAAAAATGGCATGTATGTGATTCTTCGTCCCGGCCCTTATGTGTGTGCCGAATGGGAAATGGGCGGCCTTCCTTGGTGGTTGCTGAAGAAAAAGGATATCCGTTTGCGCGACAATGATCCCTATTTTTTGGAACGGCTTGCCATTTTCGAGAAGGCCGTTGCTGAACAAGTAAAGAATCTGACGATACAAAACGGCGGCCCCATCATCATGGTGCAGGTCGAAAATGAGTATGGAGCTTATGGCGAGAACAAAGAGTATGTTTCGAAGGTGCGTGATGTAGTGCGTGAAAATTTCGGGAATGTGACACTTTTCCAATGCGACTGGGCTTCAAACTTTACAAAAAACGGATTGGATGACTTGGTTTGGACCATGAACTTCGGCACGGGCGCAAATATTGATCAACAGTTTGAGCCGTTGAAAAAGGTACGTCCTGACAGCCCGCTGATGTGTAGTGAGTTTTGGAGCGGATGGTTCGACAAATGGGGTGCCAACCATGAGACACGAGAAGCCGATCTGATGGTGGCCGGCATAGACGAAATGTTATCGAAAGGCATCTCTTTCAGCCTCTATATGACTCATGGTGGTACGAACTGGGGCCATTGGGCCGGAGCAAACTCGCCGGGATATGCACCGGATGTTACCTCGTACGACTACGATGCACCGATCAGTGAATCGGGACAGACAACTCCCAAATATTGGACATTGCGCAAAACATTAGCCAAATATTCCGACAAGAAATTGCCAAAGGTGCCTGCCACTTACAAGGCCATCACGATACCGGCTTTCCAATTTACGGAGGTCGCTCCTCTTTTCCAAAACTTGCCGGAACCAAAATCAGACATCGACATCAAGACAATGGAGGAATACGACCAAGGATATGGAAGCATCCTGTATCGTACGACTCTGCCCGAGATAAAAACAAATACGACGTTAACTATCAACGATGTGCATGATTATGCCCGAATCTATCTTGACGGAGAATATGTCGGCACGATGGATCGCCGCAATGACGACCGTCAGCTGGTGTTGCCCCCCTGTCGCAAAGGGGCGCAGTTGGATATCTTTGTCGAGGCTATGGGACGTATCAACTATGGTATTGCCATCAAAGATTTCAAAGGCATCACACAAAACGTGACATTGACACTCGACGTTGAAGGACATCCTTTTGTTTGTGATCTGAAGAATTGGAAAGTGTTCAATCTGGGTGTGGAATATGATTTTTTCAAAAACATGAACTATCAGCCTGTCTCTTCCTTGTCAAACGCCAATGAAGAACGAGTGCCGGGGTGCTATCGTGCCACCTTCATACTCAAAAAAGCAGGCGATACGTTTTTAAACTTCGAAACTTGGGGCAAGGGACTTGTCTATGTCAACGGAAAAGGGTTGGGCCGTATTTGGGAGATCGGCCCACAACAGACATTGTACATCCCCGGTTGTTGGTTAAAAGAGGGAGAGAACGAGGTCTTGGTATTCGATATTATCGGGCCGCGCGAAGCTCGTTCAGCAGGGCTTGCCGAGCCATTGCTTGATCAATTGCAAGTACAGAAGCCATTGGTGCACCGCATGGAGGGAGAGACCTTGTCATTGATAGAAGAGACTCCCGTTTGTCAAGGCAGTTTCGCCCCCGGAAACGGCTGGAAAGAGGTAAAATTTGCCCAACCGGTAGCCGGCCGCTATCTATGCATTGAAGCATTGAACGCTCACAATGGCAAAGAGCAAGCTTGCATTGCGGAATTGTATGCCTTGGATGAGAACGGGAATCGTTTGTCTCGTGAGCCATGGACTGTCAAATATGCAGACAGCGAGGATGTTTCACGCGTAAATCGTTCAGCCGACAAGTTGTTTGATTTGCAGGAATCAACCTATTGGAGCACGGAACGTGGTGATGCTTTTCCACATACGGTGGTGATCGATTTGGGAAGCATGAAGCAAATTAGTGGTATTCAATATCTACCAAGAATGGAAAGTGAGGTGCCGGGCGCAATCAAAGATTACAAGATATACGTCAAGCAAGATCCTTTTCAGATTAATCGTTGATATGAAATAGACAAATGAACAGTTCAAAGGAGATAAAAGCCCTGAAGATTGTATTGGTCAACACCTCTTCTCGAACAGGCGGAGCCGCTGTGGCGGCTGTCCGTTTGCTCAAGGCTTTGCGTAAACAGGGAGTGGATGCACGCATGTTGGTATTGCACAAAGAACAAGAGACGGAGGGTGTTGAATCGGTTGAACACAATGTTTGGCAACGACATCTGAACCGTTTCCGCTTTTATTGGGAGCGACTGATGATCTTTCTTTGCAATCATCGCAATCGCACCGATCTGTTTCGGGTATCGATTGCCAACACGGGTACGGATATCAGTCGGCATCCATGGATAAAGGATGCAGATGTAGTGCATTTGCATTGGATCAACCAAGGATTTCTTTCTTTGAAAAACCTCAAACAATTGACCTCTTTGGCGAAACCTATTGTATGGACGATGCACGACACTTGGCCTTGTACGGGCATTTGCCACAATCCGCGAGAATGCACTTCTTATCAAACGCTATGCAAAGGGTGCTTTTTTTTACAGAATCATGGTGATGAACCAGATCTCTCTTCACGAATATTTCGCAAAAAGAAAGCGATTTATGAAGAAGCACTCATGAGTTTCGTCGGATGCAGTCGTTGGCTGACAAATTTGGCTCGGCAGAGTGCTCTGACAAAAAGCAAACGAGTAGTGAACATTCCGAACCCGATTGATATGACATGTTTCCGCCCACTCGACAAAATGGCTTGCAGAGAGGCTCTCGGCTTACCGAAAGAGAAACACTTGGTCCTTTTTGGCGCACTCAATGTAACCGACGAACGAAAAGGAGTAGCCTATCTGTTGCGGGCTTTACCATTGTTGAATCATTCCGTTGAACTGGTTGTATTCGGGCAAGTCAAACATGAAATTCAAGAGCGAATTCCCGTGCCGATTCATTCGCTCGGCTATTTGACAGACGAAACAAAAATAGTATCTTTGTATAATGCCGTTGATATGTTCGTTACCTCTTCACTGGACGAGAATCTGCCCAATATGATTATGGAAGCAATGGCTTGCGGAACACCTTGCATCGGCTTTGCTACGGGGGGAATTCCCGAGATGATTGACCATCTTCAAAACGGGTATGTAGCCCATTATAAGGACGAAACGGACTTGGCCAAAGGAATCGATTGGGTATTGGAAAGGCCTGACCGTGCATCTATTGCAATGGCATGTGTAGAGAAAGTGCGATCCGCCTACACTGAGAAGGTGGTATCGGAGCAATATATGGAATTATATCGCGAGGTACTGAAGCGATGAAAAAACAATTCGTTATATTTGTTTGATTGAAAAAGATAAAGCAACATATGATATCGTCACGTTTGGCTATTATTGTTCCATGCTTCAATGAAGAACAAATATTGGAGGAAACAGCTCTGACATTGGTCGGGTTGCTGCAAAACTTGGCAAATAAAGGCAAAGTTACGGCAGACAGTTTCATTTTGTTCGTGAATGATGGAAGTGATGATGATACATGGAACGTGATTTGTCGGCTGCATGAACAGAATTCAGGAGTAAAAGGCTTGAGCCTATCTGCCAATTGCGGCCAGCAGAATGCTCTGATGGCAGGGTTGATGCAAGCTCGAAAATTGGCAGATGTGTTTATTTCGATTGATGCCGATTTGCAAGATGAAATTGCAGTGATCGAGGAAATGCTGGATGCCTACGGACAAGGGTGCGACATTGTATACGGTATTCGTTGCTCCCGTAAGAAAGACTCCTTCTTCAAACGAACCACAGCTGAGATGTTTTATCGAAGCATGACTCTGTTGGGGGCGAAGACCGTATACAATCATGCCGACTTCCGACTGATGAGCAAACGTGCTGTTCAGCAATTGCAGCGATATTCAGAGAGAAACCTTTTCTTGCGAGGAATCATTCCACAACTGGGTTTCCGTTCCTCATCCGTCTATTACGACAGAAACGAACGAAATAAGGGCAAGTCGAAGTATTCTTTTCATCGGATGTTTAACTTTGCTATTGATGGAATTACTTCATTTTCCGTTCGTCCGTTACGGTTGATAGCCACGTTGGGCTTTCTGTTTTTGTTTTGCAGTCTCATAGCTATCGGCTATACATTGTATGCTTGGTTTGGAGGCGAGGCAGTAGCCGGTTGGGCTTCACTGATGATTTCTGTCTGGTTTTTGGGTAGCTTGATATTAATAGCTATTGGAATAACCGGTGAATATATTGGTAAAATCTATTTGGAGGTGAAGCAACGGCCTCGCTATCATATAGATGAATTTTTAGATTGATAAGAGAAAATTATATGGATAACTCCCCTAAATTTACCATCATCACTATCACTTACAACGCCGCTCGATGGTTAGAGCGGACAGTTGTCAGTATATTGAGTCAGTCATATCCGAACATTGAATATTTGATTATAGATGGAGGCTCAAAAGATGGCACAGTAGATATCATCAAACAGTACGCTCCGGGCATCGCCTATTGGGTAAGTGAGCCGGACAAAGGGCTGTACGATGCCATGAACAAAGGATTAAAACAGGCGACAGGCGACTATGTTTGGTTTATCAATGCCGGCGACACATTACAATCAGCGGCTACAGTTCAGCGTATAGCCATGAAGATCGGGAAACGCTCCTCGTTACCTGATATAATTTATGGTGAAACATCTATCGTTGATGCAGATGGAAAGCCATTGGGCATGCGACGTTTGAAGGCCCCTAAGCAATTGACATGGAAAAGTTTCCGGATGGGGATGCTGGTTTGTCATCAATCGTTTATTGCAAAGCGCACAATAGCCCCGGAATATGACTTACAATATCGGTTAAGCGCCGACTACGATTGGTGTATTCGTTGCCTGAAACAAGCGAAAAGTATATACAATACGAAGATGATACTCTCCAACTATTTGGAAGAGGGACTGAGCACCCAACAACGAAAAGCCTCTTTGAAAGAAAGGTATGAGGTAATGTGTAAATATTATGGTAAATTTGCGACCATTATCCTGCATGGCTGGTTTGCTCTCCGCTTCTATTATGCCAAATGGTTCAAGGGACGCGTTTGAAAAACTGCTGTTTGTGATACAATAAGAATAATTTAAATTTGATATAGATGTTGCAATTACTGAAAAAATGGGTGAAGCATATCGTCGCGATATTGGTGTTGCTGATCGCAACGATAGCTTATTTCTCTCCGTCTGTTTTGGACGGAAAGGTACTCCGTCAAGGGGATGATATCAAAGCGACCGGAATGGGGCAGAGCCAAATGAAAGATTTTGAGAAAACAGCTGCTCCCGGTGAGTTTAGTGCATGGTCGGACGCTATGTTTGGAGGTATGCCTTATGTAGCCGGCTACGGGAATCCGGCACCGAATCTTCCGCAATACTCTGTTGTAGATAAGGTATTTAAGTCATTGAGTTATTCGGATGCCTCCATGATCTTTGTCGGCTTGGTCTCTTTTTACCTACTGATGTGTGTGATGGGTGCCAGTTGGTGGTTGGCTTTGGCCGGAGCATTTGCTTTTGCCTTGGCCTCCTATAACGTAATCATCATTGAGGCCGGGCATATTGTTAAGGGATATGTAATCGGATACATGCCAGTAACATTGGCTGGTATGGCATTGTTATTCAAGCGGAAGTACTTATGGGGAGCTGTTATATTCCTATTAGGAGTAGCATTATCTATAGGAAACAACCATATCCAAATTACTTATTACTTGTTCATCCTTTGTTTATTCGTCTATTTGGGTTATTTGGTAGCAAAAATCAAAAACAAAGAATTTGCAGAATTGGGGAAAGTAAGCGCGATTATGGTGGTTTGTGCTGTCCTGGCAGTCTTGCCTGGAGCAAAAGGGTTGTATAGTAACTGGGAATTAAGCCAGCATTCCATTCGTGGCGCCTCAGAATTAACACCGAAGCCCAATGCTGCAGGTGTTGTTGAGAAGAAATCATCAGGTTTGGATAAGGATTATGCTTTTGCTTGGAGCTATGGGAAAGCGGAGTTATTGACCACATTGATACCCAATGCCTATGGAGGTGCTTCCGGTGGAAAGTTAGGACAAGATTCAGAGTTCTATAAGACTGTCAAAGCCGCCGGTGCCCAACTTGGAAAAGAAGTCCAAGCTCCCACCTATTGGGGCGATAAAGTATTTACGTCGGGGCCTGTTTATTTCGGCGCAATCGTCTGCTTCCTCTTTGTTTTCGGCATGTTTTTAATTAAGAATCCAATGAAATGGTGGCTCTTTGCCGGAGCATGCTTCATGACCTTGCTGGCTTTCGGGCGAAATTTGGAGGGATTCAATAACTTCATGTTCCACTATTTGCCGATGTATAACAAGTTCCGTACCGTCGAAATGGCATTGGTTATACCTAATATGGTAGCTCCAATTATTGGTATATGGGGATTGATTGAACTGTTTAACAACCCAATCGACACCAAAATATTCAAGCGTGGCCTCATTGGTTCATTAGTTATTACCGCAGGTCTTTGCTTGATTGTATGGTTGATGCCGACCTTGTTACTTGATTTTCACTCCTCATATGACGCACAATATCAATTGGCCGATCAGTTCTATAACGCTTTGTTGATGGACCGCGCTTCGTTGGCTTCCTCAGATGCTCTTCGTTCATTAGTATTTATTCTTTTAGGGGCTGCATTGGTGGCTTGGTATTATATTGCAAAAAACAAAAAAAGTGCAGCATTATGGACAAGTATAGGCATAACGGTACTCATCTTGGTGGATTTGTGGGGCATAGACAAACGTTATCTAAACGATGGTAGTTTCTTTCCGAAGAAAGAAATACAGAATGTATACACAGAATCATTAGCCGATCAAGAAATTTTAAAAGACAAAGGGAGTTACCGTGTTGTCAATTTGAACAATCCGTTCCAAGAGACTCAAACTTCTTATTTCCACCATTCCATCGGAGGTTACCATGCCGCCAAGTTACGTCGTTACAATGAATTGATCGAGCATCGTCTGAATGGTGAACTGACTGCGATCATGGGCACGTTTAAGAATGCCCAAAGCATTGCCAGCTTCCTACCTGTTTTTGCCACTTCTCCGACATTGAACATGTTAAATACACGTTATATTATTTACAACCCGGAGCAACCTCCGTTGGTAAACCCGTATGCAAACGGTAATGCATGGTTTGTAGAAGAGGTACGTCAAGTGGAAAATCCGGATGCAGAGATTGCAGCCTTGGATGAAATTGATCCGAAACACATCGCTGTAGTGGAAAAACGTTTTGCTGATCAGTTGAAAGGCTTTACTCCTCAGGCAGATTCCACCGCAACAATTCAGCTGGATACTTATCGTCCTAACAAACTCACCTATTCCGTAAAGAGTTCAACAGAGCAATTGGCCGTCTTTTCTGAAATCTATTACCAACCCGGATGGAAAGCTACCATTGACGGAAAGCCGGCCGATCATTTCCGTGCAGACTGGATTCTTCGTGCAATGCGCATACCGGCAGGCGAACATCAAGTCGTCTTCGAATTCCGCCCACAAGGCTATATCGTAGCTGCTCAAGTAGCTGCTTACAGTAGTTTTATTATTTTATTGCTGTTGATCGCGATTGTTGGTTATTCGATTTGGAAAGAGGTAAAACAATCTGAACAATAAGTATATTGCAGTCCCAATGCTCTTTTCAAGAGGGTGCTGAGCATTTCTCTGCATATAGCAGAGGATCATAAAAAAGGTCGGCACCTTTTTGAAAAAAGTACTCGATGATTTTTTCAAAGATGCTCATGAAAATTTGGCAGGGAATGAGAAAAGAAGAAGCGGCCACTCTATAGAAATACTATTAGAGTGACCGCTTCTTTTATGATTATCCACAAGGATTACAGCGAAATCCGCCTATTTATGATTTGAATCTTGAATCCTTATTTGATGATCTTCTCCAAGCCCTCAAGATTGTTTTTCAATTCTTCATCTGTAACACTGTAATTTTGCAAATCTCCCTCAATATAACGGTCGTAAGCAGTCATATCAATTAAGCCATGACCGGAGAGGTTAAACAAAATCGTACGTTGCTTTCCTTCTTGTTTCGCTTGTTCGGCTTCGCGGATAGCGGTAGCGATTGCATGAGCTGATTCCGGAGCCGGAATGATACCTTCGGTTTGTGCGAACAACGTAGCCGCCTTGAATGTTTCCAATTGTGGAATGTCAATAGCTTCCATCATTCCGTCTTTTCTCAATTGACTTACGATAGAGCCTGCACCATGGTAGCGCAAACCACCTGCATGAATGTGAGCAGGAGCAAAATTATGGCCCAATGTAAACATCGGGATCAAAGGAGTATAACCGGCTTCATCACCGAAGTCATATTGGAACTCGCCACGAGTCAACTTCGGGCAAGACTCAGGTTCTGCAGCAATGACGCGGATATCTTTTCCTTCTACCAATTTATGGCGCAAGAATGGGAAGGAGATACCGGAGAAGTTTGAACCTCCACCGAAGCAACCAATAACAACGTCAGGATATTCTCCGGCCATTTCCATCTGTTTTTCGGCTTCCAATCCGATAACTGTCTGGTGAAGCGCCACGTGATTCAGCACACTGCCCAATGTATAACGGCAGTTTGGTGTTGACATAGCCAATTCAACTGCTTCAGAGATGGCCGTGCCCAAGCTTCCTTGATAGGTAGGATGATCGGTTAATATCTTACGTCCGGCCTTAGTGCTCATACTTGGAGAGGCAATTACCTGCGCCCCAAATGTCTGCATAATGGAGCGTCTGTATGGTTTTTGATGATAACTTACCTTTACCATATAGACGGCCAACTCCAAACCAAATGCTTTTGCGGCATAAGAGAGGGCTGCACCCCACTGTCCGGCGCCTGTTTCAGTCGTGATATTGGTGATGCCTTCTTGTTTGCAATAGTAGGCTTGCGCAATGGCTGAGTTCAATTTATGGGAGCCGACCGGACTGACACTTTCATTTTTGAAATAGATATGTGCCGGAGTATCCAATGCTTTTTCCAAACCATAGGCACGAACCAATGGTGTAGGACGCCAGATTTTATATAAATCACGAACCTCTTCCGGGATTTCAATCCATGTGTCGGTAGTATCCATCTCTTGGTGAGAGACGGCCTTCGAGAACAACGGATACAAATCTTCTTCTTTCAGGGGTTGCTTGGTTTGCGGATTCAACATAGGCTGCGGCTTCTGTTTCATATCCGCTACAATATTATACCAAGCTGTTGGAATATCTTTCTCTTGAAGTAGGAATTTTTTAGTCTTCATGATACAGTTATTTTTGTCAATTATGTAAGCAAAGGAAGTAAAAATATTTCTTTTTTCAAATAGAAAGGGCTTTTATCTACAAATTGTTTTTATTTCACCTCCTCATAATCGACATATTCCCCCTCATCTTGTCCGTATACTTTGCGGTGATGTTGATAGACATTGCTCTCGTTCGCCCGGGAAGAAGCATATTGTTGGCGGTTTGATTGCCGATTGGTATTGGCGTTTGTTCGTTGTTGTTGCTGTCTTTGTTTGTTGGAATCTCCCCCACCGAACAGCATTCGTTTGAATGAACGGACGACGGTGAAGCCCATCAACGTCAACAAGAGCAAGAACATTAAAAACATGAAAGCAATAAACTTGAACATAGTCTTCTATTAAAATTGGTAAATGAATCGTCTTTTCTTAAAACAAAACAACTAAATGTCCCGTTTGGTTTTATCGTTGTTTGTTAAAAAGAGACAAGATGATGTAAAGAATCATTGTACCGGCTACTCCCAAAAATCCGAACAGCAGGATAAACAACAATCCGCAACCTCCCAAAATATACCGTAATTCGTTACCTTTCCACGCCAACGATTTGACTTTCATCGAGAACATCGGAATCTCCGACACCAATAAGTTGGAGGTAAGGAAAGAGGCAACGATGCAACCGATCAGCAAATAAGCGGCATGAGTCACGACAAGAGGCTCCAACGCATAAGCCAATGACCCCCATAACAAAGCATGAGCCGGTACGGGCATGCCTATAAACGAACTGGTCTGCCGCTCGTCAATATTGAATTTGGCCAAACGAAGTCCTGAAAAGACAGGGACGACAAAAGCAAGATAGGGTAACCAGGATGCTATCCCCCCCCACTCTAATACAAAAACCGTCTCCGTGAGCAGGACATACAACGCCATGCCGGGAGCTACGCCGAAGCTAACAATATCCGACAGCGAGTCCAACTCCTTTCCTAAGGGTGAGTATGCTTTTAACGAACGAGCGGCCAATCCGTCTGAAAAATCGAAGATAGCGGCCATGATTATCCACAATATGGCCGCTTTGAGATTACCTTGAAGCGCCATGACTGTCGCAAAGCAGCCCGATGTCAGATTCAGACAAGTAATCGTATTGGGGATATATTTTGTAATGCTCATACTTCTTATATCTTTTCTAAACGGGCAATAGGCGTTTGATTTCCGGTAACCTTCTGATCCATCTCAACCAACACCTCTGTTCCAACAGGTAAATACACATCCACGCGCGACCCGAATTTGATGAATCCCATCTGTTCGTCCACATGACAGGTATCGCCCGGCTTGGCATATGTCACAATACGTCTTGCCAATGCACCGGCAATTTGTCTGGCCATGACCTCGATACCATTACGGGTCGTGATGACAACAGCCGAACGTTCGTTCTCCACGCTGCTCTTCGGGAGGTAGGCAGCCATGAATCGTCCATTTTGATGAGAGACATATTTCACGGTTCCATTGACCGGAAACCAATTGGCATGCACATTGAAGACGGACATGAAGATAGAGACTTGCAGGCAAGGCCGGTGAAGAATTTCATTTTCGTCTACCTCTTCGATAGCAACAATTGTTCCGTCGGCAGGAGCAATGACCAATCCTTCCGAATCATATGGAAAACGACGGAAGGGACTGCGGAAAAAATTCAGCAACAACAGGAAAATGACGGCAGAAAGAAGGGCAACCGTATAGAAAAGTCCATTCTTTCCTACGGTATGGTATAACCCAAGATTCACGATAAATAATATCGTAAACAGGGATAGCAGCAAGCCGGTTCCTTCTTTGTGTACCTTCATCGTTAGTCTGTATTCAATCTTATTAATTTGCAAAAATATTTATTTTCATGGAATATCCCAAACATTTTTAACCAAATCCATGGAAGAGGCGAAGATATTAAACGAGATTGCCCAACAACACGAAAATAACACAAGTATTGTACGGAGTTTGTTCGGGAGAAAACTGCAGTTCATTGCCGAATAAACTCGAGTTTTCACCCGAGAAACTATTTCAAAATATCAGGGGTTTACCTGTTCAATACTATCCAAATTTACATACCAGAGGTAGCCATTTACTTTAGAGTAGCCCATCTTCATGATCAGTTTCATGTAGTTGCGAATCTGACTATGGTAGGATTTGGATTTTTTCTCTCCGAATTTGTAGTCCAGCACGACCACTTCGTCGGGATAGATCATGATGCGGTCCGGACGCCGAGAGGCTCCATTGTCAAACAATATTTCCGTTTCATTCAACACTTTCGCCCGGCCGTCATACCAACGTTTTACTTCCGGCTTGTGCAAACACTCTTTCAGCTGATTGTCCAGCCGTTGCTCTTCGTTGTGGTTGATGACTCCCTGCTGTAAATATCGTTGCAAAGTCGGCTCGATGTCGTCTTCTTTTTGTATGCTGCTCAATATTTCGTGCATGAGTGTACCATGTTTTCGTTGCTCGTTGCCGATGAAATAATTCTTCCCTCTCAGACGCAGATGCAAACGATTGTCATAAGGAACTACTTTCAACTCATTGACCTGTACCTCCTCTATCGTCTGATACGTTTCTCTCTTTTGTGGCTTCCAATAGTTTCCCAACTCGAACAGCAAATCATCCGGCCGGAAAGCATCGGCCAAAGAGATCGTATTTTCGCCCTCGTCAGTTGTTTTCTTTCTCTGGCTGAAACAGTTCCATAGCAGGACTGAAATGGATGTATTATTCTCAAGACTTTTTTGGTCAGGCTTCGGTGTAAGCAATATCATCTCCTCTTTAGCCCGCGTCAATGCAACGTACAGAGTGTTCAAAAAATCAATATACTTGTGCATCTTCTCCGTAAGATAGTCTTTGGCGAAACAGGTGTCTTTCATTTTACTGTTATAGCTGATCGGAAGCAACGGCATCTTGTTGAATGGAGCTGCTTGAGGCCGACACCATAGAATATCAGACGACGTTTGTCTCGGCTCAACATTCCAATTACAGAAGGGCATAATGACGGCTTTGAAGCCTAATCCTTTCGATTTATGTATCGTAATGAGACGAATAGCATTTTGTCCTTCGGGGGTAGTAACCGTTTTTTTTGCGCCATCCTCTTCCCACCAATCCAAGAATGAACTGAGATCGCCGGCCTCCTTCTGTCCGAATTCTGCAATCATATCGAGGAAAGCCAATATGAAAATCTGCTCATCCGATGAGATATAAGAGGTGAATAATTGATACAATTTCTCCACCATCTCATAGAGAGGCAGTGATGACAATTGTCTCAATTCCAATTGAATATCCGACGGTATCTCATTCCATTCCCAATGATGACAGAACTCTTTCATGGCAAATAAGGCCAAAGCTTCGTTCGTCGGATCAGAGGGTTTGTTGAGATATTGCATAAGAATAACGAAAAATCGTACGGAAGCAGAACTGCCGACATACAAAGAATCATCAGAAATGATGTCATATATGAATCCGTCGTCCGTATGTTGCTCTTTATACTCCAGCAAAGAATTGGCGACAGTTGCTGCTTCTCGGTTCGTTCGGACCAAGATGGCAATCTCTTTTGGGGCATATCCATTTGATTGTAATTGCTGCAAGATACCGGGCAGTTGCATCATCGAGGCTTCATGCCATTTTTTTATAGCTGTATCATCTTCATCTTTTTGCTCAATATCGATAAAACGGACTTGCACATGTCCCTCTTTAGACTGGAGAGGCTTGGGAACTCGTTGGGTACTCTTCTTGTAAGCCGACAGGATACGTGTCGAGAGCTCCTGCCGTTCTGAGTCACAGAGCAGTGCTCCCTGCAAGCTGGAATTATAGTCGCTTTGCAACAACTCAGGAGCCCATGTAAACAGAGCGTTGTTGAATTCCACAATATGTCGGCAACTACGCCAGTTATCCTTCAGAGTCTCCTCGCGGATCAATGCGGGAGAGAAGTCGTTGGTCACCTTTTTGTCAAGCAATGTCCAGTCGGAATTACGAAAACGGTAGATGCTCTGCTTGACATCGCCCACAATCAGATTTTCATTTCCGTGAGATAGGCTCTCCTCTACCAACGGACGAAAGTTGTCCCATTGCATGGCACTTGTATCTTGAAACTCGTCGATCATGTAGTGATGCACCTTGGTTCCTGTCTTTTCATAGATGAAAGGAGCCTCACTGTTGGCGATGACTTTGTTGAGCAAATCCGTCGTATCGGAAATCAACAATATATTCTTCTCTTTTTGATAGATCTCCACTTGCTTCGCAAGATCCGACAAGATGCCCAAAGCGTAGTAGTGTCGGAGGATTTCCTTTGCCGTATTGTAGCCGGCCATGTTTTCAAATTGGGCAATAACATCCTTGACACATTGATTCAATCCATCGTCATAAGCGGCTTGGATACGCTCTTTTATGTCTTTTTTATCGGTTTTCTTATACCACTCTTCTATATTGTCGGGCAATTTAAAGAAGGAGTCAGATGGTGCTTTGACCTCTCCTTTTGCATATTGATCGAATCTAATAAAAGGAGAAACGTTACCATGTTTTTTGAAATCATTCGTTTTTAATCCTTGCTTTTGAACGATAGCTAATCCTTTATTGCCCAGCTCTTTGATATTATTCTCAAAGGATTGTATATATCTATGGAGAATCTTTTTGAATTCTTCGAGTTGATCTTTGTCTGAGATGGCCGATTTTTCAGCCGCCGTTTGCATTTTGTAGCTCTCTTTGGTGAGTTCTTTTCCTAATTCTATGATATCTTTTTGGGCATTCCACATTAGGCCGTTATCAATCTTCGACTCTACAAATTTCAACAACCAATTCAATAGGGCTATGTTTTCCGGCTTGTTCAAATCACTTAGCATTTGATCGGCCGCTTTCGACAAGATGAGATCTGCATTCATTTCAATACCATAACCTCCTTGCACACCTATTTCACGAGTAAAAGCCCGCATTGTTTGTTGGAAAAAGCGGTCGATCGTACTGACATTGAAAGCCGAGTAGTCGTGAAGAATTTCTATCAATACCTCTTGAGCATTCGTGCGTACTTGCTCCTCTGTCAGATGGTATCGTTTCATCAGAAGCGACAAATAATCAGAAGATTCATTAGTGGCCAAACGGAACAACTCTTCCACGATTCTACTTTTCATTTCTTCGGTCGCTTTGTTAGTGAACGTCACGGCCAAAATTGTCCGAAAAGCGTCTTTCTGACTGAATAACAATTGCAAATACTCTCCCGTCAAGCGGTGCGTTTTGCCAGCTCCTGCAGATGCTCTATAGATGGATAACACGACTTTCTATTTGATTATGGGCTTACGATAGCCCTCAGTTTGTAATATTTCTGCAATCTTTTGACGGAAATCGCCTTGAATGATGATCTCGCCGTCTTTAGATGAACCGCCGACACCACACTTCACCTTCAGCAGTTTTTCCAACTCCTTCAGGTCTGCGGCCGTTCCTTGAAATCCCGTGATGAGGGTCACCATTTTCCCTCCTCTATTGCGCTTGTCCAGAGCAATATACAATTTTTGCTTTGCTTTGGGCAAGGTATCAACTTCCGGCTCCTCGTCTGTTTCATATTGAAAGTCAGGATTGGTTGAATAGAGTACACCCAAACGACTTTTCCAATCATTATTTTTCACATTATTCTTCATATTACTTTTCAATTAGCATGACATAACATATCGAAAATATATTGGAAATCAAATCATTTCCATGAAAACATCTTCTAAAGTATGTGGTTGATATCCTAATTCTTGCTTTGCTTTTCGGATACTTAATCCACTGAAACGCGGCCGAGGAGTTGGTTCTTTCATCTCTTCTGTCGTAACAGGATGAATCAATGAACGGTCCAAATGGAAAAGATCTGCCAAGCGATAAGCAAGATCTGCTATAGAGAGGTACTCCTCTCCGCAAATATGATATATACCGGAGCAAGAGGTTTGGACAAGTTTTTCCACTCCGATAGCCACATCACCCACCCACGTAGGAGTGCGCCATTGGTCGGAAACTACCCGAACCTCCTGATTGGCTGTCAGACGGTTCTTGACCAGCTGACAAATATTTCCGTGTTGTCCGTCTATTGGTTTTCCATAGACAACGACCACCCGGACAATAGCATAGTCTGTCATCAGCGAGGTCACGACCTTTTCCCCCTCCAACTTACTGATACCATAACAATTCAGCGGATGTGTTTCATCATCTTCGGTATGCAACTTGTTTTCTTTTCCTTCAAAAACGTAATCGGTTGAGAGATGAATCAAGCGTGTTTTCTTCTCTTTACAAAGGAGAGCCAGCTGACGGACGGCTTCAACATTCATCGCTTTCGCCTCGGCCGGATGCTGTTCGCAATAGTCGGGAACCGACAAGGCCGAGCAATTGACAACAACTTCCGGTTGGATAGTGGCGAAGAGCTCACTCATCTGCCGGGTATTTTTTATATCCGCTTCCACAAACCGATACCCACCGATCGGACGGATATCGGGATGAAGGGAAACAGCCGTTACATCATACTCGTTTGTTGAGCAAAGATGCGTCAATATTCTTCGCCCGACAAACCCATTTGCTCCGATGATCACTATCCTTTTCATATTAAAACATATATAGCATCGCCCATAAAACACGGTGATTCACTACGCTATGGGTATCATGAATCTTCCCTCGATTATCACTTGAACCATACCAAGCAATCGCTGGATTGTATTCAATGCCCAACTTCCAATGCGGCAAGTTGTAAGAAATTTGAGCATTGACAGCTGCCAACTGCCCAACATCCAACCCGACACCGTATTGATTGATGATGTCTTTCGCTGTTCCTAAATTTTTCAAATAACCAACGAAGAGCCCCTCTTTCCAGCGGTTGCCGTGCACTATATTCAACCAAGTAGTCGACACTCGGAAGGGGGTATACTGTTGCTCGCCATTGTGACTGTCAATAGTCGTCACGCCATACCCACCCAACATACTGATGTGCGTCATGTTTGACCCCAATGTACTCTTGGCTGCTACCTTCCAATCCTTATTTTTGTAGAGAGCATGCGCCTCGAAGCTTAGGGTAGTGATGCGCTCATTCAGTTTATACACTTTCCCATCTATTGTGTTTTGTGTCCGAGGTGTCAAAGAAAGCAGCAAAGCTCCTGCGCCCCATTGGAATCTTCCTTTGTTATAGTCAACCCCCACATGGAACTCAGGGATACCGCTATTCTTCATATACGATTCACTTTTCCCCGATGGCCCGGCCGAAAGATATTGTAATTGCCAAAGAGCTGACCCGGTCAGTTGCCATCCGTCTAATTTATAGCGATAGCGGATCTGCGGCGCACGGCTGAAAGCATTGAAGGGAGCTCCCGTACTTAAGTTCAACATCTCTGGGAACACATCGCCTTTGAACGGATGCCATGTCTGCCCAATCAAGAAGGATGAATGCTCATTGGCCAATTGTACATAAGCATGTCGAATACGCAACATGGCAAATGACGAACCCGATCCTCGAAAGTCTGTCTCGATCTTGGCAGAAGTTTTGAATTTACCGACCGAAGGTCCCGTCAAATCAGTACCCAACCGAGTGTAGAGTACATAAAAACTTCCATTTGCTTGAGCATTCAAATCTTTTCCATCCGCATCATACGAATGATCCTTGGGGTATAAGTAAAACAATCCGTCTACATTCTCGTTGCTTGCACGGGAGTTATAGAAAAGATCGCCTCGCACTTGCCCATAGAATTTATAGGTGAAATTCTTCTTCTGCGCTTGTATACCGGCAACTATCAAGACGAAAAGGCTTAACCAGCCTAGTTTTCTTATCATAGTTTTATCTTTTTGCTTTTAAATTCATAACCTAAACCTAACTTCATTCATCAAATATCAAGCCCCATGATATAATCATTCATATAGAACCCATTGCCGATAGGGAAATCGCCTTCACGTAATTTTCTCATACCCATATGTTCGTAAAAATGCAGAGCCTTGTTGTAACGATTGACGTTAAGCTCCATCAAGCACGGCTCCGGATGCACACTTTTGATATATTTTACGGCTTCGCGAAACAAGAAGCTTCCGCAATGAGTCCCTTGGCATTCGGGTAAGACATAAATTTTCTGCAGATGATAAAGATTTTCACCTTGAGGTTGGACGGAAACATAACCGACCGTCTGCTCTCCATCGTTAGCCAATAGGTAAACATGTCCCTCCTCCTTCATCTGTTTTTGAAGGTTTTCGATAGAGTACATCCATTCCATCATGTAGTCGTTTTGCTCTTTTGTCAAGATATCTTTGTATGTTTCCGGAAAGATTTTCCATGCCAGATCATGAATCAGCTGACAATCTTCTATTCTTGCTGTTTTAATGGTAAACATAAATTGAAATAATTGATTCTTTTCTTTCCGTAAAGATACAACTTTTTCTTTTAGATTTCAAATACTTGTTCTTTTTCCAGCAGAAAGCGAAGCGGATAACAAACATACAAACACACCCATATTCTTCTGAAGAAAGAACATTTATTTTCTCGTACAGCATACAGGCAAAAAAAATGATACCGAACATTTCTGAAAATAATGCCGAGCTTTTAAAAAATGTTCGGGAGCTTTTTTTAAAAAATACCCCATGAAAATATGAAAAGAAAAAAGGCGGTCCTAACCGATGTCAAGACCGCCTAAACATTCTTCTATAATGTTTTGTGTAAGCTGTGAAGAATGGATTAATAATTGATGATTATTATTTTTTCAGAATATCCATTGTATCAGAGGCAATCATGTATTCTTCGTCTGTAGGAACAACGATAATCGTCACTTTACTGTCAGGAGTACTGATCACCATCTCCTCACCACGCATTCCATTGTTCTTTTCTACATCGATCTTCATGCCCATGTACTCCATATCCTGGCAGACTACGCGGCGTGTTTCCCATTGGTTTTCTCCAACACCACCTGTCCAAACCAAAATATCACAACCATTCATGGCAGCTGCATAAGCACCAATATACTTCTTGATGCGATAGTTATAGACATCCAATGTCATAATGGCGCGCTCATTACCGGCGGCTACAGCGGCTTCGATCTCGCGCATATCGGATGAGATTTCAGAAAGGCCGGCAACACCGCTCTTTTTATTGATCAAAGTAGAGAGATCCTTTGCTGAGAGATTCTCCTTTTCCATAATGAAAGGAATAGCCCCTGCATCAATATCCCCGCAACGAGTACCCATCAACAAGCCTTCCGTAGGAGTGAGACCCATAGTCGTATCCACGCATTTGCCATTCATGACGGCAGCAATAGAGCCACCATTTCCGATGTGAGCCGTAATGATCTTTTGGTCTTCATACTTGACTCCCAAAATTTCGCAAGCACGACGAGAAACATAACGATGGCTTGTCCCGTGGAAACCATAACGACGAACACCATATTTGGTGTAATATTCGTATGGCAAACCATACATATAAGCCTTAGCCGGCATCGTCTGATGGAACGCAGTATCGAACACTCCTACCTGAGGGATACCCGGGATCAGAGCTTCCATAGCTGCAATACCTTTCAAGTTTGCGGGGTTGTGCAACGGAGCCAAATCTGAGCATTCACGTACTTTGTCCAATACCTCTTCTGTCAACAATACGCTTGATGCAAACTTTTCTCCTCCATGTACTACGCGATGACCTACAGCATCAATTTCTTTATAGTCCTTGATGCAACCATAAGTATCATCCGTCAATACGCTCAATATAAATTGAATACCTGCTTGATGCTCCGGAATATCCTTTTCCAAAACGACTTTTTTGCCGTTTTTGTCTGTCAATTTCAAGAATGCACCTGGCAATCCGATCTTTTCAATTCCACCTTGCGCCATGACAGTCTCAGTTGCCATGTCGAACAGTTTATATTTAATGGAACTACTACCACAGTTCAAAACCAAAATCTTCATATCTTTCTGTTTATAAAGTTTTCACGTCGTATTATTTTGTTGCTTTGGCTGCGATAGCTTGGTTACAAGCAATGGCTACCATCTTGTAAACGTCATCAACAGAGCATCCACGAGACAAATCATTGACCGGAGCAGCCATACCCTGCAAAATCGGGCCTATTGCTTCTGCTCCACCCAAACGTTGAACCAATTTGTAAGCAATATTTCCAACTTCCAATGTCGGGAATACCAATACATTCGCCTTTCCTGCGATCTCACTACCCGGTGCTTTCTGCTTAGCTACCGTTTCAACCAATGCAGCATCGGATTGCAATTCACCATCAATCTTCAACTCCGGAGCCATTTCTTTGGCCAAACGAGTGGCTTCTGTTACTTTGTCAACCATTTCATGAGAAGCACTGCCCTTAGTCGAGAAGCTCAACATTGCTACGCGAGGCTCAATATCAGCGATATAACGGGCAGTCTGAGCAGTTGCTACTGCAATACTTGCCAATTCCTGCGCATTAGGGTTCGGCATTACGGCACAATCAGCAAAAATCAAAAGGCCATCTTCACCATACTGAGGAGTCTTTGTAAACATCAAGAAAGCACCAGATACACAGCTCATTCCCGGAGCAGTCTTAATAATCTGCAATGCCGGACGCAATACGTTTCCTGTCGTATTCTGAGCCCCTGCAATTTCACCATCTGCATCGCCCGACTTGATCATCAAACAAGCCAAATACAACGGATCTTCCACCAATACGGCCGCCTTCTCCGGGGTCATTCCTTTCTTCTGACGAAGTTGCACCAACAAATCAATATAAGCAGCTTTCTTTTCATGATCTTTCGGGTCGATAATCTTGGCAGAGGAGATATGAGTCAAACCAAAATCAGCAGCCAATTTATTGATTTCTGCAGGATTACCAATCAATATGATATCTGCAACACCATCTGCGATCAAATGATCTGCTGCCTTCAATGTTCTTTCTTCAGTACCTTCAGGAAGAACAATGCGCTGCTTGTTTGCTTTCGCGCGCGCAATAATTCCTTGCATTAAGTCCATAACGGAAGTTTTAATATTTTTATGTTGATTAATTTGTGTTCATTCTGTCACAAAGATAGGCATATTTGCCATATTGAGTTGGCAAAAGAGTAATTTTTCTTCGGAAACATCGCCCATCTTCAGAACATTTAACAATAATTCGTTACGGCTCTTTCCCCAGAAAGAATCTGTTGCAGCTCTTCTGCTGAGACATTGACGCTGATGTTGCCACAATGGGCTACTGAAATTTCCCCTCGTTCCTCTGATACAATAATCACAATTGCATCTGTTTCCAACGACATACCCAAACCAGAGCGGTGGCGCAAGCCCATCTCTTTCGGCAAATTAGCCACCTGTGCAACCGGTAATATACAACCGGCGGCACGAATCTTGTTTTTGGAAATAATCATAGCGCCATCATGCAGCGGACTGTTCTTAAAGAAAATGTTCTCAATCAAGCGGGCATTCACATCAGCATTGAACATTTCGCCCGTATGCTCGAATGGGGTCAAGTCGATGTCACGCTCCACACAAATCAATGCTCCCGTATATTTTTTTGCCATATTCATGCAAGCCAAAACAACCGGCGCAATGAACCGTTGCTCTGAGTCTCCTCCGGCATTATGCTTGCTGAACAATTTCGTCAAGAATTTCCATCCTTTGTGCGATCCGAACGCCACAAGGAAACGACGGATATCATCTTGAAACAAAATAATCAAAACTAAGACACCTACATTGATCATCTTATCCAAGATAGCACCCATGAGTCGCATCTCTAATATTTGCGACACCAATATCCATACGATAACAAAAGTCACAACTCCACTGAAAATAGCCAATGTACCGGAGTTCTTCATCAGTTTATATGTCTGATAAAGAAAAAATGCGACCAACAAAACATCGATGAAATCCTTAATTCCAAAATGCAACCACATAGTTGTGCTCTATTATTTCTTATTATTTATTTGACTGACAATCTTTACTGCTTCAACGGCTGCACGTACATCATGTACACGGAGAATATGGGCCCCGTTCAGCAAAGCATAAGTATTTAACACGGTCGTTCCGTTCAAACAATCCATTGGCGTACCGCCCAATAACTTATAGATCATACTCTTTCTGGAAATTCCCACCAATAACGGAAGTCCAAAGACACGAAAATCTGACAAATGGCTCATCAGTTCGTAATTCTGTTCCAACGTTTTACTGAATCCAAATCCAGGATCAACAATCACATCATTTACCCCCATCTGATAGAGAGTCTCCAACTTTTCAGCAAAATATTTCAAAATATCAGCGGTCAAATGCTCATAATCCGTACATTGCTGCATCGTCTGTGGTGTTCCTCGCATGTGCATCAAAATGTAAGGTACCTTTAGGGAAGCCACTGTCGAAAACATATTTTCGTCCAATTGTCCGCCTGAAATATCATTGATAATAGCAGCTCCATATTCTTCTACGGCAAAACGAGCCACTGATGCACGGAAAGTATCGACCGATACGACCACATCGGGATAGTCTCGCTGCAGCAATTTCAGCGCCATTTTCAAACGCTCCTTCTCCTCTTGCTCCGACACTTCTGCTGCATCGGGCCGAGAAGAATAGCCTCCGATATCTATCATACTCCCCCCCTCTTCCAATATGGTTTCGATACGGGCAATGATCTCTGCTTCCGTCTGCTTCCGACTTCCCGCATAAAACGAGTCGGGAGTGATGTTCAAGATCCCCATTACAACCGGACGATCCAATGAAAACAAGTTCCCCTTAATATTTAGTGTCATCTTATTATCCTTCATTTTTCGTTTCAAAATTCGCCACAAACTTACAAAAAATGCTTCACTATTGAGCTTCTAACGGGCAAGAAAAGACCGCTTTCCGTCTTTTGCACCAACGAAGAACTACTATATGCGTCATGACAATAGACAATCCGCTGTTTTTCTTTCACAGCTTGCTCCAATAAATGTACCTTAGATTCATAGGAACGCAAAGGCTCTATATCATAAGCTGATATCCAAGTAGGTGAAACAGAGGCAATCAGAGGGATAACATCCCCGGCAAAAACGACAGTTTCTCCCACCGTTTGAATATAAGGCACGATCTGCCCGGGGGTATGTCCATCGAAAATAGAAAGACGTACTTCATCCGTCAGCTGTTCATCGGCATGAAGTAGCCGAAGCTTTCCTTGTTGTTCAACAGGACCCATGTCTTCTGCAAAAAACGATTCCTCCTCCAGAGCATTAGGCCGGCAGTAGTTCTCCCATTGGCGTTGGCTTACCCAATGCGTAGCATTAGGAAATGTCAATTTCCATTCACCCGATTCGTTGTAAGTGCAATAACCACAATGATCGAAATGAAGGTGGGTCAAAACAACATCCGTTATTTCATCAGGTGAAACATATCGCTGTTGGAGTTCTTCACATAGATCTTTCAACCCGAAAAAACGATAATAGGCCAACTGTTTCAAATGCTTGAAACCGGCCCCGGTATCAACAAGTATTTTTCGTCCGCACGAAGTTGTTATGAGCAGAGACTGCATGGAGAGCACACATCCATTGCTCTCATCCGAAGGATATTTCCTATTCCAGGCACTCTTGGGTATGGCACCGAACATTGCTCCACCATCCGCATAAAAATAGCCTGTTGTTATCATTGCCACATTCGCCATATTGCTCAAAATTGCTTAAAAAAACCAATTACAAATATGCGAATAAATCAGCATACACTCTTCATATTTTTTTCAAAATCATTGTACTTTGAGCGGAAAATCGTATTTTTGCAAAAAATTCAACACTCACGAATAATTTATAAATAAAAAACAATATGATCAACTCTCAAGACATTAAAAAAGGTACTTGTATCCGTTTGGACGGAAAACTTTATTTTTGTGTAGATTTCTTGCATGTTAAGCCGGGAAAAGGTAACACTATCATGCGTACAACATTAAAGGATGTTGTAAAAGGAGGTGTTATTGAGCGCCGTTTCAACATCGGTGAAAAATTGGAAGATGTACGAGTAGAACGTCGTCCTTATCAATACACTTACAGCGAAGGCGAGCATTTCCATTTCATGAATCAAGAAACATTTGAAGATGTCATCATCGAGAAAGAGCTGATCAACGGAGTTGATTTCATGAAAGAAGGCGAAGTGGTTGACGTTGTTTCGGATGCTTCAACTGAAACTATCTTGTTCGCTGACATGCCTGTTAAAGTTCAATTGACTGTTACCTATACTGAACCGGGAATCAAAGGTGACACTGCTACAAACACATTGAAGCCTGCTACTGTTGAAACAGGTGCAGAAGTTCGTGTTCCGTTGTTCATCAACGAAGGAGAAATCATCGAAATCAATACACAAGACGGCTCATATGTTGGCCGTGTTCGTTAAGATTTAAGTCCAACTTCATAAAAAGAGAATATACCCTCACGTGTATTCTCTTTTTTTTCTCTCTGTTCGTCCTTGAAAACGACAGAAAGAAGAATGACAAATAACGCTTATATCTACCATTATTAATACACATATTATTGGCAAACAATACGTGTATTTTTACAAAAACATTGACTATGAAACAAAAACTATCCATCAAAGAATGGGCAGAAGATGACCGCCCACGGGAGAAAGCCGTTCAAAAAGGGATCGCGGCATTGAGCAATGCCGAGTTATTAGCCATCCTATTAGGCTCCGGAAATGGAAATGAAAGCGCCATCCAACTCTCACAACGAATCTTGCTATCAGTCAATAACAATCTCAACGAGCTGGCCAAACTCTCATTGCAAGACTTGATCAGCAACTTTAAAGGAGTAGGTATCGCCAAAGGTGTTACCATACAAGCCGCCATAGAGTTGGGAAAGCGAAGGGCCGCCACAGATTCCCTTCAACGGAACACCATCCGTACCAGTCAAGACGTATACGATCTGTTCCAGCCACATCTTATCGACCTTCCACATGAGGAATTGTGGATTGCTTGCGTAAACCATGCCAACCAAGTGATAGACAAGCAACGTATCAGCCAGGGCGGTATCTCAGAAACGACGGTTGATATCCGACTAATTTTAAAGAAAGCGTTGTCTGTCCTTGCATCAGGTTTAGTTCTCTGCCATAATCATCCCTCCGGAAATCTACGACCCAGCAAGGCAGACAATGAACTTACGAAACGTATTCAAGAAGCTACCAGTATTTTGAATATTAGGTTATTGGACCATTTGATCATAACTGACAAACGATATTATAGTTATATGGATGAAGGAAAAATTCGTTAATCTTCTTGTTCAAACTGATCCATATACAAATAGTCTCCATCCCAAACGATATAGGAAAAGTATTGCATCCAATCGCCAGCAATCAACATACGGCATGAGCGAGACAACATCAAGTCTAACATAATATGTCGATGACCAAAAATGAAAAAGTTAATGTCCGGATGCTCCAACATGTACGATTTGGCGAATTGTACAAGGTATTCATTGTTCTCGCCTTGGTAAACCACCTCTTCATATTTCTTCAAGCCTTTCTTCCGACTGCTCAACGACCACCCCATAGCAAAACCAAAAGTCCAACGCGGATGAATGGCACTATACAAAATTTGGCAAACACGATTACGAAAAATCCAACGAATCATTTGAAACATTCGACTCCGGTTGTCAACCTCATCGCCATGTGCCAAGAAAAAACGTTTCCCCATCAAATCAATCGTCAACGGTTCCCGATGAATAACCGCCCCTATTTCCTTGGGGAGATAATCAAACATCCATACATCATGGTTGCCGATGAAGATATGAATCTCAATTCCTGCATCCGACAACTCGGCCAATTTTCCTAAAAAGCGAGTGAATCCTTTGGGTACAACATACTTATATTCATACCAATAGTCGAACATATCGCCCAAAAGCCAAAGAGCTTTCGCATCGACTTTGATCTGATCCAACCAACGAACCAGTTTACGCTCAATGGCTATCGAGTCTTTATGAAAACGAGCTCCCAAATGGGCGTCTGAAGCAAAGTATATCTTGGTACGCTCGGCCATGACTACAAGAAACCTAATTCCAATTTTGCCTCTTCAGACATCATTTCTTTGTCCCATTCCGGTTCAAACACCAAGTTGACTTCAACGTTCTTGATGCCATCAATCGACCCTACTTTCATACGAATATCTTCCAACAAGAAATCGGAAGCCGGACAATTGGGCGCAGTCAATGTCATATCAATGTTGACGTTCCCCTCGTCGTCCACATCAATCTTGTATATCAAGCCTAAATCGTATACGTTGACCGGTATTTCAGGGTCGTAAACGGTTTTCAACATGGCTACGATAGCCTCTTCTGTTTGGAGAAATTCGTTTTCCATACGTTTTCAATGATTTCTTTTGAAGTTCTTCATAAGATTTCAGACAGTTCACATTCCCTTTGGCTGAAACCTCAACGGACCTTCACGATTGTTCAGAAAGCAAAGATACAAAAATTTACAGCAAATCCACCACTTTCTCGAGTGACATACTATGAGAACCTTTCAAAAGGATCAGATACCCCTTCAATGGATGTTTTTCGAGATATTCTCTTAGCTCATCTGTTGTCGCAAAAGCCTGATAGTCACCTGCTGTTTTCTTGAAATGTTCACCACAAAGCAATACTTTGTCGAATTTATTTTGTTGTAATAGTCCCACTATTTCCTGATGAAGCAAATCGCTCGTCGGCCCCAGCTCACGCATATCTCCTAAAATAACAGCTTTCGAAGCTGATTTCATGGCCGATAAATTGGAAATAGCAGCTCGCATACTGGTCGGATTGGCATTATACGCATCAATAATCACCTCATTGTCGGCCGTTTTCTTCAACTGAGAGCGATGGTTGCTTGGTTCATAGGCGGCAATGGCCCGACTGATTCGCTCTGCAGGGATCTTGAAATAACGCCCAACGGTAACGGCTGCCAGTACGTTATCCAAATTATAATCTCCGATCAAGTGTGTCTCAACTGTATGGACCTTTCCTTGCTGTTTCCAATCGAACACCAGATATGGATCACAACTGACAACATGTCCCACAGCAAAAGCACCATCCGATTCGCCATAAGTCACCTGATCCAAACCATTGGCGATCCGCTGCAACTCTTTATTTTCTTTCTTGACAAATACTGTTCCATGCGTATGACGAAGATAATCGTAGAGTTCTCCTTTTGTTTTCAATACGCCTTCAAACGAACCAAATCCCTGTAAGTGAGCTGTTCCGACATTGGTTATCAGGCCATAGTTGGGAGCAACTATCTCAACCAACTCCTTGATGTCACCAGGATGACTGGCCCCCATTTCTACAACTGCCATTTCATGGTCGATTGTCAGTTGCAGCAATGTCAGCGGAACACCTATCTGGTTGTTCAAATTTCCTTGTGTAGCCAAAACATTATATTTGGAAGAAAGGACGGCAGCCAAGAGTTCCTTGGTCGTAGTCTTTCCGTTTGTTCCCGTAACTCCAATGATCGGCGTTCCCATCGCCTTTCTATGCCGATGTGCTAACTGTTGCAATGCCTTCAAACTATCGTCTACGAGGATTGTCCGATCCGACGTTGCATACTCAGGATTGTCAACGATAGCATAAGCAGCACCGCTGGCCAAAGCGTTTTCCGCAAACTTGTTCCCGTCAAAACGCTCTCCCTTAAGGGCGAAAAACAAAGAATCTATCGGACAATTCCGACTATCAATTGATACCTGACGATGATGGATAAAGAGTTCGTACAAATCAGTAATATTCATTGCTTTTATATTTTGGTGCGCAAAAGTACACATAATAATGATAGATTGAAAAAAGTTTTCCCATTCATCTAAAAATTAATTCTGAAAAATTTCAACTCTTTGCCCTCGAATATAGAGCCGACCGTTGCGGCAATCTTGCTTTTTTTGTATGTTTGCGGTTAGAAATCAGATAAAAAGGAGAATTCATATGAAAATTGCACTTGTCGGATATGGAAAAATGGGCAAGACCATCGAACAAATTGCCCGCAGCAGAGGCCATGAAATAGTCTCTATCATTGACATAAACAATCCACAAGATTTTGAATCAGCTGCATTTAAAAGTGCAGAAGTGGCTATAGAATTTACGACTCCGGCCACTGCTTTTGATAATTACATGAAATGTTTTGCTGCCGGAGTATCGGTTGTATCGGGCACAACAGGCTGGTTGGAGCATTTGGACGAGATCAAACGGATGTGTAAGGAGGATGGAAAAACCTTCTTCTATGCCTCCAACTTCAGTGTAGGTGTCAACATTTTCTTTGCCGTCAACAAATATCTGGCAAAAATCATGAACAACTTTCCTTCTTATGATGTAAGAATGACAGAGACACACCACATCCACAAATTGGATGCCCCGAGTGGAACTGCCATCACTTTGGCTGAAGGAATTGTGGAAAACATCGACCGCAAATCACGTTGGACCTTGGAAACAGCCGAATCCGCTGCAGATCTGCCCATCCATGCTATCCGTGAAGGGGAAGTTCCCGGTATACATGAGATCATCTATGAATCGGATGCCGACACAATCAGTATCAAGCATGATGCCAAAAGTCGAGCAGGATTTGCTTTAGGAGCTGTTATTGCCGCTGAGTTTACAGCAGGTAAAAAAGGTTTCTTAGGCATGAATGATTTGTTCCACTTCTAAAAATTCACCCATGAAACCGATAGCAAAAAAACAATGGATCAAATTCAGCGTGGTCACACTGCTTTACCTTCTGTTTTGCTTATGGATGCAAAACGGATGGCTTGTGCTGGGTGTCATCGTTTTGGTCGATATCTATTTGACAAAATTCATTCCTTGGGGTGCCTGGAAAGAGACTAAAAATCCACGTTTAAGAGGAATTCTTGGATGGATAGATGACATTGTAGTGGCTTTGGTAGCTGTCTATTTCATCAATCTGTTCATCTTTCAAAACTATCAGATTCCAAGCTCCTCATTGGAGAAATCGTTGATGGTAGGTGATTATCTGTTCGTCAGCAAATTGAGCTACGGACCCCGTGTACCAAACACCCCTATCTCGTTCCCATTGGTGCAGAACACATTGCCCATATTCAACTGCAAATCCTATTTGGATTGGCCGGAATGGGGTTACAAACGTGTAAAAGGATTGGGCGAAGTGCAACGGAATGACATTGTTGTCTTCAATTTTCCGGCCGGAGATACCATTGCTACATTGGTGCAAAACCCGGACTATTATACGTCCGTGGCTTCTTATGGGCGGGAAGCCATCAAGATGAACAAACAAACATTCGGTGATATCATCTATCGTCCCGTCGACAAACGGGAGAATTATGTAAAACGTTGTATCGGAATGCCGGGCGATTCTCTGGCTGTCCGCAACAATCAAGTCTACATTAACGGGAAAGAGGCCGTTAACCCCAAAAACTTGCAATACAACTATTTCGTAGAAACTGAGACACCATTTACAGAAGCTATGTTCCGCAAGTGGGGTATCAGTCGCGACGATTACATGCCATATGGACAATCCTGCGCCATTGCAGACGAACGAACACTTGCATTCTTGGGTTTTGAGCCGAATGCTTCGGGCAACTACAACATTGTTTATCATTTTCCTATGACACAAGAAGTACTAGCCCAGGTAAAGAAACTACCAAATGTCAAAAAAGTAATCATTGAACCTGATGTTTTGGCCGGCACAATGTACTACCCAGTCGATTATGACAATGGTTGGACTCGCGACAATTATGGACCGATTTGGATACCGAAACGAGGGGAGACTATTCAATTAACTCCTGAAAACATCGCATTGTACCATCGTTGTATCAAAAATTACGAGAACAACGAATTGGAACAAAAAGATGGAGCCATCTATATCAACGGTGAAAAAGCAACCACTTACACATTCAAATACAATTACTATTGGATGATGGGCGATAACCGTCACAACAGTGCAGACAGTCGTTCGTGGGGTTTTGTACCGGAAGACCATGTGGTCGGGAAACCGATCATGATCTGGCTTTCATTAGATAAAGACCGTTCTTGGACAGATGGAAAGATCCGATGGAATCGCCTATTCCGTTGGGTGGACAACATCAAATAAAGAATAAACGAAGGATTCGTCCACTAATAAATTAGGTGCCGAACATTCACAAAAAAGCTCCGCATGTTTTTATTAAATCATGCGGAGCTTTTCTATAAATGCTCCCGAGCTTTTTCACAGTTAATGTATTGCCATTTTTACCTCTTCTTTATCTTCTCTCTCATATAGCCCAAACACTCACGAAAAGTCTTCGATCCGGATAGCCACATGATAAGCGTATAAAGGGAAGCTGCCATCATTATTTTAGCTAAAATCAGGCAATAAATATTCTGGATAGAAACGGTAGCGAAGAAAGTAATGAGCATAACTAAACAAGATATTCCGGCAAATGGCAAAATATCTTTCAACGCTGATAATAGAGAAATGGGAATCTCTCGCCAAACAAAGTAATGCCATATCAAGAGCCAGGCAATGTTTACACCAACATAAACGGCGACCATAACAAAAACTCCATAAGGATGCAACAAAAGAAGCAACAACAACTGGAGAATCCCCAATATGACCGTGTTCCACATGTAGATATTCGATTTTCCTTTGCTGATCAACATTTGCGTATAAAGGGAAACGATTGGAACAAAGGCTCCATAAACAGCCAAAAGTTGGAGCAAATGCGCACTGACAATCCATTTGTCAGTAATAGCGATGGTGATCAATTCAGGAGCGACCAAGGAGAGTCCTAACATAGCCGGGAATGCTATGAAAGAAGTGAAGCGGAGCATCTTGCGAAAAGCACGGATCTGCCGTTCCGTATCTTCTCCGATTTGGGCAAAAACAGGTTGTGCGACACTACTGACCATGCCTGATATCAGCGAATGTCCCATGTAATTCCACTTATTGGCCTGATTGTATTGTCCCACTTCCCGCTCAGAATAGAATCGGCCTAATATGACAGAAAACAAATTGTTGTTGATGTGATTGCAAATATTGGTGAATAGCAACTTGCTACTGAAGGCTATCATACCTTTCAATGGAGAGAAATCAATCCGAAACGAAGGACGCCAGGGACAAGCCATCCATATATAAGTCGTCATGACTGCTATATACACCAAACTTTGTGTAGCAATGCCCCAATATGAGAACCCGAAGTAGGCCATTGTAACACCCACAATTCCTGAGAGAAAGAGTCCTATAATGGAAGCTTTCGCCTTCTGTTTCACCAACATGTTCTTGAACAGATAAGCACTTGGAGCTGTTCCTAAACTTGAAATCAAGAAACTCAAGAAAGCATATCGGGAGAGAGAGATCAATTCCGGCTTATGATAGAAGTCTGCAATCAGCGGCGCTAAAAAAAACAGTATCCAATACAATGAAAAACTGACTGAAACAGAGAACCAGAATACCGCATTGTAGTCTGCATCTTGCACATCTTTTTTATTGGCCAATGCTGCCGTAAATCCACTCTCTTGCAAAGAGGCCGCGACTAAGGAGAAGATAGACAACATCCCCACCATGCCATAATCAGCAGGAGTCAGCAAGCGAGACAAGAAAATGCCAAATACTAAATTCAAAAACTGCTGAGTACCATTATTGACCAATCCCCAAAACAGCCCTTTTGCTGTCTTCTGCTTCAACGACTCTTCTGCCATAATTACCGCCCGATGCAATGATATTCGAATCCATATTCCTGCATCTCTGACGGATCATAGATATTACGTCCATCAATCACTAACGGATTGGCCATCAATTTCTTGATAGCTGTCCAAGATGGCATGCGAAATTCTTTCCATTCGGTGATCAACAACAAGGCATCGGCATCGACCACTGCGTCGTAAATATCTTTCGCATAGCGGATAACTTCGCCAATACGGCGACGAGATTCCGGCATAGCTACCGGATCATAAGCTGAGACCTGACAACCGGCCTCCATAAGTTTACGGATTATCACCAACGAAGGAGCCTCGCGCATATCGTCCGTTTCCGGTTTAAAAGCAAGTCCCCAAATAGCGATTCGCTTTCCTTTCAAATCGCCATGGAAATGATTCTCAAGTTTCTTGTATAACACCGACTTCTGTGCTTCATTCACCTCTTCCACAGCCTGCAATATTTTCATCGGATAGCCATGATCGGCCGCAGTCTTCACCAAAGCCTTTACATCTTTGGGGAAGCAGGATCCGCCATAACCACAACCTGCATATAGGAAACGGTGGCCAATACGCACATCCGTGCCAATACCTTTTCGCACCATATTGACGTCTGCCCCAACAATTTCACAGAGGTTGGCAATGTCGTTCATGAAACTGATACGGGTAGCCAACATGGCATTGGCTGCATATTTTGTCATCTCTGCAGAGGGAACATCCATAAAAATAACCCGGAAATTATTAAGAAGGAACGGACGATAGAGGCGGGTCATCAACTCTCGTGAACGATCTGACTCTACTCCTACCACAATTCTATCCGGACTCAAAAAGTCTTTTACTGCTGCTCCTTCTTTCAAAAATTCAGGATTGGACGCAACATCGAAAGTCAAATCCGAATGCCGTTTGTCCAACTCCTCCTGAATAGCATGGCGAACCAATTGGGCTGTTCCTACGGGCACTGTGCTTTTCGTCACCAATGTCAAGTACTTATTCATGTATTTTCCTACGGTATGAGCCACAGCCAATACATATTTCAAATCGGCACTGCCGTCTTCATCGGAAGGAGTCCCGACAGCACTGAAAACGACCTCGACCTCATTCAGGCAAGTAGAAAGATCTGTGATAAAATGCAATCGGCCGGCTTTGCTATTGCGAAGGACCATCTCCTCCAGACCCGGTTCATAAATAGGCAAAATACCTTGATTCAGATTGGCTATCTTTTGGGCGTCTACATCAACACAGTAGACTTCTGTACCCATCTCTGCGAAACAGGTACCGCTAACTAACCCAACATATCCGGTTCCAACAATTGCAATTTTCATATTCTTTCCTTTTCAAATCATCCAATAAAAGAACAAAGATACGACTATTTCTTCTCTTTGTTGTCTCCTATCGAAACTATTCTATCTGAAAGCTCCTCCGTGAGGGGAGATGTTTACCTTATCAAAACGAAGGAAGCCGGTTATGAATCAGAGCATAATCGGCTTCTTTCGTCAGAGACGAACTATTTATTTAGCTTTCCAATCGCCAAGATCTTGCGGATCTTCAATATACGATGGGATCTTTTCAAAGATCTTCCGGATTCGATCCGTATCAAATTTCACTGAGCGGTCGTAATAAAATATACCATTCTTCTCCTGTTCGACATCTGTCAGCTGTGTATAACAGAAACCGACAACGTGTTTACAAGCCTTAAGTGCATCAATTTCCTTTTCGAGAATCGAATAGAAATCATCCAACGTATCAATGTTTGAGCCATATCCCCATGAAGAAGAACGCTCAGATTCTTTGATCCAAGGAAGACCTCCGAACTCATCCACCATATAAGGCTGGCCGTTGTATTTCGCAAGATACTCTTTCTTCGGTTCATTGCGGTAAGGTTCTACACCTGTGGTAAATGTGTGATTTTCAACCAACTTTGCATAATCGCGTGTATAATCGTGCACACTCCAGATATCTGTCATGACATGTCCGTCACCACTTGCATCATTAACCGGGCGAGTGGCATCCATTGCTTTGGTCAATGCGTAAGCGTCATTCATCAGACGAACATATACACCGTCTCGGCTATTCCATGTTTCGTTGAACGGAGTCCATGTCACAATGGCCGGATGATTACGGTCGCGTTTTACGATTTCAGTCCATTCCGAGAGGAAATTGCGCGCTGCCTCGTCGTTGTTGACGTCAAGAACCCAGCTCGGGAACTCGCCCCACGTGAGATATCCCAACTTGTCTGCCCAATAATGGAAGCGTTCTTCAAAAACTTTCTGATGCAGACGTGCACCATTGAAACCGACCGATTTGCTCAGTTCTATATCATGCTTGAGGGCCTCATCGCTCGGAGCTGTCCAAATACCATCCGGATAGAAGCCTTGATCAAGCACCAAACGTTGGTAATAGGGCTTGTTGTTCAAATAGAAATAGCCGTTAGCCAGATGCACTTTTCGCATACCGGCATATGATTTGACCTCATCAATCACGTTTCCATTCTTGTCTTTTACCGTATAAGTCAAGTCGTAAAGGAAGGGCGACTCAGGACTCCACAGTTTCAGATCCTTGACCGGAAGCACGACAATAGAGCCATTACAAGCCGCTACACTCTTTTGTGCTACCACTTTATTGCCATCCAACATCTTAACGGTAAGGGTATTGTCCATGGATTCGCCATAGAACTCCGGACGAATCACAAGCTGCTTCTGATCAATGTCAGGGGTAGCAACCACCTCTTTCAATGCTTCAGGAGCAACGGGCTCCATCCAAACCGTCTGCCAAATGCCTGTTGTTCGGGTGTAATCACATCCTTTCGAGTAGTAGGTGTTGCTCTGTTTTCCGCCCGGTTGCTTTCCTCCTCGCAAATCATCCTTTACAGCAACCACCAGATTCACTGTCTGCCCGGGTTGAGCATAGCGGGTAATGTCCGCCGTAAATGAAGAGCTACTTCCACAATGTCTCAACACTTTTTGCCCGTCAATATAGATGATTGCCTCATAATCGACTGCACCAAAATGCAACAAAATATTCTTTCCTTTCCAATCGGCGGGGATCTGAAGCGTACGCTGATACCACATGCCATTGATGAAGTCGGTATAGGCCACACCGCTCAGTTTGCTTTCCGGACAAAAGGGTACGGTTATTTTTCCATCAAAGCCTTTCGAGTTTTGCAGATTTCGATCATGGCCGCTAAGCCCAAAGTCGAATGTATAAGTCCACGTTCCGTTGAGATTTTGCCAAGTTGAGCGTTCAAACTGTGGGCGAGGGTACTCAGCGCGCGGCGTTTGTGCCGAGGCTGTAGCAGTACTGAGTGCAAATAATGCACAGAAAAGAGCAAGTAGTTTTACAGGTATTAAATGTTTCATCGTATAAATATTTGATTAAGAATTTTTCAGAAACAAATATATTGAAAAAATTCTATTCTTCAAATAGTTATCTTACTTCTTGTCTTCATAAAAAACAATAAAGGACTATCTAAAAACACCTACCTCATTTTCTTAGGAAAAGAACGAATGTTTTTCTCAGTTTTCTCCCGAATAAACTGCAGTTTTGTGCCTAGAAACTCGCAAGTTGTTCCGATGCTTTTTCTAATAGGATCGACTTATGTTTTCTTCTTTGCAGGCATATATTCGTTCGATGATGTCGACCACCTTCAACCCTTCAAGTGCATTTGTTGTAATAGCATCGGACTTCCCTTGCAAAACTTCTACCACATTGCGGATTACATAGTTATGATTTTGGGCTGAACCTTTGTAGGCTCCATAGTCATTTCCCGGGTTAGTGGGCGGAAGCTCAGGCATTTCATAGCCGTCAATGTGACAATATTCCACCTCGTTCATATATTGTCCGCCTATTTTGACGCTACCTTTCTCGGCAACCACCAGCAAACTACTCTCCAAATTCTTGTCCCATACGCTGGTAGAATAGTTCAAACACCCCATTCCTCCGTTGACAAAGTTGAAAGTCACCAGTCCGGAATCTTCGAAAGCGGTCAGTTGTTCATGATTGAAGTCGGCAAAGCGCGCTTTTATATCACAAATATCACCGAAAAGCCAATACATTATATCGATAAAATGCGAGAATTGGGTGAACAATGTTCCACCATCCAGCTTTGCATCGCCATGCCAATGCCCCGGTTTGTAATAGCGTTGGTCACGATTCCAGTAGCAGTTGGTCTGAACCATATATATTTTTCCGAGACACCCCGACGCTACCATCTCTTTCATCCAGACAGATGGGGGGGAATATCTGTTCTGCATGACACAAAACACATGCTTTTGGTAATGAAATGACGAATACACAACTCTTTCTGCGTCATACCGGCTCAAAGCCATCGGCTTTTCAACAACCACATGATGGCCGCTTGCCATAGCTTGGATAGCTAAATCCGCATGAAGTCCGTTCGGAACGCAGATGTTGATGACGTCTATCTGGAGAGAGGCCGCCAGTAATTGCTCCAACGAAGAGAAGAACGTGACGGGATAAGCTTCGATACCCAGTTGTTCCTTCGGAAGAATATCACACAAAGCGACGAGTTCCGCATCAGGATCACGAGTAATCATCTCGGCATGGCGTTTTCCAATATGGCCACACCCGACGACAGCAAAGCGAATTTTCTTGTTACTACTTTCCATAACTGCAAACTGTTTCAATCACGTAGTCTAACTCTTCATCTCGCATTTCTGAATGAATCGGCAGAGAGAGTACCGAATCCACCAACGATTCAGCCACATTCAATGACGAACCATTCCGAGCCCATCCATAAAACGCCGGCTGCTTATGCAATGGCAATGGATAATATACCATCGAAGGAATCCCTTTCTCTTTCAAATAGTGCTGAAGATCATCCCGTCTCCCTTTTGCCACACGCAAAGTATATTGGTGATAAACGTGGGTAGAATAAGGAGCACGAGAGGGAATGCTCCACCGTTCGTCATTGCCGAAAGCTGCATCATAACGCAAAGCCACCTGCCGACGAGCCTCTGCAAAAGCATCAATATGCGGCAACTTCACTTCCAACACTGCCGCTTGCAGCGTATCCAAGCGAGAATTACAACCGATCCGCTTATGGTGATACTTGACCTCTTGCCCATGGTTCGCTATCATCTTCGCACGAGCCGCCAAACGATCATCATCAATCATTAGTGCTCCGCCATCACCAAAGCAAGCCAATGGCTTGGATGGAAAGAAGGAGGTAGTACCAATCTGCCCGATGGTACCTGCTTTCTTGCGAGTACCATCCGAATAGATCAGCTCTGCCCCCAACGATTGTGCATTGTCTTCGATGACAAACAACTGGTTTTGTTCTGCGATCTGGCATATTTTCTCCATATCACAGCATTGTCCGAAGAGGTGTACGGCGACTATGGCGCGCGTTTTTGGTGAGATAGCAGATTCTATCTGCCACGGATTCAAGTTGAATGTACGCTCATCAACGTCTACCCATACCGGAATCAATCCCAACATAGCTACCATTTCGGCTGCAGCCACATAATTGAATGCCGGCACAATCACCTCATCGCCAGGCATCAGTCCCAATGAAAGCAAAGCCACCAATAGGGCATCTGTACCATTTCCACAGGGAATGACATGGGATGAGTGCATATATTCGGACAGATGAGAAGCAAAATTTCCCACCTGAGGCCCGTTTATAAATGCAGTTGAATCTATCACCTTTTGCATCGCTGCATCGATTTCCGGCTTAAGCCTTTCATACTGCCGATGCAAGTCTACCATACGGATCGTATCCATTGTCTTTTTTATTTTACTTCGCTACCCGGCTTCACTTCTTTTTGAGGAGTAATGACAGCCAAGTTCCCATCAAAGTTTTCTGCAGACAAGATCATTCCTTCAGAAACAATGCCCTTCAATTTTCTTGGAGCAAGGTTGGCAATAAAGCAAACTTGCTTACCAACCAACTCTTCCGGCTTGTAATAATGAGCGATACCTGAAACGATTGTTCGCTTCTCCAGGCCATCGTCAATCAAGAATTGAAGCAACTTGTCTGCCTTTGGTACTTTCGTACATTCCAAAACTGTTCCTACACGGATGTCCAGCTTCGCGAAGTCATCGAATGCAATATTCTCACGAATAGGTTTTGCCTTGTAGCTTGCTTCTTCATTGGCTTTCTTCGTTGCCAACAATTTTTCCACCTGAGCGTTGATTACTTCGTCATCCATCTTTTCAAACAACAGCTCGGCTTTTCCCAATTCATGACCGGCCGGCAACAAATCTGTCGAACCCAAACGACTCCAGCCCAATGGTTGCACGTTCAACATCTTGTTCAATTTCACCATGCTAAATGGCAGGAACGGCTCGAATACGATAGCCAAATTGGCCGTTATCTGCAATGCTATATTCAAAATGGTGGCCACACGGCTCATATCTGTCTTAGCTAATTTCCAAGGTTCGGTATCAGCCAAATATTTGTTTCCGATACGGGCCAGATTCATAGCTTCACGTTGTGCATCACGGAAGTGGAATGTATCCAAATAATGTTCCACATTTTCCTTCACCTGTTCGAAGTCTTTCAACGTCTGACGGTCATAGTCTGTCAATTCGCTGACTTGTGGCACCTTATTGTCGAAATACTTGTTAGTCAATACCAACGCACGATTGACAAAGTTACCCAATATGGCCACCAATTCGTTGTTATTGCGCGCTTGGAAATCCTTCCAAGTAAAGTCGTTATCTTTTGTTTCAGGAGCATTTGCCGTCAAAACATAACGCAAGACATCTTGCTTACCCGGCATATCAACCAAGTATTCATTCAACCAAACGGCCCAGTTTCGGGAGGTAGAAATCTTGTCTCCTTCCAAATTCAAGAACTCATTCGCCGGCACATTGTCGGGAAGGATATAAGACCCTTCTGCTTTCAACATTGACGGGAATACGATACAATGGAATACGATATTGTCCTTGCCGATGAAATGAACCAAACGAGTTTCCGGATCTTTCCACCAGGTTTCCCACGTATCAGGCAGTAATTCTTTGGTGTTGGAGATGTAGCCGATCGGAGCATCAAACCATACATAGAGGACTTTGCCCTCAGCACCTTCAACCGGCACGGGGATACCCCAATCCAAGTCACGGCTTACGGCACGGGGTTGCAAGCCCATATCCAACCAGCTCTTGCACTGACCATATACGTTTGTCTTCCACTCTTTGTGCCCTTCCAGAATCCATTGACGCAAAAAAGGCTCCCACTTGTCGAGTGGCAAGTACCAGTGTTTCGTCTCACGCATCACCGGTTTACTACCGCTGATGGCAGATTTCGGATGGATCAAGTCGGTAGGACTCAATGACGTACCGCACGATTCACACTGATCACCGTAGGCTTTTTCGTTGCCGCAATGCGGACAAGTACCTGTAATGTAGCGGTCTGCCAAGAATTGATGAGCTTCTTCATCGTAATATTGTTCGCTTGTCTTCTCGATAAACTCCCCTTTTTCATACAATGTACGGAAGAAATCAGAAGCCAATTTATGGTGAATGTCAGATGTCGTACGGGAATAGATATCAAACGAGATACCGAACTCTTCGAATGATTTCTTGATGATGCCGTGATAGCGATCCACTACATCCTGCGGAGTGATGCCCTCTTTCTTTGCACGAATAGTAATGGGCACACCGTGCTCATCCGAACCTCCGATCATAATGACCTCTTCGCCTTTCAAACGGAGATAACGTGCATAGATGTCGGCCGGCACATAAACACCGGCCAAATGGCCGATGTGAACCGGTCCGTTTGCATACGGCAACGCCGTAGTTATCAATGTTCTTTTAAATTTTTTCTCCATATACTGTTTTCTTATTCTTTTCTAAATTACAAAGATAGTGAATAATTTGGGTTATACGAACAGCTTCTTTCACTTTGCTTCTCAAAAGTATGTTCTATATCCAATTATGCTGTTTATACCATGCAATACACTCTTCCAAACCGCGTTGCAAATTATATTCCGCCTTGAAGCCAAGATCCTGCTGCAATGGTGTCACATCGCACACCCAATTGCGTTGTTTCAAGATCTGATACTTGTCTGTGTTCAATGTCATCGGCTTCTTTCTTATTTTGCCAATCCATTCGGAAGCGCAGCAAGCCACATAGACGAGCGGTACGGGAATGGCCAAACGCAAGAGCCGTTTCTGCTGCAGGATTGTCTGAATTATGTAAGCGAACTCCTCGCCGGTATGAACATCGCCATCCGCAATAAAGTACTCTTTGTTGCGAATATTGCCTTTTTCCAATGCGTCGAAAGCCACGCGCGCCAAGTCTTTGACATAAATAAAAGTAAGCCGTTGTGATACTTTTCCAATCGTAAAGTCATAACCTGACTGAATACTCTTTATCTCCATAAGATAATCTTTCTCACCCGGACCGTAAACACCCGTCGGGCGAAAGATTACATAAGGGAAAGCCTGCAGAGATCTCACATAGTTTTCCGCCTTCAATTTACTCTTTCCGTAGGCCGTATTCGGCAACTGTGGAGCATCGAGACGAATCGGTGTGTAGTTTACCTCATCACCTACTCCATAGCTACTCAAGCTACTCATCAACAAGAATTTATCCGGTCGACAACTTGTTGTCAAAGCTCTGAGGAAACGGTGCGTATTCTCTGCATTTACCTCAAAGAATTTCGACTTGTCGCACGTTTTCGTTAGTCCGGCATTATGGATCACATAATTGATCGTCCCCTCAGCCGCTTGCAATTCTGCCAGTTGCTTTGCCATCTCCTCCTCACTGCCATAAGCCAAATGGAGCAGATGAATGCCCGGCCGTTTCAAGTAAGACAAGTCGCTGGTTGGACGCACTCCGGCCCATACTTCGTAGCCACGCTTCAAAGCCTCCTCAACCAAGAAACGGCCAATGAAGCCGCTTGCGCCCGTTATAATGATTTTTTTCTCTTTCATTGCTCATTGTTTTTCACATAAAACACATAATAATACCAAAGCAAGCCGATCCAATTCAATAATAGAATCGTAAGCATCCACAACAACTTTTGCTGTTTGCTGATGAATGGGTTTTGAGATACGGCCTTGCAACCGAACAAGATCACAGCAACACCTATGATAAAACCCGCCTCCTGCAAGCCAATCCATACGAGAACAGTACTCAAGCTACTCATGGTCGTGAATTTTCAGTACACGATGTGGGAAGCGGCCATGCCCCAGCAAATCAATTGGACAGGCATACTTCTCACCAAGCCAGTCTGCTGAGACATCAGCTCCCGGATGATAATGCAACGTTTCGTTGACACAAGCGATATTTTTAACCATCGACAATACTGTTCCAATGTCATGCGACACCAATACAACAGCACTCTCCTTATTGATTTCCGTCAGCAAATGGTAGAATTTTGACTCAAACCGTTTGTCGACATATGAATTCGGCTCGTCCAAAATCAATACTTGGGGCTGCGATACAATCGAACGCCCCAAAAGAACGCGCTGCAGCTGTCCACCGGAAAGCTCTGCAATCGAGCGGTATTGCAACTCTTCCAAACCCATCTGCACAACAACCTCTTCAATCCGCTGCAGTTGGTCCGCACGATAGTTTCGGAAGCGAGGTTTTTCTGATGCCAAACCGGAGGCAATCACCTCATGAACCGAAATGGGAAACTTACGATCAATCAAGCTCATCTGCGGAAGATAGCCAATTTTCAATCCGCTGACCGGCTGACCGTCTTGATAGAAACGAACTGTTCCTTCTTGCGGCCGCAACAAGCCCAATATTACTTTGAGCAGTGTCGTCTTTCCTCCGCCATTCGGCCCGATAATTCCTAAAAAGTCATCCTCCCAAATGGTCAATGACACCTTTTTGAGGACGATCTTACGGTCGTAACCTGCTGTTATATTCTCTAATTCGATCAGTCTTTTCATTGTACACTTGCCAATACGTTCGCCAAATGAATCATCTCCTCTTTCCATTCATACGAAAGAGGGTTGATCTGAACGATCTTGCATCCTGTCTCTTCTGCTATCAGTTCTGCATTCTTTTGGTCAAACTCCTGTTGAACAAATACGATTTTAGCTCCCGAATGACGGGCCGTCTCGATCAAATCCTGCAATTGAGCAGGCGAAGGTTCCTTGCCGTCCAACTCAATACAAAGCTGGTTCAGCCCCATTTCATACGCAAAATAGGTCAAGGCCGGATGATAAATAATAAATGAAGAGCCCTTGACCGGGGTCAATATACGAAGCACCTCTGCCTCAACCTCTTCAATTTCCTGCAGAGCCGTTTCATAATTCTGCGCATATTCTGCTCTGTTTTCCGGATCCATGGTAATCAAAGCATCGGAAATGTTGCGTACCATGGCACGCGCCCCTGAGAAGGATGTCCATATGTGCGGATCAATCAAGCCATGATGATGCTCATGATGTTCATGCTCATGCGCATGTTCTTCCTCATGATTCTCAATCAGATTCATTCCTTTAGAGAGATCAAATACTTTCATATCGGGGTTTTGCTCTTCGAGTCGCTCCATCCAAGCCAGTTCAAAACCAATATATCCAATCCGAAAGTAAGCCATGCTTTTCCCGATTTGAATCATCTGCTGCGGCGTCGGATCGTAAGTTTCCGGGCTTTGCCCCGAAGGGGTGACACAGTTGATATGGAAATGGTCGCCGGCGATTTTCTCCACAAAATACCGTTGCGGTTCGATGGTTACCGATATCAGTCGTTCATCCGTTGTTCCGTTACAATCTGCAAGAAGAAAAGCCGTCAAAAGCAGTAGTAATGTATATAATTGTTTCATGAATCTTATTTTTGGACAAAAATACATGATTATTTTCAGATATAACCTATCTTCTCCCCGCCTTTGCGAAGAGAAATGCAACAGAAGCACATTCCAAGAGGGCTTTCGCCCCTCTCCAACCTCATCTTTTTGTCATTTTATAGCCTTTTTCTTTGCATTAATGTTTTTTAAATCGCGAGAAAGAAAAATTAATGATAAATGTTTGGTTCTAATCTTGACATCCCGTAGCTTTGCAACGTGGTTTTTTCATAATAGTATTAGATTTAAGGTTAACAAAGTTGATTAGGGGCTGTCGTGAGACAGTCTCTTTTTGTTTTATGTCTATCAGGCAAGCAGCTCCAAACGAAGCATCTTCGGAAGATGAGCCCAAATAACAAAAGGAGGTATGCCCCTTGTTTCAGTACATACCTCCTCTTCTATTGGTCAGCGTTTGTTACCTTCTACCCTTTTGCTGTAAATAGTTAATCAGTTCATAAGGACGATCTGTTTGTATCACCGTTGCACCCTGTTCCAAAATCCAACCCCAACTTTCATCGGCTTGTTCCAGTTCAACAGCCCGGTCATCGTCGTGTCCTGCATTCAAGGATGGCCACAAAGAGTTGATCCATACCTTCGAGCCATTCTCTTCTATCTTTTGAATCAACCGCAATGCTTCAGGGCTAGCCTCCTCAAGGCAACACTCAATGACCACCGGAGAGAATGCTTTATATCCTTCGATCAGCTCTGCAGCATCCGTTTTATTGAGATTGACGACAGGCATATAGACCACCTTGTCAAGCACCTCGCCATTCTCGGCCGCTACTTTCTCATAAGGATAAGACGATTTGACTATGACTTGGCCGACAGTATTCGTCTTGACTAACAACTCATATACATCCTTGAAATAGTCATATCCTTTGTCGACGTTGATCAGAATTTTTCCTTTCGTCAGGTTCAACACCTCCTCGAGCGTAGGAATCTGGTGGAACGTAACGCGGCCCATGCCGTTTTTCAAATGAAACCGGCGCAACTCTTCGAGCGTATAATCTTCGACTTTACCCGTGCCATCAGTCGTGCGGTCAATTGTCCGGTCGTGCATCAACACCAGCTGATTGTCTTTCGTCTTCTTCAGATCAATTTCAATCATGTCCACCCCATTGTCGATACAGTTCTTGAATGCCTGCAACGAGTTTTCGGGTGCATTCCGCCAATCGCCGCGATGCGAGGCAACCAGCACCTTCTCTGATGATTTATCTTTCAATATTGCCATCAAACGATCCGCGTGCTCTTGGGCCATAAGCGGGAGGGCGACAGCCAACAAGGCAATAAAACAAATTATCTTCTTCATATTTCCTTCGTTTTTCTTCAGCAAAGATACAAGAAAAAAGCAAAATAGCTTTTTAATATCCGGGATTCTGATACATTCCTTCAGGATTCAATTTCCATTCATCATAAGGAATGGGGTAATAGATATCCTTTTCTGCGAAGTTCTGCAAGTTGGAAATGCCATAATCATCATTGTTCTTGCCGTGCATATATGCCACTAACTCGCTTGCCGTATAGCAACGCAACAAGTCATACCACCGTTGGTTCTCGAATGCAAGTTCGATGCGGCGTTCATGAAGAATGGCTGATTTCAACGAGGGATAACGAGAGGCATACTCCCCATCGGCTTTCGAGGCCTCATAGTTTGGCAACCCGGCGCGCGCACGAACTTCATCCAAATAAGGGATTGCCTCAGAAGGTTGTCCCAATTCATTATACGCTTCAGCCAACAATAACATAATATCTGCATAGCGCAACACGATCCAATCATTCCCCCCATAGCCCAAGGTGCCGGCCGCATCGCTCGTGTCGCGGAATTTGGTAATATTCCATGAACTATAGGATGGAGCATAGACGAGAGAATAATCCTTGCGTTTGTCGTTTGCTTCATATTCATTGACCAAATCGGGATTGACAAACGTACCCATTCCTGTCGATTTATATTGCGAATTGAGCGAGTTCCCTTTAGACTGATTATTGACCGCAACCGACGAATGGTAATCCTTGTCACCTTGGATATAGACAATTTGGAAAATAATCTCCGGACAAGCAGACTTATTGGCAACCGAATAAAGACCCGTTTTGGAGTCATCATCATAGGTAATCTCCGACAAAGACGAGAAACTTCGCATGGCATAGCATTGACGAAGATAGTCGACTGCCGCTTTCAAGTTGTCGTTTTTCTTGCCACTGTCCAATGTCTGAGCCATGGTCAAGTAAACTTTACCCAACAAACCCGCCATGGCCGCTTTGCAAGCATGGCCTTTGTTCCCTTCGCCGGACAGGTTGGGCAGAGAGCTCTTTTCCAAGCCATATTTCAAGTCTTCCACAATCAAATCATAGACTGATGCCTTATTTACGCGAGTGGTATACTCTGTGATTTCGGCCGGGGTAGAGAGATAATGATCAATCAGTGGGGCATCTCCCCATTTACGAACGATATCAAAATAGGCCAATGCACGAACGAAACGAGCCTCAGCTATGAGATTATTTCTCGTTTCTTCAGATGTAAACGTTACGCTTTCTGCTCCCAACAATGCGTAATTACTGTTGTTGACCGCCTTGAACATGGCATTCCAATGACTCTTCAGATAGGTATTGCCTGGCAAAAGCGCAAAGTTGGTAAACTGGAAGGGCTCGCCGGAAGCCGACTGGTTGTCCAAACGACCCGTGTTATCAGAGCGTTCTTCTGTATAGGCTGTACTTCCTTCGCCCATGCAATAATTGGAACGCAGCGCCAAATAGGCTCCATTCACTGCTCGTTCTACATCATTCTCTGTCGAGAAATAGGTTGTTACGGGGATCGCATTCGGATTCTCCTCCGTCAGAAAATCTTCGCATGATGACAGGCTTAATCCCGCAGCCACAATAACAGATAATAGTATAATTTTATTCATGTCGTTTTCTTGTTTTTAAAAAGTCAATTGTACACCCATATTATACGCTCGAGCCAACGGATATTTTCCATAGTCGACACCCGGGGTCAAATTAGATCCATCGTTATAGTCCACCTCCGGATTATAACCTTTGTAGGAAGTAATCGTAAACAAATTGTCGGCAGCCACATAAACGCGCAAATGGCTGATCGAACCATGCGATAACCGACTGATTCCTTTAAATGAATATCCCAAACTGATGTTGGTACATCTGAAGAACGAGCCATCTTGCAAGTAGAAGGTAGACAAACGAGTGCTATTGCTTTGCGTGCCACCTCTTGATGCTTTATAAACGATGCCGTTTCCCGGGTTGGAAGCAGAGCGATAGCGTTGGTCCGCTTCCACATATTGGTTGCCGGACCCTTCCATGTTAAACAGGTAGTAGTCTTGTCCGTCCAACACCTTGTTGCCATACGATCCATTGAACGCCGCCGAAAAGTCAATATCTTTATAGTTGGCACTGATGTTCAATCCGTATGTAAATTTCGGATGAGGATTGCCAATGATTGTTTTATCATTATCGTCTACCACTCCATCGCCGTTCACGTCCTCAAAATAGATGTCGCCCGGCTGCAAAGCCACCGACTGTGAAAGCGAACGGGCAGGTCCTTGCAACTTATAACCGGCAGGGAAGCTATTGTTGTTGGCTTTATACACTGCGTCATCAGCTGCCAAGCCGGCCATATCTGCCTCTGTTACCATCCCTTTCACCTTGAATCCATAGAACATGCCGATCGGTTGCCCCTCGGTTGTGATATGGGTTTTATAGGAACGCTCCGCACCATTGGTAATGATCGTGTTGCCACCATCCAATTGCAATACTTTGTTTCTGTTAACCGACACATTGCCTCCGAAATTCAAACTGAAATCTTTGGTTGAGATAATGCGCCCATCCAACTGAATATCACAACCCGTGTTTCTGATTTTGGAGTTGGGCAAGTTGGTCATCATCGAAGTTGCACCGGAAATGGCGGAGATCGGTTGGCTAAACAACAAATCTTTGGTGTAACTCATATAATAGTTGGCCGACAACGATAACCGATTAGCAAATAAAGAGAGGTCAAAACCGACGTTGTATTGCGAGGTAGACTCCCAACCAATCGTGTTGTCTTTCACGCCGCCGGGATACATGGCTGAAAAGATATTGCCCGATCCGAACACAACGCCTGACGGCGAGCTCATCTCTGCTGTATACTGGTAATTTCCAATATTGTTGTTTCCGCTCATACCCCAGCTGGCTCTGATCTTCAGCGAAGAGGCATCACCAAATTTACTACGGAAGAATTCTTCGTTCGAGAGAGTCCATGCTGCTGAAACAGAAGGGAAATATCCCCACCTATTCTGAGGTCCGAACAACGACGAGGCATCTCCACGGAAAGATGCCGTCAAATAATAACGGTTATCATAGTTATAGTTCAAGCGAGTAAAGTATGAAAGCATCGTCCAATTCGACTTGGATGTGCCGTTCAGTGTAATATCGCTCGGATCGGCACCATGGCCTGTCACTTCTGTTATGTGGTTGTCTTCGTAGCCGGTTGCCTTCACGCCTAACACATCTTTGGTGTCTTTTTGAATAGAATAGCCGGCCACACCGCTGAAATTGTGGACATTGTTCCACGTTTTGTTGTAGTTTGCCGTAAACTCGGCCAGATAATCGCGCTGTTGTGTTGTCCGCGCAATGGCATTGGCCGCCGCTTTGGCCTGGTCGCTGTCCGGTTGGTTAGCCCCATACGAGAGGCTCGTCGGGCGATAGAACTCGTACTTTTCATTATAGGAGTACATGCCCAAGTTGGCTTTCAGGAAAAGATGTTGAACCAATTCGTATTGAGCCGTCAAGTTGTAGGTGTTACGGTCTCCATTACGTCTGATAATTGTTTCCGTTGCCAACGCGACAGGATTCTCAATCTGTTGCATTCCGTAGGAAGATGAATAGGATGTCATTTCTCCTTTGACGAGTTGGCCGTTCTCATCGTAGCAGCGAAAGATCGGGGCATAAATCAAAGCTCCCAAGATTGGTCCTTGGTTGAAACGACCCTCTTGCACTTCACGATTCCAGTTGGAGGTGTTGGAGAAGTTGGCCCCTACCTTCAATTTATTGTTGACCTGCACATCGATGTTCGAACGCAGGTTCAATCTTTTTTGACTCGTCGAAAGGATGATACCGTCTTGATTCTGATAGGCTGCACTTACCTCATAGTGAATTTTGTCATTTCCCCCGTTCACCGACAAATGATGGCGTTGTGCGGGTGCATTCCGATAGAGTTCATCTTGCCAATCGGTGTCGTAGGTTGGCTCAATAATCTTCTGATTGGCAAAATCGTACATGAACTCCGGGATCATGGCCGCACTGTTTTTTGTGCCAAGGCGCTGCGTACGCACTTCGTTGGTATCGCCGAAGTAGCTATCATCCCACGTCTTTCCGGCCGATATCATCAAATTCTTGTATGCGTTGTTGTGTCCTTCCACGTGCAGATCCGTCCACTGTGCCGCATTCAACAGTTTCACTTTCTTTGCCAACTGGGAGATGCTGTACTGGAAATTATAGCTGACGGAAGTCTTGCCCTCTTTGCCTCGTTTAGTCGTGATAAGGACAACTCCACCGGCCGCACGCGAACCATAAATGGCTGCCGAGGCGGCATCTTTCAATACTTCGATGGATTCGATATCTTCAGGGCTGATCATCAGGTCGGCATTCGAAGGATACCCGTCAATTACATAGAGCGGATCGGAACTGGCATTGATGGAAGCTACTCCGCGCACGCGAATCTTTGTGCTGTTATACGGTGCGCCACTCACCTGAGCGATCTGGACGCCCGACACTTTGCCCACCAAGCTTTGTCCGACGGTCGGGGCTGTCACGTTCAACTCCTTCGCCTTTATACTCGAAACGGCTCCCACAACATCGGTTTTTCGCAATGTCTGATAGCCGACAACGACCACCTCTTCCAACGACTTCGAGTCTTCTTTCAAAACGACTTGGAGCGATTGCTTGGCTTTGGTGCTTTGCGTTGCGTAGCCGATATAAGAGACTTCCAACGCAACCCCCTCTTCGCGTACACGAAGCTCGAATTTGCCATCGAAATCCGTCACCGTACCATTCGATGTACCTCTTTCCAAAACACTTGCTCCTATTATGGCTTCGCCCTCATTGTCAAGGACTTCACCCTTAACCACGAAACCGCCCAATGGCTTTGTTTGGGCAATTGCTGACCAAACCGTCAGGATGGCCAACATAAAAATAGACAAAAACAATTTTGTTTTCTTTCTCATGTAATACAACTATTGTTAATTATTGTGCAAAAATATAGAGGAGAGAAAACAGGCCAATCTCAACGGTGTGAACATTCATGCTTAATTGCATGACAAAAGCATTAAGCGGCATGGCAACAGATTCCATGCTTTCGGCATCCGGTTTCCGGGCGTGTTTCACATGTGGTTCGAAAAAAAGGGAAAGGGAAACCGGCCATAAAAAATCCTCTCCCTATTCTTTTTTATGGTTCCGGGAGAGGATGGGGCGCTTTTCGGGCGTTTTAAAAAAAATTCTCCGCACCAAACTGCTGTTTCATGCGGAGAAAACTACAGTTTGCTGCGGAGAAAACAGCTGTTTATACCGGAGTTGTTTTTCAAAAAGATTACATACCTTGCTGCGTTTGACTGCTACCGCTGTCCATTCCGCCATCATCATTATTGATACCGCGTCTTGCTTTCTTGATACCATCCTTCATGTTTCCGAAGCGGTATGTAAGACTGATGCGCAAATCGCGGGTGGTCATGTGGTTGATGGTCTCCATATGGAAGGCCGTATCATTGGTCGTATTCTTCATCTCAAGCGTTTTCCACAACGGATTAGTGACCGCCAATGAAACCGTCAGCTTCTTCTTCAAGAAACTCTTGTTGAGAGCAAAATCGGTGAAATACATTGGTGAGCGTTTTCCTTGGATGGAGATTCGCGGAGAGAAATAGCCACCTCGCAAGTCAACGCGGAAGTCTTTCGGCAGGTTGACTTGGATATTTCCAAACACTCGTCCGCTGAAACCGCTGTTAGCCATGCCCGTATCACTGTTCAAATCCTCGTAGTCTACACCGCCATTCACCATAAAGCGCAACAACTCGATCGGAGCATAGCTGGCATAAAGTGAGAGCCCCACTTGCTTGCTCTTACCGATATTGTCGTAAGTCGTCTCTGAAATGTTGTTGTTCATCTTGACAACCTCCTCGATTGAGTTGTTTTGGAAACGATAAGTGAGGTTGGTATTCATGTTGAACTTCGTATTGAAATAACTATAATTCAAACTGATACGATTACTTTTCTCCGGACTCAAGTTCGGATTACCATAACTGATATTCTCGGGGTCGGTCGTGTTTACATACGGATTCAAGAAGCGGATGTTCGGACGACGGATACGCATGTTATAACCAATACGAATCTGCTGCGCCATATTGATTTTGTATGACACCGTAATGTTCGGTACGACATTGAAATAGTTGGTACTGAAATCCATGTCAGGTGCATATTTAAAGTTGGCATTCAACGACGTTCCTTCAGCACGAGCCCCGGCTTTGAAGCCCATCTTGCCAACACTCGCATTGTATCCTACATAGCCGGAATAGATATGCTGGTTATGACGGAAGTCGCTATTGGCATCCGTCTCCGTATCCCATCCCTGAGTCTCGTCGTTAAACAGTTGTTTCAACGTCTCACTATCGCTCTTGCGGTAAATATATTTCACGCCCACCTCGAACGATTGATTCGGCCATGTCGGTGTTGTATAGTCAACTTGTGCCGTATGCTCGGAGGTAGCCGCCTTGTTGATGTCCCACCGCGGATAGTTGCTGTCAAGAGGATAGTCGCCCACCAAGTTCAACAAATCCGTATAACTCTCGCTATTGTTCGGCGTACGACTAAAGCGATAGGAGACAGTCAGCAGTTCGTCTTTTTTATGCGTGGAGTGTTGATAATCAACGTTCAAGTCAGTCGAGCCAAAGGTTGAAGTCGAACGGCTGTTACGGTTGAAGCTATAATCAAAATCAGACAAGTTTTCGCCACTGTTCATCAACACGTCATATTCCGTCTTTGTCGTTCCATTCCCCCGGAAGAGGTTCAATCCCATGCTCAACAAGTTCAACGTGTCGATCTCATAACTGCCTTCTATATAGCCAAATTGGAAGGGTCCCACTCGTTTGCTGCGCCCTTTTTGCGTCAACAACGTAGGTTGGTTCGCCTCTGAAGCAAACGTTTCACGAATTGAAGAAGCATCATTCCACGGAGAGTTCTCGTGATTGTATTTATAGTTTCCCGTCAATCCGAATTTTCCGAACTTAGCTGAGAGATAAGCTCCGGCACCCATACGGCCCAGCAAGCTGGCATCAGCATTTACGGATGCCGTATAACCGTCGAGCACACTGCGGGAAGTGATGATATTGATGATACCGCCCACTCCTTCTGCATCGTACTTCGAACCCGGATCGGTAATGACTTCAATGTTTTTGACGGAATTGGCCGGCATACTTTTCAACACATCTGCCGGGTTATTATTCATCATATTGGAAGGTTTTCCGTTGACATAAATCTTGAAATTGGTAGAGCCCTGCAACTGTATTTCATCATTACCGTCGACAGTAATCATCGGCACCTTGCGAAGCATATCCAATGTGTTGCTCGTTTGTGCTTCAGGGTCATCTTCCAAGCTATAGGACAATTTGTCCATTTCCACCTTGACTAGTTTCTTTTGTGCCGTCACATGCACCTCTTTCAACACTTTATTGTCAGCATGCATGTAGACTGTTCCTAAATTAAGGTTATTTTGTTGTTTGCGGATGGTAAATCGTTTTGTGGCATTGGCCATACCGATGGACTGCAATTGTAAGATATAATTTCCAGGCGACTTCAGATCAACTTGAAATTTACCGTCAATATCGCAAGCCACCAATAGGACTGATTTCTGAGGAGCATTGGAAAGAGCGAAATTCAAGGTGGCATATGGCACCGTTTCATTGCTCAAAGAGTCCACAACCTGCCCCACTACAGTGTAGACTGTTCCTGTTTTCTGTGCTGCTACAGACCAGCAAAAAGAGAGAAGAGACAGGAAAATGACAAACAATTTGTGTTTCATTCTTTTGTAAATGTTTTTCTAATGGGTTATTACTTTTATTTTAGGAAGCAAAAATACCCTATTTGCTAAAAGAAAAACAGGGATGAAAGACTAAAGAAAACTAAAAGATAATATTTTTTATTCCTGATTAAACGTTTGCTATCTATCATAAGTCTAAAAGGATTAATTTTGCCGAGAAATAGTTTTTTCAATAACAAAATCGATGATCAAAAACTTTATTTTAGTCGGCCTGGGGAGTTTTATGGGAGGCGGATGCCGCTATTTGCTTTCAAAGTGGGTTCAGGCTTCAACATTGTCAACATTTCCTTTCGGAACGCTTTCCGTCAATCTGCTCGGATGCTTGTTTATTGGCATCTTCTATGCTCTTTTTGACAAGGGACAGCTCGTAAGTCCGGACTTGAAACTATTCTTGACTGTCGGTTTTTGTGGTGGGTTCACTACCTTTTCGACCTTCATCAATGAGAATATGCAACTGATCAAGCTCTCGCAAATTCTCTCGTTTTCTTGTTATCTCGGCCTTAGTTTAGTCGGTGGAGCTCTTGCATTTTTTGCCGGACAAGCATTGGTCCGTTTTGTTTTCAACTCATAATTTTTCAGATATGCCACTGTTTTTTCTACTGCCAATCGCTCTCTATTTAGCCGGAAACGGATACGTTTTCTATCGCAGTTGGGAGATCGTTTCACAACTACCGACGATGGGCAGATGGATCTACTCCATAGCCTATTTGTTTGGCACCTTTTCTTTCTTCCTTGTAATGGCCGAACGGCATCCTACCCTCTCACCGTCATGGATGCACGGTCTCTATTGGCTGAGTATGAGCTGGCTTGTCTTTACGCTCTATATGGTACTGTTTCTTCTCGTTGCCGACACAGCGGGATTGCTTCATCTGCATATTCCCTACCGTTTTCCGATATGTATAGGGGTCACCCTCCTCTGTTTGGGCTATGGATTCTATCGATATACACACCCGGACATAAACACCATGACATTATCGATCGACAAGTCGGTCAATGGTCCCAAGCAACTGCGCATGGCATTGGTGAGCGATGTACATCTCGGCTATGGAACCAACAAGGCACGACTGCAATACTATATTTCATTGATCAACGAACAACACCCCGATTTGATTCTTTTGGCAGGTGATTTGATCGACAGCAATATCACACCTGTCGAGCAAGAAAACATGAAAGAGGAGCTTGCTCAGATGAAAGCTCCGATGGGGATCTACATGGTGCCGGGAAACCATGAATATTTTGCAGGAGTCGAAAAATGCCGTTCTTTCGTACAGAATGAAACACCTATAACATGGATGCAAGACAACTCTCTGCAATTGGCCAACGGTATTCAAATAGTTGGAAGAGACGACCGGTCGAATCCTCGGCGCAAATCATTGAAGCAACTTGTCCAATCGCTCGATCCGCAAAAGCCGATCTTGCTGATGGATCACCAGCCCAATCAGTTGGACGAAGCTGTAAATAACGGAATTGATTTGCAAGTGAGCGGACATACGCACCAAGGACAAATATGGCCTCTAAGCCTACTGACCGACCATCTGTTTGAAGTAAGCCATGGCTACAAACAAAAGGAGAAGACGCATGTCTATGTTTCGTCGGGGCTTTCATTGTGGGGACCTCCCTTCCGTATCGGAACACGTAGTGAATTGGTTATATTGGACCTACAATTCAAATAAACTATGAAAGTATTCTTGCAATCCATCTATTTCCAATTATTGTTGACCCCTTACATTTATTACCGCGGTCGGCAAGCTCTTCCTGTATCGAAGCGGTATCGTCTCCCCTATACCTTGCTGTTCATATTGGAAGGAGTCCTCTATCTGATCGGATTCTTCGGACATAATCTGTTGCCTGACACTGTTTTCATCCCAATCATGAACGTTTGCAACACGTGGTATATTGCATCCATCTATCTGACTATAGGGCTGTTAGCCATGGAAATTGTTCGATATATCGCCCGCAAGCAATGGGGATATCAAGCCTCAACAAGAGTGAAGTTAACTCTTTTCTTTAGCTTTCTCTTGGGCATATCGTTGTTACTGGTGAAAGCTCACAGCAATGTGGTCAATCCTATTGTCCGCCATCAATATATTGATCTTGCGAAAGGCTCCTCGCCCCGCGACAGTTTGACCATTGTCATGGTGTCAGACATCCATTTGGGCGAAGTGATCGGGAAAAAAGCCGCCCAAAAATTGGTTCGATTAAGCAATGCACAGCATCCTGATCTCGTACTGATGGTAGGCGATCAGATGGATTATGAGTCACGCTTCGCCGAAAACGCTCATATCGAAGAGGATTTCAACCAATTGGAGGCTCCGCTTGGTGTCTATACCATCTATGGGAATCATGAATATCGAGCCAACCGAATAGCAAAAGATCGTTGGATGCGCCGCTTTTCCACACTACTGAAAGACTCTGTAGCCTCGCCTGATGGTTCGTTCTATCTCATCGGCCGTGATGATTTTGTCAACAAACAGCGGAAACCCTTGCACGCTTTATTGGCAGGATTGGACACCACAAAGCCTTTGATTGTATTGGATCACCAGCCATGGAGCTTTGCAGAATTGCGAATGAACCACATTGATTTGGGTTTGCATGGGCATACCCACAACGGACAGCTATGGCCCTACCCTCTCGTCATGAAGTTCGTTTATGAATGTCCGTATGGGTATTATCAAAAAGGCGGCGTACAGCATTACGTCTCTTGCGGCTATGGATGCGCAGGCCCCGCCTATCGTGTAGGAACCCATTCGGAGCTGGTAGTCTTGCATCTGCGCTTCAAATAGGGAATTCTTCAAGACTTTCTTTCGGATTGTTGCGCAATCGTGAAAAGTTTGTTCGGCAGATTTGAAAAGTTTCATGCCGAACGAACTCCGGTTTTCTC
>CAVKMU010000003.1:95855-126145 GCA_963657455.1 bacterium
GAACTCCGGTTTTCTCGGGAGAAACTTTTACAAAACTTTGGAGCAATCTACAAAAAAGCCCACCATGTTATAAAAAATCATGATGGGCTCATATAAAATTAATCAGACACGTTATTTCCCGTTTCTTGGCGAATAGCTTTTTTGATTGATGACTTTACCATCAACTCCTATTACTTTCAGATCCAATTTCGTCTCGGTAGCATGCAATTCTACTGCACTGTTGTTTGAATTGATCAAGACTGGAAACTGAATGGCCTGGCTTGCATCTTCGTAAATATTTACATGCAAATGACCGCTCAACATGACGTCTACCTTCAATTCGTTCAAGATTGGTACGAATTTGTCCAATACATCCTTCGGTCCATGCCAGATATCTTTGGCAGGAGTCGGCGGCATATGGGCAATGACTACCTTAAACTTGGCTTGCTGAAAGTCCTCATTTTTGTAGAGTTGCTTCATCCATTCCACCTGTTCACTGCGATAACCGTCATAGTCAGTGATGCCACTGTATTCGATATCGCTGTCCGGCTTATCTTCTCCTGTATCCAACACAATGAAACAGACGGGACCTTGACGGAAGACATAATACAATGCCGGCTCTTTCGGAGAGAAGTATTTCTGGAAAGAAGTCGAATATTCACCGCGTGTTTCGTGGTTACCTCGTGCATAATACATCGGTTTCTCGGCTGCAAACATATCAATACTTTTTTGCATGAAGCCATTGAAAATAGTCGGTTCATCTTGAAATTGCGACACCATATCGCCGTTGAAAATGATCAGATCCTTCTCTTTGTAATTGGTTACATTCAACAAATTCTCGAGTACTTCCGGACGGTTATGGATATCATTGACCACCGTACACGACATCTCTTTCTTCGAAGGATCCAACGTGCGGAACATGAGCGGTTTTTTGCTATACACATTCGTGGCTGCCACGCGCCCATATTGCACATAAGTGCCTTTATGCTCCAATACCTCTTGCGAGTAAATGCGATAGCGGTAGTCGCTGCCGGCCGACAGTCCACTGAGTTTCACCGTATGGATCAGCGAAGTGTTCTTCACGCCATTCGTCGTGTCGAAATATTTCGGCCGCTCTTGCATATAGAAGTTACTGCCATCGTTCGGAGCCAGTTCCACCCAACCCACAGAAGGCTTGTCGGAAACCCACACAATCGTTGCCTCATCGGCCTTTACATTCTGCAAATAAGGGCCGTAAAGCAGCTTTATCTGAGCCGTTGCCACTTGAGCAACGGCCAATAACAGAACGAAAACGATACTTTTCAGATAACTCATCGGATAGTTTTTTTAGATTAATAATAGCCCTCGTTCTGCGTCAAATTAGGATTGGCATCCAGTTCTGATTGAGGAATAGGAAGATGAAATTGCTTCTTGTCGAAGTAACGCACTTCCACCAAACGGTCTTCACGCGGAGCGTTCACGTCGATTACTGCACGACGATCCGGATCCGGTTCGTCGTAATCGACAGTTCCACAGAAACGGTAGAGGTCGCCCGGCATCACTGTCTCGATCACCTTCTTTCCGGTCTTGGCACCGCTCGCATCGTATTCATCCCAACGGACAATATCTTCGAAGCGGAAACCTTCACCGGCCAACTCAATCGTACGCTCTTTGCGGACAATTTCACGCACTTGTGCCTGCGTTGTATATTTTGATCGGTCGAGCGCAATGTGTCCGCCCCGAAGTCTCAGTTGGTCAAGAATGTCCAATGCGCCGGACAAATCCTGATTTAATTCCACCAAACACTCGGCTTTTGTTAACAAGATCTCCGCATAGCGGAAAATGATCGGGCACAAGCCGTCGTCACTCATAGAAGTTGAATACTGAGATTGATTGGGTCGCAGATATTTCGCCCAAAGCAAACCCGTATGAGATGCATTGTCAGCAGCCAAATAGTAGTCTTTGTTTGTCGAACCATCCGGCAATACCTTATCCAATGTATTGAATATACGTGGAATATCGTTACGGCCGATCCAATCCATACCCGGATAGATAACCGTATTCTTCAAGCGAGGGTCGCGGTTGGCAAAGGGATGAGAAGGATCATAACCCGAGCCCGGTTCATCGATCGTCTTGCCATTCTCCATTTCGAACATATCCACCAAGTTATTCGTTGGAACGAATGAAGCCCAACCGCCATCAGCATTGTTGTAGAAACGGATCACATCCGTGAAGGCATAGGTCGTCTTCACATGCTCGTAAGTACAGATAATCTCTTTTGAGTTCTGCCCTGCCATAGAGAAAATATTCAAGAAGTCAGGATCCAATTCATACTGATTCAAGCCTATCACCTTCTCAGCGGCATCCAACGCAGCGGAATAGTTGCCCCACAACAGGTTGAAACGTGCAATCATCGAAAGCACGGTTCCTTTGGCTATACGTCCTTTTTCGGCCGGTTTCTCAGCAATGTGTTCGGCACTCCAGGTCAAGTCTTCCAATGCAAACGCTTTTACTTTCTCTTCTGCCTCACGAGGTAGTTCGGCATCCTCTGCAGTTTCCGGAATAAAGTCCATGATTACAGCATCGCCATACCAAGTGGCCAAGTAAGCATGACTATATCCTCTGATGGCACGCACCTGAGCCAAGTAATCATTCTTCTCGGCTTCCGTTATTTTATCTGACGGAATCTTGTCGATGTTCTCAATAACAAAGTTACAACGTCGGATGGTTTCATACTGTCTCCAATAGTTAGGCGTTGAGGTAGGAGAAACGCTTCCACGACCCATATCGCGAATCTTAGACGTGTTTGTATAGTTGAAACCAATATCGGAATAGGTGTCTTCGTAGAAAATAAACTTTGATCCGACATAGTTGTTCACCCACCAGTTGTAAGCTGCCGTAACAGCTGATTTCGCATCACTTGATGATGTCCAAAAAGTGGCGGTCGTCAATTGGTCTTTTGGAGTAAGATCCAAAAAATCATTGCACGAAGAAAGGGTTGCCAATCCGGCCAATCCTAAGGCCGCTCCTTTTATTATTTGTTTAAGTTTCATGTTATTATCAATTAGAAGGTTACGTTAATTCCGAAAGAATGACTCTTGCTTGTAGGATAAACATTCAAGTTTCCGGAAGGAGCTTCCGGGTCTGCATTGAATGGAAGGCTATCAAACGTAAACAGATTCTCTCCCGTATAATAGATTTTCGCGCTCGCAATACCCAGTTTGTGGATAAACGATTTCGGCAAAGTATAACTGAAATTGATATTCTTGACACGTACATAATTTGCATTCATGCACCAAAATGAAGAATAGCACTTGTTCGGAGCACTGACAGAGTTCTCTTCTAAGAAAAGACGTGGCCAATCCGTGTCTTTGTTCTCAGGCGACCAGGCATCCAACCAGTTCGTGCTCGGATGAGAAGTATCGCCGATAAACGAACCGACAACGTCACGGGTGTAATAACGGTTCACGCCCGTTACCCCTTGCAGGAAGATAGAAAGATCGAAATTCTTCCATCCTCCGCTCAATGTCAATCCGTAAGTTCCTTTCGGCTGTTGCGATCCTTTGACAACACGGTCGCTGGCACTCAATTTTCCATCGCCATCCGTGTCTTTTATTCTGAGGTCTCCTCCCTTGAATGGCACGGACCAAGGATTACCATATTGAGCTTCATATGCCGCGGCCTCTTCATCGCTCTGGAACAAGCCGTCAGCTTCGTATACGTAGAATGACTCAAAAGGACTGCCTACTCGGTTAATCGTGTAGCCATCTATGATTTCATCCACTCCGGCGAGGTCCAACAATTCATTTTTGTTGTACGAGAAGTTGGCATTGACCCCCATTCTCCAATCGTCGTTGAACGAGTGGTTCCAGGCAAGGCTTACCTCAACACCTTGGTTTCGCAACGAACCTTTGTTATCTTGGTACTTTCCTGAGATACCAAAAGTCGTACTTACGGGAATATCCATGATGATGTCATTCGTCTTACGATTGTAATATTCGGCACTCAACATGAACTCATTGAGGAACGAAGCATCGAATCCAAAGCCCCAGTTCACTGATTTTTCCCAAGTAATGGAGCTTACTTTATGGCTAACCACCGTAATACCTTGGTTAACTACTCCGCCAAACGGATAGTTCTTTCCGATGTAAAGTGTCGGCAAATAAGGATAGTAGTCATCTACAGCATCCTGATTACCCAACATACCCCACGAACCTCTCAACTTCAAAGACTGCAACCAGTCGCGAGATCCTTCCATGAATCCTTCTTCAGAGATACGCCATCCGGCAGAGAAGGAAGGGAAATAACCCCAACGATAGTCCTTCGCAAAACGAGAAGATGCATCTGCACGGAAGTCAGCTTCGAACAGATACTTTCCTTTATAATCGTAGTTGACACGGCCGAAGTAGGACAACAAACGCTGTTCTCGAGAATAACCCGCGTTCGTCTGAGTGGAAGAATCACCACCGTTCAAGTCGGTCACCAAATTGCTCGGGAAGCTTTTTCTGAAAGCCTCCAGATATTTCGAATCGTAGCTCTCCACCTTATAACCAAGCATCACCTTCAAGTTGTGATCTTCGTTGAATGTTTTGCTATAATTCAACAGGGCATCCAAGGTGTAACGGCTCCAGCGATTGTATTTTTCCGTCAATTGATCAGGTCCGTGATAGTTGACAGCATCGTACCAACATTCCTTGCGATAGTCTTTTGTCTCTTTTATATCGGTTACATAAGCACCCTGCAAAGTGAAGGTCAATCCTTCCATAATATCATAGTCGAAGGCTAACGATCCGGAGAAGTTCTGCTGTTTGTAATAGATTCGACTGTCAATATCGATCCAAGCAGCGGGGTTACCATCCGAAATGGAACCGTATGTGCCATCCTCATACTTGTAAGGAATCCACGGAGCCATACGATCAGATTGCCAAATGAACTGCGTATATCCACCGCCATAAGAGGCATTCGGTTCCGAATAATCGTTATGGATGAACGCCATGTTGGTGCGCATCTTCAACTTCTTTGAGAGATTGACGTCCAAATTCGTACGCAGGTTGAACTGCTGGCGATCCGAATTCTTCAGCGTTCCCTCCTGCCCCAAGAAGCCTGCCGATGCCATATACTTGACATCTTCCGAACCACCGCTCACATTCAAGTTGTGTTTATGCATGAAACCGGTACGGTATACATAGTCCGTCCACTTCGTATTGGGATGGTTATACGGGTCTGTTCCACTCTTGAACAGTTGCAAATCTTCATCGGTAAAACGAGCGGAACCGCCATTACCCACCAGCAATTGGTTGTACAAGCGGGCATAGTCGTAAGAACTCAAACGATCGATCAAGGTCGTCACATTCGAAAAGCTGACATTACCACTATAGGAAACCATAGGCTTGCCGACTTTTCCTCGTTTCGTTGTGATCAATATAACGCCGTTGGCTGCCTTCGATCCATAGATAGCTGCGGAGGCAGCATCTTTCAAGACAGACATAGATTCTATATCGTTCGGGTCTATCTGATTCAAGGTTCCCGTCTCAATACCATCCACCAAGATATAAGGATCGGCCGTATTCATGGTTCCTACACCACGGACACGGATGGTTGACCCATCTTGGCCGGGGCGACCGGTTCCCGAAGTGACGGTTACGCCGGGCGTCAAACCTTGGATAGCTGAAGAAACGTTGGTAACAGGGCGATCCATCAATTCATCTTTTGAGATGGTTCCGACGGCTCCTGTCAAATTGACTTTGGCTTGAGTTCCATAACCTACGACGACCACCTCCTCCAAGGACTTGGAGTCTTCCGACAAGGTAACGACAATCTCTGATTGATTCTTTACGGCCACCTCTTGTGGTTGATAGCCAATGTACGAAACTTCCAAGACGGCATTGCTCGGAACGTCCGGCAATACGACTTTGCCATCCATATCGGTTACATTGCCGATAGTCGTTCCTTTAACAACAACATTGGCACCGATCAATTCGCCGTTGGCATCTCGAACCGTTACTGTTAATGTCTTGTTTTTCTGCATTACTGAGGGCACGCCATGGCGCTCGTTCACAGAAGATTCCGTTGCGGACCATCCTGTTGAGCTCATCAACAGCAAACCGCTTGCTAAAAAGGCTACTTTAGGATCAAACAACCCCACGGCCTTTTTCGTGTTTTTCCGGCCTTTTTTCATGCTCGAGTGAGTTTTAGTTAATTAATATGTCTATCATTCCTATTCCCCTTTATTCAAACAGGAAGATAGATGCTTTCATTGCTTTTTGATTAATATCACAAATATACAAAATTTGCAATTCTTAATCAATAGTCACTCGGTGAATTTTGCATAAAATTCTTATTACAAATTCGTTATCATGGTATATTTCAATTAATTAATTTTACCCCCCCCGAGTGGGATATTAAAGAAAATATTCTCTTCGTGATTAATTTTAACACAATCACAAAGAGAATATTTAAAAAATCGATCATAACGACCGGCTAAAGGTCTCTCGACATTATTTTTCTTTCGGCTGTTGCGGTTTCAATGTTTCCTTATACAAAGCCTCATCACCCAATACCTCCAACGCTTTCTTCAGCACTTCATCTTCTTTTAGACCTGCCAACAGTTCTCCTTTCTGATAATAATAACGTTTGGCGATCTCCGACTCCATCAACCGTTTCACCTCTTTTTTGAATCTGTCAAAGTCGCGATTCAAGTCCGGTGTCAGCTTTGTTTCCAATTCCTTAAACCATGTAGAGTCTTCTTCGAGGTAGCCTTCAAACTCAGCCACCTCTTTCAAATTCTTCAAAGCCTTCTCACTCTGACGGTCGTAAGTGAAGTTTTTCTCTTTGGCATAGGCTTTCAACGCTTCAAAATCCTCGTCCGAGACAGAGAACTCCTCTACCGACGGAATCGTTTTGTGCTGCTGTACCCACGTTGTGATAAAGTCTGTAAAGACAGTGTCCACCGCCAAATAATACATCATTGTCGGAAGTTTGTCTTCTTTCACCTCAAACTCCGGACGAACGCCACCGCCATCACGCACAGGGCGCCCGTTAGCTGTATGGAAAACTGTCGTCAAGCTATCAGGAATAGCCGCTACCGAGCCATCGGCCTTACGATGGGTGTAATCCAATTGCTGAATGCAACGTCCACTGGGGATATAATATTTACTGATCGTTACCTTCAAACTTCCATTATAGGGCAAATCGCGCGTTGACTGTACCAAGCCCTTTCCGAACGAACGTTGTCCGATCAATATAGCACGATCCATATCTTGCAATGATCCGGAGACGATTTCTGAAGCGGAAGCCGAGTTGCCATTGACCATTACTACCAGTGGTATCTCCGTATCAATCGGCTCGCTTGTCGTACGATAGGTACGATCCAATTGCGAATATTTCGACTTCGTCGACAACACCACACTGCCTTTGGGTACGAACATGCCGACAATCTGAACAGCCGACTCCAACACGCCACCTCCATTGTTGCGCAAATCCAAGATCAAGCCCTTGATCTGATGATTGTTTTTCAAGTCGAGGAAAGCCTCTTTCACCTCTTGCGCACTCTTATCGGTGAAGCTCTTCAAATAGATATATCCTATTCCATCGCCGCGAACGCCATACCACGTTACTTGGTTGATCTGCACCTGTTTGCGGACAATATCGATCTTACGGGGTTTCTTCTCGCCCGGCCGCTGGATAGTCAATGTCATTTTCGAATTCGGAACACCCTTCAACAGTTCGCTCACCTTTTCGTTTTTGAACAAACGCACGTCGGTTGTGTCGATCGCCAAGATTTCATCACCCGCTTTCAGTCCTGCCTCAGCGGCCGGCATCCCCTCGAACGGCTCGATGATCATGACATGCCCTCGTTCGTTTCGCTGGCGGATATAGGCACCAATGCCACCATATTCGCCGGTGACCATCTGCTTGAAATCACCCATTTCCTGCTCCGGAAAATATTCCGTATAAGGATCAAGCCCACCAAGCATGGCATCTATACCTCGGCGGATGGTCTTGTCCACATCTATCGTATCCACATAGAACATCTCCATCTCCTTTACCATGGCGTTGAAGATCTCGAGGTTTTTACTTACTTCAAAATGATTATCCTTTTTCTCTTGCGCTTTGGCCGGCGAGATGAATCCGGCAAGAAGCAAAAAGCAAAGAGCAAACACTGTCTGTTTATGCATCATATTTTTTCTTTTATCTATATAAAATGTAAAAGTATACATTTTCTCAAGCCACTACCCTTCTCCGTTTCATTTTTAACTAATTTTGTTCTCCACGAACGGAAACAGGCTATTGTCCATTCTTTTACCATCTTTATTTCACCCGCTCACGAGATTATTTTCTATCACTCGGGTAGAAACTGAACAGAGCAAACGAGTTTCAATTAGTTTGTTCCGTAATGAACTCGAGTTTTCTCCCGAACAAACTGCAGTTTTCTCGGGAGAAACTTTTGCATAGCTGCCGTATAAATGATTCAATGCTCTACAGCTGTTTTTCGTTTCTTACGGACGATATTGCTTGATGCGCTTGATCAATTCATCTTGAGGTCGGCGCTTTTCCAAATCTTCGGGGTCCACTTCTTGGAGGAATTGACTCTTCAACCGGGCATTTTCTTCGTTGAAACGAGCGATTTCTTCCGCTGTAAAACCATGCAACTGCTTCGATGGTGGCGTAAACAGCTTGTAGCCTAACCGTTGCAACACATCACCGGCCACCGATTCGAAGATGGCTATATCATCCACAGAAAGCTCGCGCAGGAATTTGTTGGTGTTGTCTTTCAAGATAGGCTTCGTCACATTCGACCACATCTTACCGGCCACTGCCGTGTTTTTCGACTCGCGGCTCTTGTAATATTCCATCACCCGATCGGAATAGGGAACATGTAAAAATGCACAAAGGAGGAGCATCGTCTCCTCTGGTGCGGTAACCAATGTCTCATAGTTCAGCATGAAGAAATGATCTTCGGGTGTCGTCTCTTTCAAACGCAAAGCGGCTTCTTGGTCTTTCTTCCAATTCTGCGCCAACGCATAGATGTGTTTTTCACCCACGATTGCCTTCTTGAATGAGAGTGCTACGTCACGTCCATCCCTATAGAGGTAGACATAATACGGATGAATACCTGTCGACTCGATTCCTTCGGCGAAGAACATGTTTTTCATGCTCTTGCAAAGCCATAACGAGGCTCCTGTCTGTCGCGCCGCAGTCTCATAAATGACACGAAACAATTCATAGAGTGTCTGCTGCTTGCATGCTGCCAAAATCGCTTCCGGCTCGATAGTTATCCCCTCCCACGGGACGGGATTCACATTCACCAATTCGCATACGTCTGCCGCTAATTTTCGAAAATTAGAAGAATCTTCCAAATCGCCATACATAGGCAACAGCGGCAAAAAGCGCTGAAGTATGTGCGGCGGATGCGGCGCTGCAATCTGTTCAATACCATCCAGCATGACTCTCAACAAATTGGACCCTGATCGTTGGGTGCCAATCATTTGTATTCCCTGTATTGTCTCCATAGGTTAAAATCAGAATAAGATAAAGCCCGCAACACCCGATCCGATGATCAAGTAAATCGGACTGATTGAATATTTAAATGAGATTACAAATGTAATCAGAAAAATGACAATCGCTGCTATGGAGGGTGAGATTGTCACTCCAATTGTAATGGCAGAAGCAAAAATCATGCCCACCACTGCAGCTCGGATGCCTTTCATGGAGGCTTTCACAATGCCCGACTGATTGAGCCCAACGACAAAGCGAGACAACAGAACCGTCAATATGGCGGGAGGAGCAAACATGCCGAATGTGGCCAATAAAGCTCCCCAACAGCCAGCCACCTTATAACCGATAAATGCTGCAGTGATGAAGATCGGACCCGGAGTTATCTGACCAATTGCCACACCATCCGCAAACTCTGCAGAGTTCAGCCATTGCAGATTTTCCACAAACAGTTCGTGCAAGGCCGGAATCACCACATAGCCACCACCGAACAGCGTGAGACTAATACCTGAAAAGGTCGAAACGACTTGTATTTCTTTCGGTGCACCTATGCTTTGGCCACCCCATAAAAGAACACAAAGCAGCAATAGCAAGATCAGGGCGGATATAGTCAGTTGTTTCCGATTCATGAAACTTTCCGTCTCAACGAAGGCCGGGTCATCTGTCTGATGGAAAAGGAAATAGCCAATGACTCCACTGCCCAAAATCAACAAGAAGGTCACTGTAAAACCTCCGATAAAGATCAATAGCAAAGCAGCCACAATACATATTGCCCACTGAGTCGGCATCTTTACCGTTTTGCGAGCCATGCCCCACGCTACAGTTAGGATCAAAGCCGTAATGCAAGGGGCAATTCCACTGAATATGTTCTTTACGGCAGGAATATCCCCATACGTAAAATAGAGCCATGAGAGAAAGAGAACCAACAGAAAACAGGGGATCAATATTCCCGCAAAAGCCATGATGGCACCCGGTATTCCCCTCAATCGGTAGCCGACATAGGCAATCGTGTTGACAGCCACCGGCCCGGGCAAGACAGAAGTCAGTGAGATACCGTCCAGCAATTCCTCTTCTTTCAGTTTCTTGTCGATCTCGACCATCTGCTTTTGCACAATAGCCACCAACGACATGTAACCACCGAAGGCAGTGGCTCCCAGCTTTAAAAATGTAAAGAATATGTAAGCAAGTGAGACACGCTCCATCTTATTTAATCTCTTTAAAGTAGTTATTCCAAGTTTCTGCCGGAACATAGAGAGCACGATACGGAGCAAAGTGCATCATAGCTTCCCACAACACTTTGCCTTGCTTGTCGGTCACCATAATAGAACCAGTCTTCGAACTTGTCTGAAGCAAATTACCATTCGGCATTTCATAAGCACTACCCATTCGGGAGGTGTATTTTTCGGCCGGCAATGTTGCATTGATGATTGTCTCAGCCGTACGATGTTTCTCGTCCAAGCGGAAAGCCTTTGCGCCGGAACGCTCATTAAACAAGCCATTGTCGAAGAGCATCAAATCGCCATTCGGCGTGATATAGGGCGAGTGTTGAAATGAGAAGTAGGCAGTACTGTCCATCTTAAAATCTCCATTACGCCCAAACCGCCACATAATCGAGCCGTCTCCCCGATTGATTTTCCATATTTGGTCAGCAATCGGTGCCGAAACCAAATAGTTGCTATCCTTATCGAAACAGAGACCATTCATGTGGAAACGGTCGTAACGATATTCAGCAATGTCCGGATCGTTGTCCACATCCCAAACATCCCATACTGACCATCTCTTTAATACATTTCCCAACGTGTCGAGAACCATGATGCCATCGCCTCCCAAGGTATCGGTCACCATCTTCCCATGCTCCATGATTGTGGCAACTTTTTTCGGGCGATAGAGGGTGTGAATATGGTGTTCCTCATCCATCACTATGTCATGATGAATGACTTGATAATCTTTTTCTTCATGAATTTTGTTCAGATCAATGCGCCACAGCATCTCACCCGTCAATGAAACTTCGGCAATGCCTGTGCCACCGGCGAAACCAATCGAGCCACGGCGCATTGGCTTTTTGTGCTCTTCCTTGCGTACTTGCTCCGGGGTCATGGTGTAATCATCCACAACGTCTTTGACGAATGGGCGCAACATTGCCAAGATGGTTCCCCTTGGTGTAATGGAGGCGGCACGTACGCCAATATCATCTATTTGCCAAAGCCAACGAATATTACCCTCGCAGTCGATTAATGCCATGTAGCCGGGCAGTCGACCGGAGCAAACTAATATCATTCCATCACCCAAGGCGGTTGTATCATGCGGGCGTTGGTCGTTGAACCAATGGTTAACCAGCCATGGAGATTGTTCACGGGTTTTAAAGGTCAGTTCTTTTGACTGCTGTTTGAACAAATTGTCAATGACAACACGATAAGAATACTCCGTATTTGCTTTCAACAACAGCAGATCAATATGGTGAAGCGTGTCGGCGCTTGAGGTCCTGGTTCGATACGTTTTTCCTGTACTCTTCTCCGTATATTCAATATAGACGGGGGCCGGTTTCCCTAACGAGATGTCCACCTTATTGTACATGGCCGTATTATTGGGCGAAGTCAAGGTTATTGATTCCAGCGTGTTCTTCTCTGTATAATATAAATATGCCAACACAAGGCATCCTATAACACAAATAATTCCTATTATACGCTTCATACTTGTTTTCACTAATATGTAATAGAACGAAAAAAGAGTGTGCCCCACGCCCATTTCGGACCCGTGACACACTCTTTATTAACTAATTATTTCGGCAAACGTGAAGGATTTTCAGCCGCCAATTTAGGATTCAACTGAGCATCATTCAACGGATAAGGCAAATAACGCAAATCTGAAGTTACTGTTGTTGGCTGAGCCAAACTCAACTTCTTCAAGTGATCATTGACAACCTCTTCGTATTTTCCGAAGCGGATCAAGTCAGCACGACGCTGGAATTCGAATACCAATTCATAACCACGTTCCTTCAAGATGGCATCATTCATGGCATCTACTGTCGTAGGAACCGGGAAGCGGCTGTGCTGTCCATATTCAGGAGCACCTGCACGATGACGAATCTGATTCAAATAAGGAAGCGCCGCAGAAGGACCATTCAAATTGTTTTCGATTTCAGCCTTGCAGAGGATTACATCAGACAAACGGAAGATACAGATTGTACGACCATCATAATATGCATCCGACAACATGTCGTAAGTATACTTCATTGTGGCAACATTCTGCATGAACTTAGTAGTATCATTCGGAACAACGGTCTGACCCTCTTCAGGAATCATGTAATGGAAACCATAAGACGACTGGTCGTCACGATTACTTACACCAGTATAGTCGTAATAGAAGAACTCACGACGCGGGTCTTCTTTGTCATAGCTACGCCAGAACGGAAGAGAAACGCCATAATACTGCCAACGACCCGGCACATCCGGATGGTCAGACGGACCGAAGTGACAAGCGATTTCAGCTGCATTATTGCCTGTCTCGTGCAACAAGGCGAAGATCATTTCTTTACCATACTTGTTGTTTTCAGACCAAACATACTTGAAATCCTCTTCCAATTGGTACTGTCCACTGTTCAATACCATGTCAATGTACGTTTTTGCGTTAGCATAATCGTGATTACGCAAATAGATTTTACCGAGCAATGTAGCAGCTGCACCGCTTGTTGCGCGGGCCAAATCCTCACCGCTCCAGCTTGCCGGCAAGTCTTCGATACATTGTTTCAAGTCAGAAATCAATGTTTGTTCGATGGTTGCAACCGGAGTCAAATCGACATCGTTTGTATTGAATGGATCACTTACCAATGAAGTGAAGAAAGGAACCGGACCCCATGCATCAGTCAAGTCACGATAACACAATGCACGCAAGAACTTGGCCTGAGCTTTTACCAACTTCTTGTTTTCTTCTGACATGCTGACTGATTCAACATTCTCGAGAATAGTGTTCGCATTCGAGATTACATTATACATATCACGCCAGTTATTGCTGAAGTAACGGTTGCTGGCATCGTAAGTCATGTTGCTCAATTTCGTCGGGTCACCGGCTGCAGTAGAATAACCAATATCAGTTGTATAGTCGGTAATCATGATCATATAACCACCATAATACAACCAAGCATCGCCTGGGTACGGGTTCATATCAGCATACAAACCAACTACGGCAGCATCGATATCCGACTCTGTGCTGTAAGCATTCGCGGTTGTCAAATTACTATAGATATTGGGATCCAAATCGGTACAACCAGAAAGCAACCCCATCGTAGCAAGACCTAATAAATATTTTTTATAATTCATCTTTTAAATTCTCCTTTTCAATTAGAATGTAATATTCAAACCTACCGTGTAAGTACGCATAGCCGGATAAGCATTGAAGTCCAAACCGGCACCAGCGTTAGCAGTCTGTTGGCTACCTCCTGACTGAGCAGCTTCATTGGCTTTGGTATCAACTTCAGGATCCCAACCAGAATAACCAGTGATTGTAAACAAGTTCTCAGCAGAGAGATATACACGACAAGAACTGATCACTTTCTTGAACGGGATAGTATAACCTAATGTTACATTCTTCAAACGCAAGAATGAAGCATCTTCTACAAAGTGGTCATTGACATATCCACCATATTGAGAATAATAGAAACCATTACGAGGAATATCCGTGTCGGTGTTTGTCGGAGTCCAACGGTTCAAGGCATCTGTCGTACGTTTCCATTCAAGGTTCATACGGGTCATGTTCAACAAATCGTTACCGATTGATCCCTGGAAGAAGATAGACAAGTCGAAGCCCTTCCAAGAGAAATTGTTGGTCAAACCTAAGATCAAATCAGGGTTCGCATTACCGATAATTGTACGGTCGTCAGCATCGATCTTTCCATCACCGTTGACATCTTCGAATTTCGGATCACCCGGTTTAGAGTTTGGCTGTGGAGCATAAGTTTCACCCTCCTGCAATACGCCGATGTATTTCCAACCATACAATGAGCCCAATGCTTCGCCTTCACGAACAATTGCGTAAGCATTTTCTGATACGGTACCGACCGGTTTGGAAGAAGTGATACGGATATCACCACTTGATCCCAAATCCAATACCTTGTTGCGGTTGAGTGCCAAGTTAAACTTCGTATCCCAAGTGAAGTCTCCTGTCAAGTTGTGAGAAGTCAAATCTAATTCAAAACCACGGTTAGAAATTTCACCCACATTCTGCTGACCCGATGTAAAACCGGTGTAGTAAGGCAAAGAGACCTTCAGCAACAGGTCTTTTGTTCTCTTCCAATAGCCATCCAATGTCACAGACAAGCGATTATCGAAGAAGCCCATATCCAAACCGACGTTGTACTGTGTAGTCGTTTCCCATTTCAAACTTGAGTTTTCAGGACTTGTTTGGCTCAAGTGAGTTCCCGGAGTATTGCTTGAACCATCGAAAGTGATGTGGGTTGTAGAAACCAATGCATAAGATGCATAGTCTCCAATACGCTCATTACCCGTCACACCATAGCCGGCACGAACCTTCAAGTTGCTGAACAAGTTCAAGTTTTTGATGAAATCTTCTTCGCTGGCGCGCCATGCCAAAGATCCTGATGGGAAAGTACCCCAATGGTTCTCTGAACCGAATCGAGAAGAACCATCTCGACGGATTGTAACAGTTGCCAAATATTTATTGTTGAACGTATAGTTTACACGGCCGAAGAATGAAGCCAAGATATTCTCTGTCTTAGAAGAGGAGATGCTCTTGATAGAGGCTGCACTCATATTGTTCCATTCAAACAAGTCAGTAGAGAAGCCCTTTCCGCTTGAAGAACGAGACTCAGCTGAATATTTTTCATATGAATAACCGACCATCACGTTCAAGTCATGAATACGATTGAAGGTCTTCATATAGTTCAATGTTCCTTCAAATACTTGACGAGTAGCACGGAAATCGTATGTTGAAGCGACACCGCCTTCGATCTCTCCGGCATATGTTGTAGACTGTGGCAAGTAAGAGCCCTTGAAGTTGTGCAGCAATTCTACGCCGGCGGTTGCCTTAGCTGTAAAGCCTTCGAACGGATGAACCTCGAGGAAGGCAGTACCGTTGAACTTATCTCTTGCTACTTCGTTCTTACGTTCCAACAAATTGGCCAGTGGGTTATCACCACGACCGCCCGGAACACGACCATAAGTACCATCTTCGTTATAGGGTTTAACGGTTGGGTCATAAGTCATGACGTTCAACATTACGTTTTCGCCCAAGATGTTACCGCTATACGTCTGAGCATTTGACTGCTCACGGTGAGCATACATTGTGGCACCGGCCTTGATATAATCGTTGATTGTCTGGTCAACATTGACACGACCTGAAATACGGCTGAAGTCTGTATTCTTCAATACACCTTCTTGTTTGTAATAACCCAAGCTGGTCAACACCTTCGTTTTTTCAGAACCGCCGCGGAACTGAACGTTGTGGTCTTGAACCAAGGCATTGCGCGTACAAACGTCCAACCAGTCAGTATCAACAGTAGACTGCAACTGCGACGGAGTGTATGCACCATTCGGGTTACCTTCCTGACCATCGATCTCCTGATACAAGGCATTCTGCAAGTTCATGTAATCCTTAGCATTGATGAAATCGAACGGATTGTCAATCTGCTGAACACCCAGATAACCATTATATGAAATTTTGTTCTCGCCGGCCTTACCATGTTTCGTTGTGATCAAGACAACACCGTTCGCACCACGTGCACCATAGATGGCAGTGGCAGAGGCATCCTTCAAGATCTGCATGGATTCGATATCGTTCGGGTTCAAGTTCAAACCTTCTGAAGAGGGGAAACCATCGACAACATAAAGAGGTTCGTTGGTAGAAGAGATGGAGTTATTACCACGGACACGTACCGAGATGGTACCACCCGGAGCCTTTGAACTCTGCGATACCTGCACGCCGGCTGTCTTACCTTGCAAGGCCTGTGCGGCATTACTTACCGTACCACCCATCACCATATCGTCGGCAGATACAGTAGAGACGGCACCTGTCAAGTCTTTTTTCTTCACATAACCATAACCGATGGCAACAACTTCGTCCAAACCGATTGCCTCTTCGGCCAAAGCAACATTTACTTTTGATTGAGTACCGACCTTGATTTCTTTCGGACTGTAACCGATATAAGAAACGACCAAAGTCGCATTGTTTGGAACGTCCAAGGTATATTCACCGTTTACGTCCGTGATTGTTCCATTCGTTGTACCCTTGACAACAACGTTTGCACCGATAACAGGTTCACCATTGGCGTCTGTTACGGTACCCTGGACTTTTCTCGTCTGCTGGATAGCAGGATTTTCATATACATCTTTTGCCATAGCAGAAGATTCTGCCGGAGATGCATATGAAGCGACCAAGGAAGCCAGACAGAAACCGGCTATCATACCGGTTCTCGTCAACACTTTCTTGTTTAAAAGACTTGCCGAATTAGTAGCAAATCCTCCTTTTAGCAAATCGTTATTCATAAATTCATGAGTAAGTTAGATTTTATTAATAAGCACGGAAATAGTCCTTTGTTAAAATTCACATATTAATTCCAGGAAGCTATTAACATTGCAACTGCAAATGTAAAATATATTTTTAATATTTTACATATATGCCTCACATTTATTTAATAGAAATGTCATAAATGGTACACAAAATAGGCGATTGGTCATATTTTTTTAACATTACCATCTCGACAAGACAAAAAATCTTTCCCATTTCGATTCTCACAATCTTTAATAATTATTGAGACAAAAATTGCTGCTTTTTTGCAAAACTATTCTTTCCAAACAGCCAACATACCGGTCATATAGCTCCACTCATCGGCTTATCGGTTGCTGTTCTCACCTCTGTTTTTCCCCCACACATCCATACACTTACACTTTTTTTTCATTTTTTTCGCCTAAAAAATTGCATATATCGAAAAGATCACCTACTTTTGCAGTGCAATTCGAGAAAGAAATATCGATTGTAACTATCATTCTTCTTTAGCTCAGTTGGTTAGAGCATCTGACTGTTAATCAGAGGGTCCTTGGTTCAAGTCCAAGAAGAAGAGCCAAAACAACATCATTCTTCTTTAGCTCAGTTGGTTAGAGCATCTGACTGTTAATCAGAGGGTCCTTGGTTCAAGTCCAAGAAGAAGAGCATCCGAGGGAAATACATCAAGTGTTTCCCTCTTTTGTTTTTATTCCTACCGAGTTTTACGAAAACCTTTCAAGAACAAACCGAAGTTTTATGCCGACAGAACTCCAGTTCATTCGGGAGTAAACTGTAGTTTTCTCGGGAGAAACATTTTCAAAACACGGATATTTTATTTCAAAAGCATGGCAAGAAGCGGAATGCTCAACACCGACAATAGCGTGGAAAGGAACGTCCCTTGCGCCATACGTGTCACATCCCGCTCATATTTGATGCAGAACATCGTGCCGAACGAGGCCACCGGCATACCCACCAGCACGGCATTGATAGCAGCAATGTGCGGATCGAAGCCCAAAAGACGTATCATGTAGAAGATAACTACCGGTATCACCAACAGACGGAAAAAGCACATAACATACGAACCGCGGCAACCTGTCATCCGTCGAAGTGGCATGGCAGCAATGCTCGATCCGATGACAAGCAACGAAGCGGGCACCGTCATATTGCCAAGAAGCGTAAACGGCTGGGCAATGAATTGAGGTGCATGCCAGCCGAAGCAGACAATAGCCACCGACAAATAGGTGGCTATCAGCGAAGGACAATGCAACAAATGCCAATCAAATCGCCCCATCGATCGCCCTTGGACGAACATCACGCCCCAAATAAAGACGGTAATAGTGTTCGGAACATTCAGAATACAAGCATAAAACACCGAGCTTTGCCCGAAAATCGAGGCAACAATCGGATAACCGATGAAGCCGACATTCGCATAGGCAAGCATGAAACTATACAACCCTCGCTCCTCTTTTGCCACCGGCATCACATGCGGCAAGAGATAAGCCATGAAAATCAATATAGTATATGTAATGGCCCCCACCAACAAAAGCGGCAGGATATGACTTCGATCGGGCATGGTGTCGCCCATCGTCGATGAGATAATCAAACAAGGAGCTGTCAATTGAATCACAAAATTGGAGAGTTTGCGGTCGAATGCCTCGTCCATCAACTTGACTTTTCTCGAGATGAATCCTGCCATCACAAGCAAGAACAACACGACCATTTGGGTCGCCACTGACTGAATGTCCATAGATATTTCCTTTCTGATAGTCGGTCGGCCTGCAACAATCGTACTCACGCACGAATGTAATCGCCTACGAATCGGCTGCAAATTTACTGTTATTTCATGAAAATGTATCTTTTTTCTTCTGCTCCAATGTCTATTTTAAGATTTCTGCTAACGATATGATAAATTTCACCTCTTTGAATTCATAGCGTCTCTCACGACCCTCTTTGTCGCGGAGTAGCAGATGGCCGGTCGGTTCGATTCCGGCAAACTCTGCCATGAAGTCCCCTTCTGCGTCTTTATAAAGGAAGAAGCCCTCTTTCCGATACAATGATTCAAGATACTGACAGCGGATTTCATCTGTTTCTTCATTCATCAATTTCAGATAATTGCCATAAATTTGCTCTAAGAAACGGCGCAAGACCTCCTCAACATCCACCTTTTTACCTACAATTTGCGACAAAGAGACAGGATTGGGGGCTCCTCCGCAGAATTTTTCTTGGTTGATATTGATCCCTATTCCGATAACTGACGAATAAATATACTGCCCCGCCAAATCATTTTCGATCAACATGCCGCAGATTTTCTTGTCTTTCCAATATATATCATTCGGCCATTTGATGGAAATGTCATCGGTATAGCTATCCAACGCTTGCTTTACACTCAACGCTACAATTTGAGAAATCAGAAATTGGTTATTGGCTTTCAAAAAGGAGGGGTAAAAGATCATGCTGAACGTAAGGTTCTCTCCTGCAGCCGACTCCCACACATTGCCAATTTGCCCACGGCCCGCCGTCTGAAAATCGGCCCACACCAAGCTGCCATTCGGCAAAGCCTCTTCTTTGGGTAGAGACTGAATGTAGGCATTTGTCGAATTCACCTCATCCAAATGTACAATACACGGGGTTTCTATCTCGTTTTTCTTCATACTTTCTTCGAATTACATTGCCATTTTTACAGACAAGGCGGAAAAAATGCGTCTTCAATATGCTCCTGAATATGATACCCGGTAACATCTTTCAACACGGTTATCAAGTCGAAACGTACAGGCATCTCATACTCAAATTTGCGCATATAGGCATCGGCTGCTGCAACAGTCCGCATGATTTTCTTCTCATTGACGGCATCTTCAGGGTCAAGCAACGGAGCTTCCGAGCGTGTTTTCACCTCGACAATCACCAACTCACCGTCATGAACAGCCACAATATCCAGCTCATAATGGTGAAAACGCCAGTTGGTATGCAACACTTGATAGCCTTTTTGCTGCAAAAAAGCCCGTGCTGCGGCCTCTCCTTCTCGCCCTGTTTGCGTCTTGCCTACCTTCATGTTTCACTTCTAATTCACTACAAATATAACATTTATATTTTTTATTACGGGGGAATCAATTACTTTTGTGGAATGAATCCGCGGATAAAGAAATATTCAACGGCGCGACCGAGCCACCCTCGCGTACATAAAATCACATTCATGCTTAACGAGGATGAGTACAAAACGGTGCAACGCTACCTCTCGAAGTATAAAATAGGCAACAAATCAAGATGGTATCGCGAAACGATCTTGACCCATATCATTCATACTCTTGAGGAAGACTATCCGACATTGTTCAACGAAAACGAAATGAGACGATGATAAATCCATACGATGATGACTATTTTATGAGGCAAGCACTGCAAGAAGCCGATGCCGCAGCAGAAGAAGGTGAAATCCCTGTAGGGGCAATCATCGTATGCGATGGTCGGATCATCGCACGCGCCCACAACGAATGCGAGCGATTGAATGATGTAACAGCCCATGCTGAGATGTTAGCCATTACGGCAGCCACCAATGTATTGGGAGCCAAATATCTGAACAATTGCACGCTTTATGTCACGGTCGAGCCGTGCATCATGTGTGCAGGAGCTATCGGTTGGGCACAAATATCAACGATTGTTTATGGTGCATCTGACGAGAAAAGAGGATTCAGTCAATATGCGCCCAAGGCATTCCACCCGAAAGCTGTTGTTAAACGGGGGGTATTGGAAGAGGAGTGCGCAGAACGGATGAAACAATTCTTCAAGAGACGACGCTAAGAGTTGACACGAATTATAATTTGGTAATCAAGACCGTAGCATAAGCTGCCATGCCTTCTTGTTTTCCAACAAATCCCAATTTTTCAGTAGTCGTAGCTTTGATGGAGATATTGTCTTCGTCTGTGTTCAAAACATTCGCTAAAACACGCTTCATTTCAGGAATATGAGGATTCAATTTCGGACGTTCAGCAGCAATAGTAGCATCAATATTGCCCAATTCATAACCGACTTCTTGCAATAAATCCATTGTTTTTCGAAGCAGAATCTTGCTGTCGATGTTCTCATATTCGTTCGCCGTATCTGGAAAATGATAACCTATATCGCGCATATTGGCCGCCCCTAATAAGGCATCACATATAGCATGAATCAAAACATCGGCATCACTATGCCCCAAGAGACCTTCCGTATGGGCAATTTTTATTCCCCCCAACCATAAATCCCGTCCTTCTACCAGCTTATGGACGTCGTATCCAAATCCGACTCGTATTCTCATAATGATTTATTTAAAGAGAGATTTCAAACCATCCATGTCGAACGACAATGAAAAACGCAAGGTTTGGTCCAATGGATTGTTGGGAATAGTACTGATCAAGTAAGCGGCATCCAACTGAAAGACGCTCATACGGAAACCGGCTCCTACCGAAAAATACTGACGATTACCCATATCTTTGCTTTCATAGTAATAACCACCACGTACGAAGAATTGCTGGTTATAACTATATTCCATACCGATAGAAGCCATTATCTCTTTCAATTCGCCCTTGAAGCCCTGCGGGGAGTCACCAAACGACTTGAACATACCCGTAATAGGTGACATTGAATTGTACTCGTCCTTCTTGCGTTGATACTCTTCATTGTCTTCTGTCGTCGATCCGGTCAACTGAGGAACGGACGGAACCAAGTATTTGCTCACATCAACATAAGCTCCAATCTGATTATAGTCATCAATCGGGTAAAGCAAACCTGTACCAATTGCCAGTTTTGTAGGCAAGAATTGATTGGTTGTACCCCCATCGTAAGAGACCTTCGTTCCGATATTGGAAATATTGTAACCGAAACTCCAAAGCGCTTCTGCATTGCCTAATATCACATATTTTTCCAAATAACCTGAAACATCGGCAGCGAAAGCATTGGCCGGAACCATTTCATCATTCACATCTGCGCCCTGATCGGAACGAATATAGCGCAAAGCTACAGCCATAGAGTAAGCTTCCGACAATTTGCGGCTGTAACTTACGTCAAATGCCATCTCATAGGGGTTGATAGTCATCAAGAGCGAACCGCTGGTCGGATCGTAATCATTGATTTCGCCAAAGGTAAAATAACGAATAGATGCGGCTATCGCTTGTCTGTCGTCTGAACCCAATTTATAATATCCGGACAGATTTACCAAGGCAACATCATTCACCAATTTTCTCAACCATGGTGTATAGGACAATGAAACACCTGCAGCACTTGTATTGAATGCATACTTGGCCGGATTCCAATACTGGGAATTGGCGTCCGGCAGAGTAGACACACCATTGTCTCCCATACCACCTCCGCGGGCGTCAGGGGCGATAGACAGGGAAGGTACCGCCGTCGAAATCGGTGCAAACTCTGACTTTATATTATTTTCATCAGCCCATGTAGTGACAGCAGTCATCCACAATGCTACTGACAATAAAAAGAATCTCCATTTATGATTTGCTATCATTTTCATCTATTCTGTTTCTTTTTTTCTAATAATCACGTTAATAATAACCCTATTTCTTCGTTTTTATTGTGCCAATATTATCATTTTCTTTGCTTCAGTCACCGTTTTGGAATTTCCATACTGCAATGAAGCACGATAAATATAGACACCGGGCCGCAATCTACCATTGCCATTTCCGTATAAATCCCATGTCAATTCATATGCCTTGAAGGCATCAGAAGATCCGGTTTCTTCATGACTCCAACGCAAACGTCCTGTCATGTCGAACACTTCCATCTTGACGCGCAACTCAGAGCCCGGCAAATTATGATACATATAGAAGGTAACGCTCTCCCGCGCCGGCATAGGTGAAGCATAAAGTTGCACCAATTGTGGTTTCATATTGGCGATGACTTCGAACGTAAAAGTGTAGGTTGTCGAGTTATTGAGGACATCCCAGACCTTAAACTCGGCCGTATGCTTTCCGGCAGCCAGCTCAGGAATGGAGAAAAGTATCAACCCTGCTCCGTCAGTTCCGCTTACCTGATAATATTCATTCAAGTTATAACTCTTCGAATCTTGGTTATCAATAATAAGCATAATGTCATGACCGATACTACTACCCGTCATGTTTATACCACTTTTATCCCATAATGAAACCACCAAGAGCGGGGTGGCATTCACTTGTCCTCCCTCTACAAAGGTCGTATCATTCAAATAACAGTAACGAATCTCCGGTCCTTCTGTGTCGTCATCTCCTGTATCTGAAGATCCCCCTACCTTGAACGCCTCAAATGAACCTTGCGCTTCAGTGGTATCATTCTCGTTTACGGCATAGAAATTCATCTTGCCATAATCATTTGAATAGGAAATATCTTTCGGTACTGTAAAGGAAATGGTAAACTCGCCATTACGAACAGAGTCTTTACCCGTATACAATGTATTGGGATAGTCGGTATACTGAAAATTTTTCCCTGTGTTGAAATTATCCAAGGTCGTGATTGTTTGGCGACTATCCAATATTGTTGCCGCCAATGTCCCCGTGAAACCCGAATCTTTACTGCCGTCAGGTTTATACACCTCGCCTTGAATCGTCACTTTTTCCAAAGCTTTGAGGGTCGGAGGTTCCTGCTCATTGACAGCTGTTCCATTAATTGACTTCACAACCACCTTGTAGTCCGGGAAATTCAAACGCAATGCAGGATCTCCAATCAAGACAAAATTCAATTTGTTGGAGTTGTATCCCAAACTTTTCTTCGAAGCTTGGATCACTTCGCCTAAGGTTAAATAACGTCCTTGCGAATTTTTCGTAAACAAGTTATTGATAATGGATCGGTTGATCAGAAAGTTTTGATCTGAATAAACAGCACGTGTCGTTGTAAACAAGGCAATGCCTCCGCTACTTCCATTCAAAAAAACCGATTCACCTGCCGAGGTTGCCAATGCATCAAAACGAGAGAAATCACAAGTAGCCGTAATCCATAATGGCAGATAGGGGTATGTTGCTCGCTGAATATCCGATTGTGTCAATACGGCTTCGTCCGACCAAGCAGTTGTACTGCCATGACCCGTGTAATTCAATACGACCAAACCGTTTTTCAGTTGCTTTTGCAACGCATTACGAACATCGGGATAAGACGCATTTCCGCCCGTTCTATCTTTTGTATAGGCGTCAAAATAGAGTTTATTTACACGGAATTCGCTGAAATTACTGTTGATGATTTCTGCCAGTTCATCAGCCTGTTGCATATGAATCTGCTTATTCGTGTCAGCATTTCCACCATCATCAGCAACAAAGGTAATATTGTTTTTCCAGTTCCCCAACAGCGTATTATCCATATAATCAATCACTTTGTTCACCACGGCCGAAGCTTCAGCGGTTGTTCTGACCGGGAAACGGCCAACTCCTATACACATTACATCATTAGCTAATGTCGATCCGCTTTTATCTTCCAGAAATCCAAAATAATCATCGGTTGTATAGGATTCAATATTCACCGAATTGCTTGATTGATAAGAGAGAAGCATATTCTTAAGCAAGTTACTATTGGCACTCCATTCGTGAGTCAATCCACGATTGTCGAATGCAGCATCGCCAAAGAGCAGCAGATATTTCAACGATTGTGTCGAAGTGTTTCGATCATATAACATCTTCAAAAAACGACGATAGGCAGTAGCGTCGGGAGTTCCACTGGAAAACTCGTTGTAAATCGCCTCGGGATTGACAACAACCACACTCAATCCGTCACGAACACGGTGAGCTTCTGCCAAACGCTCAGCTTCAGAAGTAAAAAGCTCAGGAGCAATAATCACCATATTCGGCTGTTCGATACCATGTAAATCTTGAGGATTGATCTCCCCAACGAGGGAGGGAGAATCTGTTACCTTGTCTTTGTCGAAAGCAATGAACTCCCGCAACTGACTTGTTGCGTCAATATTGAATGAAAAGGTTCCGTTATCCCAATCGCCTTGCACGATCTTCGGCGTTTGTGTGTCCGTTATATCCCATACAACCGTAGACGATGTAGCATTTCCTAAATGGAAACGCGAGACATTGCTCATGGCATCCGTACTGCGAAATGCCATTTGTGCGCCTGTCATCTGCAACTGCCGGCGCATCTGGAAGCGGATATAATCCAAATAAACATTCTGATCGCCCGATTGTCCATAGGTCACCGTGAATGTTGTCTTTTCGTCCTTCTCTCCTTTCCAAGTACCGGAACCGGAAACCGCCACGGCTTTCGTATAAGTATCGTCCACTCCATTGCTGGGCATTGTCAGGCGAACAATAGATTCATCGCCGGCTTTCAATGAAACCGATGTGGATCCTTTCACGGCTTTAGAGATGAAACGCAGTGTTACCTTTGCATCATCTGAAGTGATATTAGGCACAGTGAATGTAAAATTCCGGGAAGTTGTAGAGATAAACGACTCGCCAAACAATTCTCGTCCCGACTCATTGACTGAAACCTCGTCTTTTTCCCATACTTGATAATCATCAAAAGTAGAAATCTGCCGAACAGCACCATCAATCGCCTCCAAACTCTCCATCAAATTCACGTCGGTGGCATCAGTCACAAAGTAATATCCTGCTGTTGAGTAGGGATTGTTCGTATGAGTAAAGCTGCCACTTTGCTTATTGTATTCCCATTTGATAGGCCCTTTAGCATAAAAATAGAGAGCGCCATCCGTCTTCCATACAGCAACAGATGGCACATCATCCAAATAACCGGACTTCGAAAAATTCTCCTCAAGGGGCCATCCTCCATAACCATGGATGGAAACTGTAGAGAGATCCGAGAATCCCATCTTTTTCAAATCGGAGGTTGTCAGTCGGTATACACCGGACTTTTCCACCTTAATCTTAACCCATCTTCCGGAAGAGAGTTGTGATTGTGACGCATAACGACTTTCATCCGCCCAAAGGGAGGCTGCATATAAAAAGCTTAAAACAATAATTCCTATTATTCGTTTCATCATACCATTATGTTTTAACCAGCGAGCCGAAGACGGAATCTATTATTCAGCGAACGTGAAAGTCCAGTAATTTACGATCGCCCAAGTAGCCCTCCAAATGGTCTCCGATATGTACGGGGCCTACTCCTACCGGAGTTCCTGTATAAATCAAATCCCCGATCTTCAACGTAAAGAAGCGACTCACGTAAGATACAATTCTATCTACCGAAAACAACATATCCGCCGAACACCCTTGCTGTACACATTGACCATTTATATCCAAATGAAAAGAAAGAGCATTGATATTACCGCCCGCTTCTTCTAACGAAATAAATGATCCAATTGCTGCAGAATTGTCAAAAGCCTTGCTCAATTCCCATGGAAGTCCCTGCTCACGCAGCTTTCGTTGTAAATCTCTAGCGGTAAAATCTATACCGACTGTTACCTCTTGATAATAACGATGTGCGAAGCGTTCCGCTATATTCTTTCCCAATCGATCGATCTTTACCACAAGTTCTGTCTCATAGTGTACTTCCGATGAGAAATCAGGAATGAAGAACGGCTTTCCATCTTTCAACAATGAGGAATCCGACTTCATGAATATCGTTGGCTCTGTTAATTCTAACGTATGATGCAGCTCTTTATTGTGAGCCGCATAGTTCATGCCTACAGCTATTATTTTCATATTATAAATGAATTGTACTCAAACGATTAAACATAACCGCCAAATGTGCATACATTGAAGTGTTCTGAATGACAATATTTTCCGGTACACGGATACGAAACGGCGTGAAGTTCCACAAGCCTTTGATTCCCTCCGCAATTATCTGATCTGCAATTTCTTGAGCCTTGTCTACAGGAACCGTAATCACCCCTATGGTAGCCCCATATTTTTTTTGACATGCAGGATAGTTGCTGATATGATATACGGGAATACCATTGATAACAGTCCCGTCCAGATCCTCACGAACATCAAATCCTGCTACAATTTCCAACCCATATTGCTTCAGACCGGAGTCTTGCAAAAGGGCAGCCCCCAAGCTTCCCACGCCGAAAAGGAAAGCCTTATGTGGAGCATTGAAGCCCAGAAAGCTATCCAAGGCTGAGATCAATTCATCAACATCATAACCGACACGTGTCTTTCCACCAATTTTTACAAACGAGAGATCCTTGACGACTTGACTGGCATCAACGTTTAGCTCTTTTGAAATCTGCGTAGAAGAGACCACTGTCTCCCCTCTGCTCTTCAGCAGTTTCACGAGAGCCAAATACCAAGGCAATCGTCTCAGCGATGGTTCGGGCACTTTCGACTTTGTCTTTATCTCCTCTTGTGTCATCATTCAAAACCTATCGTTTTTTATATTGTCGCTTTTTACCGGGCAACATGGTGCAAATGTGTACGGATATACATCTTCAGTATGTGTATCGCTGTCTTATTGCTTCCTCCTTCGGGGATGATCAAATCGGCATAACGCTTGGTTGGTTCGATAAATTGTTCGTGCATCGGTTTCAAAACTCGCACATATCGTTCCATAACAGCCTCGGCAGTACGTCCTCGTTCCAACACGTCTCGCTGAATGACACGGATCAGGCGGTCATCTGCATCGGTATCAACAAACAATTTCAAGTCCATCATGTCACGCAGTTCTTTATTGCACAAAGCCAAGATTCCTTCAATGATCACCACGGGGCGAGGATCAATATGAATTGTCTCCTCCAAACGCGAACAAGTCTGATAGTAATATACCGGCTGTTCAATGCTTCGTCCCTCCTTCAACATCTGAATATGTTCCAACAACAATGGCCAATCGAATGCATCAGGATGGTCAAAATTGATCTGTTGACGTCGCTCTGCGGGGACATGACTGCTATCTTTATAATAGGAATCTTGCGGGAGAAGCACCACCTCTCCCGGATCCAAACTGTTCATAATTTCACGGACTACCGTTGTTTTCCCTGAACCTGTACCACCTGCTATACCAATAATTATCATAATACTGATTTATCTGCTTTTTCTGCACTGCAAAGATACGACCATTTTACGGAAGTCTTCTTCGCCAAAGGGGTTTTATTTTACAGATGCTGTTGCCGGCTCATACACTCCAAATTCCACAATCTGCGGATTTCCTTTCGATTCTTGCACACGAATCCGAACGGCATCAGCTTGAACAGGTGTAAAACGATGAATCTTCACGCGATTTTGGTTAGGAGCTTGCCCATTAAACAATTCATGCCATTCTCCGTTGGCTTGATACTCCAAAATATATTTTTGCAAACAGCCCGCCACTTTTTCCGTGATAACAATCATACTTGCCGTAGAATTCTTGTCCAAGGTCACTTCCCAAAACGGTTTGTCCACGAACGGACTGGAGTCCCATTGTGTCGTAAAATCATCATCATTGGCGAAATCCATAATCATCATATCGTCGCTCCAAGACGATTCGCACGGGCGGTTGATCGCAATGTTCCGCTCAATAATCGGATCATCGCAAGTCGGAACATCCACCATATGACCCGTATTCTGCCACATCTCTCCGATCTTTTTCAAAGCAGCCAAAGAGTTGTCGTCCATCAATCCATCACGGTTCGGGGCAGAGTTTAGGATAAACGTACAATAGGCCTTGTTATAAGGAATGATATTTTCGTTCACAATCATCTCCGGCGACTTCAATTCATCCGTAGGGAAGCTCTGTTTCCAAAACCATGTACGCTGCAAAGGGTAGCATGACATGGCCGGAAGCTGATTGGTTTCAGCAGAAATCTTCTGCCCTGCTCCTTGTTCATAGCAACGGATATCGGAATAGAACAAAGCTTCTTGTGGATATTTTGCTCCATTCAAATCCATCACCAAACAGTTCGGCTGGATCGATTTGACAAAATTATAGATTTCGGGGAACGAAATGTCTTCATACGAAATGCGTCCCCAAGGAGCATCCCATCCGTCGAACATGATTGTATTGACCGGACCATAGTTGGTCAGCAATTCACGAAGTTGTTCTTTGATCATCTCCACTTTCTCCTTGGTAAACGGAAGATTGGCGCGAAGACGGTGGTGTGTATCCAAAATAGAATAATGGAACATGATCTGCATGCCACGCTTGCGGAAAGCATCCACCAACTCACGAATCACATCTCGGTGCTGTGGGCTGCTCATCACACTATAATCCGTCGTCTTTGTGTCCCACATACAAAAGCCGGCATGGTGTTTGGCTGAAAAACAAACGAACTTCATATGGGCAGATTCTGCTGCTTCCGCCCATTGGTTGCAATCCAATTTCGTCGGATTAAAAACTTCCGGCGACAAATCAGGGTCAGTCCAATCCGCCTCTTGGTAGGTCGGAAGGCCGAAGTGAACAAACAAGCCGAGGCGCAAATCGACAAACTCTTGCTGCAATTGATGCAACGTTTTCGTCTGCGCCATGAGGTTTGTCGCCATCAGCAACAACCCCGCAGATAGTAACATTTTCAATTTTCCCATATGATTCCAATTTATAGTGCGAATATACGGTTTTTGTTGAAAATCACAAAATACTAAATTATTGTTTCATAATAAAATATCATACATTTGCATTCAATAAAAAGATGGATTGATAACCATATTATTAATTAATAGCTATATTATGAAAAAGTATTGTTTTTTCTAACATGTTTGTTTCTATCCCTTTATGCAGCCTCCGCGCAATGTAGAATTGGCAGGAAGATTGGAGTGAACTTTTCCAATTTAGTGGAAGGGGAACGAGCCGAATTTGTAAAACAACGAGTGGGATTTCAAGAGGGAGCAGTGAGTGATTACCAAACAAACAAATGGCTGTCGTTACAAGGTGAAGTATTGTTTACACAGTATCATGTTCACTATGACAACTATCTGCTGGACATGACTCATCCTATTGAGACGGTTTATCCAAAAATTCAAGATCCTTCTATCCGAATCTATGAAATAGATATACCTATAATGGCCAAATTTACGCCCTTTCAAGCGATACAGGGGTTTAAAATTGAAGCAGGCATACAGCCCGGATTCTTTTTGAAAGAGCAAATTAGTGCCGACTCACAACAGTATAAGCATACAGATTTGTATGATCGAAACAGCGTCAATTGCTCATTGTTGTTAGGTTTGGCTTTTGAACTCCCCAACAATTGCTTCATAGAGACCCGTTATGTCAGAGGGTTGACCGACAATTATCAGGAGCATTCCGGGCTGAAAACCAGTGCTATCCTATTGTCTGTCGGTTATCTTTTCCATTGGTAAACCCCGTTCTGCCGGACATTTTTACAACGCCAAAGACAATTATTATTTGTTTGTTTCGATGACATAAAAAAAGATGCCCATCTTTTTAAAAAAAGCTCGGCATCTTTTTTTATTTTCCTCCCGAACTTTTTTTAATTTGTTCGGCACCTTTTTTGCACGGCTATGCGTAGT
>CAVKMU010000004.1:0-124497 GCA_963657455.1 bacterium
CGACGAGGTGCTCCCCAACAACAACGACGAAGATGCCGTCGCCGAGTGGATACTTCGGGAATGGCAGCCGACAACCGCCCGTCATTTGTAAGAATTTCTCCCGAATGAATTTCAGTTTACTCGGCATGAAACTCCGGTTTGATGCCGAACAAACTGCAGTTCTCTCCGCATAAAACCGGAAACAGTTCGGACAGTTATTCGCCGTTCCTCTTGTACAAATGCAAAAAAGATGGCATCTTTGTGGAAAAGAATCATCGTATGGCAGAAGAATTGACAGTAGATACCTCCCTGACAAAAGAGGAGCAGTATGCGGCATTGATCCCGCAAATCCGTGCCCTGGTGGGCCACGAATCCGACGAAACAGCCAATATGGCCAACCTTTCGGCCGCTCTGAAGCAGACATTCGGCTTCTTCTGGGTCGGCTTTTACCGCGTTGTCGGCGAAGAATTGGTGTTGGGACCGTTTCAAGGCCCCATAGCCTGCACACGGATCCGTCGCGGGCGGGGCGTATGCGGCACGGCTTGGAAAGAGGGGCGCACGCTGATTGTGCCGGACGTTGATCAGTTTCCCGGGCATATTGCCTGCAATGCTGCCTCCCGTTCGGAGATTGTCCTCCCTTACCGCAGAGAGGGGAAGATAGCCGGCGTGCTGGACATCGACAGCGAACAGCCGAACCACTTCGACGAGACAGACGCCAAAGCCCTGGCCGAAATTCTTGATATATTGGTCGATCCTTCGAATATATAGTTCCGTTTCGTTCCGATTAAACATTATTAATAAGCGTGATTCTCTTTCTCTCATGGAATAGTCTAATTTTGCAGTTTGAATTATCAGCGAAGGAAAAACGCAAAAAAAACAGCTATGACCAGAACGATTCGTTTTAACTGTTGGTTGGTATTACTCTTGATAATAGCCGGCCTGCCATTGCTTGCACAAGGGCAATCTGTCACCTCTGCTTCAGGTATCGTCAAAGATTCCATCACAGGGGAGCCCTTGTCGTACGTATCTGTCTTGTTCAAGAACAGTACGATCGGAGCCATGACCGACGACAAAGGCTATTTTACCCTGCAGAACAGCAACGGCTACACGACACTGCTCGTCTCGTCGATGGGCTATACCGACAAGGAGATACAGCTCCACCCGGGCAAGAAGAACGAAGGGCTGAACGTACAGCTCCGCCCCACCAGCTTCGAGCTGAGCGAGGTGGTGGTGAAACCCAAGCGTGAACGTTACTCGCGCAAGGACAACCCCGCCGTCGAGCTGATCAAGAAAGTGATCGAACATAAGGCCGACAACCGCATCGAGTCGAAGGATGAATACCAGGTAGAGACCTACGAAAAGCTGAGCCTTGCGCTCGACAACTTCAGTCCGAACATGGACCGGAACAACTTCACGCGCAAGTTCAAATTCATCACCAACTACCTCGATACCTCCGAGTTCAATGGAAAGCCGATCCTGACCGTCTCCGTCCGCGAAACGTTGGCCGAGCAATATTACCGCAAGAAGCCGAAAGCGGAGAAGACCATCGTCAAGGCCAAGCGCATGCAAGGCGTAGACAAGAGCATGGACGAGGGAGGTATCACTGCCAACCTGGCGGAGATCTTCCAAGGAGTAAACATCTTCGACAACAACATCAACATACTCCTGAACCGCTTCGTCAGCCCGTTGTCGTCCACCCTTGCCGTATCGTACTACAAATACTATATCATGGACACGCTCGACGTCAGCGGGACGAAGTGTGTCGATCTCGCCTTTGTGCCGGTCAACAGCGAGAGTTATGGCTTCACGGGCCGCCTCTATGTGACGCTCGATGGGAACTATGCGCTCAAGAAGGTGACACTCAACGTGCCGTCGCACATCAATCTGAACTTTGTCGACAAGCTGCGTATCGAGCAAACGTTCAGACAGGCAGAAGACAGTACGTGGGTGAAGGATTCGGAAAATACCTACATCAATTTCTATATCATCAATGGAACGCAGCAGCTCTACGCCCACAACGTGCGAAGCTACGAGAATTATCAGTTCGAAATAGCCAACCGCGACTCGGTGTTCGGCCTGCTGGGCGAGACGCACATGGCCCAGAGAGCGGCGGCACAACCGGACAGTTTCTGGGTAAAACACCGTCATATTCCCCTGAAAGAGAAAGAGTCGGCACTCGACGAACTGCTGGCGCAGATGCGCAAGGTGCCGGTATTCAACGTCATCATCAAGACGGCCGAGATCCTGATCACCGGCTATATCCCGACCAAGAGCGAGGCAAAGACGAGCAAGTTCGACTTCGGCCCGATGAATACCACGTTCAGTTCCAACTCGCTTGAGGGCTTCCGCATGCGACTGAGCGGAATGACGACTGCCAACCTGAACAGAAACTGGTTTGCCGACGGCTATTTGGCCTATGGTATCAGCGACCGTAAGTTCAAATACAACGGACATCTCACCTATTCGTTTACACCAAAGGATTACCATCCGGGCGAGTTTCCGCGCAACAACCTGTCGGCCACGCACGAATATGACGTATATACGCCGGGACAGGACTTCCTTTTCACCAGCAAGGACAACATGTTTGTGGCCATCAAGGTGGGAACACCCGTCACCCATATGCAGTATATCCGCAAAACGCAGCTGCAATATGACAAGGACTGGACAAACAACCTGAGCCTGATGGCGTGGGCACGGGTCGAAAACAACGAGGCTGCAGGCACACTACGCTATAACCAGATGAACGAGGACGGAACGCTGACGCCATGGTCAAGCTTCGACAAGACAGAAGTCGGGCTGCAATTGCGATACGCTCCCGGCGAACGAGCCTACAACGGCCGGGCGGGCCGAGAATCGCCGTTCAACCTCTCGAAAGATGCCCCTGTCTTTAAGGTAACACATCAGTTGGGAGTGAAAGCGTTGGGAGGCGACTTCCAATACAACCATACGGAAGTGAGTGCCGAAAAGCGCATTTGGCTCTCGTCGTTCGGCCATATCGATGCCCTCGTGAAAGGGGGAAAAGTATGGGACAAGGTGCCTTTCCCGTTGCTGATCTTGCCGAATACGAACCAGTCACTGACGATACAACCGGAGGCATTCAACATGATGAATGCCATGGAGTTCGTGGCCGACCAATATGTTTCTCTCTCGATGACCTACTACTTGAAGGGATGGATCCTGAACCGCGTGCCGTTGATCAAATGGCTGCGACTCCGCGAAGTGGTCTCTTTCAGCGGTATCTATGGCGGATTGAGCGACAAGAACAACCCGACACTGACCCCCGGTTTGTTCCAACTGCCGGACGGTACCATGCCTTTGGGCAATAAACCCTACATGGAGGCGAGCGTCGGACTGGAGAATATATTGAAGATCTTGCGTGTAGACTACTATCGGCGTCTGAGTTACTTGGACAATCCGGGCATCAAGAAAGGGGGATTCCGCATCGCTTTGCGCTTCTCCTTCTAAAAGACATGCCGGGCGTCGTCCACGCACAAACCTATTATTAATAAAAGACGGTGGCATTTTCAGGATGCCACCCTTAATACAACTGAAATGAGTGATTTCGTCAACAAGACAGACAGTTTCGAACATACTCCTAACGCATGGGCACTGCTCCCGTTAGGAGTATTTCTGCTTTCTTACCTGATCGTCTCCTGCATAGCGGGCGACTTCTACAAAATGCCGATCACGGTGGCATTCGTGATCTCGTCGGTGGTGGCCATTGCCATCTCGAAGGGGGGAAATCTGAACAACCGCATCGAACAGTTCTGCAAGGGTGCGGCCAACAGCAACATCATGCTGATGGTGGTGATCTTCATCCTTGCCGGCGCTTTTGCGCAAACGGCCAAGGCAATGGGAGCCGTCGACGCCACCGTCCACCTGACCATGGCCATCCTTCCGGGGAATCTGCTGGCTGCCGGTCTCTTCCTCGCCGCATGCTTCATCTCGATCTCCATCGGGACGTCGGTAGGAACGATCGTGGCTTTAGCTCCGGTAGCCGTAGGAATTGCCGAGAAAGCCGGGATTCCTGCCGCCTTGATGCTGGGGGTGATCGTCAGCGGTGCGATGTTTGGCGACAATCTGTCGTTTATCTCCGATACCACCATCGTGGCAACGCGCACACAAGGCTGCAACATGTCGGACAAATTCAAGGTCAACTTCCGCATAACCCTCCCTATCGCTCTCTTCACGACCGTCATCTATGTGGTGATCGGCTCGGGAATGCCTGACATCTATCAGCCGGAAGCCATCGAATGGGTGAAGGTTATCCCCTATGTCGTGGTACTGCTGACCGCCATCCTGGGCATCAACGTGGTGGTTGTACTCTTCATCGGTATCCTTCTCTCCGGCTTGACGGGCCTCTTCACAGGGGCTTTCGGCATATGGGACTGGACCGGGGCGATGGGAACAGGGATCACCGGCATGGGAGAGTTGATTATTGTTACTCTCCTGGCGGGCGGCATGCTGGAGATGATACGGTTCAACGGCGGCATCGAATGGATTATTCAGAGGCTGACGAGCCGCATCCATGGCATACGCGGAGCCGAGTTGAGCATCGCCGGACTGGTGAGTTTCGCCAATCTCTGTACGGCCAACAACACGATTGCGCTGATCATGGCCGGCCCTATCGCCAAGGACATTGCCGACCGCTTCAAGGTGGATCCTCGCCGCAGTGCGAGTCTGCTGGATATCTGCTCCTGCTCCGTGCAAGGTATCATCCCATACGGAGCACAATTGCTGATGGCAGCCGGCCTGGGGATGGTCTCTCCGCTCGAGATCATGCACTATCTCTATTACCCTTATCTGTTAGGGGTCGGGGCATTGCTGGCCATCGCCTTCCGTTATCCAAGAAAATACGTATAAATTTACACGATAGAATATGACAACAATAGGAACACCCATGTCGCCCACCGCAACGAAAGTGGTATTGTGTGGTAGCGGCGAATTAGGAAAAGAGTTTGTGATCGAGCTGCAACGCTACGGAATAGAAGTGGTGGCACTCGACAAATATGAGAATGCCCCTGCCATGCAAGTGGCAGACCGCTCGTATGTCGTCTCGATGTTGGACGGCAACGCATTGCGAAGCATTATCGAAAAAGAGAAACCGGACTACATTGTTCCGGAGGTGGAAGCCATCGCCACCACAACACTGATGGAGCTGGAACAGGAAGGATTCCATGTTATCCCGACCGCAAAAGCCACATGGCTGACGATGAACCGCGAGGGAATCCGCCGTCTCGCTGCCGAGGAGTTGGGACTCCCAACCTCACCCTATCGCTTTGCAGCCACCGAAGAGGAGTTCAAGGCTGCCATCGAAGTGATCGGCATGCCCTGTGTGGTGAAGCCAATCATGAGCTCAAGCGGACACGGACAAAGCGTCATCCGCAAAGCAGAAGAGATCGATGCCGCCTGGCATTATGCCCAGGAAGGAGGCCGTGCCGGTGCAGGAAAAGTTATCGTAGAGGGGTTCGTGGACTTCGACTATGAGATCACGCAGCTGACCGTGCGCCATATCGGCGGTACGTCCTTCCTCGAACCGGTAGGACATATCCAAAAGGATGGCGACTATCGCGAGTCTTGGCAGCCACAGGCCATGAGCCCGATCGCCCGCCAACGTGCACAGGAGATCGCCCGAAAGATTACCGATGCGCTGGGTGGCCGCGGTATCTTCGGCGTGGAGTTGTTCGTCAAAGGCGACGATGTTATCTTCAGTGAAGTCTCTCCTCGCCCGCACGACACGGGTATGGTGACGATGATCACGCAGGATCTCTCGCAATTCGCACTGCATGCCCGCGCCGTGCTCGGTTTGCCGATCCCCAACATCCGCTTCCTGGGTGCCGGTGCTTCGCGCGCCGTGGTAGTGGATGGCGACAGTAACAAGGTGAGCTTCGGCAACTTGGAAAAGGTGATGGAGCAACCCGATACGCAACTGCGTCTCTTCGGCAAGCCGGAGGTACACGGACATCGCCGTATGGCCGTCTTGCTGGCCCGCGCTGAAAACGTGGAAGAGGCCCGCAACAAAACGAAGAAGATGATCGATCAGTTGGAGATCTATCTGTAATGATACAACTACCCCCCGGCATGTGGGCGCACCTTCTTCCGCGCCCATTCGCCGAGGGGTTTCTTTTTTCTATAAATTCCTTTTCATAGCCGCAAAAAAAGATCCCGAGCTTTTCCCGAAAAGGTCCCGAACATTTTTGAAAATCATGCCGAGCTTTTTTTAAAGATTCCCGAAGAAGATAGAAATCTCATCGGCCACTCTCTGAAATGGGTGCCGAGCAGACAAGCGTATAGTCCGGGGTAACTTGATAATGGAGCCGATAGTGCCGTTGCTTGTCGGTACGGGTTTCGTAGACCTCCACCTCTCCCTCCTCTTGCCATGTAAAGGGAAGAAGATGAAGATGGCGGATGAAATCGACATCGGGCAGATCTATCATTTTATAGAGCGTCTCTTTGGCACACCAAGCCACCAGCAACCAGGCTGTCTCGCGACCGGGATCGACCGCCCGCAACTCCTCTTCCGAGAGAAACCGTTCACGGATGTGGCACACGCGATCCGACGTATACTCTATATCTACGCCTGTCGCCTCGTAGAGGGGGGCCAACAATAGAGCCACATATCCGCGGGTGTGGGTAATGGAGACGGCAAAAGGCTCGTTGACAAGCAGCGGTGCGCCCGACGGACGGTGCGAAAGCAGCACGTCATGGCCGAGCATCGCCTTCAAAAGGAGGAGCGTAGCCAGCCGTTCTCGCCGGCGCGTCTCCGATTTCATCTCGAAGAATTCGGCCGTAAGCACCGAACGATCCGTCATCGACAGTAGTTCATCTGCCGATTCCGTCACTTTCCAAACGCCCAACCGTGGGCGGGTATGTTGAAACAACAGGGGCATAAACAGCAAAGGATTGAGGGGTTATCTATTCCAATGAAACGTTTCGATCAGTCGCATAAGCTCTTTTTCCAAATAATCCGTCACCGGGGCAATCGAATCGGCCGACGGCTGAAAGGCATAATAGAGGGCACCACGGAAAACATAGCGACTGCTGTCTGTCAAGACAAACTGCAAGGGAGAGACGCAATCACCCCGCAAACGGTAGAGAGAGCCATAGACGGCCAACTCGGGGCGCTCGAACAAATGCTGCTCAACCGCTTCGATCCGCTGCTGTTTGTAGAGGAGTTGCGTGGCCTCGTCGAGGGTTTCCGACAAGCGGGTGGGCGTCGTAGGGAGAAAGCTGCAGTAGAGGGTGGCCGGAATAGCCGGATAGCGCAAGGTCACCTCTCCTCGTCCGAGTAGCGCCGCCGAATCAAGAAGAGCAGATGTGGCGTATTCAAAGCCATACGGCAAAGAGGAAAGGGCCAGTTCGCAATAGTCCGTGCGCGGAAACTCTATCCGAAAATAGCCCCGAGGCTTGGGCATGTAGTCGCGACACGACACACAACCGAGGAGCAACAGGGCAGTGACCACTGCCCAACAGCCGTTATTTCTTCTTTTCCTCCGCATGTTCCTCTGTCGTGTTCCCGTTGATCCGACTGAATTTCACCTTCAAGATACGACGGTTGTCCACCTCTAACACCTGGAATCGGTAGTTTTCGTAGTCGATCGTCTCTTGTCGCCGCGGGAAATCGCCTTTGATCTCCAACAACAAGCCCGCCAAAGTATCCACCTCTTCCGTCAATTTCTCAAACAGTGCCGGGTCGATCTCCGTCACACGGAAGAAATCGGTCAGAAGTATCTTGGCTTCGAAGATATAACTGCCGTCAGCAAGTCGGATATACTGCTTCTCGTCTTCGTCATACTCGTCAGAAATCTCTCCGACAATCTCTTCCAGGATGTCTTCCATCGTCACAATGCCTGAGGTTCCGCCGAACTCGTCGACAACAATCGCCATGTGGATCTTGTTCGTACGGAACTCTTCCAGCAAATCATCGATCTTTTTCGTTTCGGGGACGAAATAGGCGGGCCGGATCAAGCTCTGCCAACGGAAAGTTTCCGGTTTCTGCAAATAGGGTAACAGGTCTTTGATGTAGAGAATTCCCTTGATGTTGTCTTCCGTCTCTGCATAGACGGGGATACGGGAATAGCCGCAGTTGACCACCTGGGCGATCACCTCTTTGAAGTTGGAACGGATATCCAAATCCTCCATGTCGAGGCGGGGCGTCATGATCTCGTCGGCCGTCTTGTTGTAAAACTTGATGATTTCCGCCAACATCTCTTTCTCTTCGGGAATGGACTTGGAGGTCAATTCGAGCGCTTTACTCAGCTCATCGACCGACAAGTCGTACTTCTTTCTCGTCAGCATCTTATTGATGAACGAAGTGGAGTGGACCAAAACAGAAGCCAATGGCTTGCTTATTTTTATCAGTCTGCAAAAGGTGGGCGCAACCACCCGAACAAAGTTCAAAGCCCTTTGCTGCGCATAGATTTTCGGCATGATTTCGCCAAACAACAAAAGCAGAAAAGTCAAGATAACGGTCTCCAGCAAAAAGCCCAAAACAGGTACTGCCGTGAAGTCAAACCACGCATTGATGGCATACGTACACAGCATAACGATCGCCACATTTACGAAGTTGTTGGCAATAAGGATCGTGGCAAGGAGGTATTCGGACTTCTCCAACAACTCCAAAATAACTTTATCTACTGGTCTCTTCCCCTCTTTGACATCGTTGATATCATTCGGCGATAAGGAAAAGAATGCCACTTCCGAAGCGGAAATGAAACCGGAAACACACAATAGTAACAGGGCCAGGAGTAAGGCTGTTGCGGAGCCTATTGTCAAACTCTGCACGCCAACCTGGCTAAATAATTCCGAGAAATAGTCTGAGTCCAAGGATTCAAAATTTAGTTAGACATTAAAAGGGCAAATCATTCGGATCATTGTCCTCTCCCACCATCGGTTGTTGCGGTTGGACAGCTGCCTGCTGTGTATTGGTTGGAGCGGATGCAATCCCCGTTTGTCCTCCGGTGTTCTGCGCATTGTCTCCGCCTTGTTGAGGACGAGAGCCCGTGCTGTAGAATTCCAGACGGTCAGCATGAATCTCTGTCACGTAACGTTTCACGCCTGTCTGATCGTCATACGAGCGTGTACGTATCTTACCTTCGACATAGAGTCCGGAGCCTTTCTTGACCCACTTCTCCACGAAGGATACCAAATCACGCCGAACGACAATGTTGTGCCATTCCGTTCGTTCGGGAACCACCGTACCATTTGCCATGGTATAGCCCCTGTCGGATGTCGCAAGAGGGAAGTTGGCCACCCCTACACCACCATCAAAGTAGCGGATCTCAGGATCTCTTCCCACATTGCCGATTAAAAGTACTTTGTTCAACGACATATTATATTATTGTTTATCGCAAAGACGGAGCCGAAACCCCGCCTTTACGGTTGTTATTGCTTCTTACTGCGCTTATTTCTGCGTAGCGGCAATTGCATCTACCAGCTTCTTGACGTTGGCATTTTCCGGGTTCAGTTTTTGAGCCTCTTCCAGATATTCCTTTGCCTCTTTCAGCTGAGCATCGGCTTTTGCCTTCTCGGTTTTGTATTTAGCCGGGTCAGAAGTTGCCAAAGGATTGATCTTCACCAAGGCATTGGCTCCCTGCCCGTAGAGCATAGCTCCCAAACTATAGAGCGCATTCTCCTGATATTTTTTGTTCGACACGGTCAATACTTTCTTGAAAGACTCCTCTGCCGCATCGATCTTGCCACTCTTTTGGGCGGCTTGTCCCTGCTTCATGCAGTGAGTATAGAGCAACTTCTCCAAATTGGCGTTCTCCGGAAAATCCTTCAAGCCGGCTTCTACCGTTGTCATGAACTCTTCGTTCTTGCCCAATGAGCGGAGTGCCATCGCCTTGCCTACATAGGAATCGTCCATATTATACTTATAGTTCAAGGCCATATCGAAATATTTGGCAGCTTCCTCGTATTGTTTTGCCTGATTTGCACTGAAGGCACAATTGTAGATACGGGCTGTATCTTTATATTCGTTCAGCTTCAGATATTCACTATACTTCGCAACTACTTCCGCATAATTCTTATCTTTCAAAGCAGCATCGCCCTCATCGCGCAATTTATCAACGTCCTGAGCAAATACATTTCCAATACCTAAACAAAAAGCTACTAATAATACTATTTTTTTCATGGTTACACTATGTTATTAATTAAATTGGGTGCTAATATAATCATTCTATCTCTTATCCGCAAACATTTTCTTCAAAATCATCAACTTCGCCAGCGAACGGACGGTCCGACGCAACTGTTCTGCAGCATAATCCGGATCCATGGCTTTTTCCAAAGAGACGGGAGATGAATGGATGGAGAAGACGGAGAGCAGCGGATCGGAGTCCAACGAGGGAGCCACCGCCGAACAGTCGCCCGTCAAGGCAATCACCGGCACGGCAAACGTATGCGCTGCCTGAAGAATACCCGACAACAGCTTTCCTTGCTCCGTTTGAGAGTCGATCCTTCCCTCGCCTGTGATGATGAAATCTGCATTGCGGATCTGTTCGTCGAAGTGAAGCAACGACTTGACCATCTCGATGCCCGATGTCAAGGTAGCTTCCAAAAAGAGCAACGCTCCGCCCCCCATGCCGCCGGCCGCCCCGGCACCCGGACATTGTTGCAAGTCGACCTTGTACTGTTCCTTCGCCCACTCGGCAAAGTGGCGCAGTCCGCTGTCCAACCGCTTCACCTGTTCGGGCGAAGCACCCTTCTGCGGAGCAAACACAGAGGCGGCACCTTGTGGGCCGTAGAAGGGATTGCGGACATCCGTGGCCACCTCGATGCGGCACGTTTTCAGCAAGGGATTGACCGCCGATCGGTCCACTCTGCTCACCTCTTCCAGTCCAATGCCGCCATCGGCCACCTCCCTGCCCTCGTCGCTCAAGAAGCGGAAGCCCAAAGCTTGCAGCATACCCACGCCGGCATCGTTCGTTGCACTACCGCCGATCCCCAACAAGATGCGCCGACATCCCCGCTGAAGCGCATCAGCGATCAGTTCACCGGTGCCGTAGGTAGTGGTATGCATCACATTGCCCTCCCGCGAAGGGATCAGACAAAGACCGCTGGCGGCTGCCATCTCAATGACGGCCAACCGCTGTGATGCCGACCAACCATAGGTAGCTTCGACCGGGTGGCGGAGAGGACCTTGCACCCGGCAGGTGATTTTCTCACCTCCGACCACCGGGAGCAGGGCATCAACCCACCCCTCTCCGCCGTCGGCTATCGGCATCTGTACCACCTCTGCCGAGGGATCGATGTCGTGAATGGCCGCAGCAATGACGGCTCCCAACCGAGATGAGCTCAAACATCCCTTGAAAGAATCGATAGCAATGACTGTTTTCATACCAACCAATCTGAATCAGCTACAAATATAACACGATTATCTCACTATTCCAATGCGCGGCAGAAACCTCTTGAAAGAAAACAGGCGCCTTCATCTCGACAGATGAAGACGCCCATGATTTTCCTCAATAGAGTTGTCGAAACGATCTATTTCTTCAAGTCTACCGCCTTGATTTTCTTATTGATATCAATATTCAGTTGCTTACCGATGAAACGTTGCGCCTGAGGACCGTAAGCATAAACCGGCACCGTGATCGGAGTATGATCGTTGGTAAAGTAATAACCTACGAGCTGACCCGTTTCATTGTTGCCGTCCACCAGCGTCAAACCGCCCGTCTCATGGTCGGCTGTCACGATGACCAATGTCTCGCCGTTCGAGTCGGCAAACTTCAAAGCCTCGGCCACTGCCTTGTCAAAGCTGAGAGTCTCCAAGATACACCCCGGGAGATATTGCGAGTGACCTGCATAATCGATCTTCGCACCCTCCACCATCAGGAAGAAACCATCGGGGTTGACCGCCTGCAGTTTCTTGATAGATGCGGCGGTGGTACGGGCCAGGTAATCGAGATTGTCCACATTGGCCGCCTCGCCCATCGCCTCATCAATGCAAACCACCTTGCCGTTTTGGGCATTGATATCGTCGATATTGCGGACGAACCGGAAGCCTTTCGCTCCCAATTCCTTGATCATGTCGATGCCGTCATTGCGTTCGGTAAACTCGCTGATACCACTTCCTGCCAGCAACGAGATCGGACTTTTCAGCAAATCGCGCGTGATGGCATTCGCACTGTCTCGTTCCGTATGGTGGGCATAGAAGACTGCCGGGGTAGCATCCACCGCATTGCCGAGCGTCACGACTCCAACCGCCTTTCCCTTCTCCGTGAAGTAGTCGGAAAGCGACGGATTGATCGAGCCGTCCTCGTTGGCGGCTATATGTCGGTTGTTCGTCTTCACACCCGTAGCCAATGCACTGCCCCCTGCTGCCGAGTCGGTCGTATAGGCATCGTTCGACGAGGTCTGCGAGATACCCATATACTTCATATTGAAGATCGAGAGCCCGCCATTGACGCGCTCGGTGGCCACGGCTTCGGCCAATCCCATGCCGTCACCAATCAGCAAGATCACATTCTTGACAGGCTTGTCCGTACCGTCGTTGAGATAGGTAGGAGTATAAACCGGCTGGCGTTCTGCCAATTGCATCTTATCGTCCTGAAATCCGCTGAAATTGCGTGTAATCTTGTCGAGACGATCGTTGCGAATCACCTGGTGGTCGGAGCTCGATTGGGCACCGATCATATAGTTCTTCGCATGCCAGTTACGGAAAAATTCGCCGCAAGGTGCCGGATGGTCGGTATTGATATAGTCAACCCCCATCGAATAGAACGTATTCCATACGGTGACACTCTCGGGGGCTCCCCAAAAACGGATCGGCTTGCCCAAAGCATGTACACGTGCTATCAGATCCTCGATCACCGCTTTCTCCTTGGCAATGATCGAACCTTTGCCATTCCACACGCTGTAGGAAGAAAAACACATGCTGATCATCCCCACCTGTTTGAGCTGTTCAGGCGTATAGTTCTCGTTTATATCGCCGTCGAACGTCACATACGAAGGATATTGGCTGAACTTGTCGGGCGACGGCACACGGCCCGTCACCACGATATGGCAGGCATAAGGATTCACCGATGGGTCGAAGATCTCGGGATATTTCTTGATCTTCTCGACAAATGCCTTCATGTAGGCATCCGTATTGTCTGACTTGATCTCTACCATCAACTGGATCTGTTCTTCCGAATCGGCATAGGGACGACCTCCGTTCAGGTTATAGACATTGATCAGCGGCTCGAGATAGAGACGGTCGAATGTCACATCCTCTTTCAAGTCTTCCGGATCGTGTCCCACCAAAAATTGGCCGTTGGTGTAGTACATATCGCACTCGACAGAGAAGATATGCTGTGAATAGGCCTCGTAGAAAGGCATCGTACGCGAATAATCGTTGTGCGAATGGAGCAGTACAGGGTATTGCTGTGCCCTGACGGGAGCGATTCCCCATGTCAAAGCGGCCGCTGCAATGGCGGTAATCAAGCAGATCTTTTTCATATTTTCCGTTTTTTAGATGTTTCGTTTCAATCCGATCACCCGTTTTCCACTGTCGAACGGATAACCACTTACAAATATAGGAATATTTTTCCGAAGAGCATCGTCGGTATTCGAATTGTAACGGAAATTTAAAACGCCACACGCTTTATTCCATCGTACCGGCAGAACAAAAACAAATCTCCCCACTTTCTGAAAGTTTTCTCGGCATGAAACAGCAGTTTATTCGGGAGGAAACTACGGTTTTGCCCCGAATAAACGGCCCTCTTAGGCTGAGATTTATTCTGAAAAGTGAGGAGATTCGAAAGGTTTTTATCCCTCTACCAATCCAAATGTTCGAATCTGAATGAAATGCTTGTCGGGTTGACGCCATACAATGTCGAACCAATCGATATCGCCGTCCGAGAGTCTTATCGCATAAATAGCCCCCGAACCGACCATATACTTCCAGTCGTTTATCCAATAGTAGCTGCCACTCTCCAGCGTACGTCCCGCCTCTCTGAAGAGTGTTACATACGTATTCCAATTACCCTTGATTACATTGGAGGCCTCCTTTGCCAATGACGGCGTAGCGAAGTTCGATGCTTTCATTATGCCATAGTATCCATGGTGACTGCTTATGTACATCAGCAATCCGGCTTGTCCCTGCTTGGCAGCCCTGATACATACCCATCTTTGCGATCCATCATCATACGTATCGTGCCACTCCATGTCGCCCACGTAATAAGGAGAGAAGGTTCCATTTGAGTTGCTGGGCCATGCCGCTCTTTTGATAAAGAGAAGTTTGGAGAAGTGCTTGAAGACATTCTTCGAAGCAAAGGTGACCTCTGCGATTATCTCGTCATCTCCTTCGACGGCCTTGAAATAGACTGTTTCTTTGACATCACCGTTTTCGTCTTTCAAAGAGGCCTGCATATCGGTGGCGGATGGGGTGGATGCCTTCACTTCCGTATCGGATGAGAGCCAATTCTTGAAGAGTTCCGAAGCCTCGTCTATGCTTTCCACTCCCACATAAAGCTCAGTCGTGTCGGAAGGATTCAACGGCGTTCCGTACACTCGCTGCACCATATTCCCCAACGAGTCGGTCTCTACAATATTGTCTTGCAGATATTTCACCTGATTGAAGGAGACCACATCGCCACTTTCCGCAATCTGTTCCACATCATCGTCGTCGGATGAGCAAGAAGAGAAAGATGCCATGCCAAAAGCCATAAGCATCAAGGCTGTATAAAAATTGATTCTTTTCATATGAAAATAAAGTTTATATTAAAATTGATAGTTAATAACGGCTTTCAGAATGTCCAACGTCTTCTGGATACTTCCGTCGCCTTTTGTATGTTTCACTTCTACGCTGTTGTTGTTTTGCAGATAATTCACCGCCTGATCGGCCTTGCATTTGTCGGCATAGGATTGAAGTTCGTCGTACTTCGCCTTCAAGGCGGTGGACGATATCGGCACGATCTTCGGCAAGAATCGGCTGCTGAATACAAATGTTCGGCCTGCCGACTTGAAAGAGACGTTTACCAACACGACAAAATCGGGCATTTCTCCATCATACAACGTGGTGCTGCTCTCCGTCACTGCAAACGGAAAATAGACTTGCGGGGAGATCATGAAGGTTTTGCCCTCGCTCTTCTCCGCCCTGCCGTAGTAGAAATAATTGGAACCCGGCTGCCTTACAACCGTACAATTCTCTTTCGTCTCCTCCAGTTGCGAAGACATGAACTGCGTGTGCGGTAACATCATATAACGGGTCTTGTTCATTGTGTCCGTCGACTTGTAGATTGATATCCTTTCGTTGCTTTTGACGATTTGCATCTTGGGACGTTCCAACTCCATCAACTTGGCATACTTGGAGGTATGACCGCTTGTTGCATCCGTATAGACGCCATAGTCGCATATCACCTTCACGTCCGAAATGTCAGGGAACACGTCGGTATTGATGTTAAGCTTGACACTGGTCGGGTCGAAGAAGGAGACCATACGGAGATGGTAGTCGTCCAAATCGCTGTTTCCATACGTCCCGTCATGGTTTACCGTCAGATTGATTCGCCGCAAGTCGCCCATCATTCTGTCATCTACCACATAGACCACGGGATCTTCTGCGAGGTTCCATACGCCTTGTCCGAGATGAGAATCGTATTTTGCGAAATTGCTTACGCGCATTGTCAAGGGGGCTACACTGTTTGAAGCCAAGGAAGAGATATAACCGGAGAGGCTTATTTTTCCGGTCATGCTCATTTCGATCTTGCCGGGCATGGAATCGACCACATGTTCCGCATAGGGGTTATCGATCAAATAGTCGTAGGCATAAGCAGCCACGTTGCATGCATTGCCTATGTAACGGCAATATCTATTGAAAGAGCTTCCGGTCAGCTGCTCTTCGATGGCCGCCAATGCCGAATTTTGAATGTCCCCTATTACGCTTGAAGCCTGCGATAACAAACTGCTTATGCCACCGGATGCCGATGCAGTCTGCTCTGCCGAAGAGTATTTTCCGGAGATATTGGCAGAAAGTGCCCCCTCAAGCGTAACACTCTGCACCAATTCCGTCTTGCAGAACAGACTCATCTCATCGCCGGAGGTGATCCAACTGCTGTTGGTCGGGCAGTAGGATGAGACATCTATGTCAAAAGCCGTCCAACCCTTCGTCAATGCCGTGGACGACATGGAGGAATAAGGAGTGAAAAACGACTTGAATGTGAGAGAGGAGGAGACATCATCATCCAACATATTCATGGTGTTCGAGACCGAAGTGTGACTGTTCGGAATGGCATATGCCAATGAATGGTAGAAGGGGTACTTGTTTTTTGTTCCGGAAGAGCCCATGTTGACCTCAAACGAGTACTTGGAGGCGGTTGTCGATGAGTTGGTTACGAAATGAAACACGCGCAACGTGCCGAGGTAGCGGTTATAAAGTGCAAAATAGTTGCAATCGTCCAATGCCTCGTTGTTCAACACACTGAACGCCATTTCCCATCCGTCTTTTTTCTTGACGTCATTGCGGATAGTGGTCGGGAGGGTCGTCATGACATTGTCCGCCCAAGGCAGATTCACTTTTTGGTGCGCTTTATCCGAATAGATCATGACGCTTTCCATATTTTCCCAATCCGTGCAGAAATCATCGTTGGAACAGACGGTGTCATCCCAAAGGAATGCCTGGTTCAATGTCAAGGTTACCCTGTCGTCTTTTTCGGAAGTAACGACCACCTCGCCACTGTTCTTTGTATTGGAATCACCCTGCTTCAGCACAAAATGCAGCACGGGGTGTCCGTTTGTCATGCTGTCTGTCGCAGTTACTTTCGCCCAGTCCGGACAAGAATCTATCGATTTGACGGGAGATGAAATGCTATCCAAAACGACTGTCATCTCCTCGTTGGCATTAGGAACATTCAATTGATAATGATAGTTGCCGGGCAGATAAGCATCCTCTTTTCTGTACTCGTCCTCATTGCATGACGACATAGAAAAGCAACATGCCGAAGCAATCACCGCCGCCATCATGCCAAAGTCAAGTTTTTGTAGCATAGTAATGGTTTAATTATAACTGCCTATGAGCCCTTTATAGGCAACCGTTCGATATTATACTCCCCACAAATAACAAAAAAGCGAAGGGCTCCACTTCGACTTGTCCACCGTCCGGACTACCAAAACACCTTGTTGAATTTACCACGTCCGGGCACCCGATGGACAAAGCATCGATCACTCTTTCATATTATATGTATCCCATACATCCTGTTGACGTTGATCAACAAGAGAAGAACTAAGACAATGCAAAGATAATCAAAAAAGGAAACTGAACAAACATCTTGATTTTAAAAAAAATATCACCCCTCTTTTACAATTTTTTTCTCGGGTAAAAGAGTATCTGTTCGGCAACAAATCCCGGTTTTCTCTCGAACAAACTGCAGTTCATTCGGGAGAAAACCGGAGTTTCATGCCGAGAAAACTTTTTAATCATGAGGGGAGTATTCCTCATCAGACGGATGCTTTTGCGGCGGCAGCGTGCATCAACTCTTCTTTCCAAGCCGCATTTCAGATCTGTTGACGATAATTGTATGAAAAATAATGGCTTGCAGAGCTTGCGATTCCTGACTTTTTTGTTATCTTTGTTGCATAGTGTCGACCATCCCATTTATAGGCTGTTCGGCCTGCTGTCAGGTGAATGATGCAATGCGGCATAGTCTTGACAACGTTTTGCTGTTCATAGACTCACAAACACATTATACAAATTAAATCAAAGAAAAATGGCCATGAAAAGAAAACTCATTGCTTCCGGTTTGTGGATGATGTCACTATTGTCCATGAGCAACGCATATGCGGCCGGAGAGATCATCCCCTCCATCCGATACCATCAGGGGCGGACCGTCACATCCACCACTCCTTTCGGGGAAAAGAGCGATGCTGTCGTAACAGACGACAGAGGTTGCCAATGGATGCTGAAGAGAGACAAACGGCAAGTAGCCGACGACCCGACCGCTACCGACTATACCTATACCTGGGAATTGAAGAAGGGAACGGCCGAAGATGTGTCGTTTGCCATCGATTTTGAAATGGATGACTGGACACCGGACAACTACATATTCGTGCCGGCTATCGTCTACGACGGCAACCGTTTCGACACCAAGAAGATCAACTACCCGCCTTTCTGGTACGACAAGACAGAATGGCGACTGGACATGCCGACCACCTTCAGCACTTCTCACCCGACCTTGGGAAAAGCAGAAGAGCCGGCCCAAGCAATCGAACTGATTTCCGGCAATGCCTCGACACCATTGATGGCCTACTTCTCGGAAAACGACAACGAGGCTTGGATGGTACAGACCCATCAAGGGAACAGCCTGGGCGATTATGGCCTGACCATAAAGGAACATGCCGACCGATCGAAAGCCACCTTCTCCATTACGGCACCGGTCGTGCGCTCAAACGAAGAGGAAGATGCGGCAACCACGGTGAAAGCAGGAGAAGAGGTCTCCATTTCCTTCCGAGTGTACGACTTCAAAGCCACGAAATTGCTCGACATGATGAATCGTTTCGTGGAAATCCGCAAGGATCTCAATCCCATCGAACGGCATGACGTACTTCCATACAGCCGGGTATGGACGCTGCTGGACAACTTGTATCAAACACGCCGTTGGGACGACCGCATCAATCTGTATTGGCTGAGCGACGTACAAGAGGAAGCAACCTGGAACTTCATCTGGCAATTGGGATGGGTCGGTGGCGGCCAAGCCACCTATCCGATCCTGCTGTTGGGATCAGACACCGAAAAGGAGCGCGCCAAGAAAAACCTGGATGTCATCTACGAGCGTTCACAAACCCCGTCCGGCTTCTTCTATGGCTATGGTAACGGCAAGGAGTTCAAAGGATTCGGATACTACAAACCGCTGGAAAATAATATAGCGTTCGTCCGTTCGCAAGGCGATTGGTTCTATCTTTCGCAACTACAGATGAATGTGCTGGAGACAAGAGGCGAACAAGTAAAGGAGCTTTGGAGGGAAGGCACCCGCAAACAGGCCGATGCCTTCGCCCGCCTATGGGACAAATACGGACAGTTCGGCCAATTTATTGACGTGGAAAGCGGCGATATCTGCATCGGTAATTCATGCGCGGGGGCTATTGTCCCGGCCGGTTTGGCCCTCGCTTCGAAAAGATACGGCAATCCGCATTATCTGGAGGTGGCAAAAGCCGGAGGAAAATGGTTCTATGACAACTATGTCAAGAAGGGATATACGACAGGAGGTCCGGGAGAGATTCTGTCAGCTCCGGACAGCGAATCGGCTTTCTCCCTATTCGAATCCTACATGGTGCTCTATGAAGTGACAAACGATAAAGAGTGGTTGACATATGCCGCCGAGCTGTTGCCTATTTGTGTCAGTTGGACGGTCTCATACGACTTTCTTTTCCCTAAAGAGTCGGCCATGGGGAAAGCAAATGCTCATGCGACAGGTTCCGTTTGGGCCAGTGTTGCCAACAAACACAGTGCACCCGGCATCTGCACATGGTCCGGAAACAGCTTGCTGAAATACTACCGCGCAACGGGCGACAAGCGAGCTCTTGACCTGCTGGAGGACATCGCACATGGACTGCCTCAATATGTATGCCGCGAGGAATACCCGATCGGGACAATGCCATGGGGCGGAATATGCGAACGCGTCAACCTCAGTGACTGGGAAGGGAAAGGAAAAATCGGCGGCAACATCTTCGGCTCCTGCTCATGGTGTGAAGTGGCAGCCATGATGACCGTCGCACAAATCCCCGGCATTTACGTACAGACAGACACCGAGGAGGTCACCGTTTTTGACCATGTGACGGTAGAAAAGAAAAAAGACAGCCAAGGGAACCTGACACTGAGCATAACCAATCCAACCATTTACCCGGCCGAAGTGCGGATTTTTGCAGAAACATCCGAAAAAGCACAAGCAACGCTGCTGCCGACAAGTGTGGTCGGCATGAAATCCGTCCGCCTGAATCCGGGAGAAACAAAGGAGGTACATCTCTGACCCTCCGGTCGAGACAGACAAAAACAGGCAATCTATCCGCCGGTTGATACACTATCCCAAGCAGCTTGCTTGGGATATTTTTTTTCGTCACAAAGGAAAAGAAGCAATATTTTTCATCTCAAAAGGGAGAAATTTCCGAAAAAAAACTATATTTGCATGAGAACACAATCTAATGATGTATGGGGATTTCTATTTTAATCGTTGAAGACGACACCACATTTGCGCTCATGTTGAAGACATGGCTCAAGAGAAAAGGATTTGACGTGGAGACCGTGTCCACCATTGCCGATGCAAAGAGAAAACTGGAAGGAACACACCCTTTTGGTCTGATCCTCTCCGACTTGCGCCTTCCTGACGAAGACGGCCTCGATCTGTTGCGCTGGCTGAAAGAGAAACAGCCGGTAGCCGTCATCATGATGACGGGATATGCCGATATCCAAACCGCCGTACAAGCCATCAAACTGGGGGCAGCAGACTATGTATCGAAACCCATCAACCCCGAAGAATTACTGAAGAAAATAGAAGAGGCTGCCGCACTGCCGAGAGCAAAAACGGCGGATCCTCAGCCGACAAAAGCCGCCCCTGTGTCCTATATCGAAGGAATCAGTCAGGTGGCCAATGCGATGTACGAGCATGTCCGTCTGGTAGCTCCCACGGAGATGTCGGTACTGATCACGGGCTCGAGCGGCACAGGCAAGGAGTATGTGGCACGCTGCATCCACGAACAGAGCACACGCTCCAAAGCACCTTTCGTAGCCGTCGACTGCGGTGCTATCCCCAAAGAGTTGGCAGCTTCCGAATTTTTCGGCCATATCAAAGGATCGTTTACCGGAGCCATCGACAACAAGACGGGAGCTTTCGTGGCAGCACAAGGAGGAACTATCTTCCTTGATGAGATAGGCAACCTGACCTATGAGGTACAGGTGCAGTTGTTGCGCGCCCTTCAAGAGCGAAAAGTGCGGCCCATCGGCAGTAATCAGGAGATTTCCATCAACGTACGACTCATCTCGGCCACGAACGAAAATCTGCGACAAGCCATTGACAAGGGAGAGTTTCGCGAAGATCTCTACCACCGCATCAACGAGTTCACGATCCATATTCCCGACCTCCACGAGCGACAAGAGGATCTTTTGCTCTTTGCCGACCACTTTTTGGACCTGGCCAATGAGGAACTGAAGAAAGATGTCATCGGATTCGATGCCGACACGATCCGGTTGTTCAAGTCATATGCCTGGCCGGGCAACCTCCGACAGATGAAGAATGTGATCCGTTATGCCACACTGTTGGCCAAAGGAAAGTTCATCACCTGCGCCGAACTGCCGGACGAACTGCTGACAACCCCGGCGGCAAAGGAGACGGACAACGTCACCCCACTCAAGGACGATTCGCATGAAATCGCCCTGATCCGCAAGGCTTTGGCCGAGTGCAACAACAACAAGACAAAGGCTGCTCAGCTATTGGGGATCGACCGGAAGACACTCTACAACAAACTGAAGCTGTATAAACTGGAGTAAATTCGAAAAAAGTTATTCCTCCGGCTGCGGCAATTGCACCGGCTCCTCCCCTTCTATCGGTTTCAATCCCATCTCGGCAGCACGCTCCAATACGAACCGGCGAGCCGCTTCATGCTCGTTCGGGATAACACCATCGAGGATGGCATTCTTGATTGCCTCTTTCAATAGGCCGACAGGGCGCGAAGGGGTAAGCCCGAACATCGCCATGATCTCCTCGCCCGTTACCGGCGGTTGGAAGTTACGAACGCGGTCTTTCTCCTCGATCTCGGCCAGTTTGGAGCGTACCAATTGGAAGTTTGCCAGGAAACGTTTCACCTTTTCCGGATTCTTGCTGGTGATATCCGCCTCGCAAAGCAGCATAAGATCTTCGATATCATCGCCGGCATCGAACAAAAGGCGACGAATAGCGGAGTCGGTCACCTCCTCATCAGCCAAAACAATTGGGCGCATGTGCAATCCGACAAGCTTTTGAACGTACTTCATCTTCTCGTTCATCGGCAGCTTCATCTTGCGGAAAATGGCCGGAATCATCTTCTCTCCTACAAAATTATGGTTATGAAATGTCCAACCCAAGCGGTTGTCGAACCGTTTGGTTGCGGGCTTACCTATATCGTGGAAGAGAGCACTCCAGCGCAACCACAGCTTGTCGGTCGTTTTACTTAGGCGATCAAGCACCATCAGTGTATGGGCAAAGTTGTCTTTATGCCCGATTCCCTCTTTCGTTTCCACCCCTTTCAAGGCACAAAGCTCGGGGAAGATGAGCGGCAACAGGCCACATTTATCGAGTAAGTCGAAGCCAATCGATGGCTTGGGTGAGAGTACAATTTTATTCAGCTCGTCGACAATGCGCTCTTTCGAGATGATCTCTATCCGTTCACGGTTGCGGGTAATGGCATCGAACGTATCAGGATCGATAAAGAACCCCAACTGCGTTGCAAAACGAATAGCACGCATCATCCGCAAAGGATCGTCGCTAAAGGTAATATCCGGGTCGAGCGGTGTGCGGATCGTGAGGTCCTCCATGTCGTCAAGTCCGCCAAAAGGATCGACAAGCTCGCCATATCGGTCTTTGTTCAAGCAGAGAGCCAACGCATTGATGGTGAAGTCGCGGCGGTTTTGATCGTCCTCAAGTGTACCATCCTCTACAATCGGATTGCGACTGTCGTGGCTGTATGACTCACGTCGTGCGCCTACAAATTCAAGTTCGAGGTCACCACATTTCACCTGAGCCGTTCCGAAATTCTTGAACACCGAGAGGTGTGCCCGCTTTCCTAACTTGGAAGCTACACGTTTGGCCAGTTCAATGCCACTGCCTACGGCTACTATATCTATATCCTTCGACGGACGATTCAAAAAAATATCACGCACATACCCCCCAATGACGTAAGCCTCGACACCCATTTCATCGGCCGCTTCGGAAATCAGATGGAAGGGTTTGGCGTCTATATGATGCAACAATTCTTCTTCACTTATATACATAAATTTGTCTTATAACAGTGCAAAAGTATAGAATCTTCGGCAGACTGGCAAATCTACCAAATAAAACCATTACCTTTGTATGCACCAAAAAAGGAAGAAGAGATGATGAACAAAACAGTTATTGGCATAGTTTTAGCCGCCACGTTGTGTGCTTGCAACGGAGCGGAGAAGGAGGCGAAAGCACACCTCGAACAGGCTCGTGCATACCTCGAGCAGAATGAATTCTTTGCAGCCCGAACAGAGATCGACTCGTTGCGCGCCCACTATCCGAAAGAGGTCGGCGTCTTGCGCGAAGCCTTGACACTGATGCGCGAAGTGGACATCAAAGAAGCGGAACGAAACATCGCCTATTGCGACAGTTTGATGCCAATCCGCTTGCATGAGGCGGATTCTCTCAAGGCAGGGTTCACGTTCGAAATAGATACGCTCTACGAAGAGATCGGCCATTATATATGGCGCCAGCAAACCATCGAGAGGAATGTACAGCGATGCTATGTACGGTGTGGCGTCAATGAGAATGGAGAAATGTACCTGGCCAGCGTCTATTTCGGCGGGAAAGGCATCGACCATACCGGCATCAAGATCAGTACACCGGACGGACTCTTTGCCGAAACAGCCTCCATCCCCTACGATGGCGGCCTGAACTATCACTTCAAAGATTTGGGAAATACGACAGAAGTGGTGACATACAAGGAAGAAAAAGGACTCGATGCCATCAAGTTCATCTACGACAATGCCGACAAACGTCTGAAAGTGACCTATCAAGGCGGCAAACCCTACACGATCTATATGTCGGATGCCGATAAAAAAGCGTTGGTGGCAACCTATAATCTCGGCTCGGCTCTGAGCGATATCTACCAAATGACACGCGAGAAAAAGAAAGCACTCAAGCGAATTGCCTACATGAACAACAAGATCAACCAAACAACTGACGAGGCACCTACTGCCGAATAGTCCAACCTTTCAACCTCTTTTGTCGCTATCCGATAACTTGTTGTTTATCGGATAGCACATTTTTTCTACACGGCTCGCTTTGCCACTGCCCGCACCGAAATGCCAATACTTCGATGGTATGGATTCCAAAAATGGCCGTCTCTTCCGAAATAGATGTAGAAAGCACTCCGGCAATCATCGGTCTGGAGCGTCGACGACCAGCAGAGTCCGTCCGAACCATAACGATGAATGCCCACCTCGTCCCGATAGCCGGAAGCCGGAAGGAAGATCGAATGGCCATTTCTTCGGCTCTTCACCTCAAAACCATGGAAAGCCGCTCCTTCGCTGTTCGGCAAAGTGGTCCATGTCCATTGGCAATTGACCGAATCGCGCAGCTCTTCCCACTCGGCATAGGTCGGCACACGGCAGGCCGTTCCCCAGTTGACGGAGGCTGCATCGTCGGCAGGAGCGAGCACGGTCATGGAGTCGGCAGCATTGTAACGAGCCAAGTATTCTTCCGTACCCCACGCATAGTTTTTCCAAGAATAACTCTCTTTGGAGGCTGTTTCACCCCATGCAAAATAGTCGCCTACGTCGGCTGCCCGCTCGGCACCGACATTGGTTTCCGCCCAAAGCAAACCGCTCGGCAAAGCAAGATCGACAAAGCGGTGGCCGTCGATCAGCACTACGCTCTCCTGCTCCGCCACAACTCTCTCTTCCGCTGCCGGGCTTGGCTGATTTCGTCCGTTATGGCAAGCCGCCAAACCGAGGGCAAAAGCCCCAAGCAAATAGATGGATTGTTTATATTTCATTTGAAGAACCATCGTGTTATTCCACTGTTTTTCGATAAATGAAGGTCATGATTTCATTGTTATAACTCCTTCAACGCCTGTTTCAAGCCGTCAATATCCTCGTCGGTTGTAGCCCAACTGGTAACGAAACGGCAGACAATCTCGTCCGTTTCGCTCGGTTCCCATATTTCGAACTTCACCTTTTCCGACAACTGTCGGTACTGCCGGCGCTTCAAGACGACAAACTGCTGGTTGGTGGGCGAATCGAATGCCAAAGGAATGCCCGCCTCTGCAAAAACCGTTCTCAACCGATGGGCCATTTCGATGGCATGGCGGGCAATACGGAAATAGAGATTGTCGGTAAAGAGTGTATCGAACGGCACACCTAACATCCGGCCTTTGGCCAAAAGTGCACCATGCCGTTTCACCGTAGTGAAGAAATGTTTCGGGGCCGGTACGTTCGAAAAGACAACCGCCTCACCTATCGGTGCTCCCACCTTCGTTCCTCCGATATAGAAAGCATCGCAATGGGCCGCCAAAAATGGCAGATCATAGTCGCACGCCTCCGACATCAATCCGTACCCCAGTCGTGCTCCATCCACATAAAATAGCAGTCCGTAGTGGCGACAAGCATTGTAGAGCCGGATCAACTCTTCGCGGGTATACACCATTCCGTGCTCGGTGGGCATCGTGACATAGACGAGTCCCGGTTGCACCATGTGGGGGTATGTCTCGTCGGCAAGGAATTTATCCATGTAAGCGACCAGCGTTTCGACTTGCAATTTGCTATTGTCTGACGGCAAAGTGATAACCTTGTGGCCGGCAGCCTCGATGGCTCCCGATTCGTGCACGGCGATATGTCCTGTTTCTACACTGATAGCTCCCTCGCAAGGCATCAGCAAAGCATCGATGACAGTGGCATTGGTTTGCGTTCCTCCTACAAGCAGAAACACCTCGGCGTGCTCATTGCCGATGGCGCAACGAATCTTCTCTTTCGCCTGTTCCGTATAGGGATCGAAGCCGTAGCCTGATGTTTTCGTATCGTTGGTATCGGCCAATGCCCTCAATATCTCGGGCACCATGCCGTTATTGTAATCCGTTTCAAATGATATCATCTTTTTCTCCTGTTCTGTTTTTGTTCGGCGCACAAAGATAGGGAAAACAACTATCCGATGGTTCAACGAAAAGTCTTTTTGGAGAAGTGAATTTTTTTCAAAAGGCAACAATCCATTATTCACCAACCGGTTACAGCCATTTTCTATCTATTTTCCTCACTCCGTTTTCTTTTCACGGGTAATGAGATCCAGCAATGAGGCAATGATCCATACCAACAAGAAGTAGATGACGGAGATGATGAGGAGCGGGAAGAACGCCTCGAACGTACGCGTGCGGATAATATCGGAAGCTCTGACCAGATTCTCCACGGCAATGTATGCGGCAATGGAGGTATTCTTCACCAACAAGATGAATTCCTGTTTGTATTGTGGACGAACCTTCTTGGCGGCTTGCGGCAAGATGACATAGAAGAGGGTCTGCATCTCGCTAAATCCCAACGCAATACCCGCTTCCCGCTGCCCACGGTCTACCCTATTGATCGAGACCTGCATCATATCTGCCACATAGGCGGCAAAATGAAGAGAGAAGGTAATGGAAGCAACCATCATACTGTTCAAATTACTCCACGCCAAGACTATATAATACATGATCATCAAAAAGACCAATATCGGAAGTCCTTTCACCACATGAACATAACAGCCGGCCACCCAATTGCACACCTTGAAGCGGCACATCCGCAACCAACAGATCAAGAAGCCGAGAAGCGTACCGAAAAAGGCGGAGATAGCAACGATTACAAGCGTCACAATCAATCCGTTATAGATCAGCATATACCGCCCTTCGGCAATGATATTGTTCGTGAAACTACGCTTTACGCGGCTCCAAAAAGAGGCGTGCGTGCCATCGGCATTCAACCCGTCCAGACGATGATTCCAGCTCAATCCGACGGTCATTGTCTCGGCATAGGAGTCGGAGAAATCGACCTGTTGCCGACGGGCTTCGGTTATATCCAGACAACCATAACCTATATCGATCGAATTGGCATCGACTGCTTCAATAAGCCCATCGAGCTTGACATTGTAAAACTCAATCGGACGTTTCATATAAGCGGCAAAACGCATCAGCAACTCGTTCTCAAATCCGGCCATCTGATTATTGCGATAGAAGCAAAAGACGGGGATTTCGTTCGGCGATCCCACACGAATAGGTCGACCTTGGGTATAGAACGGAATGCCGTATGGTATTCTGTGGGTGCCGTCGTCGTTAAACCAGTCGTCGTGCATCTGCCGGAGGGTTCCCTCCAGACGTATCTTTTCCAAAAAGCCATTGAAGGCTTCCCGCAGTTCGGCATTCGCTCCTTTCTTGAACATGGCCACGACAGGCGACGGTTTCAAGCTGTCTACCACATAAAGTTGCGGAAATTTATGCTTATAACTAAGCTGTTCGACATATTCCACGAAGATAACATCCGTCCGTCGGTTCTGCAACATGGCGAACATAGTGGAGATGTATTTGGCACGGTAGATATCAGATAGCGGATAGGTGTCCGTGACATAACTGTCTTGCGAAGAACCCAACTGCACACAGAGCCGACAGTTGGGCAAATCATCGGGCGTAAGCAATTCCCTACGGCTTTCGACCGAGCAAGCGGTAAGCAGCCAGCCCATCAAAAGAGCCAGCAACAAGGGAAAACGATGGTATGGTTTGTCTGTTTTCATCATGATTGAATCTGAGAGTTAAGAACAAATGTTATCTTCCGCTGGCCGTTCGGCAGTACCTCGTCGCTGATGTCCGAGCTGAGCCCGCGGATGATCTGCATGCTGAGCTCGTCGGCACCGGCTTGGGGATCGACAAACGATGCAACGCCGTCGGGCAAGAGGATGGCAACTGACTTCTGCTTCGATTTTTCTGCATAGTCGACAGTCACCGTCAATCCGGTCGCCACCGGCGCAATCTGCAGAATCTCTTCGATGAGAAGCGACAGGTTATACCGATCGTTCTCCTTCAGGAAACAACGGATGGCAAACATATTCAGGGCATTTTGCAGTTCGAAGAAATCGTACCGCTCGTTGTCGATCACATAGGTGAACGAGTGGATTTGGTTGATGAAGGTGCGTGTCTGTTCCAACTGTGGGTGATCGAAAATCTGATCGGGCGTACCCTCTTCATAAACACCCTCCTTGCCCATAAAAAGAATGCGGGAGGAGAGGTTGCGGACAAACTCCATCTCGTGCGTCACGATCGCCATGGTCATTCCCTGTTTGGCCAACTGTTGGATCACGCCCCACACTTCGCTCACCATTGTCAAGTCGAGTGCCGAGGTCGGCTCGTCGAAGAGGATGATCTCCGGTGCCATCGACAGGCAACGGGCTATGGCAGCGCGCTGCTTCTGCGAGCCGGACAACTGCGAAGGCTTGGCCATGGCTTTGTTGCCCAGTCCGACCAGCTGCAGCAGATCCAGGCCTCGCACCATCGCTTCGTCTTTGCTTTGCCCCAACAGTTTCTGCGGGCCAAGGGTGACGTTCTCCAATACCGTAAGATGTTCGAAGAGGTTGAACGACTGAAATACCATGCCCATCTTCTGCCGTATCTTGGTAATGTCGGTATCCGGTGCCAGGATATTCTTTCCACCCACCAGTATCTCACCCGCATCGGGACGCTCCAGCAGGTTGAGACATCGAAGGAATGTACTTTTACCTGCCTCCGACGGACCGATGATAGAGACCACATCGCCCCGACGGATGGCGAAATTGATGCCGTTGAGCACCGCCTTCCCCCGGTAAGCCTTCCTCAAATTCCTGACTTCTATTATATTTTCCATGACAAATCCGTTTCTGTTCAATATCATGCAAATTTATATTTTTTTATTTTTCTTCCTATACTATTCCCATTATTTCAAGCGTATTTTTTTATCGTTCGCATAGTTTAGAAAAGCTTCTCCCGAACACATCGGAAGTTTCTGCGGAGAAAACTGCAGTTCAGTCGGGAGAAAACTCGAGTTTCATGCCGAAGAAACTGTCATTTGGCGGGATGAAACTCTTTCCAAACCGGAATATTTTTTCTACGAACTCGCCATCTTCTCGCCGCTTTTCCACGGCAAAAGTTCCATATAATCAAAATATTCCGTATTTTTACCGCCGAAATAGAAGCGTATGGTATTTTTCTTTTCAGGAACAGGAAACTCGGAATGGGTCGCCAAAGAGCTGGCCAAGCAGTTGCAACTGCCGACCGTGCGTGTTCATAGCCGGACGGAGAGCCGTCCGGATGTGGCGCAGAGCCGCTATATACTCTTTGTCTTTCCGGTTCATTCGTGGGGACCCGCCCTCCCGATGTTGGATTTCATCGACCGTTTGCAGTGGCAAAACTACCACGGACAGCCGATTTATGCCGTATGTACGTGCGGCGATGATTGCGGACGGACGGACAAGATCGTGCAACGCCATCTGAAAAACCACACGTTGCAAGCCACCTTTTCCGTCACGATGCCGAACAGCTATCTGCTGCTTCCGGGCTTCGATGTCGATCCGAAAGCAGTGGAACAGGCCAAGTTGCAGCAAGCTCCGCAGCGGGTGGCTCAAATCGTGGAGGCAATCCGACACCGGAAAGCAGCACCCGAGCTCTATCATGCCGGTGCATTTGCGGCATTGAAAAGCTGCGTCTATCCGTTGTTTGCTCACTACACGAAAGGGAAAACGGCCTATTATGCAACCGAAGCCTGCACGAAATGCGGACGTTGCGCCCGAGTCTGCCCGACCGCCAACATCCAAGTGAGCCGCGAAAAGGGGCCGCAGTGGGGAAACCGGTGCGTACAGTGTCTGGCTTGCATCCACCAATGCCCGATGCGGGCCATTGAATATGGAAAGATAACGCTCAAAAAGGGGCGGTACAAACATCCGTCATTAACGAATTGTACAAAATAAACAGAAGTAATATGAAAAAATTGTTTGGATTAGCAACCGCACTCGCCTTCTCGCTTTTCAGCTGCCAACAGGCACCTGACGGGTATCAGATCGAAGGAGAAATAGAGGGGTCGGCACAAGGAATGATCTATCTGAAGTCGTTCAGGAACAAGATGTTCTTCACCGTCGACTCCACCACGATAGAAAACGGCAAATTTTCTTTCAGCGGAAAAGTGGAACAACCGTTGCTTTATGGCCTTGTTACCGAAGAGATGGGACATCCGGCCCAGTTCTTTTTGGAAAACAAAGCATTGAAAATCAAACTGAACAGCGAAGACGAGGAGATCGTATCCGTTGACAATTCGGAAGTAAACCATATTTTCCTCGAAAACCGGGAGAAGGTATTCAACGAAGGGTTCAACATCGACAGTCTCGTGTCGAAATATCCCGCCTCGCCTGCGGCCGCTTTCTATCTCTATCGCTACTTCACCTACCAACTTCCGTTGGATAGTCTGAGGGATACCCGCAGCAAACTGGATGAATCGCTCGAGGGAAGCCCCTATGTAAAAGAGCTGGACCAGATCATCAGTCGGCTGGAAAATGTGCAGATCGGCAAGGAAGCGCCGCTTTTCACCCTGCCCGATACGACAGGAACCAACGTAAACCTGGCAGACTTCAGAGGAAGGTACTTGCTGATCGACTTCTGGGCATCGTGGTGTCCCTACTGCCGTGTGGAAAACCCTAACCTTGTAACGGCCTACGAGAAGTATAAAGATATGAAATTCACCATCTTGAGCGTATCGTTAGACCACGATCATGCAAAATGGATGAAGGCAATCCATGACGACAACATGACCTGGACGCACGTTTCCGATCTGCAATACTGGGATGCAGAGGTACCGGCGCTCTATGCCGTGCGCGGTATTCCGGCCAATGTGTTGCTCGATCCTGACGGCAATATTATCGCCCGCAATTTGATGGGTGAAGAGCTGCAAACAAAACTGGCGGAACTTCTCCCATAACAGCAGAGACGATTTGACATGAAACTCAGCCGCCGCTACCGTTCGCTCCTCATCGTGACCCTCGGATCGCTCTTCTTCCGCCCCGCCCATGGGCAGACGGAAGAGGGATTGGCCTCTTACTATCACGTGAAGTTCCATGGCCGTACCTCAGCCAGTGGATATATCCACGACCAAGATGACCTGGTGGCAGCCCACCGGACACTGCCTTTCGGCACGTTCGTGCGCGTCACCAACCTGAACAATCTGAAGAGTGTGATCGTTTCCATCATGGACCGCGGCCCACGCAAGAAGAGCCGTATCATCGACGTCTCGACAGCTGCCGCCAAAGAGCTGGGGTTTGTGCGCGCCGGCATCACGCGTGTCCGCATTGAAGTCGTACCCGGCCCGGAAGATCTCCGTATGTTGGATCTGATGTACCCGAAAGTATTGTATCTTCCTGTCAGACAAGCGACGAAAGAGTTTCGTATAACCGATCAATTACCGCAAACCAAATGAGCAATATGACCCACTTTGACGTTACCCAACCCACGGGATTAGTCCTTGAAGGAGGCGGAATGCGTGGCATTTTCACCGTAGGAGTATTGGACTATTTCATGGACAACAATATATGGTTCCCCTACACCATTGGCGTTTCAGCCGGTGCCAGCAATGGCATCTCTTATGCTTCCCATCAGCGGGGACGCTCCTACTACAGCAACGTCGAGCTGTTGAAAAAACATAACTACATAGGATTGAAACACTTCCTGAAGGGGCATGGATACATTGATCTGGACTTTCTCTTCTACGAGTACCCGGATCGTTACTACCCGTTCGACTATGCTGCGTATGAAGCTGCCCCCGAACGGTTCGTGATGGTAGCTACCGATTGCCAAACGGGGCAACCTGTCTATTTCGAAGAGAAGCACAACTACCGGCGATTGTTGGAGGCTTGCAAAGCCTCCTGCACACTTCCCGTGCTCTGTCCGGTGAGCTATGTGGACGGGGTGCCGATGGTCGATGGCGGAGTGAGCGATGCCATCCCCATCAAAAGGGCAATAGCCGATGGCTATCAGCAGAACATTATCATCTTGACCCGCAACAAGGGGTATCGGAAAGCCGACAAAGATTTTCATCTTCCGCACTTTATCTACAAGCAATACCCGGCTTTGCGAGAACAACTCAAGCTGCGGTACAAGCATTACAACCAGGTTTTGGATTTTATCGAGGGACTGGAAAAGGAAGGAAAGGCGATCGTGATCCGCCCCGTTGCTCCCCTGCAAGTAGGACGGACGGAGAGCCATCCGAAAAAGCTGAAAGCCTTGTATGATGAGGGATACGAATGTGCCCGACAATGGAGCGACACCTTGAAAGCACTCAACCGGAAGGTGGAACTATAAGCTGTCGAACACCCTCTTGCGAGATGCCCCGATTCGACTGAAAGTATTGCCTCACACCGCAAGGAAAGATACGATCCGGGCGGTATGAGACAATCGTTTTCTTATCTGTTTTTCTTCAAAACCTCGAGCACCTGATCGGCAAAACTCTTCATGCCGGCAGCAGAAGGATGGCCCGACATCTTGTCGATATCATGCAAACGGATGAGCTCCACGCCGTAATGCTTGCAGATTTGCGCCACAGACTCGTTCACCTCTTCCTTCAACTGCGTGTTCAAGATAAAATAAACCTCCGTATTGGGATAGTGTTGTTGGATATCACGCAGCATTTTCGCCATAGCCGGGCGGAAATAGTAGAGGTCGGCACGGCGCCAATCCTCATAGAGATAGTCGCCCATCTTCACACCGGCCCAGCTATCGTTCGTCGCGCCACAGATCAAAATAATGTCCGGATTGCCCAAATTGAGGCAACGCGTCAAGAAAGAGCGCACAGTATAGTCGCGATCGTAGTAACCCGTGTTGCAGATCGTTGCGCCCGACCAAGAGTTGATCATACCCATTTTGTAACCGCCTTTCTTGATCAGTTGCCACCACCATGTCTGTTCCACTTGGGTAACATCCGTCTTGTCGGCAGCAGGATCGGTTCTTCCATACCAAGTGTCGTACCCTTCAGGGATAAATCCGGCGAATGTTGAATACGAGTCGCCCAGCACCGAAACGACAGGACGGCTCTGAGCCTGTGCCTGCCACTGAAGAAGGAGGACGAAGCACACCATTGAGAATAATTTTCTAACCATTTTGTAACGTTTTTAGTAAGTGTCTTTCATTGCAATCAAAAGCAAAAGCTCTGCAAAGGTGAGGATAAATTACCTAAATTGTGCCATCCAAAAGGAGAATATTTACGGAAAGAGACCCGAAAAACAGCAGAAAAGGGGAGCATTGCCGGGCAATAGCCCTGACAATACTCCCCTTTCCTATCCGGCAAAGCCTTTCAGCTATTTTCAAAACTAAACCGCTTCCGCCTCCGATGCTACTTGCTGGGCATGACGTTCGGCAAAGGTTTGGGTGATCAACGTCAGCGCCCCGTCGCCCGTTACATTGCAAGCCGTTCCGAAACTGTCCTGCAAAGAGAAGATGGCGATCAGCATGGCTGTACCGGCATCGTCGAAGCCCAAGACAGAAACTATGATGCCCAACGAAGCCAACACCGTACCTCCCGGTACACCCGGTGCACCGACGGCAAACACGCCGAGCAAGAAGATGAACAAAACAAGGGTGGACGGATCGGGAAGGTGCCCATACAGTAATTGGGAGACCACACAAACGAAGAACACCTCCGTCAGGACGGAGCCGCAAAGATGAATGTTGGCAAACAAAGGTATGGAGAAAGCCGACACATTCCTATCCAACACCGGACTCTTACGGGCGCACTCAAGAGCCACACCCAGGGTAGCGGCCGACGACATCGTGCCGAGTGCCGTGAGATAAGCCGGGCCGTAATATTTCACCACCTGCCCGCTGTTCTTCCCGGAATAGAGCGAAGCCGACAGATAAAGCAGCAGCAACCATACGTAATGGCAGACGATCACGATGAGAATCACCGGGAGAAAGACACCCAACCGTGAGATATTTCCTTCGTAAGCCAAGGCGCAGAAGTTGGCTGCCACATAGAGAGGCAAGAGAGGAACCAGAATACGTGTCACCAGTTGCAGGACAATATCGCGGAACTGGTTCAGCAAGTCCGCTATCCCCTTCGAGTGGGTCCAGATACATCCCAACCCGATAAAGACAGAAATGAGCAGAGCACTCATCACATCCAACAGCGGGGGAATCTCCACCTTGAACAAGACCGTGGGCAACGTTCGCAATGCCTCCTCTGCCGGCTCGATATGCAAAAGCGGAACCACTTGATAACCCACCGCCATCGAGAAGAAGGCCGCCCCAACCGACGAGAGGTAGGCCAACGAAAATGCAAAGAGTATCAGCTTGGATACCTTCCCTTGCAACGAAGCGATGGAGGGAGCGACGAATCCGACAATGATCAACGGCACCAGGAAAAAGATGATTTGTCCGCAAAGTTGCTTGACAACCAACACGGGCTTCATAACCTCTTCAGGAATAAAGAGGCCAGCCAAGATGCCGACCACGATGGCCAGCAGCAAGGCTATGATGGGTTTTGATACCAATTTCATACGACCTCCTTCTTTTTAATATCCGGGATTCTGTGGAAGAATGCCCAAGTTCTCACCGCTCAATCCCGTCGGAATCGGCTGGCGGTAGTGACGTCCTCTGACATTGTTGTACTTCGCTACCAAGTGTTTGTGGATCTTGGCAAAGAAGGATGAGACAGTGCTGCCATCACGTCCCGTATCCCCCGAAACAGCATAACTGTCGTCGAAGTGTTCGTAGGCGGCTACCTCCTGCACCGAGGCAATCAAGTTCTTCCAACGGTAGGTATTGAGCAACTTCTTCTGTTCGTAAGTGAACTCATAGTCCCACTCGCGCTTGATCTGATCAAACGTAGGGGCTTCGACGGTCTCGATACCGGCACGCGTATGCAATTGGTTGAACGGCTCGGCGGCTTCCCTGTTGCGGCCCAATTGAACCAACGCTTCTGCCTTGATGAGCAGTACCTCGGCATAGCGCACCTCGATACGGTCGACAGAGTTGTAGGTGATTTCCAGATTTTCGGCATCCGTATAGGACTGATCTACCCCTTTTCCGTTGATCGGAGTATAGATCGGAGAGTAGTAAGTATACTCATATCCATCCTCGGGGTTCACCAGCTTCGTGAAATAGGTCTTGGCCAATCGCTTGTCGTTCGGCTGTTCGGCATACCAGTCGTCGTAGAGGGTCACGTCGGCCGCTTCCGTATGGTTCTCCGTAAAGGCCCGGCCATTCTCTCCGTTTTGGAAAGGGAATGTCCACGAGCAGTGCGTCTGGTGGTTGCCTTGTGCATCGTTGGCATCGCCATCGTGCTTGATGGTAAACAGATGCTCGTTGGTGCCTCGCTTGTTGCTTTCGTAATCGCGGCCGAACAGCTTCGAGTAGTCACTGTCCAGTGCCAGCAAACCGCTGTTGATCACTTTATCGGCATACTCCACAGCCTTCTCCAATCGCGAGTCGTTCTTCGAAAAGGCAGGATCTGTTTGGCTCTCGGCAATGGCTTCCACCTCTGATTGTGAGAGCGGATTGTCGCCCCACGTCAAATAAGCTCTTGCCAAAAGCGCTTGTGCCGCCTGTTTGGATGGGGTAACGGGGTCGCCCGAATAGTCGAGCAATAATGATTCTGCCGCCGTCAGGTCGTCAATGATCTGGTTGTACACATCGTCGATCGACTGGCGTTCTGTCGTACTTCCGCCCGTTTCCGTGAAGACAGGCACCTCACCCCAAAGCTGCACCAAATACAAATAAGCCAGCCCTCGCAAGAGTTTTGCCTTGCCTATGGCAGCATTGTAGCCCGCTTCCGTGACCTTCCCTTTCTGGTAGGCATCCGTCACGAGTGATATATTTTCATTGTCGTTGGAGATACCTAAGAAAAGACGGTTGAACACTTTGATCTGATACCACGTATCGGCCGCTTGCTCGAAGCGGCTGTTCAATGGACCCGCTTCCGACTCTTCCCCCTCGAACGAGATAAGATTGTTCGAGTTCAACTCGATGATAAAAGTAAGCGATGAGCTTAGAGGTTGCCACTGGCTGTAGACTCCGTTCACGGTGGAGAGAGCCGTTTCGTCACTGATCACCGGGTTGTCGATAATATTCGAATTACCACCCGATTCATTGTTATCGTCGTTGCAGGCTGCCAAAAGCGTAGAAAAGGCGGCCACTGTCAATGTCTTCAATAAATAGTTCTTCTTCATATCAAAAAATATTTTTTTGTTGTTATAAATTCCTCCCGAGCTTTTTAAAAAAAGGTGCCGAACATGTTTGAAAATCATGCCGAGCTTTTTTTATTTCATCGGGAGCTTTTTTTGAAAAGATATAGAGGTTGTTATAAAGAGATTTCAAACCCGAAAACGAAAGAGCGGGAAGCCGGATAAGCTCCTGTATCGGTACCCGACGAGATCTCCGGATCATAGCCCGAATAAGGGGTCAGCGTGAAGAGATTGGACCCCGTAGCGAAGAGCCGCACTCCTACCGGAAGATTCTTTCCGACGGGAAAGGTATACCCGACTGTGACGTTGCGCAGTTTCAGGTATGAGGCATTCTCGACATAACGGCTGTCAATGTAGGATGTGGGGCGCTCGTTGCCGGCATACGGATAGCGTTGCGACGGATTGGATTCCGTCCAGCTTTCCAGCACGGTGCGCAACAGGTTGTAACTGTCGCTCGTCTGTTCCAAGCGACGGCCCAGGGCATTGAACAATTGGTTGCCGTAACTTCCCGCAAAAGCGACGTTGAGATCGAACCGTTTCCAGCTCAGCTGCGAGGAGAAGCCGTAGGTGAAATCGGGTTGGATACAGCCCAATGCCACACGGTCATTGCCATCAATGCGTGTATTGCCGTCGGTATCGACATATTTGACATCGCCCGGTTGCAGCTTGTTGCCGTTCAGGGTTGGCAATTTCGACAGATCTTCGTCCGCCTGCACGATACCGTCAAACTGTAATCCGTAGAAGGTTCCCAACGATTCTCCTTTGCGCAAGATCGTTTCATTGCTGCTGCCCATGATAATATCGTTCGAATCCCCCATGTCGGTGATGGTGTTCTTGTTGTGAGCAATGTTGGCTGAAACGCCCCAAAGCAATCCTTTCCGTTGGATCAAGGTAGCGTTGACGGTCAGCTCCACGCCTTTGTTCACCACATTGCCCACGTTCTGCAGTTGGCTGGTGACTCCTGAGGCAAATCCCATGGGGACATTCAGCAGCAGGTCGCTTGTCTTTTTGTAATAACCATCCAGCACGATGTTCAGACGGTTGGCAAAGAGACCCAGGTCGGCGCCGATATTGTAGGAAGTGGTTGTCTCCCATTTCAGATTGTCGTTCGCAGCGTTTTGTTTCGAGTAGCTCGACGATCCGTCATAGCGTCCGGCCGTATAGCTTTGGGAATATTCATAATCGCCAATTTCCTGGTTACCGACAATGCCATACGAGCCGCGGATCTTCAAGTTGGAGATGGCTTTTACCTCTTGCAGAAACGACTCCCGGTTCACATTCCAGGAGAGACCGACAGAGGGGAAGTAGCCCCAGCGGTGCGACTGGGCAAAGCGCGACGAGTTGTCGGCGCGGAACGTGACCGTTGCATTGTAGCGGTCCAGCAACGTATAGTTGGCACGGGCGATAAAGGAGTTGAGCGAAGCGGAAGAGGTGCCCGACTTCGGAGGATAGACTGTCGACCCATCGGCCAAATTGTTGTGTTTCAGCTCCTCGTTTGTGAAGTGGGTGACGAGCACAGAGTTATAGTCCGACTGGCTGTTTTGATAGGTATAGCCGGCAAGGAGATCCACATAGTGGGCATCATTCAGCTCCTTGCCCCACGTCAACGTGTACTCTTCCTGCCAAATCTCGTTTGCCTTGTTACCGATACCGCCCACACCCTCGTTCGACAATCCGAGAGAGGTGTAGGACGGAGAGAAGTAGTTCTGTCTGATCTGCTCTTTGTTCAAGCCGACAGTCACCTTCGCCTTGAAATCGCCGAAAGCATACTGAGCCCAAACATTCGACAAGAGGTAGTTGTTGATGCTCTCTGCCACTGAATTCTTCAAGTCCGAGACGGCATTCGACGATTTGTTTCCGATCGCAAAATAGGCATATTCGTAGGGGTTGGAGTAGTTGTACGACCCATCTTCATTGTAGATCGGCACCACTTGCGGCGTAAGCAAACCATAAACGAAACTATTGGTTATGCCGGCCGAGTAGGGCGATGAGTTGTAGGTCACCTCCTCGGTGGTCGTCAGTCCGCGCTGTGTGCTCTTGCCATAGTTGGCAAAGACACCGAAAGTCAACCCTTTGAACAGGGTCCAATCGGCATTCAAATGGAAATTATACCGTTCGAAGCCCGAGTTGATGATGACGCCATCCTGATTGGTATAGTTGGCCGAGAAGGCATAGCGCGCTTTTTCGCCTCCCCCGTTGACGGACACCTCATGGTTTTGCCGAAAGGCTGTATGCAACATGGCATCTTGCCAACTGGTGCCGTTGCCCAAGGCGGCAATCTGTTCGTCCGTATATCCTCCTTTGTTATAGAAGTAGGTCTTTTGGAAGCCGGCCCACTCGCCGGCATTCATCAGATCCAGTTTTTTGCTCACCTTGTCAAAACCGCCCGAGAAACGGTAGCTGATGGAGGTCTTTCCCTGCTTTCCTTTCTTCGTAGTCACCAGAATCACACCATTGGCTCCGCGTGATCCGTAGATGGCCGTAGCGGAAATGTCTTTCAACACTTCGATCGATTCAATATCCGACGGATTGACGGTCGACAAAGGGTTGAGACTGCTCTCGATAGCCCCGAGACCGGTCTTGGAAGAGCTGGCATCTTTATAGAAGATAAAGCCGTCGATGACATAGAGCGGTTCGTTGCTGGCGTTCACTGAGTTGCCACCACGGATGCGGATGCTCGAAGCGGCACCGGGCTGCCCTGACGAAGCCGTCACATTCAGTCCGGCCACTGATCCGCTGAGGGCGGCATCCAAGGTGGGTGTTGTGGTGGTGCTGAACACTTCGGCCGAGACCTTTGTCACGGCACCCGTCAACTGCGTGCGGCGTTGTGTACCATAACCGACCACTACCACCTCGTCCAAGTTGCTTGCCTCTTCCGACAGTTGGACAGTCACCTCCTCATCCTTGACGGTCACCTCTTGCGTTTGGTATCCGATATAGCTCACCAGCAGCCGCGCCGGTTGCGGCACTCCTTCGAGCGAGAAGTGGCCATCGATATCGGTGATGGTGCCGGTTTGTTGGTTGGCTGCCATGACTGTCGCACCGACGATCGGTTCTTGCGTGGCCTTGTCCACCACTTTACCTTTTACCACCTGCGCCTCTACTTGAAAAGCAAGGCTTAAAAACGAGACGGCCCATAGTGTTTTGCTCCAAACAGTCTCTGCATTATTTGATGTATTGATTGATTTCATCTGATCTTTCTCATTTAAACATATAGGAGTCCGGTAGGGATTCTGAAAAATAAAGGGTTATGTAATGACCCTACCGAAGGACTCCCTCTTCTTTTCCTGTTTCATTCTCTCCGGCCGACTCACCGCTGATAAGTTCGGCCCTCTCGTACTTCGTCTGAATGACATCCCGCCATCAGAAGAAAACGAGCGATCTTCTTTTGTTTCAACATCGTGCCGGGCGGCACATTCGTTTCGAAAGGCAATAGCAACATGCCTGCTCTGTTCTACTATGTTTCTGACTTCTGTTCATTGTATCCAAACCTCTATATTTTTTCTTTGTTTTCGACGTGACAAAAGTACGGCGATGCTGTCGGGTACACAATCCCATTTGCATGGCATTTTTCTACCATATATATGGTATAGAGACCTGTTATATTATGATAATATGTTATTATTCAATCGATTAAAAACATTATTAAAGAGAAAAACCGCGGTATTTCTTCCCTGGTTATCGATGCCTATACAACCAACCATGCTCTTCCGTTTTGGAATATTATTCCATCATGGGAGGATTTTCATGAGGGAAAAAGAATATTTGCACTGCAACACAACTCTCAATCAGAATAGTTTTCTGTTTCACGGATTTGCTCTTGGATTATTTTTCTGCTGATTATACTTTTGTCTATATAATAACAATGGGGAAAATGAACAGTATTACTACATTTATTATAGCAGACAATCAAGACATCACCCGCCGGGGAGTGCACGGATATATCACGGATCTTTTCGAAACGGCACAGATAATTGATGTGAACAACCGGCAAGCATTGGTACGGACTTTGGCAGAACACGACACGAAAGCGGTCGTCATTCTGGACTATACCCTGTTCGATCTGAACGGAACAGACGAACTGCTCGTCATAGGGAAGCGCTTTCCGGAGACACACTGGTTGCTCTTCTCGAACGAACTGAGCGAAGACTTTATCCGCAAACTGAGCATTGAGGAGAACATCAGCATGGTATTGAAAGAAAATTCGGGCGAGGAGATCCTCTCTGCACTGCATTGTCTGTCACGCGGCGAGCGTTTTTTCTGCCACCAAATCGCCAACCTGCTGATCAACCATGGTGCCAAAACGGAGACGGAGTCGGTGCTGACCTCGACCGAAACGGAGGTTCTCAAACTGATCGCGCATGGGAAATCGGTAAAAGAGATTGCCAACGAGCGTAATTCAAGCATACATACGATCATATCGCACAAGAAGAATATATTCCGAAAACTGGGGGTAAACAGTGTATATGAGGCAACTAAATACGCTCTCCGCGCAGGATTGATCGAAATGGTGGAGTTCTATATCTAAGGCGCAGGAGAGCAAACACAAAAAAAGGGATGCTGAAATTTTACTTTCAACACCCCTCTTTCGGATTATCTTATGCGGTTAGTGTCAATTCTTGAAGACCAAATCGCCGGCTTGTGCATCGATGACAATCGGATGCTCGCGATCGACCTTGCCGCTCAAGATCTGTTTCGACAACTCATTCAAGACATAACGCTGGATGACTCGCTTGACAGGACGCGCACCGAACTGCGGATCGTAGCCTTCGTGACTGATAAAGTCGAGCGCCGTGTCCGTAAATTCCAATTTGATGCCGTTCTGGTCCAACATCTTCTGTACGCTGTTGAGCTGCAAACGGACGATCTGACGGATCTCGTTCTCACTCAACGGAGTGAACATAATGATCTCATCGATACGGTTCAAGAACTCAGGACGGATCGTCTTCTTCAACAACTCCATGACCTGCCCCTTGGTTTTCTCGACAACCTCGTTGCGGTTCGTGTCGGTGATCTTCTCGAAATTGTCACGAATCAACGACGATCCCAAGTTACTGGTCATAATGATGATCGTATTCTTGAAGTTGACCGTGCGCCCTTTATTGTCGGTCAGACGGCCATCGTCCAGTACTTGCAACAAGATGTTGAACACATCGGGGTGGGCCTTCTCGATCTCATCAAACAAAACAACCGAATAAGGTTTCCGGCGAATGGCTTCCGTCAACTGTCCGCCCTCGTCATATCCGACGTATCCCGGAGGCGCACCGATCAAACGAGTAGCACTGAATTTCTCCTGGTACTCGCTCATATCGATACGCGTCATCATGTTTTCATCGTCAAAGAGGTAGTCGGCCAACGCCTTGGCCAGCTCCGTCTTACCGACACCTGTCGTACCCATGAAGATAAATGAGCCGATCGGCCGTTTCGGATCCTGCAATCCTGCACGACTGCGGCGCACCGCGTCGGCAATGGCACTGATGGCTTCATCCTGCCCAACGACACGTTTGTGCAATTCCTCTTCGAGGTGCAGCAACTTCTCGCGCTCGCTCTGCATCATTTTGGTGACAGGGATGCCCGTCCAACGAGAGACGACCTCTGCAATATCGTCGCTGTCGACCTCCTCCTTGATCATGGCCGAAGCGCCTTGCATGCTGTGCAGTTTCTCCTGCACCTCTCTGATGTCGTTCTCCTTCTCCTTGATCTTGCCGTAACGTATCTCGGCTACCTTTCCGTAGTTTCCTTCACGCTCGGCCTTCTCGGCTTCGAACTTGAGGCTTTCTATGTCGACTTTATCCTGTTGTATCTTATTGATCAACGCCTTCTCGCTCTCCCACTGCGCCTTTTGCTTCGTCTCTTCCTCCTTGAGGTCGGCAATCTCTTTGTTGAGTTGCTCCAGTTTCGACTTGTCATCTTCGCGCTTGATGGCTTCTCTTTCGATCTCAAGTTGCTTGATATGACGGGTCACTTCGTCCAACGCTTCGGGCACAGAGTTCATTTGCATACGCAAACGGGCGGCGGCCTCATCCATCAAATCGATAGCTTTATCGGGCAAAAATCGGTCGGTGATGTAACGCGTAGACAATTTGACGGCCGAAATGATCGCATCATCCTTGATACGTACCTTGTGGTGGTTCTCGTATTTCTCTTTCAAACCACGCAAGATTGAGATGGCATCCACCTCGGTCGGCTCGTCGACCATCACGATCTGGAAACGACGTTCCAAGGCCTTGTCTTTCTCGAAATACTTCTGATATTCCGCCAAAGTCGTGGCTCCTACAGCCCGCAGATCCCCACGAGCCAATGCCGGCTTCAGGATATTGGCGGCATCCATGGCGCCTTCTCCTTTTCCGGCGCCGACCAACGTATGGATCTCATCGATGAAGAGGATGATCTCGCCCTCGGCTTTCATCACTTCGTTGACGACCGCCTTCAGACGTTCCTCGAATTCGCCTTTGTACTTTGCACCGGCAATCAAGGCACCCATGTCCAACGAATAGATCTGTTTCGATTTCAGATTCTCCGGAACATCGCCACGAACGATACGCTGGGCCAGTCCTTCTGCGATGGCAGTCTTACCGACACCCGGCTCACCGATCAGGATCGGGTTGTTCTTCGTACGGCGGCTCAAGATCTGTAATACACGACGGATCTCCTCGTCACGCCCAATCACCGGATCCAACTTGCCACTTCTGGCACGTTCATTCAGGTTGATGGCGTATTTGCTCAGCGCCTCGTAGGTATCTTCGGCCGATTGACTGGTCACCTTGTTGCCTTTTCGCAACTCTTCGATCGCCTTGCGCAATTCATTTTCCGTAAAGCCTGCATCTTTCATAATCTGCGAAGCAGTGCTTTTTTCGGTATACAATGCCAATATGATGGGTTCGATGGAGACATACTGATCGCCCATCTTCGAAGAATAGTCGATGGCTTTCTGCAATACTGCATTGGCTTCGCCGGAAAGATAAGGTTCACCGCCCGATACCTTCGGCAACGAAGCAATCTGCGCATCGACGGCTTTCGTCACTTGCTGCCGGTTGACTCCCAATTTTTGGAACAGAAAGTTGGTAATGCTTTCTCCTGTCATAATGACAGCCTTCAACAAGTGAACCGGTTCAACGGCCTGCTGGTTGTTTTGTGTAACCAACTGCACGGCTTGTTGTACCGCTTCTTGTGCTTTAATTGTAAAGTTATTAAAATTCATATGCTTAACTCCTTTCCTTTTATTCTGTTTTTCTTTGTTTTTCATCCCAAGAAGTACAAATAGAATGCCAAAGGAGGATAGATGCCATTCTGTCATTCTTTATCAATTTTCCACTCTTTTTCAGTGACATCTTTACCCGTTTTATGACAAGATGAAGGGATTCGGTCGCCACCATGTCCTCTGTTTTCGAACAGCCTCGAATAGAAGGAAAGAGCTCCTTTGTCCGACATAAACAAGCATCGGCATGGCGGTTTCTTTTCATCGGCATGAACTCAAAAAAAGCTCGGGAGCTTTTTAGAAAAAGGTCTGCATGATTTTCCTAAAAGCTCCCGAGCTTTTCCAAAGGTTTTCACTTATTTAGCATACGACCTTTATCATTTATCAATATGAGTTACGGAATAAGAGGTAGTCCGACGAGGTATCCATCCGACTTCCCTCATCCATAAATGGCGACCAGCTGCTCGGCACACCGTTCGCCGTCGATAGCTGCGGAGACAATACCTCCCGCATAGCCGGCTCCTTCACCGCATGGGAAGAGTCCGCGGACGGCGACATGCTGCAAACTCTCCTTGTCGCGCAAGATGCGGACGGGCGATGACGTACGGGTCTCGACGGCAATCATCAGCGCCTCATGCGTCAGAAACCCTTTCGACGTACGGCCGAAATGCTGAAAACCATCGCGCAACCGAGTGGCAATGAAGGGCGGCATCCAGGCATGCAACGGCGAGGAGATCACACCGGCCGCATACGAAGTCCGAGGCAAATCGGAAGAGAGGCGACACTTCACGAAATCGTCCATCCGCTGGGCGGGGGCCGTCTGTCGCGAATTGCCATTGAGCCAGCAACACTCCTCGAGACGCTCTTGAAACTGCATCATCTTCAGTTCGTCAGCCACCGGGTCGTTTTCCGGGAAAATATTCAATCTCTTGTCTTGCAAGTCGTCGGGATGAATCTCCACCACCATACCGGAGTTGGACCAATACGAGCCACGGTTGGAAGGAGACATGCCGTTGACGACCAACTGGCGCGGACCGCTCGCGGCAGGAACAACGAAACCGCCCGGACACATGCAGAAGGAGTAGACACCACGGCCGCCCACTTGGGTAACAAAACTATACTCGGCTGCCGGAAGATAGGCTCCACGGCCCTCCTTGTTGTGGTATTGTATCCGGTCGATCAGTCGTTGCGGGTGTTCCAATCGCACCCCAATGGCCAATCCTTTCGCCTCGATCAAGATATGGGACGCCGAGAGATAGCGATAAACATCGCGGGCCGAATGGCCCGTTGCCAAGATGACGGGGCCGAAAAAGCTCTCACCCGTGTGGGTCTCGATGCCGATCACCTCCCCTTCTCGCAGGATGAAACGATCCATTCGTGTCTCGAAATGCACCTCTCCTCCGCAACGCTTGATCTGTTCGCGCATGTTTTCAATGACACGCGGCAACTTGTCTGTTCCGATATGCGGATGAGCATCGGCCAAGATCGAAGGGCTTGCCCCATATTGGCAAAAGACATTCAGGATCTTCTCCACCGAGCCGCGTTTTTTACTGCGTGTGTAGAGCTTGCCATCGGAATAAGCTCCGGCACCCCCCTCACCAAAACTATAGTTGGATTCGGGATTGACAAGGTGTTCCCGGCTGATCAATGCCAAGTCTTTCTTGCGTTCTCGCACATTCTTGCCGCGCTCTACCACAATCGGGCGGAAGCCCAGCTCGATCAGTCGGAGAGCCGCAAAGAGTCCGCCGGGGCCTGCCCCGACCACCACTGCCGGCTTTCCTTGTGAAACATCCTTATATTCGACCGGAATATATTCGAGTTCGGTAGGGATTTCATCGATAAAAGCGCGCACTTTCAAGTTGACAAAAACGGTACGTTGTCGAGCATCTATCGAACGTTTCAACACACGGACTGCCTCGACGGAGGAGGGATCGTGACCCGTCTCGCGGGCTACCACCTGCTTGAGTGCCTGCTCGCTTGCCGCCTGTTCAGGCAACAGGCGCAATTGTATCTCTTGTATCATCGTATTCTTTGTTTAAAAAGGTACGCCACTGTTGTCGGGACCCAACGGCGAGCCCCCCAACTGGTTGATATTCGTTGTGAAGCTGCTTTCACCCATCACATGCTCATGCGCACCACCCGGCTGCAAGGTTTGCATCGGAATATCCTCTTCCGGGTTGAGGAACTTGGCAAATTCGGCCCTGAAGCGCAGCTTGACCGTACCGACAGCACCGTTACGATGCTTGGCAATGATGATTTCTGCAAGGCCGGCGGTGGAGTTATGATCGTCATCTTCCATGATACCATATTTCTCGGGACGGTGAATAAAGCATACCATATCGGCGTCCTGCTCGATGGCTCCTGATTCACGCAAGTCGGCCAATTGCGGACGCTTTCCGTCTTTTCCTTGGCGCCCTTCGACCGAACGGTTCAACTGCGACAAGGCAATGATCGGAATGTTCAACTCCTTGGCCAAACCTTTCAACGAGCGGGATATGGTACTGACCTCCTGTTCGCGGCTTCCGAAGTTCATACCGTTGGCATTCATCAACTGCAAATAGTCGATGATGATGCACTGGATACCATGCTCTCGCACCAGACGGCGCGCCTTGGTGCGCAGCTCGAAGACGGACAAGCTGGGAGTATCGTCGAGGTAGATCGGCGCATCATACAACTCTTTGATCTTATAGTCGAGCTGTTCCCATTCATAGTTCTCCAACCGGCCGCTCTTTATCTTCTCGCCCGGCAGCTCGCAGACGTTTACAATCAGACGGTTCACCAGCTGAAGATTGCTCATTTCCAACGAGAAGACAGCCACGGGTATATTGAAATTAACGGCCATGTTCTTTGCCATTGAGAGCACGAAGGCGGTCTTTCCCATCGCCGGACGGGCAGCGATGATCACCAAGTCGGAGTTCTGCCATCCGGATGTAATCTTGTCCAACCCTGTAAAACCCGTCTTCAAGCCGCTGAGTCCCTCTTCACGGTTGGCGGCATTCTTCAACACTTCGAGCGCATCATGGATCACCGGGTTGATTTGCGTCACATCTTTCTTGACATTACGTTGCGATATTTCGAAGAGTGAACCCTCGGCTTCCTGCATCAGGTCGTCTACATCGGTGGTCTCGTCGAAAGCCTTGTTCTGCACCCTCGAAGAGAAAGTGATCAATTCGCGGGCTAAATATTTTTGGGCAATGATGCGGGCATGGAACTCGATATGGGCACTACTGCCCACCTTGCTGGTCAAGTCGGCAATATAACCGGCCCCACCTGCTATCTCAAGCTCGCCTCGTTTGCGTAGCTGCTCGACCACGGTCATCATATCAATCGGAAGCTGTTTGACGGCCAGGTCAACAATAGCCCGGTAGATTGTCTCGTTTTTCTTGTTGTAGAAACTCTCGGGTTTTAATATTTCGCAGACAATTGAATAGGCATCTTTCTCCAGCATCAACGCGCCCAGTACAGCCTCTTCCAGTTCCAGCGCCTGTGGTTGGAGGCGTCCCATCTCGGGCACCACCACAGGTTGCCGACGCGATTTTACAGCTTGTTTATTTGATTCAGGCATGATTGTTCTGACTCTTTAAATGTATATACTTTATTGAATATGAAATTGACCACGGTGTAAAAAGCCATCGCTATCAACTGATTGTAATAGGGATCAGCTTGCAACGTGGCATTCAGCAGCAGCAAAGCCCCCAACTGAAGGAGGTAACAAACGGCAAATACGGCAAAAAAGCGGAGACCGCTCTGCATCCACCCCGCCTTGCTCCGGAAAGTCCACTGCTTGTTCCAAATGAAACTGTTCACAAGCCCTGCCGCATATCCCAATATGTTCGAGACAACGTCCGAAAGTCCTACCCATTTGAGCAGCACCCATATGACGATGGCTGTGATAAACGTATTGCCGATTCCGACAATTCCATATTTAATTGCTTGCTGTATCGTCGTCGTCTTCATCGTTCTTGTATAATGCTATTGCCTCACGGATTTCCTCCTCGTCCAACTCTTTCACGTTGGTGATCGTGTAATGTTCGGAAAGGAAATTGCCATATTCATTGCAACTGTCGACTGCACGCCCGATGCAATGGCGGATATTCTCGCGGAAAGGTATGTAAACCATCGCCTTCACATAGATGTCTCCCACCTCGATCTTCTCCACTTCGCATGATTCTTTCGGAAGAATGTAGCGAAATTCGCGGTCGATGATGTCACACTGATAAGGTTCGAATGGGGTGAGCGTACGCGAATAGAAGAGCAGACAGAAGAGAAGCTTGTCGTCTTTTCCGCCTAAGCCCGTGGCCACATAAATCTGTTTCTCGCCCGACATTTCCGACTCAAGGGCCATTTGGATGTCGACAACCGCCACACAGATCCAATTTTTCAGCTCAGGATCGTCACATTCCTGAGCCAATTCCTTCAAACCGGTAAAGGCTTTGGGATGGCGCGTGCTGGCAAGACGAATAACGCACAGCTTCTTTTGTTCAACATCTTTCTCCGTTCTGAACAGTTTCAGCCAGGTACTGACAAGGAGATCGGTGGCTTTCACACAGCCCTCGGTCAACTCTTTCCAAGCTTTCGCCCGACGGAAATAATCCATCTGCACCTCGATGGGCACCCGTTGTTCCAGCACATGGATCTTACCATCCATCTGCCGAAACGATTCCTGATATTTATCCAATCTGTCATCCATATACTTTACTCCTTTTCATCGTTATCGGTTTCGTCATTTTCTTTCAAATAGGCCGTTTCCACCTTACTCAAACGATTCTTCAACCGCTCGGCTTCTCCTTTTCGGATCTGGAGCGTCATCACACAATCCATCTCAAACTGCTGCGAAAGAATCGTCGGTCCATCCTCTTTGACAATGCGCATGACACTGTTCAGGTAAGGATATTCGAAGGCCACGGTGATCACTTCGTCGACCGTCCGCTCTTCGATGGTTGCCGCTGCAATAGCCTCGGCCGCCGCTGTCCGATAGGCCACGATCAATCCGCTGGTACCCAGCTCTATTCCACCGAAATAGCGTATCACCACAATGAGTATATCGGTCAGCTCGTTGGAGTTGATCTGCCCCAGAATAGGTTTGCCGGCCGTCGACGAAGGCTCGCCATCGTCATTGGCACGGAACAGTTTCCGATCGGGACCCAGCATGTAAGCCCAACAGACATGACGCGCATCGTAATACTCCTTGCGATACCGCGCAACGGCAGCCTTGACCTCGTCGACCGTCCGCACAGGGATTGCAAACGAGATGAAACGGCTTCGCTTCTCGGTATAGTATCCCTCGGCGACCTCTTTTATCGTTTTGTAAACATCATCTGCCATATCGTTTTTCCTTCTTTTCCTTTATTGTTTTGTCTCATCCGCCCGTGTCGCTTTCTGTCGGCGGGCCGTTTCCAGCTCCTCTTTCAAGAAAGGGGCCGTATAGCCTATGCCACTCTCGGCCAATCCTTCGGGTGTACCTGCAAAAAGGAGTTGCCCTCCCCCACGGCCACCCTCCGGACCCATATCTATCAGATAGTCGGCGCTCTTGATCACGTCGAGGTTATGTTCGATCACCAGAACCGTATTTCCTTTATCCACCAACCGATTCAAGACGCCCAACAAGACGCGGATATCTTCAAAATGCAAGCCCGTTGTGGGTTCGTCCAAGATATAAAGCGTGTTGCCCGTGTCGCGTTTGGAGAGTTCCGTTGCCAGCTTCACGCGCTGGCTCTCACCGCCCGACAAAGTGGTAGAGGGCTGTCCCAGCCGGATATAACCCAGGCCCACCTCTTGCAACATTTTTATTTTTGAGAGGATAGAGGGCACATTCTCGAAAAACTCGACCGCCATGTTGATGGTCATATCAAGGATGTCGGCAATGGATTTTCCTTTATAGCGCACCTCAAGTGTCTCTCTGTTATATCGTTTTCCCTGACACTCTTCACATGGAACAAGTACATCGGGCAAAAAGTTCATCTCAATGGTCTTGTAACCATTCCCTTTGCAGGTCTCGCACCGCCCACCCGATACATTGAACGAGAAACGACCCGGACGATAACCCCGCATCTTCGCCTCGGGCAATTCCACGAAAAGATTGCGGATGTCGGAGAAGACATTGACATAAGTGGCCGGATTGCTGCGAGGCGTGCGCCCGATCGGCGACTGATCCACGCAGACCACCTTGTCGATATGCTCTACCCCTTCGATCGAAGCAAAAGGCAACGGTTCTTCCAACGAGCGGTAGAAGTGCCGGCTCAAATAGGGCTTCAGCGTCTGATTGACCAGTGTCGACTTGCCACTGCCCGAGACACCCGTCACGCAAAGAAGCAAGCCCAACGGAAACGAGACGTCAATGTTTTTCAAGTTATTGCCACAAGCACCATGGATCGTGATCTGCTTGCCATTGCCCGGTCGGCGTCGTTCCGGCACAGTGATCTCCATCTTTCCATTCAAATAGGCCGAAGTCAGCGTGTCAGACGCCAGCATCTCTTTCGGAGTACCCGAGAAGACCACCTGCCCCCCCAGACGTCCGGCCTTAGGACCCATATCGATAATGTAATCCGCTTGCAGCATTATCTCTTTGTCGTGCTCCACCACGATGACGGAGTTGCCCAAGTCGCGCAGCTCTTTCAACGAACGGATCAGCCGCATGTTGTCTCGTTGATGCAATCCGATGCTCGGCTCGTCGAGGATATAGAGCACATTCACCAACCGACTTCCGATCTGGGTGGCCAAACGGATACGTTGGTTTTCGCCACCGGACAGCGTAGCGGATGCACGGTTCAGCGACAGATAGTCAAGTCCTACCTCAAGCATGAAATCAAGGCGCAAACGGATCTCTTTCAAAATCTCGGCCGCTATCTGCCGTTGCTTGTCGTTCATCTGATCTTCTACCCGACCGGCCCATGCACGAAGGTCGGCAATGTCCATCTCGCAGAGCTCTGCAATATTCTTTCCTCCGATGCGATACGCCAACGACTCGGGTTGCAAACGACGGCCATGGCAGAGAGGACAAACGGCCGTCTTCACGAATTGGCCGGCCCACTTCTGCGCCTTTCCCGAAGCCTCCGACTCGGTTTGCATCTGAATGTATTTCGCCACGCCGTCATACGGCATCAACGTATTGAACATATCCACCTTGATCTGCAAATCTTCCTCGGTGCCGTTCATGATCTCGTCCATGGCCTCTTCGGGCATCTCCTTGATGGGAGTTTTCAGTGTGACACCATGTTTCTTACACAAGGACTCTATCTGCCAAAAGATGACGGAATTCTTATATTTTCCCAATGCCACAATGCCCCCTTCATAGATACTCAAGGAGGGATCGGGCACGATCTTGTTCATGTCCAACAGGTTGACTTGCCCCAATCCTTTACACTTCGGACAGGCTCCATGGGGGGAGTTGAAGGAAAAGTTATGGGGAGCCGGGTCGCTATACGAGAGTCCTGTGGCCGGATCCATCAATCGTTTGCTGTAATGACGCACCTCGTCGCTCTTCACATCCCATATAAGGAGAAGCCCATCGCCTTGCTTGAGCGCGATCTTCAGACTCTTCTTCAGCCGTTCCTCGTATTTTTCGGAAACCACCAGTTTGTCGATCACCACCTCCACGCTATGTTGTTTGTAGCGGTCGAGGCGCATATTGTAAACGATCTCGCGCAACTCGCCGTCCACACGTACATTCAAGTAACCACGCTTGCGGAGCTGTTCGAACAGCTCCTTGTAATGGCCCTTACGGTTGCGCACCACCGGCGCCAAGATATAGACAGGTTTCTCCTTGTAACGCTCCAAAATGAGCTCCAGCACCTGCTCTTCTGTATACTTTACCATCTTCTCGCCGCTGAGATATGACCATGCTTCGCCGGCACGGGCATAGAGCAGACGGAGAAAGTCGTACACCTCGGTGGTGGTTCCTACCGTCGAGCGCGGGTTTTTGTTCGTTGTTTTCTGTTCGATGGAGATGACCGGACTCAGCCCGGAGATCTTGTCTACGTCAGGTCGTTCCAGATTTCCCAAGAAACCGCGGGCATAGGCCGAAAAAGTCTCGACATAGCGGCGCTGCCCCTCGGCGAACAGCGTATCGAAAGCCAACGACGATTTGCCGCTGCCGCTCATGCCGGTGACTACCGTCAACGCGTTGCGGGGTATCGTTACATCTATATTTTTTAAGTTGTGGACACGCGCTCCTTCGACAGTGATGAAGCCGGTCTCCAACGCATTTTGTTCAATCGCCATAGTCAAAATAGAGATTTGCTGAATTTCGAGCCGTAAAGATACGACTTTTTCTGCGTCTCCGCTCGGGGCAGAAGTCACTTTTTTCATCACAATCTCTCACGTCACCGACAAAGAGCCTGACAAGTGCAACGGAACGCCCTGCCGAGGCAAAAAAAAGCTCGGCACCTTTTTCTAAAAACCACCCCATGATTTTCAAAAAAGGTGCCGAACAATTTATGAAAAGATGCCGAGCTTTTTCCGGATCGGCTATCAACGCCCGATCAAGAGGGCTCCGCCTTGCGGCCGGAGGGACAGCTCGATGCGTTTCTTCTTGGCGGTATCCTTGGTAGAGACCTTCGGAATATCCTCTTTTCCATCTTCATAAACGGTAAATTGACCGACATTCAAGGCTGCCGGGTCGACCGTTATCTTGCGCACCTCTTTCGAGGCATTGACCGCTCCTACGTACCACGTGTCACCTTTTCGGCGAGCCATCACGATATATTGCCCGGGGTAGCCATCGAGGAAGCGGGTCTCATCCCATGTCGTGGGGACACTCTTCATATAATCTATGCAAGCCGCGGGGGCATCCGTCAGATTGTTGGGCGCCAAGGCGAAGTGCTGGATCGGATTTTGGAAGAGGATGGTCGTAGCCAATTCGAACACGTTGCTCGTCTTGCGGGTGGTTCCGCCGTCGTTCTTCCTGTTCAGTCGTTTATTCAAGAAGCATCCGCCGAAATCCATGATGCCTAAACTGTTACGTATGAAGGGATGAAGGCACGCATTGAATGCCTCATTGTCGCAGAAATGTTGGTCGAACACCATGTTTTCGGAAGCCAAAACAGCCTCACTGCCTACGTAGTTCGGGTACATCCGCTCCCATCCGCGGGGGATTGTGCAACCATGGAAGATCACCATCAGACCATGATCGTCGGCATCGCTCAGGATGGCCTCATACAGACGGATCGTCTCTTGCTTGTCTCCGCCGAAGAAGTCCACTTTGATACCCTTCACGCCCAAGCTTTGCAGCCACCTCATCTCTTTTTTTCGGGCAATAGGAGAGTCCATACAATCGGTCGGTCCCTGCACGATATCATTCCAATAGCCGCTCGAACTGTACCACAAAAAAATATCAACCTTCTTGCTGTGGGCATAATCGACCAGTTCTTTCATCCGCTCGCGCCCGATCTTCGTATTCCACCAATTGTCGATCAGGATATATTCATAGCCCATTGCCGCAGCAAAGTCGATATAGGTTTTCTGATCGTCGTAGTTGATGCTGCGGTCTTGCCAAAGAATCCAGCTCCATACCCCGCGCCCAAACTTATATGTATGCTCTGATTCATAGCGGGGAGAGACGAGATCCCACGGAACGGTCGTCTCAACAATCGGCTTCAATGTCGAGCCGACGGTAATCGTTCGCCAGGGTGTCGCCCCCGGCAAGGCAAAGGCAGGCTCGACCGAACCGAGTCCGTTGTTCTCTTCCGCCATCGGAAAGGCCACCGTATAGAGGTTTCCTTCTTGCCTCTCGCTCAAGCGGGAAGCACAATAACGGCTGTCCACACCCGTTTCGCTGACCAATACCCAGCCGTCATTCCCGATGTGGAACAGGCAAGGGAACGTATATCCGTGACCATATTGGGAGGGTTCGCTCATGGCGGCGTCGGCCTTGTACTCTTCCTCGTAGCTCGGTTTGGTCCGTTTCCAGCCAATCATCGCATCGCTCTGCGGACACATGAACGTGGTGGTCTGCTGCGGAAAGCAGAAGCCACTCTTCTCTTCGTAGACTGTCACGCTCACTTTCTCGTTCTGACGCGGTAAAAAATAGCGGTAGGCCACATCGTTGTTGCTGACACGGAAGATGAGATCGACCTTCTCTCCCTTACCGTTTTCGAAATTGCAGGTCAATTCGGTAGCCACATAGTGGATTTCCGACTTCTTGATGCGGTCCATCTGGTAAACTGTATCAATCGACCGGAGCGAATGTCCTTTGAGTTGCATCGCCTCCGTGAAGTCTCCAATGCTTGTCCGTAGACCCAACGGGGATTTCTGAAGGAGGTTTTTCCCGTCATACACCACGGAGTAAGCCACCTCCCCGCCCTTCTCTTGCGAACAGTCGACCGTCAAAGCCAACTTTTTGTCGGGTCCTTCTACTTGTATATTCTCCGCCAACAAAGGTTGTACACAGCAGAGTGCCATCAATAGGCTCCATTTCATTTTCATATCGTTGCGTTTATTCTGTTTTTACTCATTCCATCTTTTCATTTTCGCTTCACTTTTCCTGCTTCGGAATCCGAATGACTGTCATCGAATAGGCCGGAAGATCGTAGGCAAACTGCCCACTGACGGTAATCATGTCGGTGAACGGACGGGCTATCCGATCGTCGGGTTGACCCGAAAGGAGGACTCTTGTGGCGCGTTGCTCGCCCTTCAACGACGGAATCGTCAAAGAGGCTTCCACACGGGTCGGCAACAAATTCACCAGTTTCAGGATCATGTCGCCGCCGGCTTCGTCACGAACGACCGACACCCCGACACGACTCTTCACCGAAGCCGACGATGAATCGAGCTGCAAGTCGGACGTAATATACGAATCACCGGCATGTTGGCCGAAAAGTTGCTGAACGTAGTAGTCGACCGTCGGCTTCACCTCTTTATTGTTGAAGTAGATCAGGTCAGGATTCCACTGCGTATGCCCCTCTTTTGCCAACAACGGGGCATAAGATGTCATGGAAACGACATCGGCATTCCGTTCGACAGAGGTCAAGAAGAGGGCCGTTGCCAAAGCGGTCTCGATCGTGCTGTGGCGACCTGCTATGTGAGCGGCATATTCACCCAAGTAAACTTTCGACTGCGAGCGGTCGTACTTGTCGTAATAATCCGTATTGTGGATGAACCACCCCGGTGTGTTGTAGTTGTGTTCGTCGACCATCGGAATGTTCAACTCCTTGGCCAGCTTCCAACCCTCCTCATAATCTGTTCCTTCACTGAAGGGTCCGACCGTACCCACCACGACAATGTCCGGATACTTCTCGCGGACAGCGTTGTAAATCATCGTGAAACGCTCCACAAATGCGTCACTGATCAGATCTTCGTTGCCCACTCCCAAATATTTCAAGTGGAAGGGTTCGGGATGACCTGCCTTGGCTCTCTCCTTTCCCCACGTGCTTTTCTTCGCATCGCCGTTGGCATATTCGATCAGATCCAAGATATCTTGCACATATTGTTCCATCTCTTCCATCGGAATGCCGCCTTGCTGCCCGAGGCTTGTCACCAGATCGTGGGAGTGATGTGCGGCAGAGGCTGAATTCTGACAAGGTACACCCGCTGCCACGACAGGCAGTGGTTCGGCTCCTATATCCTCACAAAATTGGAAAAACTCGAAGTATCCCAACCCACGCGTCTGATGATAGCGCCAAATGTTGGGGGCCGGTTTGCGTGCTTCCAACGGGCCGATCGACTCTTTCCAGTTATAAATATTGTCGACCCCGTCACCATGTGCCAGGCATCCGCCCGGAAAGCGGACAAACTTCGGATGGATGTCGGCAATAGTTTGGGCCAAGTCTGCCCGTAAGCCGTTTTTATGTCCTTTGAACGTCTTCTGCGGGAAGAGCGAAACCATGTCGAAAGCATAGGATCCTGCCGTCTGTGGGGCAATCACCAGCCGAGCACTGTCTGCATCGGCCAGGGCTGTCAATACAGCTGTCTGCTTCTTCCATCCCGAAGATGCTATCGACAAGGTGGTTTGTGCCACGGTTTTCCCCTCTTTCGTCACCAACGAAACGGTCGTTTTTCCCCCTTTGCTTCCGTTTATTGTACGGGCAAACAGCGAGAAGTCGTATTTCTCTCCCCGTTTCACCACGATGCCGTCATAGCCGGCATTGGACAGAGAGGCCCCAGCCTCTTCAACATTCAACCGGGCATAGTGAGGGTTGTTGGCATGGATCGGGTCGTCTGTGCCCACTGTCAACGAGGCTTTTCCCGTAATACTCCATGCGTACGTACTGTTCCACGACTTGTCGCGGTTACCATCGGCAGCACTATATTCAAAATCGCGGTTCTGTATCAATTCTGCATACAATCCTCCGTCGGCGGCATAGTTCAAATCTTCGAAAAAGACTCCGACAAGCCGATTGCTGATCGGCTTGCTTGCGGATTCATCCACCGTGATTTGCGCCGAGACGGGTTGCAATCCGGCAAAGCGGACGGCATCGTCGGCTGTCCGTTCGCCCCACAACGACTGTAAATAGGCGCGATGATTGCCGTAACGGTTCAGATCGGCAATCGTAGAGTAGGCCACTTTCAAGGCATACCCCTTTACCTCTTTTCCTTCTATTCGGATGGTTTGGGCCGAGGGTTGGCTGCACTTTTTCACGGCATACTTCTCTTGATCAGCTGCCATGAAGAATTGTTGCGGCTTCCATCGTATCAAATCAGCCGACGAGACATAGGTTTTTGCTTTTCCATCGGCCGTCAAGTCCCAGTAAAGATGCCATATTCCATCCGTTTGGCTCTGCATCAGTTGCGGGTTGTAGATTGCTTTCCATTCGCCCCATGGGCCGAAATCGCAGGAGATGAAAGCATATCCTCCTGCCACTTGCTGCCATTTCTCGCCGTCACTGCTCCATGCAAACTTCATACCGCTGCGCCCTGCGTCGGGTAAGCTGGCATAAGGGAAAAGATAGACGGAGTCGGGGGCGGCTGTTGTGTGCGTCACTTTGGCTGAAAGCGGCTGACCAACTGCCAACAGCGCCAGTGCCATTCCGGCTATTGTACTGATTTTTTGTTTCATATAGTTATTCCTTTTCAATTGTTATCCTTCCAATACACTTCCAATCGAGCCGCCTCTTCTGCCGTAATCTGGATAACGGCGCCATGTTTGGGGGCATTGAAGTTGGTGCTCTTCATCACTCCTTCGTTGAAACGGCCGAGGTTTTTGAACGAAACAAAGTCGCTTGTTTCAATAAATCCGAAGTTGTGGGGCTGGACGCTGTAGACATCGTACATCAACACCCACTTCTCTTCGCCGATACGTTTCCATACCGTCGGGGCTTCGCACGAACCCTCTTCGAAATCATACCAGCGCGGATTGAATTCGTATCCGCCATTGGCGCGATCCGATACGGCATGTTTGATGCCGGCCACGGGGTCGAACTGCGCCACATAGAAGAGATGATATTGGTCGCCTACCCTTGTAATGTCGCCATCGATGGCAGAAAGTTTCTCGTCGGGGTACTCGAACAGGATCTGCGGTAGGCTCTCTATCGTGTCGAAGTCGTCATTTACATATACATAATAGAGACGGTTCGGCTCGTTTTGGTAGCGCATGGTGAAGTAAATCATCAGCTTTTGTTTCTCAACGTCGAAAGTTACTTCCGGCGCCCAGGCACAACCGATCTCACTCAAGCCGGCCGTCAGTTTGTCGAAGCGCACATTTGTCCGTTTCCAATGGAGCAGATCCCACGATTTCATCAGGACGAGCCCTTTGTTGTTGCCCCATCCGTAGATATTGCCATCGCGCTCCCACTCCGTATCGCGGAAGCCTTCCCGTTGCGCATAGATATGCAAATCGGTCATGGCCAGGTAGAAAGCACCATCAGGCCCGCGGTAGATATGCGGGTCGCGGATACCTTTCTGCTCGGCAATCGTATCGCCTTTGATAACCGGGTCGCCATTGTTCAACGCAGTGAAGCTATAACCGTCGTGGCTGATGGCCATGTGCAGGCTGTGGGTCTCGTCTTTGTGGAACACCATCAGGTAGGCACTCATATCTTTCTCTTGGGGAATGGCATTACGATAGCGGAAACGGGCAAACGTGGCACTCCCCTTTCCGGCTGAAAGCAAGGCGGGGCGCAGCGCGTAGAAGCCGAGGAAGTTATTGTGATGCAACTGCGATACATCCAGATTATCGGCCACTGTGCTCCATCTCTCGCCATCTTTACTGACCATGATCTGCAACAAATTGGCGCGGTTGCGGATCTTGGCATAGAAATGGTTGCCGATCGTGTTGGGAACCTCCCATTTTGTTTCCGGATTCTGATAGACGGTAAATTTCTTTCCGTCGGAGAGAATGCCCGCGTATGCCTTTTCATTATAATATAGTAGCAATCCGGCGCGGTTGCCTCTGCCGACCGTGATCTCGACTTGCGTCTCATAGTTCTTGTCCTCTGCCGTGGTCAGCAACAGACGCCCATCAGCGGGCGATGAGCCTTTGGCCTTCATCTGCAACGAACCTTTGCCGAAGGTCAGCTCCTTGACGGCATACTCTTTCCAAAAAGTCCACTGCAACCCCAGCTCCGGCCCGTTGAAATCGTCGGAAAGGGTGAGGCCATGGCGGATAGGCTGCGCGGCTTTGATCGGGGTGGCCGTCTGTTTGGAGCGATACCATCCGTCGGAGGTCCATTCGATTGGCTCGATCAGCGTCTGACGGCCCAGTGTATGATACCCTTTGGCGTAGGCATGATAGACAATCCACCAGTTGCCATTGACGTCATCTACCAAGGTACCGTGCCCTTTCGACCACCAATTGTCGCGTGTACTGTAGGTATGCACTATCGGATTGTAGGGAGAGTTTTCCCATGGGCCCAGGATATTTTTCGAGCGGGCCGAGGCCACCATGTGGCTGGTTGCCGGGCCGGCGGTGCCTCCTTGCGCAGAGGTGAGATAATAGTAGCCATTGTGATAGTTCAGCTTCGGCGATTCGAGACACATACATTCCGTCTCCCACCCTTCGGGGTAGAACCAACCGTCATAAACCTTCTGTTTTTCACCCACCGTAGCCAGTCCGTCGTCGGTCAAACGCACCACATATCCGTCATCCACATAGAGGTAACGGTGCCCCTGCTCGTCGGCTATATGGCCGGGGTCGATACCCGACACTTTCAAATCGATGGGCTTGCTCCACGGGCCTCGGATATCTTTCGCCCAAACCACCCAGTTGGTGCCCGCCGACGGGAAGTAGATATAATAGGTATCCTTATATTTCAGCAAATCCGGTGCCATGGCCGAGCCTTCATACTCGGGCATCACACGGCAGACAGGCTCCCAATTCATCAAGTCTTGCGAATGCCATATCAGGAAACCGGGGGCATAATAAAAGGGGGAATGGGTCATATAATAATCCTTTCCATCGCGCATGATGGAGGGATCCGGATAGTCTCCCGACAAAATAGCTTTGGGATATTGCGCCAACATCGTGGTGATGGTCATCCATACAAAACAAAGTAAAAAAAGACTCTTTTTCATGGTTTTAATATAAGATGTGTTTAATAATGTGACAAATATAAAACTTTCCGACAAAAATAACAACCCTTTTTCCATTGATCACCCGAACATTTTTTTCAAGCCTCCCGAACATTTGAAAAATATCACCCGAATGAACTACCGTTTCATGCCGACAGAACTCGAGTTTTCTCCCGAGTGAACTGCAGTTTCATGCCGAATAAACTGCAGTTGGGTGCCGAGAAACTTTTTCAAGACTGCCCACTTTTTTCCGAAAACGTCTGCTACTCGTTCAACAATGCACTGCATAAAAACAAAAAAGGGGCTTGGCTGTTTGAGCGAAAATGCTTATTTTTGCTTGAAAAGCAATAACTAATCAAACTATACCCATGAAACGTCGTGAATTTTTGAAAGCAGGTGCGTGGGCAACTGCTGCCATAACCCTTGATTTTGAAACTCTTCAGGCTGCTGTCTCTACCCCTTCTATAGCTACAGATGCGATACCCGACATGGTAACAGTCGCAGGGGGCGAGCCGGAAATCATGCTGGAAAAGGCACTGGAGGCTTTAGGTGGTATTGAAAAATATGTCAAAAAAGGAGAGAAAATAGTCATCAAGCCCAATATCAGTTGGAACAGCCGCCCGGAGATGGCCGGCAACACCAACCCGCAATTGGTCAAAGCCCTGGTAAAGAAGTGCCGTGAAGCGGGCGCACAGAAGGTGACCGTCTTCGACCATACATGCGAGGATTGGCAAAAATGCTACGAGACAAGCGGCATTGCAGCGGCAGTCGAAGAGGCAGGGGGCATCATCGTGCCGGCCAACGATGAGAAGTATTACCAAAAAACAGCTGTTCCCAACGGGAAAAATCTGCATAACGTCAAGATTCATGAAGCCTTGATCGAAGCGGATGCCTGGATCAATGTCCCGGTTTTGAAGAGTCACAGAGCGGTAAACATGACGGGAGCCATGAAAAACTATATGGGCATTGTGTGGGACCGTCGCTTCTTCCTGCAAAATGATCTGCAGCAGTGCATCGCCGACATCTGTACATGGGAGAAAAAACCGGTGCTGAACATCGTGGATGCCTACCGCGTCATGCACCAAAACGGGCCGCAAGGCAAATCGTTGGCGGACGTGGCGACCTTGAAAGCGATGATCGTTTCGTCCGATATTGTGGCTGTCGACACTGCCGCCCTCGCACTGTTCAACCAAGTGAAGAGACTCGATTTGGCAGCCGTATCGCACATCGGTCGCGGAGAGGCGAACCGATTGGGTACCACCGATCTGAAATCGTTGCACATTCAACGGATCCGACTGTAAGAGACATGGAGACGGCTACCCTAAATCGTTCCATATCTCCGTCCGAAACCCACCGCCAAAGCAGTGGAAGAGACCGCAACAACCGGTTGGGGATTCTGAAATGGTTGTTGCGAATACAAGGATTATTTCCTACCTTTGCCGCATGAAATTCGAATTACAATACAACGATACGAAAACAAATGCTCGGGCAGGCCTGATAACAACCGATCATGGTCAGATCGAAACCCCCATCTTCATGCCGGTCGGCACGCAAGGTGCGGTAAAAGCCGTGCATATGCCGGAGTTGAAAGAGGATATAAATGCGCAAATCATCTTGGGAAACACCTATCATCTCTACTTGCGGCCGGGATTGGATATCTTGGAAAAGGCAGGAGGTCTCCATCGTTTCAACGGATGGAACCGACCTATCCTGACAGACAGCGGAGGGTTTCAGGTCTTTTCGCTTTCCGACAATCGCAAACTGCGCGAAGAGGGAGCCGAGTTCCGCTCACACATCGACGGATCGAAGCACCTGTTCACGCCTGAACGTGTGATGGATATCGAGCGAACCATCGGAGCCGACATCATGATGGCCTTCGACGAGTGTTGCCCCGGCGACGCGGATTATGCCTATGCTGAGAAATCTTTGGGATTGACAGAGCGATGGTTGGCCCGTTGCGTGAAGCGTTTCAACGAGACAGAGCCGAAATATGGCTACCAACAAAGCCTCTTCCCGATCGTTCAAGGGTGTGTTTACCCCGACTTGCGCACAAGAGCCGCCGAAAATGTGGCGAAAATCGGGGCGGACGGTAATGCCATCGGCGGATTGGCTGTCGGCGAGCCTACCGAAAAGATGTATGAAATGATCGAACTGGTCAACGGCATCCTGCCCAAAGACAAGCCCCGCTACCTGATGGGAGTCGGAACACCGATGAACTTGCTGGAGGGAATCGAGCGTGGCGTGGACATGTTCGACTGTATCATGCCGACCCGCAACGGACGAAACGGGCAGCTTTTCACCGCTTTCGGCACAATGAACATGCGCAACAAAAAGTGGGAATACGATTTCTCGCCGATCGATGAGAACGGAGCTTCGTTTGTCGACAAGATCTACTCGAAGGCTTACCTGCACCATCTGATAAAAGTGGACGAAATCTTGGGATTGCAGATCGCATCGATCCACAACCTGGCATTCTATCTTTGGCTCGTAAAAGAGGCGCGCAAGCATATTATCGCCGGCGACTTCGCCACATGGAAAGCAAAAATGGTAGTGCAAATGAACAATCGCATCTAAGGTTATGAAATGGAAGCTTACACGGATAGATTGGTACATCATCAAGCAGTTTTTGGGAACATACCTGTTTGCCATCCTGCTGATTATAGCTATTTCGGTAGTATTCGACATCAATGAGAAAATCGACAAGTTCCTCAAGCCGGAAGTACCGCTATCGGCTATCGTTTTCGACTACTATCTGAATTTCATCCCCTACTTCGTCAATCTGTTCAGTCCGCTGTTTACCTTCATTGCCGTGATCTTTTTCACTTCGAAGCTGGCAGATCACTCGGAGATCATCGCGATGTTAGCCAGCGGAATAAGCTTCAAACGGCTGATGGTGCCCTATGCTATCTCGGCTGCCATCATCGCCTTCTTCACATTCATATTGAATGCGTTCGTCATTCCTCCGGCCAATCGTACACGAATCGACTTCCAAAACAAATATATCAAGAACAAGGCGGTGGAATATGCCCGTAATGTGCAGCTGGAAGTCGAGCCGGGTACCTTTGCTTACTTCGACCGTTACGATGCACGTTCGAACATGGGCTATCGCTTTTCGCTGGAGCAATTCGACGGAAAACGGTTGGTTTCCCGTCTGACGGCCAACTCAATCAAGTACGACACGCTCTATCATTGGCAGGTTATTGACTATGTCATCCGCGATTTCGACGGGATGCGCGAACATATCTCCTCAGGATCGAGAAAAGACACGACGTTGACCATCGTGCCTTCCGACTTTCTTATCTCCGTAAATGACTGTGAAAAGATGACCTCTCCGCAGTTGCATGAGTACATCCAACGGCAACAGAAACGAGGTATCGGCAATATTCAGACCTTCGAGATCGAATACCACAAGCGATATGCCACGATCATGGCGGCCTTTATCCTGACATGTATCGGCGTGTCACTCTCCTCGAGAAAGGTGAAAGGCGGCATGGGATTGAACATCGGTATCGGCATCGGCTTGAGTTTCTCCTATATTCTGTTCATGACCATCACCTCGACCTTTGCCATCAGTGGAGCTGTCAGTCCGATGATCGCCTCGTGGATTCCGAATATCCTCTACTCGTTCATTGCCATCTACCTCTACAACAAGGCGCCGAGATAGGCATCAAGGAGCCGACTCCTCGCCCGTATCCTCCAAATAGCGGAGAGCGGGCCCCGTGATATGCACCTGCCGAGGCGAGACTCCTGCCGCCTCATCAGCCGTAATCCGCCCACGCTCCAGCATTCGCCGGAGCAGCAGATCGAAGAAAGCATCGTTCGATTCCTTGAGATTGCGCCCATCAAAGCTATATTTGAAGTGTTTCGGCCGGGGGATGATGCCGGCCATATAGATGGATTCCGCCAAGGTCAGCTCGGAAGGCTCTTTGGCAAAATAGAAATGCGAGGCTTCTGCCGCTCCGTAGATGCCCGGCCCCCACTCGGCAATGTTCAAATAAACCTCAAACATTCGCTCTTTCGATGTCAGACCGTTCTCTTCAATCAGCCAGACGATCAGCATCTCCTCGAGTTTTCGGGCTATGGTTTTCTTCCGGCTGAGGAAGACATTCTTCACCAATTGCATGCTCAACGTACTGCCTCCTCGGACGAAGCGATGCGCTTTCAAGTCTTGAATCAGCGATTCCTGTATGGCACTCATGATGAAACCCCGATGCTGAAAGAAACCGGCATCCTCTGATTGCATGATGGCCAACGGCAGATAGCGCGAGATAGTGTACAACGGTCGGAAACAGGCATAGGAAGGACCGACTTCAAAACGCTTGACCGGCTCGCCATTTTCATAGGCCGTATATTCGAAAGGCTCGTTCATCTTGGCGAGATCGGTCTCACCAAAGGCATCGATCCTGAAATCTTTTCCTCTCTTCAGTTCCGAGTTGAATGTCAGACTGTCCAGATTTCCACCGTCGGCATGCAAAGCAAATTGGTAAGAGAGCGAGCCCGACACCTGCAATCCTTGCAGATTCGGGAACAATCCTCCGGGCAACGAAGCGAAAAGATCCTGAGCCGGGAAGTCCATTTTCCGGACAGAGGCCGTCACCTTCCAGCTTGTATCGCGCTCGATCCGCAAGTAAGGATGAAAATCGAGGCGGTTGAAATGGATCGATGTTGCACTGTCTATCTCGAAATAGTCCGGTCCGATATTCACATAACCCTTCACCGCACCACGATCCAACCCAACCGTATCGGGCGAGACGGCAGCATGATAGAGGCGCAAACCGCTGACCTCCACCTTTCCTTGCAGCCGAAGCGGATCGGCAGATGCCGACATCGGTTGCATTTGCACCTGCAATGTGTCGAACATCACATCAGCCCCCCACCGGTAAGTAAGGTAGGGAAGCGCCACATCGGCCGAACTTTGCGGGGAAAGCAAAAGGCTCAACTCGTGCGACGACGGATCGATCTGCCCCTCACAACGCCATTCGGAAGTACGACCCTTCTCATGGCTGATGAGGGTAGTCTGAAACTTTCCTTCATCTGTCGAGAGCCTCGGGAGCTGCACCTGCCACTCATCGGAATCCATCTCGCAGACAACCGCCACACGTTGCAAGGAGGCTTGCTGCGGCAACAGGCGAAACATCCCGTTCAGCAGGCGATTGACGTTGCTGGCATAGTCGCGTTTCGACAGATCTTGCTCCTCTTTTCGGACTCTATTTGCTTTACGGTGAAACAAAACATCCCAATTTGACAAGCCGTTCTTCTTCACCAAATGCAAACGGATATTGCTACCCGTCACCTCTTCCAACGAAGGGCGCAGCCGAAGCCCTTGAAACAGATCCAACTTCAAGTTCAACGTATCGACAAAAAGCAGCGTGTCCGAAGCCGAAGGGTAGAGGGAAAGCCCCCTGATAGAGAAGCGGTTCCAGTCGGAGAAACCCATGTCGCTACAGGTATAGACGATGCCTCTTCGGGAAGCCTCGCGCGAAACCCACGACTGCATATAGGATTGGAGGAAAAAGTATGCCGCCAATCCCACAACGGCTGCCACGCATCCGACGAAAAGCAGCATCTTCTTCAACATGCCCCTGCCATTACCTGTTTTTCTGCCCATTACCTTTTATTTGAGACAAAATTAGGAAAAGTTCGCTGTTCAATACTTTTTGTATAAGAATTATTATTATATTTGGGATCAAGTTAACATAAAATTTGAATCAGCCGCCAGACCTGTTTCGTTGTTTTAGGCATTGTCCGGACAAAAACATCCGACAATGGGGAAAACCGTTCGGGGCTTCGCCGCAGTTTTATGCCGAGTAAACTGCAGTTCTTTCGGGAGTAAACTGCAGTTTCATGCCGAATAAACCGGAGTTTCATGCCGAGAAACTTTCCGAACATACAGGAACAACGGAAACAAAGGCAGGGAACAGCTGACGAAAAGATTTGGAACAAAACAGATAATCTGAATGATATATGGAAAAATTTATCAGTGACGACTTTATGCTAACCAATGATGCAGCACGCGAACTATACCATGAAAGCGCAGAACACTTGCCCATCATTGATTATCATTGCCATTTGGATCCGAAAGAAATTGCTGCAAACAAGCAGTTCAACAACCTGGCCGAGATATGGCTGGGTGGCGACCATTACAAATGGCGTGCCATGCGCGGCAATGGAATACCGGAAGCGTATATAACAGGCGACAAGCCCGATTACGAAAAGTTCGAGAAGTGGGCCGAGACCGTTCCCTATGCCATGCGCAATCCGCTCTATCATTGGACTCACCTGGAGCTCAGCCGCATCTTCGGCATTGATACCCTTTTGAAGCCCGAGACGGCACACGAGATTTACGAAGCCTGCACGGCCATGCTCCAAACGGAGGAGTTTCGCGCGCAATCCATCATGAAACGGTGCAATGTCGAGGTGGTTTGTACGACCGACGATCCGGCCGACTCGCTGGAGTATCACCAACAAATCCGCAAGAGTCCCCTCGCCACGAAAGTATATCCGGCATGGCGCCCCGACAAGGTGACGGCCGTAGAAGACCCCACTGCCTATGCTTGCTATCTGCAGAAGTTGGGAAAGGCGGCCGATATGGAGATAACCGGCTATGACACGCTGTTGGAAGCCCTCCGCAAACGGCATGCTTTCTTCGCCACACAAGGGTGTCGCGTCTCGGATCATGGCCTGGACAATTTCTATGCCGAAGAGTATACCGAACAGGAGATCCGATCCTGCTTCGCCAAACTGCAGAGCGGCAAACGGCTCGATGAGCAAGAAACGAAGAAATACAAGAGTGCCTTGCTCTATGAACTGGCGGCGATGGATGCCGAAACCGACTGGGTGCAGCAATACCATATCAGTGTGATCCGCAACAATTGCACGCGGATGTTCAAGGCGATCGGGCCGGATACAGGCTTCGATGCTATCCTCGACGTCAACTGTGCAGCAGTGGGCCACCGCTTCTTCGACCGGTTGGATGCCGAAGGTAAGCTGGCCAAGACCATTCTCTACAACCTCAACCCCAAAGACAACGAGGTATTGGCCACAATGGCCTACACCTTCAACGACGGAACCGTGCCGGGCAAGATGCAATTGGGCGCAGCTTGGTGGTTTTTGGATCAGGAAGAGGGCATGCGCAAACAGCTGAATGCGCTCTCGGCCTTGGGACTGTTGAGCCGATTCGTGGGGATGCTGACCGACTCGAGAAGCTTCCTCTCCTACCCGCGCCACGAATATTTCCGCCGTATCCTTTGCAACCTGATCGGCGAAGATGTGGAGGCCGGCAAACTGCCCCGCAGTGAAATGGCCTTCCTGAAGAAGATGGTGGCCGACATTTCCTATCATAATGCAAAACAATATTTTAACTTCTAAATAAGACAACTCATGAAAAACAAAATCGTTACATTTGGTGAAATCATGCTTCGGTTGGCTACTCCGGGCTATCTCCGCTTCAGTCAATGCAATGAACTGTCCGCCACCTTCGGCGGAGGTGAAGCGAATGTAGCCGTTTCATTGGCCAACTATGGGATGGAGACGGAGTTCGTGACGCGACTCCCCGAGAACGACATAGCCGAAGCTTGCATCAAAGATCTTCATAAGCAGGGAGTCGGCACCCATCATATCGTACGGGGCGGCGAACGCATGGGCATCTATTTCCTCGAGACAGGTGCCGTTTCGCGCGGAAGCAAGGTGATCTACGACCGCGCCCACTCGGCCATTGCCGAAATCGAGAAAGGGATGATCGACTGGAAAGAGGTATTGAAAGAGGCAACATGGTTTCATTGGACCGGCATCACGCCCGCCATCAGCCAAGGTGCTGCCGATGTCTGCCTGGAAGCGATCAAGGCAGCCAACGAATTGCACATCCCCGTTTCGTGCGATCTTAACTACCGCAAGAATTTATGGAAGTATGGAAAGACGGCAGCCGAGGTGATGCCGGAGATGGTAGCCGGGTGCGATATCATTTTAGGCAACGAGGAAGATGCGGAAAAGGTGTTCGGCATCAAGCCGGAAGGATTCGATGTAACCGCCACAGGCGGAGCAATCGACTCGAGCAAGTTCGAGAGCGTCTGCACCCAACTTATGCAACGTTTCCCCAAAGCAAAGAAAGTAATCATCACGTTGCGCGGATCCGTCAATGCCAACCACAACACGTGGGGCGGCGTTCTGTACGACGGAAAGCAACTGCTCCGGTCAAAACGCTATGACATCACCCACATTGTCGACCGCGTCGGTGGCGGCGATTCGTTCATGGGTGGGCTGATCTACGGACTTCTCTCCTATCCGCAGGACGATCAGCGCGCCTTGGAATTTGCCGTTGCTGCCTCCTGTCTGAAACATACGATCTATGGAGACTATAACCAAGTGACCGTGAAAGAGGTGGAAACCTTGATGAAAGGCGACGGATCCGGCCGTGTGGCACGATAATTTACAGCATCAACATTTTAAATCAACAGATAATATCATGGCAACATTCGATAAGATAAAAGTAATAGATACCATTCAGCAGACGGGCATGGTCCCGGTATTCTACCACGCAGACGCCACCATTGCCAAAAAGGTGGTCAAGGCGTGCTACGACGGTGGGGTACGTGCCTTCGAATTTACGAACCGCGGCGATTTTGCATGCGAAGTTTTCATAGCGTTGATCAAGTATGCCAAGAAAGAATGCCCCGAGCTCATCCTCGGAGTCGGCTCGGTTGTCGATGCACCGACGGCAGCTCTCTACTTGCAATACGGCGCCAACTTCATCGTCGGTCCTTACCTCAACCCTGAAATCGCCCGATTGTGCAACCGGCATCGCGTGCCCTATACTCCCGGTTGCGGGTCGGTTACAGAGATAGGGACGGCACAAGAGTTGGGATGCGACCTGATCAAGATATTCCCGGCCGGCAATGTCGGAGGCCCTTCGTTCGTCAAGAATGTAAAAGCTCCTCTGCCTTGGACACTGATCATGGCCACCGGAGCCGTCGAACCCACCGAAGAGAATCTGACCGGTTGGATGAAAGCCGGAACAAGCTGCGTAGGAATGGGATCGAAGCTCTTCCCCAAAGAGCGCATTGCCGCCGAGGATTGGGGCTATATCACCGACAAATGCCGTTATTCATTGGAGATCATCCGAAAAGCAAGGGGGTAGCCTATGGAAAAATTGACGAACTATCGCTGGACCATCTGCGGCATGATGTTCCTGGCACTGACGATCAACTACATGGACCGTCAGGTGTTGTCGCTGACGTGGGACGAATTTATCAAGCCGGAGTTCCATTGGAATGAGGCCAACTATGGCATTGTTACGGGAACATTCTCGATTGTATACGCTCTCGGGATGCTGTTTGCCGGCCGGATCATCGACTGGTTAGGAACCAAGAAAGGGTTCCTTTGGTCGATCGGTATATGGTCGGCCGGCGCCTGCCTGCACGCTTTCTGCGGAATTGCCACGGAGGCGTGCGTCGGAATGAGCAACCGTGCACAGTTAGTAGGCGCAGTGGGCGACATCGTGGTGGTCATCTCGACGGTAAGCATGTACTTCTTCTTGGCCGCACGTTGCGTATTGGCCATCGGCGAAGCGGGCTTCTTTCCGGTAGCCGTTAAGGTGACAGCCGAATATTTCCCGAAACGGGACCGCGCGTTTGCCACCTCCGTGTTCAATGCCGGTGCCTCGATCGGCGCACTGATCGCCCCGCTCACCATCCCTTTGCTGGCCAAACAATGCGGTTGGGAGATGGCCTTTCTCGTAATTGGTCTCCTCGGTTTCATTTGGATGGGCTTCTGGGTGTTCATGTATACCCCACCCCGGCAATGCAAGTTCGTGAACAAAGCCGAACTGGAATATATCGAACAGGACAAACAGTTGGAAGCAGAGCTGATAAAAGAGCAGAAAGAGATCAAGAACATGCCGATCCTCCAATGCTTCAAGTACCGACAAACGTGGGCGTTCCTTTTGGGAAAATTCAGTACGGACGGCGTATGGTGGTTCTTCCTCTTCTGGACTCCCTCCTATCTGAACACGCAGTTTGGCATCAAGACCTCGGAAGGGTTGGGCATGGCACTGATCTTCACGTTGTATGCCATCACGATGCTTTCGTTGGTGGGCGGTAAGTTGCCTACGATCTTCATCAACCGAACCAAGGCAAACCCCTACGCGGCCCGCATGCGAGCCATGCTGCTTTTTGCATTTGTTCCTTTGATTGTCTTGTTTGCCCAACCATTAGGCAAGTTTTCGCCCTGGTATCCGATCATCTTGATCGGCCTGGGATGTGCGGCCCACCAGTCATGGTCGGCCAACATCTACACGACCGTCAGCGACATGTTCCCGAAGAATGCGATCGCTACCGTCACGGGTATCGGCGGAATGGCGGGTGGAGTCAGTTCGATGTTGACCCAGACATGCGCAGGTTATCTCTTTGTCTATGCCGACAATGTGCAGCTGCAATTCATGGGGTTCGTCGGAAAGCCGGCGGGCTACTTCATCATTTTCTGCTGCTGCTCGGTAGCTTACCTGATAGGATGGTGCATCATGAAGTCGCTGGTACCCCACTATAAGATTATTCAAGGGTAAGTATCATTTTTCTATTCTCGAGAAACAAAGAAACAGATGCCGGGTAAATTCGAGTTTATACGAATGAAAACTGCAGTTCATTCGGCATGAAACTGTAGTTTGCTCCCGAATGAACTGCAGTTTACTGCCGAAGAACATTTAAAAACATGAGATAAAAAACAAACAGATATGAAGAACTTATTTTGTATTGACGGGCGAGTTATCGTCATCACCGGCGCAACAGGCATCTTAGGGAAGGCCATGGTGCACCATTTTGCCGAAGAGGGAGCACACGTTGTTATCCTCGGCCGCAACCAACAGGTAGGAAAGCAATTGGAAAACGAGGTGAACGCTGCCGGCGGATCAGCCCTGTTTCTCACCACAAACGTCCTGGACAAGGCACGCCTGGAGGAGAACTACCGGCAGATCATGGAGAAATTCGGAAAGATCGATGTGCTGATCAATGCGGCCGGGGGCAATATGGCGGGGGCAACGATCGCACCCGACAAGACACTGTTCGACCTCGACACAGATGCAGTACACCAAGTTGTTGACCTGAACCTGTTCGGAACGATCCTCCCTACCCTGGTATTTGCCAAGGCCATGGTGGAACAAAAACAGGGATCGATCATCAACATCGCCTCCGAAGCCGGCATACGACCGCTGACAAGGGTAGCCGGATATGGCGTTGCCAAGGCGGCCATCATCAATTTCACGCAATACATGTGCGGAGAACTTGCCACGAAATTCGGAGCCGGACTGCGTGTCAATGCCGTAGCACCGGGATTCTTCCTGACAGAACAGAACCGCACTTTGCTGACCAATCCCGACGGCACGCTGACCGACCGCGCAAAGACGATCCTGGCGCACACGCCGTTCAAGCGTTTCGGCGAGCCGGAAGAGCTGTTGGGTACCCTCCATTGGTTGGCCAGCGACGCATCAAAATTTGTATCAGGTACATTAACGGTAGTGGACGGTGGGTTCAACGCCTTCTCTATCTAACCATAAAATTATCGAACGTATGTATTTATGTAAACAATCATGGCGTTGGTATGGGCCAAACGACCCCGTATCATTGGCCGACATCCGTCAGGCGGGTGTGACAGATATCGTACATGCACTGCATCACATCCCGAACGGCGAGGTTTGGAGCGTCGAAGAGATTTCGAAAAGAAAGGAGCTCATTGCCGAAGCGGGCCTGGATTGGAGCATCGTCGAGAGCGTCCCTGTCCATGAACACATCAAGACGCAAACGGGAGACTTCCGGCAATATATCGAAAACTATAAGGAAAGTCTCCGCAACTTGGCCAAGTGTGGTATCTTTTGCGTCACCTACAACTTTATGCCTGTGCTTGACTGGACCCGAACGGACTTGGCTTATACCATGCCCGACGGCTCGAAAGCGTTGCGCTTCGAACGCGCTGCCTTCATGGCTTTCGACCTTCATATCCTGAAACGGCCGGGAGCGGAGAAAGAGTATACGGACAAAGAGAAAGAGATGGCCAAGGCCCGTTTCGAAAAGATGGACGAGGCCGAAATCAAACAGCTGACCCGCAACATCATCGCCGGCCTGCCCGGCTCGGAAGAGAGCTTTACGTTGGAGCAATTCCAGGAGGCATTGGATCGCTACAAGACGATGAGCGCCGAGAAACTGCGGGCCAACCTGATCTATTTCCTTTCCGAAATATGCCCCGTTGCCGACGAGGTGGGTGTCAATCTGGTGATCCATCCGGACGATCCTCCCTATCCTATCTTGGGATTGCCCCGTATCCTGTCGACAGCCGACGACTTCCGCCAACTGATCAAGGCCGTGCCGAATCCGTCCAATGGGCTCTGTCTCTGTACCGGCTCGTTTGGTGTGCGGGCAGACAACGATCTTGTCAGCATGATGTACGAGTTCGGCGACCGCGTCAACTTCGTCCATTTGCGCAGTACCAAGCGCGACAGTGAAGGAAACTTCTATGAGGCCAACCATTTGGAGGGGGACGTCAATATGTATGGAATGATGAAAGCGCTGCTGGAAGTGGAACAACGGCGCCAAGTCTCGATTCCTGTACGCCCGGACCATGGCCATCAGATGATCGACGATCTGCATAAAAAAACCAATCCGGGCTATTCATGTATCGGCCGCTTGCGCGGATTGGCTGAGTTGCGCGGATTGGAATATGGAATTGCACAAAGCCTCTTCTCAGAGTGATGCGCTGATTGATTTCCAAAGATTGTCAGGAGGAACCGGAGCGACGATCTCTATCAATTGTTTCGAAACCGGATGGATGAAGGATGCTCGGCGTGAATGCAGGCTGATGCCCCCATCCGGGTTCGAACGTTCGGCTCCATATTTCAGATCACCCTTGATCGGGCACCCCATCTTGGCCAACTGACAACGGATCTGATGGTGACGGCCCGTCTTCAAGTCAATCTCCAACAGATAGTATTTCTCCGAACGGGCGATCACTTTGTAGTGAAGGATCGCTTTCTTGGCATTGGGCCGTTCGGAATCATATGCATAGCTTTTGTTTTGTTTCTCGTTGCGAACCAGCCAATTTACCAGCTCGTCTTCCTCTTTTGGCGGACGGTTCTTGACAATGGCCCAGTAGGTTTTCTTCACTTCGCCGTTACGAAACATGTCGTTCATCCGCGCCAATGCCTTGCTGGTCTTGGCAAACAAAACAATACCACTGACGGGGCGATCCAAACGGTGCGTTACACCGATGAAAACGTTGCCCGGCTTGTTGTATTTTTCCTTGAGCCAATCTTTCAACATCTCCGACAAAGGTTGGTCGCCGGTCTTGTCGCCTTGCACAATCTCCCGGCAGGTTTTGTTTACTGCTATGACATGATTGTCTTCGTATATGACGTCCATGAGATCTATTTATAAGTAAAAGAGTGATACAAAAACAGGTTCTCCGAGCCGAATTATCCTGCCGGAGAACCTGTTTGCTATGCTGTTTTTATTACATATTCATGCCACCATCGACCTGAATCACCTGACCGGAAACGTACGAAGACATATCTGATGCCAAGAATGTTGCAATGTTTGCCACATCTTCAGGAGTACCGCCACGGCGCAAAGGTATCTTCTTGCACCACTCAGCCTTTACCTCATCCGACAAAGCATCGGTCATGGCTGTCATGATGAAGCCCGGAGCGATGGCATTGGCACGAATGCCGCGTGAACCCAATTCCTGAGCGATTGACTTGGCCAAAGCGATCAAACCGGCTTTTGACGAAGCGTAGTTGCACTGTCCTGCATTACCATGAACACCAACTACGGATGCCATGTTGATAATGCTGCCGGCACGCTGTTTCATCATCACCGGCGTACAAGCATGGATGAAGTTGAAAGCAGATTTCAAATTGACATTCAGTACAGCATCCCACTGAGCTTCGCTCATGCGCATCATCAATCCGTCTTTTGTAATACCGGCATTGTTGACCAAAATGTCGACACGACCGAAATCTTTCACGATCTCTGCTACGACAGTGTGCGTCTCTTCGAAGTTGGCAGCATTCGAAGCATATCCTTTTGCCTTAACACCCAAAGCTTCCAACTCCTGTTGTGTAGCCATGGCGTTCTCGTCAATTACCAAATCCGTGAAGGCGACATTGGCACCTTCTGAGGCGAATTTCAATGCAATCGCTTTACCGATACCACGAGCTGCGCCTGTGATAATCGCTACTTTTCCTTCCAATAATTTCATTTCTATATTCATTTTATAATTTAACATCGTATCAAACATGCACCGGTCGAGTAACCTCCGCCGAAAACGGTCAGCGCTACAATATCACCTTGCTTGAACCGATGGTTGTTTTGTGCATAGACCAATGCCGAACTGGCCGAACCCGTATTGCCCAACTCCTCGATATTGTGCAGGATTTTCTCTTCAGGCAGGTTCAACTGTTTGGCGATATTCATCATGATTCGCATATTGGCTTGATGACCAATAAAGTAACTCAAGTCGTCCAGTGTCAGATGATTGTTTTCCAAAAGTCGCAACACGTTCTGAGGCATATAGGTGCAAGCCTGAACAAATACGTCACGTCCTTCCGGCATGCTGATGCCTCCCTCTTGCGGACACAGGTGTACTGCTTCGGGAGCCTTCGGCAAATAGCCCAGACCTTGGGTATAGACTTCCAGCACCTCGGCATCCGTCTCGCGGATCCGCTCCTTCGAGAGGAAGAAAGCCGCTGCAGCATCTCCCCACAGATGCCCATCTTTGGGATTGGTTTCGTTGGCATAGGCCGAATTCTTGTCGCCCCCCAGAATCAAAGCTTTCGATGCTTTTCCCATGGCAAAGTAGCCTTCGACCACCTCCATGGCATTCAGGAACGACGAACAAGCCGACGAGAGATACAAAGCCTTGGCGTTCTTGATCTGAAACTCAAACTGAGCCAAATGAGCAGCCGACACCACTGTATCGTAAGGAGAATAGGAAGCCGCCACCACCAAGTCAACTTCCGTAACGTCATACGGAAGGTTGGGCAATGTGTTGCGGATAGCCTCCATGCTCATGGTGTTCACATTCTCTTCCGGCTTCGCCTTCGACCGGGTTTTGATGCCGGTCCGTTGCTCAATCCACTCGCTTGTCAACCCATTCAGCGTTAAAAAATGTTGGTTATCCACCCGTTCTTCAGGTACATAATAACCGGTTGCATTGATATACATTCGTTACTTATTGTTTATTTTTATACCATTGTAAATTAAGTTGATGACATTATCGCGACGTTTGATGCGCTGCTGGATATTATCCCCCATGACACCACGGATGTAAGGTACCTCAAGTCCCTTCAACGCATAGTGCAACACCAGCGCCGTAATGTCGGGGTCCGGCATCTCGAATAGCCCCTCTTTTACACCATCATGCATAATGGTTTTCAAAAGCTCTACTTCTTTCAAGTCAAAGTTCTTGCGAATTTTCTCCACGCGCCAGATGTCGCGGAAGAAGGTGCCGCGCAATGTGCCGTTTCGAAAGACCACTGCCTTGATTGTATCCAACCGTGTATATATGAATGTTATCAATTTCTCATCCGCCGGCAGTTGTTTGTCCGCGATAGTACGCAACATCTCATAAAGTCGGTTCAACTCCGACTCCACCACCGCTACATAAATTTCATTTTTGTTCTTGAAATAGGTATATAACGTACGGCGGCCTTTTTTCGATGCTTGTGCAATATCATTCATTGTTGTATTGTCCACCCCCATCCGGGCGAACAATTGTCGAGCGACCTCGACCAACATACTTCTTGTCTTTGATACTGTTACTGGCATAATACTGCACACTTTATTTTTATTTGTGCGCAAAAGTACGGAAAAAGGAGCAAACTGGCAATGTGATTAAAAAAAAGTTGCAAGAATTTTGCTTTTCTAAAAATTACTGCTACCTTTGCACCCGGATTTGATAATATTGCCTATCAAATGTACTACATCGCGGAGTGGAGCAGTGGTAGCTCGTTGGGCTCATAACCCAAAGGTCGTCTGTTCGAATCAGGCCTCCGCAACACTGCCAAAAGGTCTCGAAAGAAATAAAATCTTCCGAGACCTTTTTGTTTTACGCTCCTCTCCACCTTTTTGGGCAGCACCCTCCTTCTCTCCCAAAAATCATGCCGAACATTTCAAAAAAAGATGCCGAGCTTTTTCCAAAATCATGCCGATGATTTTTCAAAAAGATGCCGAGCTTTTTTTCGCTTCTCCTCACCTTTGAAAACAACGCCTCGGAGCCTGTTTTCAAAGATGGAGAAAAGGCAACATCTTACTCATTGTTTTCAGTTTGTTCCGTCGGGAAGCGTCACGACAAAATCAGGACTTTCCGTGTGCTGAGCGGCAATGATGCCCTTCATTTGATCCACGATATCAGGATGATCGGCAGCAATGTCATGGTCTTCATGGAGGTCTGTCGCCAGGTTATACAGCGATGGCACGCCCTGTTTGACAACCAGTTTCCAGTCGCCCATCCTCACACCGATCTGATCCGTCTCGTGAAATTCCCAATAGAGGAAGTCATGCTTCGGCTGTTCGCCTTGCCCCAACAGCTCCGGCAAGAAGGAGATTCCGTCAAACGGATCGGATGCCAAGTTCGGGTTCCGGTAAGCGGCTTTTACATCGGTGATACCCAACAAATCGCAGAAGGTAGGCATCACGTCATAGAAGGCCAGTTGATGATCGCTGACACTGCCCGCCTTGACCTTTCCCGGCCAGCGGACAATGAACGGCACGCGGATACCTCCTTCATAACATTGCCGTTTCAATCCGCGCAACTTCCCGTCGCGACCAAAGAACTCAGGGTCGGCTCCCCCCTCTTCGTGCGGGCCATTGTCGCTCGTAAACACCAACAAGGTATTTTCGCTCAATCCTTTTCTGTCCAAAGCTTCCATGATCTCACCCACATAACAGTCCAAACGGGTAATCATGGCCGCAAATTGCGCATGGGTATGCATCACGGCATTGTAGCGCGAACCCTCCTGTCCGGGATACTCCTTGTCTTCTTTAAATTTTGCCATGTAGTGTTTCACGATCGAATCTTCGGGCTGCACCAGTTCGGCATGGGGTAAGGTATAGGTAAAGAAGCCACAAAACGGTTGTTTCCCCTCTTGCTGTTCGATCCAGTTGAGGGCCTCGCGGTGGATCAGATCCGCCGAATATTGCACACGCTTCCGATAATCGTCGCCATACATCGGATAGGCGATATTTTCTTCGAGAGGAATGCGCACGACGGCCGTGTCTCCCGCCCGTTTACTGTAGCGGTTCATGAAATTGGGGAAGTAGAGATGGGCCTGAAATTGGCAGATATAGCCGTAATACTCGTCGATGCCCCGCTTGTCGGGTGTAGACTCCGATCCTTCATAGCCGCCGGCCCACTTGCCGAACATGCCCGTCGTATAACCGTTCGCCTTCATGATTTCGGGCAAAATGATGTGCGCTGTATCGTAAGGCATCTGACCGGTGACGGCATACTCCTTGTTGTTGCCATACATCACCTCGCCACTCCAATACTCTTTGTTTCCACGCACTTTGCAATGGCCGGAATGTTGGCCTGTCATCAACGAGGCCCGCGACGGAGCGCTGACCGGGCTTCCGCAATAAGCCTGCGTGAAACGCATCCCTTCTCGCGCCATTTGGTCAAGATGTGGGGTCTCAATGTAGGGTTGGCCGTAGCATGCCAAGTCGCCATACCCCATGTCGTCACACAAGATAAAGATAATGTTGGGCTGTTGCTGCAAAGTTTCCTGCTGCGGCGCCTGCCCGCAACTGCTCAGTGCCCACAATGGGAGCGCCGAAGCTAACCAAATTTTCATAGTGTCCATATCATTATTCTGTTTAGTTGTTTTTCATTTTTTGTTTATCCAGGTGAGTTTGTGCCAAATAGTCTCCAACGGTCCGCGCTTGAAGTGCTGAAACCACACATAGGCAAAGCCGAGTTGCAAAAGGAAAAAGGCAATGCCGATTAGCAAACTATAGGTCGTTCCGCACACTTTATGCAGTGCCAGACCATATCCGAAGTAGAGGAAACTGCCAATGACCGACTGCGTTATGTAATCCGTCAAGCTCATTTTGCCATAAGGCACCAGCAAACGTTGCACCTTTCCGTTATTTATCCAGTAAAGAAGCAAGAAACTGCTGACGATGGCGAGCATAAAGGCCAGGTTATACCACGAGTTCCATACCGTCTTCATCGATGAGAGCAGAAAAGGATTCTCGATCTGTGAGTAAATAAAATCTTTCAAATAATACAATCCGATGGCAGAGGGCAAGGAGAGGCAAAGCACCTTTTGCCAAAAGCCATAGACCCGCGTCTTCGATTCGTCGCTCATTCGGAACAAACCCTTGCGGCCTAACAGCATGCCGATCATGAAGAGAGAGGCCGTTTGGAAGACTCTTCCGTAACACCATGCCCAATTCAAACTGGCCAACTGCCCGGTCACGAAATTGACCTTGAACATCTCCCACAGCGAAGTGCCGTGCAGTTGCGGATAGACATCGCCTAACGAAAAGAGCATCTGTTGCGGATTGGCTTCAGGAACCAACAAGGCATAGAGAGCTTTGCCCCATTCCAAGGGCTGCAACATCAGGAGAAATGCAATCCAGGCCACGCAACGGTCCGACAAATTCCGCACGGGAATCAGCACAAAACCGACCAATGCGTAGAGAACCAATATCTCGCCGGGGAAAAAGAGTGCATTGAAAAATCCGAAAAGCAACAGCAGAAAAAGACGCCACATGTAGCGGTTGCGGAAACTCTCGCCCCGCGCCTCGCAGTGATGGTTCTGCAGATAGAAGGTAAAGCCGAAGAGCAAAGCAAAGATGGCATAGGCTTTCCCCGAAAAAAGGAAGAAGAACATATCCCACAAATGTTTGTCGAGACTGTTCAAAAATGGAGATGTCGTTTCCGGAAAAGAGTAAAAATTGAAATGTTCGATGTTATGAAGCAAGACAATGCCCATGACGGCAAAGCCACGCAATGCATCAATGGCGAACACCCGTTCGGAGGATGGTTTTAAGTTGTTGTTCATGGTGTTATAAATTCAATGGCACAAAGATAGGTTTTCTATTGTTATCTGCCAATAGTCAAAGGCGATTCAATTCCTAAAAACATTCCGTTTCGCAGCCGGCTATGGGTCATGATGCGTCACGGATGTATGATCATCAGCGAGAAATAGGGGAATTTTTTCTGCTGCAACGCCGCCGTGTCCGTCGAATAATATTCGCGCGCCGTCCCTACATTCTCGAAATAGTGGTAAGCAAACGACGGATGTTGTTGCATACAGGTCTGCACTGCCGCCTGACAGGCGCAGAGCTTCATGATGACAACCACATAGCCTTCGGCCAGTTTGTCGGCCAGTTCATCGGCCGAGATCAAGCCCGGCACCACCATCAGTCGCTCCTCTTGTTTGACAATGTGCATCCCTGCCAACGCTCCGGCGGCGATAAATGCCGGGATTCCCGCCGTACGCTCGACCGCCACTCCGTTGTCTGCCAACTTATCATATACATATTGTATCGAAGAATAGAAGCCCGCATCGCCTTCGGCCACCACCACCGCGTTGCGTTCTTGACTATAGTCGCTACAGAGATCGGCATAAAGTTGGTCATAACTCTGCAACGCAGCTGCCCTGTCGCGGCTCATCGGGAGGTAAAAAAGAGTTATTTTGGAAGGATCAATGCCCAACACTTTGACGATATCGGCCGCACGAGAGTTGACTTTTCCCTCAGCCATCGGTGTGGCAGGGCAATAGATCACGTCTGCTTGTTGCAACAAACGAAGAGCTTTGACGGTAATCAGCTCGGGATCGCCCGGGCCTAATGACACAAAATGAATCGAATGGTTCACGCTATCTTGATTTTGATTTACGAAAGGCAAATATACAAACAAAAAAAGAGTATTCCAATGTCGGAAAAAGAGATCCGCAAAAAACAGAGAAAAGAGCGAAAAATTTTACTACTTTTGTGTATACCGTTGAAAACGGATAACACCATTACAATTATGGATACGTTTCAAGCTGTAGACATCGACTCCTTGCTTTTGGACATCTCGCTCCGAGAAAACCGTGAAGCTTTCCGGCAATTGTTCGAATGCTGCTATGCTCCGTTATGCCTCTATGCCAAGCGGTTTATCGACGACTTCGACACACGCGAGGACATCGTTCAGGAGGTTTTCTTCCAACTATGGGAAAAGAGGAAGAGCATCTACCTCACCGGTTCGGCCCGCAGCTACCTGATTACCGCTGTCAAGAACCATTGTTTGAACCATCTGAAGCGGAAAGCTTGCCAAACGGCCTACGAACAGAAAATGACAGAGCAGGCACCGGCATATGCCAACAAGACGGAAGAGATCTACTCATTGGCCGAGCTGACAGCCATGCTTCAGGCAGCTCTTGAAAAGCTCCCGTTGGAATACCGCATAGCCTTCGAGATGAACCGGCTGGAAGGTCACTCGCTCGAGGAGGTTGCTTCGGCACTGCATGTATCGACTCGCACCGTCGAACGTTACCGAGACAAGGCCACTCAGCTGCTCGAACACGAATTAAAAGAGTTTCTTCCGCTACTGCTTGCCCTTCTGGCGTGCGGCAGATGATCCCCCGTTGCCCATTATCTATTATATATGTATGCCATAATCGTGCTTGACCTCGTCCATTACAAACGTACTCTCGAGAGAACCCAAGCTGTCGATCGTGCCCAATTTGTTCAAGATAAACTCCTGATAATATTTCATGTTCGGAGCATGGATCTTAAGTAGGTAGTCGAAACTGCCGGAGATGTTGTAACATTCCGTCACCTGTGGGATCTCTTTGATCATTCGTACGAAGTCGGACGCAATATCGCGGTTCATCCGGCGCAGTTTTACATTGCAGAAAACCACAAAGCCCTGGTTAAGCTTCTCGGCATCCAGCACAGCAATATACTTTTTAATGTAACCATTATTCTCAAGGCGGCGCAACCGCTCGAAAACCGGTGTCGAAGAGAGGCTCACACTGGCGGCCAGTTCTTTCGTTGTCAGACGTGCATTCTCCTGCAAGGTGCGGAGAATCTGCAAATCGATGTTGTCTAATTTGTCAGAAGTAGTGCTCATAGAAAAATATTCTACCCGAAGGTTCGATTTAAAGCCAAAACAGATCATTCATTCTATCCGGCACCGCAAATTTAGGGATATTATCCGAATTACAAAAAATATTTGGAATATGTATCTTCACCCCCTTATCTTTGCATCAGAAACAAAAAGGAAACCAATTAAGGTTTCGGATTAAACAAATTGATAGTATAAACAAGAAAAAAATAAACATTATGGCAACAAAGAATTTACATTTCGAGACATTACAGTTACACGTAGGACAAGAACAAGCAGATCCGGCAACAGATGCACGTGCAGTACCTATTTATCAGACGACATCATACGTCTTTCACAATTCCGCTCATGCGGCTGCCCGCTTCGGCTTGCAGGATCCCGGTAACATTTACGGTCGTCTGACCAACTCAACTCAGGGCGTTTTCGAACAGCGCGTTGCCGCTTTGGAAGGTGGTGTAGCCGGCTTGGCAGTCGCTTCCGGCGCAGCAGCCATCACGTATGCTTTCCAAAACATCACCCGCGAAGGCGACCATATCGTAGCTGCCAAGACAATTTACGGCGGAAGTTACAACCTGTTGGCCCACACATTGCCGACCTATGGTGTAACCACTACGTTCGTTGATCCGTCAGATATCTCCAATTTCGAGAAAGCCATCCAAGAGAATACGAAAGCTCTCTTCATCGAGACATTGGGCAACCCGAACTCCAACATCATCGATATCGAAGCTGTGGCAGCGATCGCCCACAGTCATAAGATTCCGTTGATCATCGACAACACATTCGGTACGCCGTACCTGATCCGTCCGATCGAACACGGTGCAGATATCGTTGTTCATTCTGCCACGAAGTTCATCGGCGGCCACGGTTCATCTCTGGGTGGTGTAATCGTTGATTCGGGCAAGTTCGACTGGAAAGCTTCCGGTAAGTTCCCTCAACTGACAGAGCCGGATCCAAGTTATCACGGTGTTCGCTTCATCGACGCGGCCGGTCCTGCGGCTTATGTAACACGTATTCGTGCCATCCTGTTGCGTGACATGGGTGCAACCATCAGCCCGTTCAACGCATTCATCTTGCTGCAAGGCTTGGAGACATTGTCACTTCGCGTAGAAAGACACGTGGAAAATGCTTTGAAGGTAGTTAATTACCTGAAGAACCATCCGAAGGTTAAGCGCGTAAACCACCCGTCACTGCCGGAGCATCCCAACCACGATCTGTATCAACGCTACTTCCCGAACGGATCAGGTTCCATCTTCACTTTCGAAATTAAGGGCGGTCAGGAAGAAGCTTTCCGCTTCATCGACAGCTTGGAGATCTTCTCTCTGTTGGCCAACGTTGCCGATGTAAAATCGTTGGTAATCCACCCTGCAAGTACGACGCACTCACAATTGAACGAGCAGGAGCTGAAAGAGCAGGATATCACTCCGGGTACTATCCGCCTCTCTATCGGTACGGAACATATCGATGACTTGATCGCCGATTTGGATCAAGCATTGGCTAAAATCTAAAGATCGATGAATCATCCGATCAAAATCCTGACATGGGATCCGAAGTACCGCGAAGACTTCATCCGGCTTAACAAGGAATGGATCGAGCGGTACTTCCGTCTGGAGGCTTGCGACCACAAGCTCTTGGGCAACCCTGAGGGAGAGATCATCGACAAGGGCGGAGAAATCTTCTTCGCCTTGGACGGTGAGACAGTCGTCGGCTGCTGCGCCTTGGTCAATCATCCCGAGAGCAGACTCCACGAGCTGGCAAAGATGGCCGTCTCCCCTGCGGCACAAGGCAAGGGCATCGGCTTTCGGTTAGGTTCTTTTTTGATTGATTACGCCCGAAACAAGGGTATACAAAACCTCTTCCTGGAGGCCAATACAAAACTCGAGGCCTCCGTGAAGTTGTATCATAAGCTGGGTTTCCACCCGGTTGTACAAGATCATCCCGCTTACAGCCGATGCAACTTGTATATGGTAATGGAACTTTAATAGGGTAAACCGGTTGGTTTGGCAAATATAAAGCATGTGAATGCTTGATGGGTTTAGGTTACAATTAGTTTAAAATGCGAAAAACAAGGAACAAGACAAGCATCCCCTGCTCTCTTGTTCCTTTCTTTTTTCAAGACAATCGCCGACTCGCGGCAAAAGGCCCACCGAGTATCAAAAAGTTTTCTCGGGAGTGAACTGCAGTTTGTTCGGCATGAAACTACAGTTTTCTCCCGAGAAACTTTTGCAAAACTCATCGCCTGTTTTTCAATTGACGGTGACTTTTGTTTTTTAAGCCCCTGCCGTTTTTTTTACACGAGTGCTGTTTTTCCTCTCACATTCATTTCATTTTCATTCAATAACACCACCAACAACCTGCATCCAACCTTGCGTTTGGAAAAGGAAGAGGGCGGGCTGTTCACTATTTTCCCCCTAAATTGTCTCATTTTCTCCCTCAAGAAGAGGGAAACGGATTACTTTAGCGAAAAATTTATTAAAACAAAAAAATCGACATATCATGAACACAACGGAAAAAGCAAGCCTCTTTTGCCTCTCTTTGGGAAATCGACAAAAAGATCGACTAGGGAAAAGCCACGGGTTTTCGGCTTATGTTGTAACTGAAATGTCACACATTTTTTACCTGAAACAATCATTATATTTCACAAACAAACACTTCTTTTGCCGACAAAAACAGTAGCGATCAAACATAAAATAGAAAACATAAATTATTTATAACCTAAAATTAATCTTATGCGGAACGAACAATTTCAAACCCGAAGAGCCTCGATGCTGAGCAGATGCTTCATTGCTTTTGCCCTGCTGATGCTCTGCAGTGCCCTGGCGTTTGCCCAAAATGCCGTAAAAGGTACCGTCTCTGACAAATTAGGTGAACCGCTGGCAGGTGTGAATGTCGTAGAAAAGGGTACAACCAACGGTTGTATTACCGACCTCAACGGCAACTATACCTTACAAGTAGCCAACGGCAAGACCCTTGTATTCTCATTTATCGGCTTCTCTTCGCAAGAAGTGGTAGTCAATCAAAGCACCATCAACATCGTTTTGGCGGAAGACACCAAGACGTTAGACGAAGTTGTGGTCGTAGGTTACGGAAGCATGACCCGTAAGGACGTGACCAGCTCCATTACGACCGTCAAGGCGGAAGACCTGAACGTGGGTGTCTACACCACTCCTTCCGAACTGTTGCAAGGTAAGGTGCCGGGCTTAACCATCGCCAATACCAGCGACCCGAACGGATCGGCTTCCATCTCGCTGCGCGGTACTTCCTCTTTGCGCGAAGGAGCCGCCATGGAGCCTTACTATGTAATCGACGGTGTGCCGGGAGTCAGCCTTTCTTTGGTAGCGCCTGAGGACATCGAAAGCATCGACGTCTTGCGCGATGCCAGTGCTACTGCCATCTATGGATCAAAAGCTGCCAATGGTGTGATCATCGTCACCACGAAGAAAGGCAACAAGAACGGCCGCACGAACGTCAGCTATAGCGGTTATGTAGCCGTAGACAACACACTGAAAACGCTGGACATGATGAACGCGAGCGAATTGCTCTCGTATGCCAAGGCCAACAATGTGGATCTTTCGCCCTATTATGACGTAAACAATCCGGCCGATACGAACTGGCAGGACGAAGTGTTGCGCTCGGGCTTCAGCCACAACCACAACATTTCCATCAACGGTGGCAATGAAAAGACGGCTTACAGTGCATCCATCAACTATATCGACCGCGAAGGTGTGGTTCGTGGTACGTCGATGGACCGCCTGACTGCTCGATCTTTCTTGCAAACCAAGACACTGAAAGATCATTTGGAACTGTCATTCAGTGTCAATGCCAGCATCAGCAACAAGCAAACTGCCTCGACCGGGCTGATGGGACAGAGTGTATTGAACGCCATGTACTACTACAATCCGTTGGTTCCTGTCAAGAATGCCGACGGCACATGGTACAGCAACACCAGCATCTCGCAAAACTACAACCCGCTTTCCATGGTGTATGAAGACCAATACAAGACGAAAGAGAAAATGTTGCAGGGTATTGCCAAGGCGACTGTCCACATCATCGACGGCCTGGACTGGAACTTGAACCTCTCTTATGAGGATGAACAATACATTTATAATAACTACAACACGACACAGTCGCAGTTGCCGAACATCTCTTCTCGCCATGGTCAAGCATCGCGCAGCACGGTAGAGAACATCAAGAAGCAGATGGAAACCTACATCAACTTCAACCGCGAGTTTGCAGATGCCCATAAACTGGGTATCATGGCCGGTTATTCATGGGAGCAGGACGACACCAACGACGGTTTCGGATTGACGGTCTACAATTTCTATGACGACTATCTGAAATATTACAACATGGGATTGGCCAACAATATGGACATCGACGGTATCAACAGCAGCTATACCTTGTCCACTTTACGAATGATCTCCTTCTACGGACGTCTGAACTATAGCTACAAGAGCCGCTATTTGTTCCAGGCAACCATGCGCCGCGACGGTTCTTCTGCCTTTGGTAAGAACAATCGTTGGGGTACTTTCCCGTCAGTATCACTGGCATGGCGTGTCACTGAAGAGGAGTTCATGAAGAATCAGAAGTTATTCGACGACTTGAAATTCCGCGTCGGCTACGGTGTGAGTGGTAACTCTCTCGGTTTCGATGCCTATACAGCCCAGCAAACATACGGCGCTTCGGGATGGTTTACTTATACCGACCCGACGACAGGTGTCTCATCCAACTACCGCACCTTGGCAGCTACGAAGAATGCCAATCCCGACCTGAAATGGGAACGTACGGCTATGTTCAATGTCGGTATCGACTTCGGTTTCCTGAAAAATCGCCTGACCGGTACGATCGAGTACTATGACAAGCGTACAAAAGACTTGATCTATGACTATACAGTATCTACCAACCGCTACCCGTATGGCACAATGATCGCCAATGTGGGCGAGATCAGCAACAAAGGTGTTGAGTTGACATTGAACGCAACCCCGGTAATGACGAAAGACTTCACATGGAACACGTCGTTCAACATCTCGCACAACAAGAACAATGTCGAGTCTCTTTCCAATGATACTTATTCGGTCAACTATCGCGATTATGCCAACCCTGAGCTGGGAGGTTACGCAACAACCACCGTACAGCGCCTGATGCCGGGTTGCCCTGTCGGACAGTTCTATCTCTGGGAGTGGGCCGGTTACAACGATGAAGGCGGATCTATCTTCAACGATTACGACGAAAACGGCAACTTGGTCGGCACAACCGATGCCCCGGATGACGGCGACCGCCGCAAAGCCGGCTCGGCTCAGCCGAAAGTGACCTTCGGTTGGAGCAACACATTGAACTATAAAAACTGGTCGTTGACTGCCTTTTTCCAAGGCGTGGCCGGCAACAAGATCTTCAATGCTACCCGTGCTTTCTACAACAATGTCACATTGATGAATACAGGTAAGAATATGTTGAAGGAAGTGGCGACGATCCAAAATGCAAACGATACGCGCGCCCAGGCACCCTCTGACCGTTACTTGGAGAATGGTTCGTATCTTCGCTTGGCAACCTTGTCGTTGGGTTACGACTTTGGCAAGATCGGCGACTGGATCGGTAATCTTCGTCTCTATGCAACATGCAACAACGTGTTTACACTCACCGGCTACAAGGGTATCGACCCTGAGGTCAGCCTCGGCGGATTGCAACCGGGTATGGACTGGAACAACAGCACCTATCCCCGTACGCGTACCTTTATGTTTGGTGTAAATATTAACTTCTAACCCCATTAAAGAAGATACAAATATGAAAACAAGAATTATATTTTCCAGTGCTATCATGGCCCTTGCCTTGGTCGGATGCACAGACTTGGACGTAGACATCAAATCAGTCTACACCGAGTACCCCACCGACTCGGAAATTGCAATCGAGGCCCGCGTCAGCAATGCCTACTTCGCTTTCCGCGATGCCTTAGGACGCCGTTACGATGAGGGTATCTCCTGCAACTCGGACGAGTATACGGCCATCAGTTTCGGCGGTGACTACTTGAACGACCGCGATATGACCAACTTTTCGCTCCATAGCGTCAGCCCCGATGCCTGCAAGAACCAGCTGAATGTCTACAATGATATTCAAGGAGGTATCACAAAATGTAATCAGATCCTGATGGATTTGGGCGAAGAGAACGTGAGCGTTTCAGCGCCTCTCCGGGCTGTCCGTGCTTTCTATACCTTCCTGTTGATGGACAACTGGGGTGACACTCCGATCATTGACTACAAACTTTTGGATGCCACCGGCACAGTAGACCGCTCACCGCGTGCAGATGTTGCCAAATGGATCGAATCGGAGTTGTTGGAAGTGCGCGATGATTGTCCGACAGAGGTATCATCCAAGACATACGGTACCCCAACCCGTTGGATGGTCGACGCTCTTTTGGCCAAACTTTACATCAACTGGAATGTCTATACACAGGATGTGACAAGCAGCAGCTGGTCGGCCACTTCTCCCAACGAGAAATTGAACGACTGTATTGCCGCCTGCGACGATGTCATCAACTCGGGACTGTTCGACTTGAGCGACGACTACAAGAAGAAATTCATGTACGACAACGGCCCGCAGATCAAAGACTTCATCTACGCCATGCCGTTCGATGCCGTAACACAGACGGGATTGACCTACTCCCGTTTCCGCACATGGCGTCAAGGACAGAAGAACAACGGCTTCTACTCTACTCCGTTGTCATCGTCTGTCGGTGGCAACATGGCGCTGACTCCTGAGTTTGCAGCACTCTTCTGCTTACCGGGCGACCGTCGTAACGACGTGATTGCCGGGGATGGAACAGCCGACTCTTTCGAGGTTTACCAGTACGATGCCGTTACCGGCGAGAAGACGGACGTGCGCAACACCTACAAGGACGAGCCGGTAGTCTTCACGCGAACCATTACCTTGGTATCGCAAGACGGCGACCTCAATACCGGAAAGGATCTGAACGGATGGACACAAGGTTACAAATCGATCAAGTTCTTCCCGTATGTCGAAGAGGTTAACGCCCACAGCCGTAACCAGAGCAATGACGTGCCTATCTTCCGTTATGCCGACATTCTGCTGATGAAATGCGAGGCTATCGTACGCGGAGGATCGGCAACCCGCGGTGATACGCCAATGAGCTTGTTCAATCAGATCCGCTCTTATGTCAATGCTCCGACCATTACCTCCGACCCTTCGTTGCAGGATATCCTCGACGAACGTGGACGTGAGTTCCTGGATGAGCACTGGCGCCGCAATGATTTGATCCGTTTCGGCGACTTCGAACGCGACTGGGGCTTCAAGTATTTGAACCCGAATGCCAAGGCTTTGACCAACCGTATCTTACCATTGAGCCGCGACGTCTTGAACGTAAATACAAACTGGACGCAAAACGCAGGGTATTGATTCTATATTGATTTAGGTTTTTAAGGTTTCTTTGGATTCCCCACACGACTCCTTGCAAAAGGGTTGTGTGGGGATATTTTTTGGGTATACAGACAAGCAAAAGAATCTCCTGCCATAACTCAAAAATAATCCTAAAAAGGAGATGAAAAAAGGATGGGGTACTTTCTGAAAAAGCTCGGCACCTTTTTCAAAAATGTTCGGCATGGTTTTGGAAAAAGCTCGGCATGATTTTTTTCAATCATCGGGAGCTTTTTTCACCGGGATGTTTCATATCCATACAGATGCCATACATTATGTTGCGTGAAGCATGACATCACCCTCGCCAAACAACAAGAGAGGCATCCCTGTTTCCGGATCGGAATGCAGGAATGCCTCTCAATGATTATGGTTCAAATCGGCTTATTCAGGGAGAAACGTGTAGGTCGTGCCCGCTTTCGTTTCTATGTCATACTCGTAAACTTGTGGAACAGGTGCCTTCACACCCTCCTCGACGGTTGGAGATTGAAGCGGCTCTTTGATCGACGCCGGTGCGAATAGTTTGTTGGGGCATTCACCCGTTGCCGGATGCAAGCCCTCTCCTTTCAGCGGAATATACGAACGCAACCGCAAGATGCCCCCGATCTTCGAAGTGACCGTAGCCTGTACCAAACGATTCTCTTTCCATTGCTCGTCCACCACAAAGCCACCACGGGCACAAAGCCCTTTCACGTAGCCTTCCGTCCATGCATCGGGAAGGGCGGGCAACAGGTGTACCGCTCCGTCATGGCTCTGCAGAAGCATCTCGGCAATGCCGGCCGTCACGCCAAAGTTTCCGTCGATTTGGAAAGGCGGATGGGCATCAAAAAGATTGGGATAGGTACGACCGTCTTCATTCTCCTTGTCTTCGCCCTCCGCTGTCACCGGCAAAATATGCAACATATTGCTGATAATCTGAAAAGCATGATTGCCATCAAGCATACGCGCCCAGAAATTGGTTTTCCAACCCAAGCTCCAACCCGTTGCCATATCGCCACGATGCTTCAAGGTTGTAGCCGCAGCATTGAACAACTCCGGATGAGAAAACGGGGAAATCTGATTGGAAGGATACAAACCATAGAGGTGTGAGATGTGGCGATGTTCGTTCGTCGGGTCATCAAGATCCTCCAACCATTCCTGCAACTGCCCGTACTTACCCACTTGCATAGGGGGCAAACTGTCAATGGCCTGCCGGAAATCCTCCCGCTCGTCCGTGTCAACGCCCAACACTTCTGCAGCAAGAAGGGCACTGTTGAGGGCATCGAAGGCGATTTGGTTATCCATTGTACAGCCGGCAGTCACGGGCGTTCCTTTTCCATTCGGCCCTTGCTCCGGACTGGCCGAAGGCACTGTCACTTTCCAATCCGTGCCCGGCATGTGCTGCATATAGTCAAGATAGAACTCGGCAGTGCCCTTGAGCACCGGATACCACTCCTGCAAAAACGCCTTATCTCCCGTAAAGAGATAATGTTGCCACAGGTGTGTGGCAAGCCATGCTCCACCATTGGGAAACATTCCCGAGGCAGGGATATCCACCGGTCCGGCGATTCGCCAAAGATCCGTATTGTGGTGGGCCATCCATCCGCGACAATTGTACATTGTGCGGGCCGTTTCTGCTCCCGTCACGCTCAGATCTTTGAGAAGCGAGAAGAGCGGTTCGGCCGTCAGTGGAAGGTTGGTTACCTCCGATGGCCAATAGTTCATCTCCGTGTTGATATTGATGGTATATTTACTGTCCCACGATGCTTCCTTTTCTGCATTCCATATTCCTTGCAAAGTGGCCGGTTGTCCACCCGGTTGCGAGCAGGAGATCAGCAGATAGCGTCCGTAATGGAACATCAACGCCACCATGGCCATGTCCTTACTCCCGACGAACTTCGCCAAACGTTGGTTGGTAGGCAAGAAAGAGACGGTAGAATCAACCGGCAAGGATAGTTCCACATTCTCGAATTGTTGCTGATAAGCCTTCACATGCCGCTCCTCCAATTTGGCATAAGAAAAGCGTTTTATCTTGTTCAGATAGTCCGCGTTTTTCCGAGAAGCATCGCCCGAAACGTCATGATAGTTCACAAAATTGGTTGCTGCACTGACGATGAATGTAACTTGGCTGGCGTTCTCCACCTCCAACTTTGCGGTATTGTTTTCGGCTGATAGCCCATCGACCGCCTTCCAGGTACCGTCCGTCACGACCTTTGTCACACACTCTGCGGTAAGAGCCGGGGCAACTCCTTCATGTTCCTGCCCGGCTACCGTCAACACGATCCCTTGATCCGTGGTTTTTGTCTGATAGTCGAAGGGAGCTTTTAGGGAAGCTGTTAAAGAGAGGATTCCATCCTTGTTGGCTTTGAGGCGGCTCACGATCACACCATCCGCCAGCGAAGCAAACGTTGTTCGTTCATATTGCACACCGTTCAGCTCGAAACGGGTACGGGTAATGCCATCGGCCAAGTTCAATTCACGGGAATAGTTGGTAGGAGTTCCCTCTTCATTCAGATGAATATGCAGATTGGCCATCGGAAGATAGCGCATGCCATGAGGACCCAATATGATTTGTTCTCCGATTATATCGGCAGCTTCTTTCTCTTTTCCGTCGAAGATCAGTTGCCGTATCCGAGGCATAAGCGCCAAGGCTTCCGGTCGGTTGTTGTCATGTGGGCCGCCACTCCAGAATGTTTCTTCGTTCAATTGGATCTCTTCATCCTGAACGCCTCCATAAACCATTCCACCCAAATGGGAATTACCAATAGGCAAAGCCTCCAACCAATGGCAGGCCGGTGCGTCATACCACAGCAAGGTAGTGGCAGGATTGCTCTCTTTGGCAGGAGAAGTACAGGAGAACAACATCGCACTCCATACAAAAATGAATGCCAATTCGAATAGATGTTTCTTTTTCATGATACTAAAAAATTAAACATTAAGGTAAAAACGACTGTTTCTCAGTCGTTTTCTTGTCTCAGCAAAGGTAGAAAACCGATCGGAAATCTACAACAGAATAATAGATCTTGAAAACAAAAAAATTCAGATCCGCCTACGCTTCTATTTCATAGTCAAGGAGTGTGGGAGCTTTTCCGCAATCCCATCTATCAAAATATAATTGCCTCTTCTGCTCGAATAGCAGAGAGCGTCCGTCTGCAGTGAGGAAACTGTTTTCAAAAGTTTCCCAACAGACGGATGCTTTCGCTTGTATTTTTTCAGACACCCTTCTCGGCCAAGTAACGCTCGGCTTCGATGGCGGCTTTACATCCACTGCCCGCTGCCGTAATGGCTTGTCGATAGTGTGGATCGGCCACGTCGCCCGCTGCAAAAACTCCAGGGATCTTGGTGAGCGGTGTATTGTTGATTGTCTTGATATAGCCCACTTCATCTGTTTCAAGCCACGGGCGGAAGACATCGGAATTAGGCTTATGACCGATGGCCAGGAAGAATCCGTCGATGGCAATATCGACCTGTTCCTCGTCTGCTTCTCCTTTGCGTTTCACCAAATGAGCGCCTTCCACGCCATTTTCTCCGAAGAGACCGATGGTGTTATGCTCGAAGAGTACCGTAATATTAGGGGCGGCAAAGAGGCGTTCCTGCATTACTTTCGAAGCGCGCAAGAAAGGTTTGCGGACAATCAAATAGACCTGTTTCGCCAAACCTGCCAAGTAAAGTGCCTCTTCGCAGGCAGTGTCGCCGCCACCGACCACGGCCACTCTCTTTTTACGGTAGAAGAAACCGTCGCAAGTAGCACATGCCGAGACACCCATCCCCGCATATTTTGTCTCGTCGTCAAGACCTAAGTACTTAGCCGAGGCGCCAGTGCAGATGATCAACGCCTCCGTTTCGACAACCGTCTCGTCGTCTATCGTAATCTTATAGGGAGCCGCCGACAGATCCACGGCAGTAGCCATGCCGGAGCGGATATCCGTTCCGAACCGTTCTGCTTGCTTTCGGAGGTCATCCATCAGAGCTGTACCGCTGATTCCTTCAGGATAACCCGGAAAATTCTCGACCTCTGTGGTGATGGTCAGCTGGCCGCCCGGCTGTATTCCCTCATACAATACAGGGGCGAGGTTAGCTCGCGACGCATAGATGGCGGCTGTATAGCCGGCCGGTCCTGATCCGATGATCAGGCAACGTACTTTTTCATTTGCCATATTCTTATTATTTTTTGTTTAATCCTTATTATCGTAAATCTATTATTTCGGCATTCGGGTACTCTTTCTCCGGGAAAGAGAAGAGGGAGTCCGACAGGTTTGCATCGCTTTTCCACTGACTGATCTCGATACGGTAGGTAGCTCCTTTCTTGTCGGAGAGCGTGATTGAAGCCGGCACCGAGGTCTGTTTCTCGACTTGCAGGGCCACTTCGCGGATATTACTCTTGCCCGATGGCGTCAACGTAATGTCGTAAGCAACTTTTGCTTGGCGAGTGGTGCTGGTTCCCTTGTAGGCCGCCTTGAATCCTTTCTTGTAAAGCCGTAAGATCACTGCCGGATTTGTATATTGCAACTCGTCGCCGCTCGGGGTAGTCACGTTGACCTCTTCGTTACGTTCGACGTATGACCACTGCGTTTTTCCGTTATACCATGTCGTCATGTCGGGGGTTTCCAGCTTGAACTTGTCGCCTTTCATCTGAATGGTACCCTCAAAGCTTTCGCCCGTCCGCTGTTGTGGCAGCGAAGTATGCAGGGTAAAGTGTGCCCGTATGCCGTTCGACGACTCATATGCCTGCACACATTTCTCCAAAATGGATGAAGCGTTCTGGGCCAAGCCTTGATGCACGCCCCCCAACAAGAGGAGAAAACCGACAACGATAGACCAATACTGTTTCATAACATTCCATTATTTCAAACTGTTCAACAATTGCTCCAACGAATATTCGTCGGGCATCAATACCTGGCGTGCCTTGCTTCCCTCCGACGGGCCCACTACTCCGGCCACCTCAAGCTGGTCCATCAAGCGGCCGGCTCGGTTGTAGCCGATAGCAAACTTGCGTTGAATCAGCGAGGTAGAGCCCTGCTGCTGCAAGACAATCAGGCGGGCCGCCTCTTCGAAGAGCGGATCTCGTTCGCTAAGATCCACATCACCCTTTCCAACAGAGCCGCCCTCTTCATTTTCCGGCACGTATTCAGGAAGAACATAGGCCGAAGGATAGGCCACCTGTTCGGAAATATAGTTGACAATGTGCTCCACTTCGGGCGTATCGACAAAGGCGCATTGCACACGAACCATCTCTTTTCCGGAGATGGCCAACAGCATATCGCCACGACCGATCAAGCGGTTGGCACCCGGAGCATCCAAGATCGTACGCGAATCGACCATAGCTGCCACCTTGAAGGCGATACGACTCGGGAAGTTACTCTTGATCGTACCCGTCACCACCTTGGTATCAGGACGCTGCGTGGCCAGAATCATATGAATGCCGACGGCACGCGCTTTGGCAGCAATACGGGCGATCGGTGTCTCTATCTCCTTACCGCTTGTCGCAATCAAGTCGGCAAACTCGTCGACGATGGCCACAATATACGGCATGAATCGGTGCCCCTTCTCAGGATTGAGCTGACGGTTGATGAATTTACCGTTATATTCTATGATGTTACGCGTATTGGCTGTCACCAACAAGCGGTAACGATTCTCCATCTCCGTCACCAACGAACTCAAAGTTGCCACAGCATCCCGCGGTTCCGTGACGATCGGGCTGTCGATATTGGGCAGCTTCGCCAAATAGTGCCGTTCGATTTTTGAATAGAGGCTGAACTCAACCATCTTCGGGTCGATCATGACAAATTTCAACTCTGCCGGGTGTTTCTTGTAAAGCAACGAAGTAATGATGGCATTCAAGCCGACAGACTTACCTTGACCTGTCGCACCTGCCACCAACAGGTGAGGTGCTTTGGCCAAATCGAACATGCAAACTTCGTTGGTAATTGTCTTACCCATGGCCACAGGGAGCTCATAGGTACACTCCTGAAACTTCTTCGAAGCGATGACTGATCGCATGGAAACGGTCTGAGGGTTCTTGTTCGGAACCTCAATACCGATGGTTCCTTTGCCCGGGATTGGGGCGATGATACGGATCTGCAGCGCGGCAAGATTCAACGCGATGTCATCTTCAAGCGTCTTGATTCGAGCGATACGGATACCGGCCTCAGGGATGATCTCGTAGAGGGTAACGGTCGGTCCGACAGTTGCCTTGATCGAAGCGATACGGATGCCGAAATCTTCCAGCGCCTTCTTGATGAGCTGCTTGTTGTTGGTCAGGTCGTCCATGTTCACCTCTACCGCGCCTTTGTCGTAACTCTCCAGCAAATCGATGCCGGGGAAGACATAGCGCGAAAGATCCAAGCGCGGGTCGTAGTTGCCAAGCTGCGAGACATCCGCCTCTTCATCCTCTTCAGCAATCTTCACCTCCATCTCTTCGCCCTCCGGCCCTACGATAACCGAGGGTGGGTTTCCGCTCGTTTCGGAATCAACAACTGACGATGTAACAGAACGATCTCTTGAGATGGCCGATGCGGCACCCGTCGAAGCAGACATCGGTGCAGGCTCCGGCTCATGATGTTCCTCGACAGACTGAGGCAACACTGTCGGTTTCCCCTCCTCCTCTTCGGGGTCGACATATACAATCGGTCCATTCTCGTCCTCTATGTTTTCTTCTGATCCGTTGACAGCCGGAACAGATGGCGAAGCTGTTCCTTCACCCTCTTGGGCAGACAATCCGAAAGGATCCTCTGCGGCTGCCTTCTCTTTCTTCTTCCGTTTGGGCAAATGGATTCTGCCAAGCCACCCCATTGCAAAGATCCGTTGCAAGAAAGGAATCGTCTTTACGCTGGTACAGATGGCAACAACCAGAAAAATGGCCAACAGCAACAGGGCTGTTCCTAACGTTCCAATGTTGTCTTTGAGCAATCCTACCATATAAGAGCCATGCTGACCGCCCAAGAAGAGGAACGTATCGTCCGTACACCAATTGAAACAGAAGGCCAATGTCCACGAGCCCCATATCAAAACAGTGGCCGAAAAGATGAAACGTTTGAGCAAATCGTAGCGACGTAAGCGCATCCACACCAAGGCTACCGAGCCTAAAAAATAAGGGATCATGAACGAAGATACACCAAACAGGCGGTTCATGAAGAGGTCGGACAGCACCGCTCCTCGCACACCTGCCCAGTTTTCTACCGCCATCCGGTTGGAAATGATCTCCGAGACCGTGAGATTCTCTATCTGACTTTGGTCGCCGGCTCCCGTCAAGAAGAAGGAAACCATGGCCAAACACATATAAACAGTGAACATCAGCAGGAGCAAACCACTGATATAGCTTACCCTTTCTGACGTAATAAATGATTTGAGGAGAGCCCACTTCCCCGGGGTTGTCGGCGTATTTTGTTTGCTGGTATTCTTTTTTGCCATGATAGTCGTACTATGTTTTTTCAAATGCAAACTTACACAAAATCCCTATCTCCTACAATCCCCCCCGACTAATTTTTACCCTTTTTAGAAACTCTACCTGTGAAAATTTCATCATAGAAGAGAGCTTTTCACCTCGCTCCTCAACGATCGCCATAAGGTATTTCTGTATATTTTTCAAACGGTTGGAACAGGGTAAAAAAATGTTCGGCATGAAATTTTAAAAAGCTCGGCACCATTTTCCAAAAAGCTCGGGAGCTTTTTGGAAGAAACATGGCTGTTTTGTTCGCAACACACCCATGTTTTGCTTGCAAATCATCCATGTTTTTTTGAACGGCTCTTTACCGAATAATATATTCCCACTAAATATTTTATTTTCAGCATATTATAAAAACAGAGCAAAAAGAGGTCAATGCCGATGATCACCTCCGTTTCCTTTCCGAGGGTATGGAGGCCATCTGAAATACCCTCCGAACGATCTTTTTGAGGCATGGGAAGTTTGGCACACGTCTAACCTCTTTTAAGAATCAGGGATTGCCTATTGCCGATTATTTTTGTCGCAAAGTTGTATCTTTGCATTCAACAAATCTATTTGCGTCATGAGAAAGAATCTTTGCATAGGGGCTGCAGCCCTGCTGATGCTTGTCGGCTGTACGCCCAAAGCTACTCACCAACTTGTCCAACCGTTACCGGCGGGCCTGACCATGGAGAACCTGAGCGATGCCACCATGCACGTGGCCTTTTCGGCCAACGACTTCGACTGGAAGTCCAACACCCTGCGAATAAAGGTCTACACCGAGGATCTTTACGATACAGTTGAGGTGAACCACCTGCAAACGGGCGACACGCTGATCTACGATGGCAACCGGATTGTGGTGGATTCGCTGGTGATAGACGGCAGCTATATCACCGTCAACAACGGCATCGAAGAGGGAGGTGCCAACCTGGTTGCCCACGAAGGAGGAACCTATCGCGCCATGCAGCTCGATGATCACTCGACCTATTCAAAATTGGGCGAGACCACCCTTCCGTTGCGTAGCGACTTTGCCTTCATCGTCTGCGGAGAAAACCCGACCGATCCTTACGATACGATCCGTGTCAATCCGCAAGCATATCTGGCAGAGTTGCCTGATTATAAGCAAGAGTTCACGGTGCTTGATACGGAGGTTCGGATTGAAAACGATTCGATCGTCAGTATCACCCGCCTTTGGATTCCGTGAACACAATCCAACAGACAATGGACGAGCAATCAAAGAAAGCCATAGTGGAAGCGGCAAGAGAGTTGGCACAATGGCTGCACTGCGGACAAACAGACAAGGCGGGGCTCGATTACTTCGCAACACATCTCACCACGGTGGCCCGAAGCGGGGCGACATGGCAAGAGCAGGTGGTGGGCTATCTGCATGATGCTGCCGAGGACACCCCCCACACCGTCGAGGAGGTTCTCCGACTGTTGCAAGCCCGCCTTGCCAACGGCCCGTCCGATGACCTTACCCCTGCCGAGTGGGGAGCCATCGGCGAGGCACTCCATTTGATGAATGCTCATACAGCTCCCTCGCGCGAGGCATACATCCGGCGGTTTCGCGGGCATCGGTTGGCCATTCTTGTCAAGCTGAATGATCTCCGTCACAACATGGATATCACACGTATTCCGCACCCGACCGAAAAAGACCGGGCAAGAGTCGAGCGATATCGCAAGGAGCTCGAGCTGCTGATGCATTATTTGGAAGAGATGGAAGCCGGAGGATGTCAAACAAAACTTATAAGCGAACGATGAAAACAGGAAAAGCAATTGTAGTAGGTGCCACATCGGGCATCGGTTGGGAGGTAGCCCGACAGTTGGCAGCTGCCGGATGGCAAGTAGGCATTGCCGGACGGCGGGAGGAACGGCTGCAAGAGATGGCCCGCACCACCGAGGGCATTGTGGCCTATCGGCGCCTCGACATTACAGACGATCAGGCACCGCAGCAGTTGCAAGCACTGATCGAGGCTGTCGGCGGTATGGATCTCTATTTTCACAGCTCGGGCATTGGTTGGCAAAACGTCAGCTTGGAGACCGGGAAAGAGTTGCAGACGGTCGAGACAAACGGCATGGGATTCGTTCGGATGGTCACCACTGCTTTCCACTGGATGGCCGACCATCGGCAAAAAGGTCACATTGCCTGCATCACGTCGATTGCAGGAACCAAAGGATTGGGTCCGGCTCCGGCCTACAGTGCCACGAAGCGTTTTCAAAGTCATTACTTGGAATGCCTCGAACAATTGGTCCGTATGCAGCATTTGCCCATTACTTTCACCGATATCCGCCCGGGGTTTGTGGCTACCGACCTGATCGCCGGAGGCAACTACCCGATGAAGCTGCAAGCGGCTGATGTGGCTCGACAGATTATTCGAGCTGTTCATGCCAAAAAGCGGATGGTAGTTATCGACCGGCGCTACCGGATCCTCGTCTTTTTCTGGCGGATGATCCCATCATGGCTGTGGGTTCGGATCAGATTGATAAGAGGCTGATTGCGAAAAATATAAGAACATTGCATCTCTTTACGGAAAGAATGCGCTCTTTCGTGGGCATTGCATCTGTTTTTTGTCTCGATTTTTCGACTATCTTTGCATCAAATCCATTACAACATGAAGCAAAACATACTAAAATATTCGCTTTTCTTTCTCGTGGGGTTCCTCTTTTTTCCGGCTGTCGTAGCGCAAGAGGCTTACCGAACTGAGGTGTTTCAGCCGAAACGCATCAAGTCGTTGCAAGTAAAACAGCCGGACGAGATCTTCACCGTTCCCATCATCACACTGAACAGTGACGAGCAGATCGAAATCAATTTTGATGATCTCACGCCACACTTCACCCGTTATGCCTACTCGATTATCCACTGTGATGCCGACTGGACCCCATCAAGGTTGAGCCAAGTGGAATACATGCAAGGATTTCAAGGGCTTACCATCGACGATTATGGCAGTTCTTTCAACACGACCACGCTCTACACCAACTACAAACTGCAGCTTCCGAATGACGATATCCAACTGAAAGTGTCGGGCAACTACGTAGTGCGCGTCTATCAGGAAGACGATCCGGCCGCTACTATCCTTACAGCTTGCTTCTCGGTGGTCGACCCTCAAATAAGTATCTTCGGCGAGGTGTTGGGGAATACTCTGATCGATACCTACCGTAGTCACCAGCAGGTCAACTTCACGATCAACAAGAAGAATTTTCCGATCGCCTTTCCGCAGCGCGATCTTAAGATCCGTGTCGTACAAAACAACCGTCCGGACAAACGGGTGGCGGACATTCAGCCGACATCCATCTTGAGCGACCGTATCGTTTATGAGAATGTACGGAATTTAATCTTTACGGCGGGCAACGAATACCGCCGCATGGAATTTCTCACGCATCGCTACAATGGGATGCACGTCGAGCATATTGCGTTCTTCAATCCCTACTATCATGCGACACTGACAACCGACAAACCGACGGCAATGGCCACATATGAGTACGACCAGGACCAGAACGGACGCTTCTATCCTGCCTGCAGCCGTTGCAACGATGTGGATACTGAGGCGGATTACTTCATAGTTCATTTCGCATTGCAGATGCCACAAGCCAAAACGGGTGAGGTATATTTGAATGGAGACTTCGTGCAAAACCTCTTCAAGGAGGAAAACAAAATGGTATACAATGCCGAAAACGGCTGCTACGAGAAGGCTATGTTGCTGAAACAGGGCAACTACAATTACCAATATCTCTTCGTCCGCGAGGGGACAAACCAAGGAGAAACGGGCAGCATCGAAGGGGATTTTCACGAAACGGAGAACGAATATCTGATTTATGTCTACTACTGCCCGGCGGGTGCTCGCTACGATCAGCTGATCGGCACGCAAACATTGCATGCCAACCAACTGCATTTATAGCGATTGGGCATAGACACAACGGCCGGCAATATAAGTAGCATGCACGGCACGGTCGTCGGCCATCGTCTGAAGGCCGAACAACTTTTGCGTAATTCCCCACTGCCCTATCCGCGAAAGGTAGTCACAACGCAGTTTTTGGGGTATGGTAGATTGGTAATCGACCACGATGAAATCCGCATAATGCCCCGATGAAAGAGAGCCGATCTCATGATCCAGATGCAAAGCCTTGGCACTTCCCAGCGTAGCTTTGTAGAAGGTTTCTTCTACACTCATCATGTTTCCGCTAAGCTGCTGCAAATGGTAGGCACAATTCAGCGTACGGAAGAGCGAGAAAGAGGTACCGGCTCCCACATCCGTGCCCATGATCGTATGCATACCATAGCGATTGGCTTGGAGCATGTCGTAAATTCCACTGCCTAAAAAGGCATTCGAAGTCGGACAATGCACCACCGTCGCACGACTGTCTGCAAGACGTTGGCGCACATCATCGCTCAAATGAATGCCATGGGCAAAGAGAGATCGGTCTGTCAGCAAGCCATAATTCTCATACACTTGCAGATAGTCTTTCGCCAAAGGGAAGAGCCGACTGACGGTTTCTATCTCTCCTTTGTTCTCCGACAAGTGAGTATGAATGTAGGTATCGGGATAAGTTTCATGCAATCGTCCGCAACGCCGCAACAGATCGTCCGTACAAGAGACGGCAAAGCGCGGAGTAATGGCATAAGACAAACGGTCTTTATGGTGCCAATCGCAGATCAATCGCTCAGCTTCCGCTATGCCTTTGGCCGGGTCTTCGCAAAGATCTTCACGCGCTTCGCGATCCATTTGCACCTTGCCGCCGATTAAACACATCCGATAACCGAGCGCTGCCCGGAAAAGGGCTTCAACAGAGGAGGCATGGACCGAGCCAAAAGCCACACAGGTTGTCGTACCGTTGCGGAAAAGCTCGTTCAAAAAGATGCGGGCTATCGCCTCCCCTCGCTTCGGATCAGCAAACGACGACTCCAAAGGGAAGGTATAATCGGCCAACCAATCCAGCAGACAAGGGGCAGCAAGTCCGATCTCTTCCGACTGCACCATGTGAATATGTCCATCGATAAAGCCGGGCATCAACAAATAACCACGGTAATCTTTCTCCGCGGCAAGGGGAAACTTTGCCTTGACGGCGGCATAATCGCCCGATTCGACGATGCGATCGTTCTCCACACATAGGGCTCCGTCTTCAAAATGGACGGTTGTCGGCCGCCCATTGTCCGCCACTTCTTCAAAATAGAACAGTTCTCCTCTATATAATTTCATCTTCTTTTCCTCTATTTATTACCATTCATACGCCAGTTGAACCCCTTCCGGGTCATTCTCGAACGTGATCCGGTCGGTCTTGCTTTGGCTATTCCATTGGTGATTCACCTCACCGACAGCTTCACCTTTGGCATTGCATAATGAAACTTTCTTCGGCTCTTTGGGCAACAGGACGTGCATGACGTTGGTCGTATTCAGCGGGCCACGAGCCATAAACCGATAACTGTTGCTTGTCCGTTCCTCATCCGTTATGCGGGTAGCGGCACACAATACCTGCGGACGATCCTTCTCTTCCACCCGATTAAGGTCCAATAGCAACGATTGCTCACCGGGATTGACCCGCTTCGTGGTCAAGACGGGCAATTGCGGGTCGAAGAGATCTATCAACAGTCCCTTCACTTCGTAAGGTTCCGGGCTGACGCTCTCATCCATGACGGCAACCAAATCGTATTTGCCGCGCTCCATATAGAAGTTGTTCTTGAACTGCAGCTCGCCTGCTCCCGTCTTGCTTTCATACAAGCGCTTGACAGTCGACACGAAATCGGCATCGCCGCCCGGCTGCATGACGAACGCTTTCGGATCTTGACGGACTACACACACCATTCCTTTGCCGACAGGATACTCGCCGACGGGCAATCCGCGGCTCAAACCCATCTGCTCGAAAAGATGATCGGCCGGCGATTGGTAGCTGTTACCGTCTTGATTCCACCATTCGGGCACCTGTTGGAAAGCGTCACTGTCAGTCGAAATATAGACCAAGACACCACCTTTCTTCACCCAGTCGGCAATATAATGGTGCGCCTTCGGCTCCAATGGTTTCATATTGGTGTAGCTCATCAGCAAAAGCTTCGTGTCTTTCCAATTTTCCTCGTACGCAACATTTTCGATATGCATCAGATGCACCGGCACACCTCGCTTCAGGAAAGGCAAAACCTGGCCATAGAAATTGGAAAAGAGCGGATCGTCATAGCCGGCCACCGGCTCGGGTGTCCGCTGAAACATCAACGAGTTGGCCATCAGTACGGAGATTCCCTTCGAACCGCTCAAACTATTGGCAGAAAGCGGCATATCGTTCAGCGCATGGATCATCACCTGCATCTGTGTCGAATAGAAGCGGGGGATGTGAATCATCTCATCAGCGTCCGTACTCTTCTTGTAGAGTCCTTCGTAGATACGCTCCGGCCAAGGCATGACTTCGTAGTTGTCATTGCCCGCATAGAGCAGTTTCGCCATGAAAGTTGCCTCGTAGTTTTGCTTGTAATCGGCCCAATCGCGCGGACGGTCCTCAATCGGGTCGGTCAAGAAGTACATCTTCCGGCCGGTAGGTGCCGTCATCGAGACCATACATCCATATTCCAAAAAGGCATTTTCGAAGACGCGCTCCTTCTCTACGCCATTATAATAGTTCGGAACACGCGAGGTGCCCGTCCAAACCTGAGCAATGTAACCATCCACGCAAGGCAACGAGGCCAGACTGGCTTCAGGGCTGACAATCTGCCATTGCGAATAGTTCACCAACGAGTGGGTCGGGACGTAGCAACGCACCTGCATTCCTTTGGTCTCGCCATAGCTCTTCGCATAGGAAAACATCTCATTCAGTGCGCGGTAATAGAGATGGTATTTCAGTTTGTTGGCCAAGTAGGTATTCTCGGCCGACTCGTGTTGGGGCTGCCACTCCGTACCATAAAAGGCTTTCCATTCCCGCTTGAAGGCATCGCTATAGCCACCTCTTGCCCAAAATTCGGGCTCTTCGAGGTAGATGGCATCGATGCCGGCATCGATCGCCCGTTTCAACTGTTTCTCTTGCATGTAGCGGATGAAGTTGGCCGACGGCACAATGTAAGGCACCATCGGGCCATGCCAGATCGTATCGCCCTCACGCGTCACCTGCCCCTCGTCGAGATGAGTCTTGCCATCCCACTCCCCTGTGAAGTAGTCTTGGTATTCCCCCCACGCACTGCCGGTCATGAAATGGGTCGTATATCCATGATCCTGCCAGCTCTTGACCCGATCTTCGAAAGTCACCAACTTGCCGTCGAACGACAAATGCTTTTGGGTTTGCGTGCCGTAGACGATAGCCACATCGGCATCCACCTGCAGCTGCGGCTTCCATGGCGAGGAGGTTTGGAAGGCCGTCTTCTCACGAACGGAAGAGGTGTTCTCGACTGTTTTCGAAGAGGGCTCACAACTCAGCAGCATTCCGGCGAGCAAGCAACAAAAAACGCCCGAACGAACGGATGCTTGTTCTCGAACCAACGGATATTTGCTCCCGTCTGAACCTCGGTTTTCTCCCGTCTGAACTATAGTTTCATGCCGATCAAACTCCGGTTTCATGCCGATCAAACTATATTTACTACACATATCTTTCATCTGTTCATGCCGATCAAAATCCAAAACTCTCCCGATAGAAATCGAACGAGGCGAGGACATCGTCCTTGCTGACGTGCTGATTCAGGCGAACATCTCCCACCTGTCCCAGCAAAGTGAAGTTGATTTCGTTGCCTTCGTTCTTCTTGTCGTGCGTCATCAACTCGTACAACGCGTCGTAATCCTTGCAATCGAACAGGAACGGGGGGTAATAACTCTTGATATAGGCAACGACCTGACTCAGCTTGTGCATCGGGAAGTCGCACACTTTGTGCGATAGGTACAGCTCGCTGATGATGCCGGCTGCCACGGCATGTCCATGCAACAGGGGGCGATCTTTCTTGAACGACAAACTTTCGTAGGCATGCCCCACCGTATGGCCGAAGTTCAACGCCTTGCGGATACCCTGCTCTTTCGGGTCCTGCCCGACTATCTCTTCCTTGACGGCCACCGACTGCGCCACCAATTGATTCAAATAGCCGTAGTTCATGGTGTCAATATCGTACAACATGACGGAAGTATAGACCTCCATCGAGCTGATCAAGCCGTGTTTTATCATCTCGGCATAGCCCGAAAGTATATTGTCGCGGTCCAAAGTCCGCAGAAATTCGCAGTCGATAAAGACACACAACGGGGGGTAAAATGCTCCGATTTCGTTCTTCAGCCCGTTAAAATTGATGCCCGTCTTTCCGCCAACCGCCGCATCGACCGAGGCCATCAGCGTAGTCGGTACGTTGATCGTCCGGATACCGCGCTTGAACGTAGCTCCGGCAAAGCCGCCCATGTCTGTCACCATTCCCCCGCCCAGATTCAAGAGCAGGGAGTGACGCGTAGCCCCTTTCGTGGACAGTTGCGTCCAAATAGATGATAAAGACTCCAGATTCTTGTGCAAATCAGAAGCTTCGACCGTAATCATGGAAGCATTCTGCAGCGCCGGCACCTCATTCACCAGCGGGAAACATTTCTCTACTGTATGGGTATCTGTCAATACGAACAGCTTATCATATGTCAAATTGTCCAAAAAGGATTGAAGTTCAGCCTTCAAATCCTCACAAATCACAACCTTTTGTTTTGCCATGTTATTTATTATAACTGATATTTTCGGTGAGCAAAGTTAAAAAAAATCGGCATTAAAGCGTAAAAAAGAGCTCTTGTCTGTGGCTTTTCTCAAATATTTAGCTAATTTTAGCACGAAATTATTATTCTCATTATTGGGGAACAATGCCTATGAAATGGATGTTGACGGAAGCCCGTTTTCAGCCACGACAACCTCACAATAGAGGAAGAGGGTCTATTGGCATGGGCCGTTTTTCCGCTATCGCATGGTGGTGACAAACGTTATGGCTCTGCCCGATGGCATTGTCCGCAACATGTTTTTTCAAAAAAATGGGAGGAATACGTTCAACTATTGATCAGAAACGTACATGCAACAGGAAACAGATTTAGACAAAGAGTTGGCCGGTCAACTGCTTGACCCCAAACAAAGGCGGGAGGTCTTCACCCGGATCGTGACGACTTATGGGGAAAAACTTTATTGGCAAATTCGAAAAATGGTGCTGAACCATGACGATGCAGACGACATCCTGCAGAATACGTTCATGAAGGCATGGGCCAACCTGGAATATTTCCGCGGCGAAGCCAAAATATCCACGTGGCTCTTCAAGATAGCCATCAATGAATGTATCACCTTTCTAAACAAACAACGGGCCACGACCTCCGTCTCGCTGGACGATACCGACGTGTACCTGTTGGAACGGTTGCGGAGCGACGACTATTTTTGTGGCGACGACATCCAACGCAAACTGCAGGAAGCCATCATCCGGCTGCCGGACAAGCAAAGGCTCGTCTTCAATATGAAATATTTCGACGATATGACCTATGAAGAGATATCGCAAATCGTGGGCACAAGTACAGGAGCCCTGAAAGCCTCCTACCACTATGCCGTAAAGAAGATCGAAGAATATTTAACTAAAAATATATAGAAGATTTTTCGATAGCAGATTAAACTTTTTGAATTAATTCAAGTCATAATGATACAAAACAAATGCAATAATCATATGGAAGCCCAAAATAACAATCTAAAAGATATGCCGAAAGGGAATCCTTTCCGTGTCCCCGACAACTATTTCGAGACACTCACGGATCGCATCATGCAGCAGATCCCCGAAGAAACACCTATGCCCGTTGCAGAAAAAGTGACATTAGTGGACAGAATACGCCCACTACTCTATCTGGCCGCGATGTTCGCCGGGATGGCCATCTTCTTCAAAGCCCTCGTTTTCATTGAATCAACCGACACAACGGCCGGTCATTCAGATTCGCTTCTGGTCAGCAACGACCTATCGAGTGGAACCTATGATGCACTGAGGGAAGCAGAAAGCAGCGAAAACGAGTATCTTCAGTATCTGGAAGAGCAATATACTGACGTATTGTTGCAGAACGAAATGGGAGAAGAATGAATAAATATCATAAATTAACAAAGTTTAAGCAAAATATTTCTATGAATAAAACAATTATATATATATTTGCGATGTTCTCATTAGTGCAGATCACAGCGGTGAAAGCACAAGAGTCCAAACAACACAAGAAGTTCGATTTAGAAGCTTTCGAGTCAAAGAAAGGTGCTTTCATTACGGCAGAAATGGAATTGACTCCTGAAGAAGCAGCTGAATTCATTCCTCTTTGCAACGAATTGCAGCGGAAAAAGTTTGAATGCGGCAAGGGGTGCAGAGAAAAATATAAAGAACTTCGGAAATTGGAAAAGGAAGATGCGAAAATCTCCGACAAGATCTATTTGGAAGCCATTAACTGTGGTTTGGAGTCACGCATCAAAGAAGCAGAATTGGAAAAAGAGTATTATACAAAGTTTCTTCAGATACTTTCCCCTGCAAAGCTTTACAAATACAGGGATGCAGAGACGAAATTCGGAAAGATGTTCATGAAGGAGCAAAAGAAATAGCAAAGATTTATTATCATTATTTGTGTTTTTTGTTTAGATTTAGTTTTGGCGTTTAATTTTTTAGGGAGGGGTAGCGATGCGACATCGGTCCCCTTTTTTTTATGCTTTCTCGTTTCTGTCATTTCAGAAAAGCTTTAGGTTTACGATTGTTGTTCCGTTGTCCTTGATCCCAACAAGATGATAGCACTAAAAAAAAGGACCGAAACTCCGGTTGAGAGAATCAGTCCTTTTCCCACTTCTCTAAAATGTCACAGTAGCAAATATAGATTATTCATAATGTTGTCTTCACTACAATGTACCCTGCTTCAAGTGTTCCACAAAGCTGTCGATGCGCTGCATTTGGGCAGGGATGTCGATGTTTTGCGGACAATGCACCACGCATTGGTTGCAACCAATGCAATGGTCGGCCTGACGAAGACGGGGAACGGAACGGTCGTAGCCTACCAAGAAAGCCTGGCGTGCTTTGCGATAGTTCTCAGCCTGCTGGCTTTCCGGCACATTACCCTCGTTGACACATTTATTATAATGCAACAAAACCCCCGGAATATCCAACCCGTACGGGCAAGGCATGCAATACTTACAGTCGTTGCATGGGATGGTCGGGTACTGCATCATCAAATCTGCCGTATCAAAGAGGAAGTTAACCTCCTCTTCCTTCAACGGCTGCAACGGACAGAATGTGCGCAAGTTGTCTTGCAAATGCTCCATGTAGGTCATACCGCTCAAGATGGTCATCACACCGGGATAGGTACCGCAGAAACGGAATGCCCAAGAAGCCACACTTCTGTTCGGCTCCTGCTGCTTGAGACGTGCCACGATATGGTCATGAACTTTCGACAAACGTCCGCCCAACAGCGGTTCCATGATCACAGCGGGTATGTTTCTTTTCTCCAATTCTGCGTAGAGATATTCGGCATTTGTATTACGAGTATTCAACTCTTTGGCATGTTTCCAGTCCAAATAGTTCATCTGTATCTGGACAAAATCCCATTTGTATTTGTCATGGTTCTCCAAAAGATAATCGAACACGCGAATATCGCCATGATAAGAGAAACCCAAATTGCGAATATGTCCCTTCTCTCGCTCTTTCAAAAGGAAGTCCAGCATGCCATTGTCGATATAACGTGCCTTGAAAGCGGGCATACCGTCTTCGCCATTACCCATACCGATTCCATGAAGAAGCATATAATCGATATAATCGACCTGCAACTCCTTGAAAGAATTATGATATATGGCCAAGGAGGCTTCACGACTCCATGTATTCGGAGCGAAGTTGGATAACTTCGTTGCTATGAAATATTTGTCGCGGGGATGGCGAGAAAGAGCAATACCCGTCGCATGTTCAGACATTCCACGACAGTAAGCTGGTGACGTATCGAAGTAATTGACACCATGTTCGATGGCGAAGTCCACCATCCGGTTTACCATCTCTTGGTCAATCTCCTCCTCACCATCGCGCGCGCTTCCGCCAGCCACAGTCGGCCAACGCATGCATCCGTAACCCAAAATGGATACCTTGTCACCCGTCTTCGGGTTCACCCGATAGGTCATTTGGTCGGTAGGAATCTCTCCTAAGACCGACGTTTCCTCTTGCTCTTTCTTCGAATGGCAACCGATAAGAGCAGCGGAAGCGACTGTGCCCGCCCCCAGCCTTTTCAAAAAGCTTCGGCGGTTGATTTCTTTATATTCTTTTGATTTCATCGTTTCTCTGCTTAAATGAATTTATGATTTTCATGACCTTCCACATAAATGGCGCTCAACGGGCGAGAAGGACAAAGGTTCTCGCAGGCACCACATCCGATACAACGCTCTTCGTTGACGACAGGAATCTTGGGCGATTCCTCATTGTTCGGATCCGACAATACCATCGTAATGGCTCCTGATGGGCAATGTCTTGCACAATTGCCGCACTCTTTGCCATCGGTCAAGGGGACACAACGCTCTTTTACCCATACGGCATGGCCGATTTGGATGGATGATTTCTCGGCTGCAGTGATCTTCAAGATGGCTCCTGCCGGGCAGACCTCCGAACATTTTGTGCATTCGGGACGGCAATAGCCCCGTTCGTAGGAACTCTCCGGCTGCATCAATGTGTTCAAGTTGGAAGAGGGTCGTAATACATTGTTCGGACAAACGGAAACACAAAGCTGACAACCCGTGCAATGAGAAGCCATGTTCTTCAGACCTCTTGCCCCGGGAGGAACAATCGGTGTGGCACGAACCGGCTTTTTCTTGTCGATGATTTCTGCCAATCCGCCGTCGACTGTCTTATTATCTTGAGCCTTCAATACAGCTGTTCCCAGTACTATGCCCGCTCCTGTCAGGAAACTACGGCGCGAATTTATTTCATTGGCTGTCACTTCATGGGAAGTTGCCGGCTGAGGGGAAGCCACTTCACTTTTCTTCTTCCTCATCGTGTAGTGAATAGCCCCGTGTTTGCAAGCACCGATACAGTCCATACAGGCCACACAACGGCTATAATCGATCTGATGATTCTTGGAATCTATACAGGAAGCTTTGCACTGACGAGAACAAAGGCTGCAGGAATTACATTTATTGGTATCGATGGTCGGACAGAACAATGAATATTTTGACAAGAAACCCAATACTGTTCCTACCGGACAGATCGTGTTACAATAGGTACGCCCATTCAAGAAAGCCAAGACAATTACCACTACAAAAGTGACTGCAGCAACGGCAAAAACAGGTAATGTCCGAATCCAAACCTCATGTTCATAGAATGCATAGCTGTCTGCCCTCTCGGCCAAATAGGCCAACAGATTGTTTCCCCAACCATAAATAGGAGCAAACAGGTTCTGAGCAATACGACCATATGCGCTATAGGGCGCCAACAATTCCACAAACGAGCCGATTCCGAACACAATTGCCAAGATGAAAAGCGCCAAAACACCATAGCGCAACCACGACTTGGCCGGTGAATAAGAGAAGCGATAACGCTTCTTTTTCCGTTTTCCACTAAACCATGAAACCACATCCTGGAAGACTCCCAGCGGACAAATCACCGAGCAATAAACTCGGCCAAAGAGCCATGTCAGCAATAGAAGGAAGAGAATCACCCCAACATTCAATGCTAACACCGCCGGCAGAAACTGTATTTTCGCCAGCCAACCTAACCACCCGTGTATTGTTCCCGTGAAATCGAGGAACAAAAGTGTGATCAATGAAAAAATGACAATCGCTAATGTCGTTCTTAACCTACGTAACATATTAGAAAGTTTTATTATGCAAATATAGCCAAATAGAAACTATTTTTCTTATATTTATTACTGTTTCTATTAACTATTTTACGGATTTGGCCTAAAAACGACAAAGGCCACAACCTTTCGGATGTGACCTTTTTACGATATGTTTTTGAAATGTTTTTTATTTCTGATCGTTGCTTTCTTCCGATGCTGCAGGAGCTTCTTCTGCTGCCGGCTCGGCTTGTTGAGCATTACCGAAGTTCGGAGATACAGTGTTCGGATCGATTGTTACAGCCTGTTCAACCTGTTGTTTGATTTCTGACTGAGCACCTGAGCGGTCAGCGTGAGGGATGAAAGCTGTAATTATGATACTTAATACAACAACCACACCGGCCAATGTCCAAGTTGCCTTCTCCAAAAAGTCAGTAGTCTTGCGCACACCCATGATCTGATTGGATGAAGAGAAGCCGGATGCCAATCCTCCACCTTTAGAGTTCTGGATCAATACGATCAAGATCAACAAGATTGCTGCAATCAAGATCAAGATAGAAATAAATACGTACATTTTAATTTTATTTTTTAATGTTAATAATCAATTTTTCCAAGAATCTAATTTGGTCTGCAAAGTAAACATTTTTTTCCGGATATTTCAAGCTTAAGTTTTTAATTATTTGTAAAGCTTTGTCATATCTCTTCTGTTTGATGTAAATTCTGGCCAGCGTTTCGGTAAAAAATGAGTTATCCAACGAGTGAATAGCAATTTCTTCCTGACTCGTCTCGGCACTTTCGTCCGTTTCGCTTTCATGATTCAATGTCAACCCTTTCTCTTCCGTCTTGCTTTCCAGGAAAGAATCGATCAGATCCTGATGTTTCATGGCGGGTACCGTTACTGCTTCCGGCTCTATCGACGGCATCGGATCGGACTCTTCCTCTGAAGAGACGATTGGTTGCTCGCCGCTCTTTTCCGTGTCGGATTGCGATTGCCACCGCAAATAGTCGACTGATGCAGACGATTCATAAGTCAATTGCCCGGCAATATCAGACACCTCTTTCGTTTGAGGCTGTGCTTTCTCCGATTTGTTCAAGAAAGCATCGATCAGATCAAACGAACCTCCGCTTGACGGCTGACTATTCTCTGTCGGTTCCGTGGCCGTCTCTTGGCCGGTCATCAAGCCATACAACAGCCTACGGTCTGGAAGTGCAATGGCAATCCTCTCCAACTCTTGCGGAAAAGATGCATCGTTTGCATTCCACAATGCCTTCAGATACAACATCTTTACCGTTTGAAAAGCCGGGTAGGCTTCCATAATCCGACGAAGTCCATCGATCTGTTTCGCAGTGATGGCCTCAGGATTTTGAATACATTGACTTAATTCCAAAGCGTCCATGCCGTTCTCTTACCAATTGGCTACCGTTGCATTATATATTTGGTCGGCAAGCTCTTCGACAATCTCCGTACAAAGTTGATCCTGCACATCTTGCAACATACGGCTGCTGTCGAACTCGCGGTACGCAGAGAAGGTCTGTTCGAAGTCCTCGTCGGCATTCGTCCGGTTGGAATACCGCACCTTCACCGTGATGGTCAGCTTCGTTCGTGATGACAAGGCGTCTTCCTTTACGGCAAGCGCTGCCAAGTCGTAGCCCGTTATCTCGCCCTCCAATTCCAAATCGCCATTGTCACGCACCATCGAGAGTCGTGTCTGACGCACATAAATATCCTTCAATTCTTCCGTAAACTGCTGCGCCAATGGCGGATAAATCATCGGCGCCTGGTTGGGGAAGTCCTTGATGGTGATGGTCTTCACCTTCGAGTAATCGATCGAAGCTCCATTGAATTTATATGAGATGGTACAAGCTGCGACCAAAAAAACGAACAGACTGATCCATAATATGCTCCACGTTTGCTTCATGCCCTACTCCAAATTGTATTCTTTTATTTTTCTATACAGCGTACGTTCCGAAATTTTCAGATCGGCTGCCGCATCTTTTCTCTTTCCCTTATGCCGCTCCAATGCCTTGCGAATCATATCTTTTTCGACATCCTCGAGCGACATCGACTCGTCATCTTCCACCGTTACGGCTTCCTGCACGAAGGGTGTCTGGATATGTGACGGATAGTTTGTCTCCTTATCCACAGAGACCGTCGTCACATTGCCTCCTATAATATCGTGCACCAGTTTCTTCAAATCGTTGACATCCTTGCGCATATCAAACAAAACCTGGTAGAGAATCTCCCGTTCGTTGGCAAAACTTTTCTGATCAGACTCGCGATTGACCAGTACAGGATACTTCGGAACGTCGGCATTGGGCAGATAAATCCGAAGGATATCGGCCGTGATCTCGCGGTTTTCTTCGATCACCGAGATCCGTTCCGTCACATTTTTCAGTTCGCGGATGTTACCCGGCCAGCGATACGACAAGAGCAAACGCCGGGCATCGTCGTCCAGCCGAATGGCCGGCATCCGATATTTGTCGGCACAGTCGGCAGCAAACTTCCGAAACAACAACACGATATCATCGGCCCGCTCGCGCAATGGCGGAATCTGAATAGGCACTGTATTCAAACGATAATAGAGATCTTCACGAAAACGCCCTTCGGCCACGGCTTTCACCAGGTTCACATTGGTGGCAGCCACAATCCGAACGTTTGTTTTTTGCACTTTCGAGGATCCGACTTTGATGAATTCGCCGCTCTCCAATACGCGCAACAGGCGCGCTTGTGTAGGCAACGGCAACTCACCGGCTTCATCCAAAAAGATCGTTCCCCCGTCGGCCACTTCAAAATATCCTTTTCTGTCGGCCAAAGCACCCGTAAAAGATCCTTTTTCATGCCCGAACAGTTCCGAATCGATGGTACCTTCAGGGATGGCGCCGCAGTTCACAGCAATATACTGTCCATGCTTCCGCGTGCTGTTCTGATGAATTATTTGCGGAAACACCTCCTTACCTACTCCACTTTCGCCGGTAATCAAGACAGACAAATCGGTAGGTGCGACTTGCAAAGCCACATCAATCGCCCGGTTCAACCCAACGCAGTTTCCAATGATTCCGAACCGTTGTTTTATTTGCTGAATATCTATCTTCATTTTTTTCTCTAATACAGATTTCCTATCCAAAGATATAAAATAATCAATCACTCTTGCAAGCGTACGTCAAATCGTACAAATATTTTCCCAGCTCCGCGTCGCTCTTGAATGAACGAACCGTCTCTGCCGGTACGGGTTCACCAATATAGACATCCACCGTGCGCCCTTTTTTGTTGAACACCTCATGGATCACCCGCAAGGTGCGCAGCTGCCAGCTTACATTGCCCAACCAATAGAAGAACTTCGAGTTCAAGAAGTCAAAATAGATGGGATAAACCGGTACATTTGCCTTCTGAACCAAGCGAATCACGCTGCGTGTCCAAGGCAAGTCGCGCACGCATTTCTGTTTTTTATCGTAGAAAGACATGGCACCGGCCGGAAAAAATCCCAAAGGATGTCCCTCTTTCAATTGCCGGATACACATCTTCACGCCCGACATATTCTCACTGTTTCCCCCTTGATGCTTGGTATCGGGCTGAACGGCTATGAAATTATCCTTCATGGCCCCGATCTTTGAGAGTACTCCATTCACCATCACCTTAAAATCAGGGCGGCGCGATGCCATAATGTCAATCAGCATGATGCCATCGAGCGAACCGATCGGATGGTTTGACACGGTTATGAAAGCCCCTTCCGGCAGGTTTTCCAACCGTTCGGCATGATGCAACCGATATTTGATATCGATCTCCGGATCCTTCAACAAGGCCGTAGTAAAGGCTGCTCCTTGCCATTTGCAACTATTTTTGTGAACGCGGTTGACTTTTTCGACGCCAAACAGCTTGAGTGCCGCCTTGCCGATCAGCCGTCCGAAGGCAGTTCCGAAGAAAGGAGACAATTCCTTCAAGTCCTCAATATCCACAACCGTCTCTTTCATTGCCTTATCGATTTAAGAATGATTTGCAAATAGATTCATGATGGCGCATGCAATAGACCAACACGATGTTCAATATAATAATTTCATACAGGTAGTACATCCAAACGTGCCCTGACAATACGATGACAAACAGAATGATCGTACGGCCGTTGAAGGTCATCATATCGATCACTTTCATCAACTTTTTGCTCTCGCGGCGGAAATCAATGCGCAGCTCCTGTGGGAAATCATCGCCATATTTCTGATGCAGATTTCTCAACATCTGCTGCAGTATGGGGGTAGCCTTCACCTGTATCAGGGTATACCACCGATAGAGAAAATAGAAAAACTTCGTCACGCCGTATTTCGTCTCCTTATGCTGTGCCACCACTTGCTCGAGCGATTGGAATTCCGCACCCTTCTCTTTGCTGATAAAATAGAGGTGGAGCGTCTTGTAGTAGTCGGTAATGTTGGCTTGCAACAAGTGCGACATTCCGGAAAGCACCGCCAAAATGAAGAAAAGATAGGTACCTGTCTCATTAGCCAGGCGCAATGCCAGGCCGACATAAATGCAAGCGAACCAAATATCACCCGCAAAGCCGTCCAATATTCGTCCGATCTTCGACTTGATGCCCGTCAGACGCGCCAACTGCCCGTCGACACAATCCAAGATATTGGCAAACACCAAACAGAGAATACCATATATATTGTAACGAATGTCGCTATGATAAAAGAAAAAGCCCGTAGCCGCCCCCACAAAAATAGAGATGATCGTGATCATGTTCGGCGTCACACCCGTATTTCGCAAGGCACGTGCAATCTGAAATCCGATGGGTCGGTAAAAAATTCGGTCAATATAATTCTCCGTCTCTATTGATTTCAGAGAGGCTTCGTATTCTTTGTTCAATTCGCTCATATCTTTATCATTTATAAGAGTATCCGCCGTCTATGACGACAATCTCCCCATTAAAATATCTGTTTTCCAATAACATTCTGTACACTTCTGCCACTTCGCCCGGCTCGCAGAAACGGCCCAGCGACACTTTTCGCTCGATGTTCCGGCGGATTTCTGCAGGTTTTGTCTTCTGCCATTCGGTATCTACAAAGCCCGGAGCCACACCATTGACACGTACCTTATACGGTGCCAAGAATTTCACCAGGTTCTTCACCAGACTATGCACGGCACTCTTTGTCACGCCATAGGCCAACGATACCGAATGTGGCTCGACTGCCATCAGCGACCCCGTAAAGACAACGCTGCTTTCCGGCCGGATGCGCCCCACTATCCGCTGCAAAAGGAAAACCGGGTAATGGACATTTACGGTGAAGACCCGCTCCCAATCCTCCAATTTCAGCTGCTCGAACGGATCGCGGCATGTGCTTCCGGCATTCAAAATAACGGCATCCAAGGTCTTATTTGCGGCTTCGAGGTGCGACGCGATGCGGTCGATGCTCTTCAAATCAGAGGCATCCGCCTGCAACGTATCGACATGAACCGAAAAGCGCGTCTCCAGCTGTTGCTTGGTTGCTTCGCTTGTGGCAGCATCCGTGGCGTATGTCAGCAGCAGATCATAACCGGCTGCGGCCAGACATTCGGCCACCGCCTTGCCAATACCTTTGGTTCCGCCTGTTATCAATGCATATTTTTCCATACCCTTCTCTTTTATTTTTCCGTAGAATCCTTGACTGAATCGGGCTTGGCCTGGCGTTGCGAGCGCAGATTTGCCTCATAGCTGTCGTGGATTGTCTTCTTTAAATTGCTGGATGAGACCCCCGTTCCATAAGGAAAGTAAAAGACCTGTACGCCCAACTCTTTCAAATAGTCGTACTTGCCATACCAATCATCACCCACCACGAAAGCGTCAATGTTCAGTTTCTTGACAATCTCGGTATGGTCCAACGAATGCTGGGGGATCACAATATCGGGTGTCTTCAGTGCTTCAATGATTTGCAAACGTTCATTGAAAGGAATGATCGGTTTCGGTTTGTAGGAAGCAACCAACTCGTCCGTACTGACTCCCACGATGAGGATGTCCGCCAAACTCCTTGCGTAGTTGATCATACGCAAGTGGTTGTAATGGAACATATCGAATGTTCCGGAGGTATATACAATCGTTTTATCTTTAAACATAATCCGTTTTTCTTCATTTTTAAAATGCAAATTTACATAATCTTTTGCTATTATGAAACGTCAAATGGAAGAATCAATGCCCACAATTTCATTTTTAACCAACAAAAACCACTTTCGAAGCCATAAAAGACTGTTTTGAAATTGCGCAAGAAAACGATGGAAAACAGGGGGTTGTTGCTTATCTTCCATAGATGTATGCGGCAATTCCATTCAGCCTTTCAACTCCCTATCGCCTACTTTCCTAAACAAAGCTGCCATGGTCTCCCCAAAAAGCCCCATGGTCTTGAACAGTTTTGTCCCGAGAGAACTGCAGTTTACTCGGGACAAAACTATAGTTCAGTGCCGAGAAACTTTTTCAGAACTGCTCTATTTCCTACCAATTCTTCTTTAGATTTTTTTTACATGGACGGCACCGTTTGGTCATCGCCTGCCGAACAGACAACAATCGACTGAAATATAACGGATTATAACAAATCAATCTCAAAACAGTTCAAAAAGGGCGGAGAATTTATTCATGCTCTCTTTCATATTCCGACAAAAAACGTATATTTGCAAAGGATTAAATGAAAAGCTTTATGAAAAGGTTATTTGCAAGCGTTTTCGCGCTGATGTTCATAACCCTTTGTGCTTGCCAGTCCCCTTCCAAACAGAAAGAATCGGGCATGACGTCTGCCGAAACAGCCACGACCATGGAGAATGCACCTGTACGGTTGGAGTATGCAAAAGGGTTTCAAGTAAAATATATTTCGGATGATATCCGACTGATCGATATTCGCGATCCGCAAAACAAGGAGGCCGAGGTCTACCGTTTCGCATTCGTATCGAACAATGCGCAAGAAAAAGAGGGAGCCAAGATTCCAAGCGACTACAAAGTGATTCGTGTACCGATCCGAAAAACGATCTGCATGACGTCACTGCAGCTCTCCAACTTCATCAAGCTGGAGGCATACGACTACATCACGGGGCTGACCAGTGCCCGCCATCTGTTCAACAAAGAGATCAACGAACGCATCAAGGCGGGGAAGATCAAGAAAATCGGTATGGAGGGTAACTTCGACAATGAGGACATCATCGCCGCCAATCCCGATGTTATCCTGATTTCTCCCTTCAAACGGGGCGGATACGAGGCATTGAAAGAGGTGGGAATTCCGTTGATTCCACACTTGGGATACAAGGAGATGACGCCTCTGGGCCAAGCGGAATGGATCAAATTCGTGGGTCTTCTGACCGGAAAAGAGGAACAGGCCAACCAACTGTTTGAGGGTATCGCCACCCGTTACAATGAATTGAAGAACTTGGTGGCGGATGTCAAAGAGCGTCCGCTCGTCTTTAGTGGTGAGATCCACGGCAGCAACTGGTATGCCGTCGGTGGAAAAAGTTTTCTGGCACAACTGATAGAGGATGCCGGAGCCGACTATTTCTTGAAAGACGATGAACATTCGGGCGGTCTCAACCTCGATTTTGAGACGGTTTATAGCCAAGCGGCCCAAGCCGACTACTGGCGAATCGTGAACAGCTATCAGGGCACCTTCAGCTACGATGCCTTGAAAGACGAAGATTCACGCTATGCCGACTTCAAGGCATTCAAGGAGAAGCAGGTGATCTACTGCAACATGCGGACGTCGCCCTTCTATGAAAGCATGCCGATGGAGCCGGAACTGGTGCTTTCCGACCTGATCAAAGCGTTCCATCCCGGTATGTTGGCCGACTATCAACCGCATTATTACGAAATGTTGCCCTAATAGAATACCGAGATGAAGCGCCCTTTCCAATTATATATCGTATTGATTTTGGCAGCGATCCTGCTACTGTTCAGCATGAATCTGCTATTGGGTTCCGTACGGATTCCTCTCCGGGCGGTAGGAAACATTGTATTGGGAACAGGGGCCGAGTCGGAAATTTGGCATAACATCATCTGGAAATCGCGCATTCCTCAAGCGGTCACGGCTATGATTGCCGGTGCCGGACTGGCAGTCAGCGGACTACAGATGCAGACGGTCTTCCACAATCCGCTGGCAGGTCCGTCGGTATTGGGCATCAGCTCGGGAGCCAGCATGGGAGTGGCATTCGTCATTCTGCTCTCCGGCAGCATCGGAGGCGTAGCATTGAGCCGAATCGGAATCATCGGCAACGTGGCATTGACCTTTTCCGCTATCGTCGGTTCGTTCTCGATCATGGCACTGATCGTCTACGTTTCGCAAAAAGTAAAAGGAAACGTCACCTTGTTGATCATCGGAGTCATGATCGGATATGTCTCGAATGCGGTCATCGGCGTGCTGAAATTCTTCAGTTTGGAGGAAGACATCCGCGCCTACGTCATTTGGGGCCTTGGCAGTTTCTCGCGCGTATCGGGCGAACAGATGTATTTGTTCATCTTGTTGATGGTAATTCTCCTGCCCCTCTCCTTCCTGTTGGTGAAGACGTTGAACCTGTTGCTGCTGGGCGAATCGTATGCCCGCAACTTAGGACTGAATATTCGTCGGGCCCGCTTGCTGGTTATCAGCAGTGCAGGAATACTGACGGCGGTGGTTACGGCCTATTGTGGTCCGATCATCTTCCTGGGATTGGCCGTTCCGCACCTCTGCCGTGCCCTATTTCATACGTCCGATCACCGTATTCTGATGCCGACCTCGCTACTGATGGGCGCAGCCTTGGCCTTGCTTTGCAATCTCATCGCGCGGTTGCCGGGCTTCGAAGGAGCCTTGCCGATCAATTCCGTAACAGCGTTGATCGGTGCACCGGTAGTCGTTTCCGTATTATTCAACAAAAGAAGGAGTGAAATACAAGAATGAGTAAAAAAGCGATCATCGAATTGGAGCATCTCTCCATCGGCTACCCCGGGAAACATCGGCCGAGAGTCGTGATAGAAGAGGTCAATGCCACCCTTTTCAGCGGAGAGTTGACCTGTTTATTGGGTACCAACGGTGTCGGAAAATCGACATTACTTCGCACATTGTCCGCTCTTCAGCCGGCATTGTCGGGGAAAACATCCATCCAAGGAAAGCTCCTTTCCGGCTATACAGACAAGCAACTGGCGCAAATCATCAGCGTAGTGCTGACCGAACGATGTGACCTCCGCAATATGTCTGCCATCGAACTGACGGGGTTGGGCCGAAGTCCATACACCGGCTTCTGGGGAACACTGAGCAAAACCGACCTGGAGATTGTCTCCGATTCGCTCCGTTTGGTAGGTATCGAAGCGTTAAAACATCGTATGGTGCATACCTTAAGCGACGGAGAACGACAAAAAGTGATGATTGCCAAAGCATTGGCCCAGCAAACACCGATCATCTTTCTCGATGAACCCACCGCATTTTTGGATTATCCGAGCAAGGTAGAGATCATGCAGTTGCTGCACAAGTTGGCTCATACCTACAACAAAACCATCTTCCTCTCGACACATGATTTGGAACTGGCCCTACAAATCGCCGACAAACTGTGGTTGATGGACAAAAAACAGGGGCTGAAGATCGGCACACCTGAAGACCTTTCGCTGGACGGGACGATGGAAAGCTTCTTCAGCCGCAAAGGAATTACCTTCGATCAGCAGACCGGACTCTTCAAAGTAGTTACCCCCATCAAGCGGGAGATCCGACTCGAGGGCGAAGGGGCGGCTTATAATATGGTACAAAAAGCGTTGTTCAGAAATGGTATCTGCGCAGAAAAAGAGATAAAATCCGTCGATTCCATCCGTTGCTATGCCAAAGGATACGCCTATATATCGGCAGAACATGAAACAATAGAGGTGAGCACGATCGAAGCCTTACTGGAGTATATACTTCAATCAGACGATCCACGCGTCAAAACATAAGGAATGGTACCGTTTTCATGGATCAACAACAGGGTCAATTCTCCTCGTGGATAAGCACGCCGACAAGTAGTATACGCCTTTTCCACCAGCAAAGTAAAGAATTTTTCTTGGTCTGCGACAGACAATCTTTCCCACAAGGATCGAGCCAAGACCAATTCTTGGATAACCCTCTCCGACTCAGTCGAACAATTTGCCTCTTTTGCCACGGCAAAAAGGAAGTCACGGTCCAATGTAACCTTCTTACTGTGTGTATCCAAATTGCCGGCCGCCAACTTCACCGCCTTGCCCAACATAATGCCTAATGTCACATGTTTGATACCCAACGTTTCGGCCACTTGCAAAGAGTCTCCAATGAAATTGCCAAAATGGATAAAAGCTTGCTGTGGCAAGTCGGGATAAAACTGCTTGATATACTTCTCGCTCTTGGCTCCGGAGTTCAATACGATCCGTGAAACCTGCAACGCAACCGCCACTTCCATCTCACGTTTGATCGCATCCACGAAAGCCTCGGCTGAGAAAGGTATGACAATCCCCGAAGTACCGATGATGGAAATGCCCCCCTCTATGCCTAACCGTGGATTGAAAGTGTTCCGTGCCAACTGTTCACCGTCGGGTACAGCAATCTCGACCGTCAAGCCTCCCGGGTAAATGGCTGCCAACTCCTTGCTCATCATCTCGCGAGGGACCCGATTAATGGCCGCCTCTCCTACCGGAATACCCAAGCCCGGCAATGTGATCCGCCCCACTCCTTCTCCACGAAGGAAGCGGATGCCCGGCTCAGCTGTATAGCGTACCGTAGCCACAACAAGGTGACCGTCTGTTATATCCGGGTCGTCGCCTGCCTCTTTTCGAACAATGGCTTTGCCGCAATCCACCTCAGCCCATGCCCGCTCGATCGGCATGCTCATCTGTTCGCCATCAGGCAAGGTAAAAGGCATCTCCCGAGGAACGTCTCTACCCAACAAGGCATACAATGCCGCCTTCGCCGCCACGGTTGCGCATGATCCTGTTGTAAATCCACTATGGAGCGGATAAAATGCGGGAAGAATCTGCTCGACAGCCCGACGAAGTCCGTATTTTCCTGTCACAATCCGAAAGGATGGGGGCAAAAGCGGCCGACGAACCACAAACAAGGGAATGCCCGATTCCAAACAAGCCTGCTCCTTTTCAACAAAACCTCCGGACTCTCCGCTCTCTTTCGTCAGAACAGCATCTGCACCTACTCGACGAATCAACTCCGTAATCGGTTGATTGGGATCGTAACCTATCAGACGTTCTTCCGGAAAGCCATGCGATTCTGCCAATTGATAGGACTGTTCGCGTTCCAATATTCGGAAAAAGCAATCATGTTTTTCCCAATAACGTTTCAGCTTCCCGATTGTTTGAACCCCTGTCAATGCCAACAGACAATGAATATCTGCCCGCTCCAATTTTTCGATGGCCTCATCATAGGAAGTGCATGTGATATCATTCGGGTGCAAGGGTGGGAAACAACGTTCGTAACGCAGGTGGGGGATTTTCAACAAAGTCGCCACCTCGGCCACTGTCTGATGCAACCGGACGGCAAAAGGATGGGCGGCATCGATCACCATTCCAATACCCTTTTCACGGCAAAATGAGATCATCGCTTCCCGATCCATGGCACCCGTCAGCCGGATGCCGTGCTTGCTTTCAATCTGTTGTTCCGATCCACGCGTAGAATAATAGAAAGTTGAGCCCGCCTCATCCAATGTTTTGACGCAAGCCCGCCCTTCTGTTGTTCCTCCAAACAGCAATATCATTACTTTCTGAATAAATGTTTAAACTCGTTGGCATACAAGCGGGAAACGCCAAGTCGGTTGTCTATCGCCTCTCCCACGACAAGCAGTGTGGTTAACGTCAAGTTGTTGCTTCGTACGATAGTAGCCAAATCTTTCAATTGTCCACGATAAATCCGTTCGTCTTTCCACGTCAATTTATAGCAAGCTGCCACAGGTGTCTCCGGAGGGTAAGCTTGCAACAGTTCTTTCTGTACGTCCTCTACAATGCTTGCACTCAAGTAAATACACATAGTGCTTTGCGATTGGGCCAACTTATGCAGCTCCTCTCGCTCCGGCATTGGAGTCCTTCCTTTTCCACGGGTGAGGATAATGGTCTGCACCTTCTCCGGGATGGTAAACTGCGATCGCAACGCTGCCGCAGCTGCTTGGAAAGAAGAGATTCCCGGCGTGATATGATAACTCATCTGATACCGGTCGAAATAGGCCATCTGCTCCTCAATGGCTCCGAAGATACAGGGGTCGCCCGTATGCAGACGTGCCACCAACAATCCCCTGTCGTAGAAAGATTTCATCAGTTCAAACTGCTCTTCCAAGTTCATACTGGCCGAACTACGCACCACCGCTTCGGGTTTCGCATAGTAAGTGAGTTCGATCGGCACCAAGCTGCCTGCATACAAAATCAAGTCGGCCTGCTGCAGAAATTCTTTGCCGCGCACGGAGATCAACTCCGGATCCCCCGGCCCTGCACCGATAATCTCGATATGACCCTCACGGATGGCCCCTTGGTCTTCTGCTACGGCAAACGTAAAATCGGCTCCCGGCTGAAGACAACCTTTCTGTTTTTCTATAATCAACGAAGGATTGCCACTACTGTAAATGGCACAACTCTCGGCCACACCATATACGCCCGTCACCTCGAATGCCTTCTCCGATGGATTCGGTACCTTTATATCTTTCAAGGAATCAGCAGAGAAGATACGAACATCCGCCTTGAAACAGGAAGCCAAGGAGGAAAGCAACGGCTCGTCTCTCTTCAACTCTATGCTGCAAATATGCGCCACTGACGACTTTGCAAGCCCAACCTCCGACAAATAGTCGGCAATATGCTCAGCGATACCGTCCACCTGGCATTGTTTTCGGCAACCTATGCCCAACGACAAAACTCGCGGCCGATAGAACAAGGCCGGAATCGTTGGAGAATAGACCCGGGGAGTCACAGCAATCAGCAATTCAAACTGCTCCTGCGGAATATCTTCATAGCGATAAAAGCAAGAAACATGCGCTGGTAATGTCCGTTCGAGGTAAGTTGTTCCTTTGTCTTTCACCTCCAAAAGCAACGCTACCGCCTTTTTATTCACAAATGTAGCAATCAGTTGGTTGAATGACCCTCCATGAAGATCCTGGTTCCAGCCGTAGGTCTTGGCCATTGTATCCAAAGCCCACAACCCTTCGTTGTCGCTTTGCGTTGTCACAATCGCCTCCGCTCCCAATATATGTGCTATTTTTTCTGCCATTTGGTTGGCACCTCCCACATGACCGGACACGACCGGTATGACAAACCGTCCGGTACTGTCTATACAGATCACGGCCGGGTCTACATATTTGTTCTTCAGGCAGGGGGAAATCATCCGGACACAAATCCCCATGGCTCCAAAGAAAATAACCTGTTTCCATTCTTGAAAATGGTCATTCATTACGGAGAAAAAGGAAAAAACAGCCGTACATCCCTCCTGTTCTTCCAAGGTATAGATCACACAGTCCGCAGTCTCTTGCTGAATCAGCTTAGCCAATGGCAAACTGACGGACGAGATGACAAATATTGCCGTCATATTTCTACTTGGTGTATTCATTGTGCTTTACGTATTTCTATAGGATTAAACGAATCGACGGCCATTCGGGTGGAGAGTGTTACCTGCATTCCCGCCTTAGAGACGCCTTCATTAAACAAATTCAAACTCTCTTCGGAGACCGAGTTGAAGAGGATTTCTCCTCCGGGCTTCAAATAGGACTTGATCCGTGCAATCATCGGTATCAGTTGCCCGTTATGTCCTCCGATAAAGACCGCATCGGGAGCCGGGAAAGAAGCCAAATCCATCTCCATAAAATCGCCATGCACAGCCGTAATGCCCGGAGCACCGAACTTTTTCGTGTTCAATGCCATCAGCTCAATGCCTTCCGGCCGCACTTCAAATGCCGTGATTTGCAATTTCGGGAAATGAAGTTTTGCCTCGATCGAGATGGATCCCGTACAAAAACCTATATCCCAAAACGACGTTTTGTTGGCCAAGTCGAGCAAAGCCATGTCGGCCAATCGGATAGGCATCTTGGTGATCATCTTGCTTCGTCCGTTCAACAGATGAAATTCTGCATCCGGAATGCCGAACCACTGCCGGCGGTTAGCAATTTTCTTCAAGAGCAAGCAGTTGGGGAAGCCGACTTTGTCCAATGCTGCCGCCTCTTCTATTGTCAGTTTTCGAATCTGTTCGTCACATTCATTGCCCAATGATTCGCCGAGGTACATCTCATAATTGGAAAAACCGAAGGCCAACATCCGCGCTGCTATAGTCATCGGGGTATGATGTCGGTCAGTCAATACACCGATCAAGCCTTCCCCACGGATAAGCGCCTCGTCGAAAGCGGGCCAATCACGCCCCGTCAACGACACAGCGTGCATATCCTGATACGGCATCGTCAGCTTGTGGGCCAGCTGTTGCAACGAGTTGAATGTAGGAAAGACCGTAACTTTTGCTTCCGGGCAACGATTCATCACCGTATTGGCAAAGCCATAAAAGAGCGGATCGCCTGAAGCAAAAATAACAATCGGCTCATCGATTCCACGATAAGCCTCGAATGTTTTCTCCAATGGCACCATGATATCGATCCAACGTAAGGAGCTGTCGTCCGGCAAATAGGGCAACATGATCTCGTGATGGCGCTTTCCACCCGAAAAGACCCGTCCTTTCCGTATCAGCTGCAACACTTCCGGTGGAAAATATTGCTGCCTCTTGTCGCTGATACCGATGATGATAAACTGCTGTTGCATATATATTACTCTTTTCCTTTCCGCATTATACATCTCTACCCGGTTGCAACAATTGCGCATCATCGAAACAAAGTATGGCATTGGTCAGTGTTGCGGCCAGGTTGCTGCCGCCTTTTCGCCCTTCGACGATGAGTTTCGGGATCCGGGTAAAGGGCTTCACCATATGTTTCGACTCACAAACGTGTACGAAACCGACCGGCGCCGCAATGATACCACTCGGCGTTGCCTTTTTCCGTCGGATCAACGTACACAACTCCATCAAGGCTGTAGGCGCATTGCCGAAGACAAAGAGTGCATCCGGGTGCTCCTCTACCGCCAGACGAATGCCGGCTTGTGTACGGGTGATGCCTTTCTCTTTGGCCAATTGCACGGCCCGCTCGTCGGAAAGGTAGCATTTCACCTCTACTCCAAGGCGTTGCAATGCCCCTTTGCGGATACCGGATGCCGCCATTGTCACGTCTGTTATGATCGTATTGAGTTTCTTATCATGGAAAAGTCCGAACAGTTTTTCGACAGCATGATCATCCACATGCAGCAAATCCTCCATCTCGAAATCCGCCGTCGTATGAATCGCATGCAACAATGCCCATTTCCGATCCAACGGTATGTCCTGATGCTTCAACTCTTTGGCAATGGTTCGGAAACTTTCGATCATGATCTGCTGCCCGATCCCCACCTCGTCGTTTTTCGTCCGGCTGTAATAGCCACGAGGTGTAATCAAATGGTTGTCATACAGATAGGATTGCGAATTACCGATGATGATCACCGTAAACATATCCACCTCCTCCGGGTCAAATTCGCCCAACGTTGTCTGACAAACCTGCTGCTCGTCGCGCCCCGCTTGACGGACATAACCGACAGGCGTTTCGGGGGCACGGCTTTGCAAGAAGAGCTCTTTCAAACGATAGAGTTCCCAATAGCGTCCCTCACTCTTCGGATTATAGACAGCCGTCACGAAGTCTGCTTCCGCTGCGGCGATGATTCTTTTCTCGATTCGTGCCCACGGTGTAAGCAAATCGGACATCGAAATCACGCAAAAATCGTGTCCCATCGGTGCCCCCAACAGCGAAGCCGCCTTCTGAAAAGCCGAAATACCCGGCAATACCTCAATGGCAACCGAACTGTTGCGTTCTCGCTTCATCTCATAAATCAAGGAGGCCATACCATAGATGCCGGCATCGCCCGAGCTGATAATGCACACTTTTTCGCCCGTTTCCGCCATGTCGAATGCCTGCTTGGCACGATCGCGTTCGCGTTTCATACCCGTATCCACACAACGTGTCTCCGGCCGTAGGTTGGGTTGGATAAATTTAAAGTAATAGTTGTATCCGATGATTACATCCGAATCATGAATGGCCTGCAATACGGCCGGCGTAATATCTTGTTGTGAGCCCGGACCGATTCCGGCCACGATAATTCGTCCTTGTTCCATATTTCTTCTTCTTTCTGTTGGCAGACGGTCGCTTTTTCAACAATCGGTCTACCGTTTATTTTGACTTTAATGAGCATGAAAGCCACCGGTCCGTTCAAGAGAAAACGCCTCTCTGCAAAGCTGTTTTCGGACGGATAGCCTCCTGCCAAACAAAGGTATAACAAATTCTTCGAATATACAAGCCGTCGGGAAACGCTCCGTAGAGTGTTGTTTCAGGGGGAGAGTCCGTAACTGTTCCATCCG
>CAVKMU010000005.1:0-109987 GCA_963657455.1 bacterium
CTTCTTCTTTTGTTTATCTAACCCTCTAAAACATTTAAAAGAGCCCCGGAGAATATCAAAAAAGCCGCGAGTACTTTTTCATAAAGATACCGCAGCTTTTTATTATTTCTTGCCGAGGAAATTCCAAATTGTTCCCGACCATTTTTCAGGGTTTACCCCTCCAATGAGTGGAGAATCTCCGGAAGAATCTTGTGAGTTGCCCCTACCCGACTGCTAACATACCGACCGGATGACTCGCCGGTGCGGTATAAAAAGGCTGAATCTTGGATGAGTTTATCCATCAAATCGGAAAATTCACCGCCATTGTTGACAGAGAATCCTCCTTTTACCTCGATCAAATCTTTAGCTTCCTTGAACTTATGGTATTTCGGTCCGAACAATACCGGTACACCATAGACTGCCGCTTCGAGAGTATTGTGGATGCCTGCCCCAAAACCTCCTCCAATATAAGCAATTTCGCCATATCTGTAGATGGATGAGAGCAAGCCAAAACTGTCGATTATCAAGCAGTCGCACCCCTTCAAATCGGCTTCTGTATGGACTTCCGACAAACGAATTGACGGACGCTTCAGCAACGCTTCGATCGACCGCAAGTGCTCTTGATGAATCTCATGCGGAGCAATGATCAGTTTTAACTGACGATGGTCATTGAAGTAAGGGATCATGAATTGTTCATCCTGCGGCCATGAACTGCCGGCCACCAATGTCAATTGCTTTTCGCCTGCTTCATTGTGAACAAAAGCATCGATCAAAGGAAGATCTTTCGCCAAATTGCGTACATCCTGTACACGGTCGAACCGAGTGTCGCCCGCCACCGACACACGGTCAATGCCGAACTCCGCCAACAACTCCTTCGAGCGCCGGTCTTGAACATAAAGATGGGTGAAATAAGTCAACATCTTACGATACGGTGCACCATACCATTGGAAAAAGAGTTGACCGGGACGGAATATGGCAGAGATAATGAACACGGGGATGGAACGTTTGTGCAACTCTTTCAAATAGTTGCCCCAAAATTCATATTTGATGAAGACTGCCGCCACAGGATGGGCCAAGTCCAAGAATTTATGTACCCTGTAAGGAGTATCAAATGGCAAATAACATACCACATCTGCCCCTTTGTAGTTTTTCCTTACTTCATATCCTGAAGGAGAAAAGAACGTAAGAAGAATCTTATATTGCGGATGTCGCGACTTGATCAGTTCGATCATCGGACGGCCTTGTTCGAACTCACCCAGCGAAGCTGCATGAAACCAAATATATTTCTCGCCGGTCTTGATTTGCGAGCGCAGAATTTGATTGGTGTTCCATTGCCCCAATCGCATGGTTCGCGCCTTCTTGTGGAAAGGAGCTATCAACTCCACAATAAAAGCATAGAAATGAATGAGTAGACTATACATGATGCTCGGATTTTATCCATAAAAAAAGAATTGGAAGGAGTGAATAAAAATCGCCTCCAACCAATTCATTCCTGTCTATTCTTATTTAAGGATCTCTATCGCACGTTGGATACGACGAATAGATTCTTCCTTACCTAAAGCTTCTGTGATATCAAAGATATGCGGGCCTTTTCCCTCGCCAACCAATGCCAAACGTGCGGCATTCATGATGTTTCCCAAGTGATAACCTTTGCTTTCTATCCAAGCTTTGACGGTGTTTTCTGTACTTTCTATATCAAATGGTTCATGTTCGCGCAATACTTCAATCATCTCCGTCAACTGAACAGCACTGTCTTCTTTCCAACGTTTCTTGCGAGTCTTCTCATCATACTCGGTAGGAGCAACAAAGAAGAAGGAGCAAACATTCCACAAGTCTTTGACGAAGCTGACACGATCTTTCATCATAGCTACGACTTTCTCGACATATGCGATATCCGTCTTGACACCATGAGCTTCGACGATCGGCAAGAACAACTCGGCCAATTCCTTATTATCCTTGCGTTGGATATACTGATGGTTGAACCACTTCGCCTTTTCGTAGTCAAATTTAGCACCGCTCTTGCTGCAATGGCGCAGATTGAATGACTGAATCAACTCGTCCATGCTCATCACTTCCTGATCATTTCCCGGATTCCATCCTAACAAAGCCAAGAAATTGACAACAGCTTCCGGAAGATAGCCGCTTTCACGATAACCGGAAGAGATGTCTCCACTCTTCGGATCATGCCATTCCAATGGGAAAACAGGGAAGCCCAAACGATCGCCATCGCGTTTGCTCAATTTACCATTCCCTTCAGGTTTCAACAAGAGAGAGAGATGAGCAAACTGAGGCATAGTATCAACCCAACCAAAATAACGGTAAAGCAATACATGGAGCGGGGCACTTGGCAACCACTCTTCGCCTCGAATCACATGGGTCACCTCCATCAGATGGTCATCGACGATATTGGCCAGGTGATAAGTAGGCAACTGATCGGCTGATTTATACAATACTTTGTCGTCTAAAATCGAAGAGTTGATTATCACTTCACCACGGATAAGGTCATTGACATGGACATCTTCGTTAGGTTCGATCTTGACACGAACCACATATTTATGCCCAGAATCAATCAATGCTTGCGTTTCTTCTGCCGACAATGTCAAGGAGTTGCGCATCTGCTGACGGGTAGAAGCGTCGTATTGGAAGTTAGGAATCTCCTTACGCTTCGCCTCCAATTCCTCAGGTGTATCGAATGCGATGTAAGCATGACCTGATTCCAACAGCCGGTCTACATATTTTTTATAAATTTCCCGGCGTTCACTTTGGCGATAGGGGCCATATTTACCCCCGAAACTTACTCCTTCATCAAAATGAATACCCAACCATGTCAGGGCTTCTATAATATAAGCTTCGGCTCCCGGTACGAAGCGCTGAGAATCTGTATCTTCAATTCGGAGTATTAAATCTCCACCGTTTTGTTTGGCAAACAAATAATTATACAAGGCTGTGCGGACACCACCGATATGTAAAGCGCCTGTTGGACTCGGCGCAAAACGTACTCTTACCTTTCTTTGGTTCATAATTTGTTATTGATTGAATAATTTGCGCAAAAATACGTCTTTTTTTTCGGTTAATAAACTTTTTTGTGTACATTTCGCCTTCAAAAGAAATTGGACATGAGTATCAAGAATTACAATATACACCCGGCCATCTATTTTTTCGTGGCAGCCATGCTATTGGCTTACTTTTTCCCTCACGAGGCGAAGTTCAAGTATCAGTTTTATGAAGGAAAACCTTGGCGATACGGTTTGTTGACGGCACCGACCAGCTTCCCCATCTATAAGACAGATGCTCAACTTAAGGAAGAACAAGACAGCGTCATGAAACAGTTCCAACCCTACTATCGTGTCAATACGGAAGTAGAAGAAGAGGCTATTGAAAAACTCAAGAATGATTACAAGACGAAACTGAGCCAAAAAGTCGGAACAGCCTACATGAATTATATCAAGGATATGCTGAAACAGCTCTATGAGTATGGCATTATTTCCCCTCAAACGCTTGATGATATAAAAACGAAACAGTACACCACGGTCAATCTCTTGCAAAATACGGTTTCATCTCCTCATTATGTTTCTGATTTTTTCACGATCAAAACAGCCTATGAGTTCATCATCAACAACTGCCCTTCAAAGCTGAATAAATCGTTACTCCAATCATGTGATATCAACAACTACCTCAACGAAAACATCACTTATGACGAAGAGATGTCAGAAAAGGTAAAGAACCAACTGCTGCAAAGCGTACCTACCTCAATGGGGGTCGTACAAGCGGGCGAGCGTATCGTAGATCGTGGCGTGATTGTCGACTCTACCATCTACAATGTATTGCGCTCCTTGAAAATCATATACGAATCCCAATCGGGAGGTAATCAACGACAAAGCTTGATGTTGGTCGGACAGCTCATTTTGATTTTCGGTTTTTTGTTCTGCTATTGGCTCTATTTATGGTCATTTCGCACAAACATCCTTCGCAACAAACGGAATGTCTTCTTCTTGCTTTGTTGTGTTTTCGTAACAGTGTTGCTGACCGAAATCTGCGTCCGCTACAGTCTGTTCAATATTTATATTATACCTTATGCCATTGTTCCGATCGTCGTTTGTACATTTTTCGATTCACGAACGTCCCTGTTCACCCATTTGGTGACAGTATTGATCTGCTCTGTTATGGCTCCTTTCCCGCATGAATTTCTGGTATTGCAGGTGTTGGCTGGCATGGTAGTAACCTATAGCTTGCGAGAGCTGTCACAACGTTCTCAGCTCATGCACTGCGCTTTGTTTGTATTTCTGTCATATACCCTATCTTATTTAGGGCTTTCCCTCTATCAAGATGCGGATCTAAGTAAAATCAACTGGGAAATGATGATTTACTTCGGCATCAATTTCGTATTGTTGATGTTCGCTTATGTCTTGGTCTACATGCTCGAGAAGACATTCGGTTATCTCTCGTCCATCACTTTAGTGGAGTTGTCCAATATCAACAGCGGCATATTGAAAAAGCTGAGCGAGACCTGTCCGGGAACCTTCCAACATTCGTTGCAAGTCTCCATCTTGGCATCTGCGGCAGCCAGTAAAATCAATGCCAATGCCCAGTTGGTTCGTACAGGAGCCATGTATCATGATATTGGAAAGATGAGCGATCCGATCTATTTCACGGAGAATCAAAGTGGCGGCATTAACCCACACACCAATCTTTCGTACATAGAGAGTGCGCAGAAAGTGATCAACCATGTAACGGAAGGCGTCAAGATTGCAGAGAAAGCCTCTTTACCTAAAGATATCATCGACTTCATCCGTACGCACCATGGTTTTGGGAAAGCAAAATATTTCTACAACTCCTATCGGAACAAATATCCTAACCAACCGGTCAATGAAGCCCTGTTCACCTACCCCGGTCCGAATCCATTCTCGAAAGAGACCGCCGTTGTCATGATGGCCGATGCTGTCGAAGCTGCTTCTCGTAGCTTAAAAGAGCATACCGAAGAGGGGATCACGGATTTGGTCAACCGCATCATTGACGGACAGATTGCTGACAAACTGTTGAAGAATGCCCCATTGACCTTCCGCGATGTGGAGACAATCAAAAAAGTATTCATTGAAAAACTGAAGATTATCTACCATACCCGTATCAGTTATCCGGATTTAAAGAAAAAATAAGCATCTGTTCAAAACGGGCACTAAACATACTTTTTTCGACAATTCTCCGTTTTCTTATAGAGTCGACCAACATTTCTGAACAAAAGAAGTCGGCTCTACAAGAATTCAACGTATCTTTGAACCCGTTTAATGAATGATATGAGAAAGATAGTATATCTTATTATATGTATTAGCTTCCTGGCCCATTTCGTACAAGCCCAAGTCGGAAACGAGACGTATGGTTTCTTACGTCTCCCCTCTTCCTCACATGTCAATGCCTTGGGAGGCCAAAACGTTTCTCTCATTGAATGCGATCCTTCATTAGGTTTCCACAATCCGGCATTGCTCGGAGGTGAAATGAACAATATGGTCAACTTGCATTACTTGAATTACATCTCCGATATTCAAGCAGGAAGTGCCATTTACACCAGAGCCTTTAAGGAAAGAGGAACCTGGGGTGTGGGAGCCACCTTCTTCAGTTACGGCAAAATTGACGAATATTCGGAAGATAATCAGTTGATTGGCAGCATCAATGCCAAAGACATCTCCGTGCAAGGATTCTTCTCTTACGACTTAAATGACAAATGGCGCGGAGGTCTCTCTCTGAAATATATCTATTCTGCACTGGCAGAATACAATTCCATGGCGCTTGCCGTCGATGCCGGATTGAGTTATTATGATGCAGACAAGAAATTCTCGTTTGGATTGGCTTTGAAAAACATAGGAGCCCAATTGAATTCCTACTACGAAGAGCGACAAAAGATGCCATGGGATATCCAACTGGGTATCTCCAAACAGATGGCACATGCCCCGATACGTCTGTCATTGACGGCTCTGTATTTAAATCGTTGGAAATTTGATACAGTTGACAATACGACAACAACAAGCGATGATAATCAAGGAGACGGTTTTGGTAAAACATTCATGAAGCATTTGGTGATCGGTATTGACTGGCTTCCTTCCGACAATTTTTGGGTTGGAGTCGGATACAATCCCAAACGATCCTTCGATATGAAACTGGATGGCGGCAATGCTTTGGCAGGCTTCTCGGCAGGGGTCGGCTTGCATATCAAAATGTTTGATGTCAGTGCCTCAGTAGCCAAATACCATCCGTCAGCCATGTCGCTGATGATCGGCATCTCCACCAGCCTCTCCGGCTTTAAACTATAAACATAGATCATGAAGAAAATTGTAATAGCAATAGACGGACACTCGTCGAGCGGTAAAAGCACGATGGCCAAAGAACTGGCCAAAGAGATCGGTTACGTTTATATTGACACCGGCGCTATGTATCGTGCCGTTACGTTGTACGCCCTACGACACGGATATATCGAAGGGAATCGCATCAATGAAGCAGCACTGAAAGAGTCCATGCCACAAATAACCATTTCTTTCCGCTTCAATGCCACAACGGAGAAAGCCGACACCTACCTCAATGGGGAAAATGTCGAGAAAGAGATCCGCGGCATGGAGGTAGCCGACAAGGTAAGCCTGATTGCGGCTCTTGGATTTGTCCGCAAGGCCATGGTGACCCAACAACAAAACATGGGGAAAGAAAAAGGTATTGTCATGGATGGACGTGACATCGGAACCGTGGTTTTCCCTGATGCAGAGTTGAAATTGTTCATCACAGCCTCACCGGAAGTGCGTGCTCAGCGACGGTTGGCAGAACTTCAAGCCAAAGGCGAACAAGTATCCTACGAGGAAGTGCTTGAAAATGTCAAAAAACGCGACTATATCGACTCCACCCGCGAAGAGAGTCCTTTGCGCCAAGCTCCCGAAGCTTTGGTATTAGACAATTCAAACATGAGTCGTGAAGAACAAAAGGCATGGCTCTTGGCACAATATAGACACTGTGTAGAAAAGTAAAAAAAACGATGATTGTAGAGATCGACAAAGGATCCGGGTTCTGTTTTGGAGTGGTGAACGCCATCAACCATGCAGAGAAAGAACTGGTCAATACAGATGTATTGTATTGCCTTGGCGATATTGTGCACAACAGTTTGGAAGTGGAGCGGCTGGAAGCCATGGGGCTGCGCACAATTGATCACGACGATTTCACCCGTTTGAAGGATGTAAAAGTTCTGTTACGTGCTCATGGCGAACCCCCTTCCACCTATAAAGTCGCCCAAGAGAACCACATTCAGATTGTGGATGCCACCTGTCCCGTCGTCTTACAACTGCAAAAGCGGATTCATCGTTGCTACCAAGAGACACAAAACAGCCACACCCAATTGGTAATCTACGGAAAGAAAGGCCATGCCGAAGTGAATGGTTTGGTAGGACAAACGGAAGGAACAGCCATTGTTGTGGAGAAAATAGAGGATCTCGACAGGTTGGATTTTACTCGTGACATTGCGCTATTCTCACAAACCACCAAGTCTTTGGACGGATTCCGACAAGTAGTGGCAGAAATCGAGAAACGGATTGCCCCCAATGTACAATTCAATTATTACGATACCATCTGCCGTCAAGTGGCCAATCGCTTGCCTAATATCCAAAAATTCGCTGCGGAACATGATTGGGTCTACTTCGTAGCGGGCAAAAAAAGCTCAAACGGGAAGATGCTGTTCGAGGAGTGCCGAAAAGCCAATCCTCACAGTTGCTTCATCTCTTCGGCTGAAGAGATTACCGACAGGCTACCCGACTTCGTTTCTACGGTCGGTATCTGCGGAGCCACCTCGACTCCCAAATGGTTGATGGAAAAGATCGCCGAAAAGGTAAAGGAACTCAACCAATAATTCTTCGGGAGCTTTTTCAAAATTGTTCGGGAGCTTTTTGGAAAAAGCTCGGCATGATTTTTTTCATTGCTTTAGAGGATGTAAAAGTAGTTTTTCATCCGTTGTTTTTTTATAGACGAATGACAGATAAAATAAAAGGCATGTCACAAAAACTGCGGCATGCCTTTTTTATGTAAAGTATGTTTCCGTTATTCGCGGATGATTCCTAATTTGGAAGATTCGATAAACTGGATGATGTTTTCAATCTCCGGACTTGGCGGAACTTGATCCTTGATCATCAAGATAGCATCGAAGATACTGCAATGGCCCTGGTAGATGATTCGGTAAGCATGGCTGATATGCTTGATGATCTTCTCCGAAAAATTCTCATGCGCCAAAACAACGGCATTGACACCATAGTAAGCAATCGGCTCTTTTGCCGCTACAATATAGGGGGGAATGTCGTTATGGAAACGCGAACCGGTCTGGATCAACGACCAAGAACCGACACGTGTCCCTTGGCTTGCCAAGATATTACCGCCAAAGATCACGCAATCTTCAATGATACAATTGCCGGAAATCTTGCTGCCATATCCGATGACACATGAATTACCCACCTGCGTGTCATGAGAGATATGCGATCCTTCATGAATGAAATTGCCGTTTCCTATCACGGTTTTTCCTTCAGGGAAAGTAGCACGGTTGATCACTACATTTTCACGGATGACGTTATTGTCTCCGATCTGAAGAATCGTTTCATCTCCTTTGTACTTGAAATCCTGTGGTTCGGCACCCAATACGGCATTTTGAAAAATACGGTTTCCTTTTCCAAGGCGCGTACCACTCAAAACACTGGCGTAGGGCTTCACCTCACAATCGTCGCCAATGACAACATTTTTGTCAATATAGGCAAACGGATGAATCGTAACGTTGTTTCCAATCTGAGCAGACGGATCAACGTAAGCTAACGGACTAATGTTTGTGTTACTCATAGAACTTCGATTTTATTCTCGGCCACCGCCCACAGCGCTATACAGTGAAATGACTGCTTGCATGCGCTGTACGTTGTCCGAAACTTCAGTTAATTGAGCACTCAGCAGGTTCTGTTGAGCGGTTAATATCTCCAAATAAGTTGCTTGTGCATTCTGGAACAAGGCTTTTGTATAGTCGACTGCCTTCGTCAGATCAGCAACTCGTGCTCTGTCATGAAGCAGTTTCTTGTTGGTCGCGTCGTACAAATGCAAAGCATTGCTGACCTCTTTGCCGGCCGACAAGATGGTTTGCTGATAATTCATCTGAGCAATCTTCTCTTCTGCCTTGGTAACCTTCAAATTTGCAATCAATTTGCCGTTATTGAAGATAGGTTGTGCCAAAGAAGCCAAGGCTTGAAACATGAACTGACCCGGGTTGGAAACTGTAATACCCGAACCGTTTGTCCATCCTGCCGTAGCAGTAATGTTCAAGCCCGGATAGAATGCTGCACGAGCCTGGTTGGTTGAGTAATAAGCTTGCGCCAATGTCATTTCTGCAATCTTCACATCAGGACGATTTTCCAACAATTGCAAAGGAACGCCCGCCATCAATTCTTCCGGCATGACTTGTTCGTCCAGCGTTGTACGGTCAATATGCTGCGGAGCCTTAGCCAAAAGGACAGAAAGTGAGTTCTCTGTCTCACGGACACTGCGCTTCAACTCGATCAAAGAAGCCTGAACAGCTTCATAAGCAGCACGGTACTGCGTAACAGCTGCCTCAGTGGTCATACCGGCCGTCTTCATCGCTTCCATCACACGTACATTCTCTTTGTAAATGCCTGCCGTCTCTGTGGTGATTTCCACCTGACGATCCAACATCAACAAGGTAAAATAGGTATTGGCGATGCCGCTGATCAATTGCGAACGAACCGCCTGCTGTGAATATTCACTCCGAAGCAACGAGGTCTTCTGGCTACGGCTTGCGTTCAACAGTTTGCCGAACAGATCAACTTGCCACGTGGCACTCAACGGTGTTGAGTAGGCTTTAGCATAATCGCTGTTACCTATTGTTGTCAATGACCCTTGCGGAGCAAAATTGATGGTCGGTAAATAAGCCAAGCGAGCCGAAGTAAGCAACACTTTTGCCTCTTCCACGCGCAAAACAGCGGCTTGCATATCTACATTATTCTCCAATCCTTCTTCAATCAATGCCTGCAATTTCGGATCTTTGAAGATTTCTCTCCAAGAGACATTGCCGATATTTGTCGTGTCAGTGGTGGACAACGTATCGGTTTCCGAAACCGGATCGCGATAGATTCCTGCCGTATCGATTGTATCAGGGCGATCATATGCCTTGTAGATGTGGCAACTGCTCAATAAAGCAGTTGCACACGCCATCATGATTATATTTCTTTTATGCATCATATTTCTTATTTCTTTGCGTATTGTTCAATTTCTGACTTCATGTCGCTGTTATCCAAATCTTCCCATTCAAGCGGCTTCACTTTCTCTTGCAAGTATTGGAATACCACGAACAATACAGGAACAATAAGTAACTGGAAGATCATACCGATCAACATACCGCCGATTGCTGATGCACCCAATGTACGGTTACCATGAGCACCCGCACCGGTTGAAATCAACAACGGGAACAAACCGATGATCATGGCCAATGATGTCATCAAGATCGGGCGAAGACGAGCGGAAGCACCCAAGACAGCTGCCCAACTGATACTCATACCCATCTTACGACGTTCGAGAGCAAACTCTACAATCAAGATGGCATTCTTCGCCAACAGACCCATCAACATGATCAAGGCGATCTGCATGTAAATGTCATTTGACATACTTCCCAAAATCATCTTCAAGGCCGAAATACTACCCAATGCGGCAAATCCGTTGACGAAGATGAAGCTACCCATCAAACCGAACGGCACGGAGAGCAATACGGCCAACGGAAGAATGTAACTTTCGTACTGAGCACTCAACAACAAGTATACGAACACGAAACAGAGCAAGAAGATGATACCGGTCGAACTGCCGCTGCTCTGAGCCTCTTCACGGGCCATACCGCCCAATTCATAACTGAAACCTGTCGGGAGGTTCTTTTTAGCTACCTCAGATACAGCCTGCAAGGCTTGACCTGATGTATAACCTGAGGCCGGAGAAACCATGACTTTAATAGAAGTATACATGTTGAAACGGTTGATGATATCCGGTCCGTAAACCTTTCGCAACGATACGAACTGCGTAATCGGCGCCATCTCGCCACCATTTCTCACCTGGATACGGTTCAAAGCTTCGACATTTTTCGTCGATTCCGGTGTACCTTGAATGATTACACGGTACATCTTACCGAAACGGTTGAAGTTGGAAGAGTAAAGACCTCCGAAATAACCTTGCATGGTTGACAGGATCGTACTCGGACTGATGCCGGCTTTCTTGCAGGCTGCCACATCGATATCCAACATATATTGAGGGAATTTCGGGTTGAAGGTCGTCTGTGCAGTATTGATTTCCGGGCGAGCTTTCAACGCTTCAATATAATTATTGACTACTTCAGCGAAGTGATCCAACGAACCACCCGTCTTATCCTGCATGTTCATTTCGATATCACTTGATGCAGAGTAACCGGGGATCATAGGAGGAGTAAAGAACAATACCTGTGCATCCTTGATCACTTTCTGCGCACGCATGAACAATGTCGCGTAGATGATATCTGAGTTTTGCATCAATGAACGTTCTTCCCAGTCTTTCAACTTGACGATGACAGAACCGTAGCTCGGACCCTGACCGCCGATAAAGCTATAACCTGCGATGATAGTACGAGACTGAACTGACGGATCAGAAGCCACCAAACTGTCAACTTGGTTGAATACCTCGAGGGCACGTTCCTGAGTTGTTCCGGGAGGCAAAGTGATGGCACCCATGATAGTACCTGTATCTTCGTTCGGCACCATACCTGTCGGGGTCGTCTTCATCAATACCATCAAGACAACGACTGAGGCAGCCACCAAAACGAAAGCCAATACTTTCTTCTGAATGAAGAAGACCACTCGTTTCTTATAGCTTGCCAACAGTTTGTCGTATGAGGCATTGAACGAAGCATGGAAACGAGAGATGAAGGTAGATTTCTTCTCATGTCCTTCTGCATCGTGCGGCTTCAAGAAAATTGCACAAAGAGCCGGAGACAAGGTCAAGGCGTTCAAGGCGGAGAAACCGATGGCAATAGCCATTGTCAAACCGAACTGGCGGTAGAAGGTACCGGCTGTTCCTTCCATGAAACTTACCGGAACGAACACGGACATCATGACCAAAGTAATAGAAACCAACGCACCGCCCAACTCGCTCATGGCATCGATGGAGGCCTGTTTACTTGATTTATATCCTTGATCCAACTTAGCATGGACACCCTCGACGACGACGATCGCATCATCGACTACAATCGCAATGGCCAAGACCATCGCAGACAATGTCAACAAGTTCAAGCTAAAGCCGATAATCTTCAAGACGAAGAAGGTACCGATCAAGGCAACCGGAATGGCAATAGCCGGAATCAAGGTTGAACGCAAGTCTTGCAAGAAGACATACACTACGATGAATACCAACAAGAAGGCTTCGATCAAGGTTTTGATAACCTCATGAATAGAAGCAAACAAGAAGTCGTTGGCACTCTGTGCGATGTTCACTTTCATACCGGCCGGCATGACCTCTTGGGCTTGTGCCAACAATTGCTCCAAATTACCGATTGTTTCGGTTGCATTTGATCCTGCCATCTGGAAGATGATACCGGTCACCGCTTTATGACCATCTACCTTATTTAAATATTGGTACGTCTGACGGCCCAACTCCACCGTTGCCACATCGCCCAAACGAAGGAGTCTACCATCCGGAAGAGCTGTGATAACGATATCCTCAAACTCATGTTCTTCTTGCAAACGTCCTTTATAACGGAGCGTATACTGGTAAGTTTGGTTACTACGTTCTCCTAATTGACCGGGAGCGGCTTCGATGTTCTGCTCAGCTAATACCGAAGAGATATCGGACGGGAGCAATCCATACTTGGCCATGATATCCGGTTTCAACCAAATACGCATAGAGTAGTCATTACCCATCACCATGGCTTCACCTACACCTTTCACACGTTTCAACTCAGGGACGACGTTGATGTTGGCATAGTTTTCCATGAATTCGTTGGTATACTTATCTTCAGTATCCACCAATGAGAAGATCAACAACATAGAAGTCTGGCGCTTCTGAGTAGTAACACCGATCTTTGTTACTTCAGCAGGCAACAAACCTTGCGCCATGGAGACTCGGTTTTGCACGTTGACCGCGGCCATATCCGGATCGGTACCCTGTTTGAAGTAAACAGTAATAGAGGCCGTACCATTATTGGTTGCAGAAGAACTAAGATACAACATGTTTTCTACACCATTGATCTGCTCCTCCAACGGTGCAATCACTGAGTTCAACACAGTTTGTGCATTGGCTCCCGTATATGTGGCACTTACCATTACGGTTGGAGGTGCGATATCCGGATACTGTTCAATAGGCAAAGTGACCAAACCGATCACACCCAAAATCACAATCAAGATAGAGATGACCGTTGACAGTACCGGACGATTAATAAATCTATCTAACTTCATTCTTGTTTTTTATTTAAATGATTTACATTTTCTGACCTGACTTTTTCAGTCCTGTTATTGTTTATTGGAAAGCAGTTTGGATATTTCCGTCATGCTGGTCTTGCAAAGCCTTGTCGTATTTAGCCTTCCGCTGCTCCGGTGTAATCGGAACGATCTGCTGACCGTCGCTCAACTTCTGAACGCCTTCCACTACGATTTGGTCGCCGACCTTCAAACCGCCGGTTACAATGTAGTTCTTTCCGTCGTTCAAGTTCGAGATGGTGATCTCCGTATGCTTGATCGTTTGATCCGGCTGCAATACATAAACGAACTTCTTGTCCTGAATCTCTTGGGTAGCTGACTGCGGAACCAAGATGACATTTTCCATCGTATATGGGAAAATCACGTTGGCCATACCGCCGCTTCGCAAAATGTTTTCGCTGTTAGGGAAGAGAGCACGCATGCTGACAGATCCGGTCGACTGGTCGATCACACCGCTCACTACTTCGATCTTTCCTGATTCAGAGTAGATCGAACCATCGGACAACTGCAACTGAACTGCCGGCATCTTTTCCAATTGTTCTTTCAAAGTGCCGCCGGCCTTCGTCAAGCGCAACAACTCTTTCTCTGTCATGGAGAAGTAAACGTACATCTGTTTGATCTCTGAAACGGTCGTCAAGGCCTGAGCGCTTGAAGGACCTACCAAGCTACCTACACGATAAGGGAAGGTACCGACAACGCCGTCTGACGGACTCGTTACCGTACAGAAGCCCAAGTTTTGGCGTGCAGCCGTCAGCGAAGCTTCTGCTTGCGACAAGGATGCTTTCGCCGACAACAGATTGTTGACGGCTGTCTGATATTCAAAGTCACTGATGATGTGCTGCTCATGCAACAACTTCTTGTTGGCTTCAGTCGACTTTACAGTTTCCAAACTGGCTTTTGCTGCTTCAACAGCGGCCTTGGCCTGATTGAACGCTGCCTGATATTGTGTCGGATCGATCTGGAAAAGGGCCTGACCTTTACGAACGGTTGCACCTTCATCCACACACAGTTTTACGATAAAGCCCGACACTTGAGGGCGGATTTCGATATCCTGTGTACCTTTGATGGTGGCAGGATAAGAAGTGGTCTGATTACTTGAAGTTGTACTCACTGTAGTTACAGTAAATTCATCATCGCCTAATTTCATTCCACCCTGACTGTTTCCACAAGAGAACAGAATAAAACCCGCCGCACATATTGCAACGACCTTGCTTTGGGTTACTAAAATTTTCAAGAAATGCTTCTTCATATTTCCTATGTTTGAATAATAATTTACGTACTTGCTATGTTGAATTAATTCAATAATCCGATGCAAAATTACTATTTTTCTCGACTAAATTTTCACACGCATGTATGCTTTTAACCTTATTTGGGAGCTGTTTAGGGCATTTTCTCAGAATAGGTTTTCCAAATTGGGATGGATTGAAATAACAATGTTCCAAATGCGGAAGATTTAGCGAGGAATTTATAAATTATTAACAATTAAAACCTATGCGATTCACACCACTTCCAATATCATCTTCTTTTTAATTTTCAACCGGTTACGTATATTTACCCATATTATCTCGATACGTTACCAAAATTCATTTTCCATCCTCTCTTTAACTATTCCCGAGCACTGAAAAAATATCTCCCGTGAAAACTGCAGTTCATTCGGCATGAAACTCGAGTTTGCTCCCGAATGAACTGCAGTTTTATGCCGAGAAAACTTTTCGAAACACGGGAGCATCTTCTCCGAAGCTCGGCTTGAATAAAAAAAACGAGGCGGCACTCCTACTCTATTGTTCAGGAAAAATGTCTTGAGTTTCGAAAAGAGAAGCGGCAGCAGTCGCTCTGATCTTACCCAAAGAGCGCGATGAGAAATTTCGAAACAACTTTTTATAGTAAATATATTAATAGTATCTTTGCACCATCCAAAAGAACGGACCGGCGCAAACAGGCTCCGCGGCGGATTGTTTTCGTGGCAAAAAAACGGCCTGGTTACCCGATCTGACGATTAATAAAAACAATATAAGAAAGAATTAATGAAGAACATCCGAAATTTTTGCATTATAGCTCATATCGACCATGGGAAGAGTACCCTGGCCGACCGTTTGCTCGAATTTACGAAAACCGTTGAGGGGCGCGACATGCAAGCACAGGTTCTTGACGATATGGAACTCGAGCGTGAACGCGGCATCACCATCAAGAGCCATGCAATTCAGATGAATTATTCGTATAAAGGAGAGGAGTATATCCTCAACCTGATTGATACTCCGGGGCACGTTGACTTCTCGTATGAGGTATCCCGTTCGATTGCCGCTTGCGAAGGTGCCTTACTGATTGTCGATGCCTCGCAAGGCGTTCAGGCTCAGACGATTTCAAATCTTTATATGGCTATCGAAAATGACTTGGAGATTATTCCTGTATTGAACAAGATCGACTTGCCAAGTGCCATGCCGGAGCAGGTGGAAGATGAGATCATCGAGCTGTTGGGGTGTGACCGTAGCGAGATCTTGCGCGCCAGCGGCAAGACAGGCGAAGGTGTCGAGGAGTTGTTGAATGCCATTGTCGAGAAAATTCCGGCTCCCCAAGGCGATCAAGATGCCCCGCTGCAGTGTCTGATCTTCGACTCTATCTTCAACTCGTTCCGTGGTATCATCGCTTATTTCAAGGTGGAGAACGGTGTAATCCACAAAGGCGACCGTGTCAAATTCATTGCCACCGGCAAAGAGTATGATGCCGATGAGGTAGGTGTGCTGAAACTCGACATGTCGCCGCGCGACGAGGTGCGGACGGGCGACGTAGGATACATCATATCCGGCATCAAGACATCGCGCGAAGTGCGAGTAGGCGATACCATCACCCATGTGGGACGTCCTGCGATGGAAGCGATTGCCGGCTTTGAAGAGGTGAAGCCGATGGTCTTTGCCGGTGTCTATCCTATCGAGACGGAAGATTTCGAAAACCTTCGTGCTTCTCTGGAGAAGCTGCAATTGAACGATGCTTCACTGACCTTCCAACCGGAAAGCTCGGCCGCTTTGGGTTTCGGCTTCCGTTGCGGATTCTTGGGATTGCTCCATATGGAGATCGTACAAGAGCGATTGGACCGCGAATTCAACATGAATGTCATCACGACAGTGCCGAACGTTTCTTATCTAGTATATGACAAGAAAGGCAATTGCAAGGAGGTGCATAACCCAAGCGGCCTGCCCGATCCGACGCTGATAGACCATATCGAAGAGCCTTATATCCGGGCATCCGTCATCACGAACACCACTTATATCGGTCCGATCATGACCCTCTGTTTGGGTAAACGTGGTATATTGGTAAAACAAAACTATATTTCGGGCGACCGTGTGGAGATCTTCTACGACTTGCCACTGGGCGAGATTGTGATTGACTTCTACGACAAACTGAAGAGTATCTCGAAAGGGTATGCCTCTTTCGACTATCACTTGAACGACTATCGCCCAAGCAAGTTGGTAAAATTGGATATTTTGCTGAACGGCGAGCCGGTCGATGCCCTCTCAACACTGACACATGTCGACAACAGTGTGGCATTTGGCCGACGAATGTGCGAAAAGTTGAAAGAACTGATCCCGCGCCAACAGTTCGAGATCGCCATCCAGGCTGCTATCGGTGCGAAAATTATCGCCCGCGAGACCATAAAAGCTGTACGTAAAGATGTGACAGCCAAATGTTATGGAGGTGATGTCTCCCGTAAACGCAAGTTGTTGGAAAAGCAAAAGGAGGGAAAGAAACGAATGAAACAGATCGGAACGGTCGAAGTGCCACAGAAGGCTTTCCTGGCCGTACTGAAGCTTGACTGATTTTTCTCCGACAAATAAAAGAAAGGTATCGAAGGTCAGATCTTCGATACCTTTCCTTTTTATAGGAGATTGTTGCTTTTCATGTGTTCAAACGATCGACACTCTTCACGCCTTTGACAGTGTTGATCTTCTTCGTCAGCTGGTTCAAAGTGGCAGTATCCTTGACCATTACGGCAAACGTTCCCTGGAAGAGGCCATCCACAGAATTGATATTCAGCGAACGAAGTGAAACACCCGCTTCCTTTCCAATGACGGAAGTAATGTTGGTTACAATCGCAATATCATCGCGTCCTACGACACGAAGCGTCACGACATATCCATTGTCGCCCTTCCCACTCCACTTGGCACGGATGATACGATAGCCGAACCTGCTGAACATCTCCTGAGCATTGGGGCAATCCATGCGGTGGATCTTGATGCCCTGTGTCGAGACAAATCCAAAGACATCATCACCGTAGATCGGATTACAGCACTTGGCCAACTTATATTCAATGCCGGTCAGATTCTTGTCAATGACCAGTACATCCTTATTGGTGGCTGTTTCTTCTGCAGATGTGGGCGATACGAACTCTTCAGCACTGCGCTGTACGACATGTTCGGTTTGCTCTGTCTCCTTTTTCCATTGCTCAACATATTCATCGATTACGCTGTTCGTGTCCAAACGCTCCTCGCCAATGTCAAGGAAGAAGTCGGTGACTGTCTTGTATCCTTTCTTCTTGATATAGCGCATAAGCGTGGGTTCGTCCATCTCAATCTTACGGTTCTTCATACGACGGAGCAACATCTCTCGAGCCATGTTAGCCGTTTTGGCTGTCTCTTCACGAAGAGCTTGCTTGATGCGGGCCTTCGCTTTCGACGTAGCAACGAAGTTCAGCCAGTCTCGTTTGGGAGATTGCGAAGGAGCAGTGATGACCGACACTGAATCACCATTGTTCAATACATATTTAATAGGGACATTCTTGTCATTAACCTTGGCAGACACACATTTGCATCCTAACTTCGTATGGATGGCAAAGGCGAAATCCAATACGGTAGCACCCTTGGGTAATTTGATCAGTTCGCCCGTCGGAGTGAATACGTATATTTCATCTTTGTAAAGATCCATGCGGAAGTTCTTCATCAAATCCATCGGATTGGTCTCCTGCGATTCCAAAGCTGCTCGGACCGTATTCATGAATTCGTCCAATCCTTTCTCGGCTTTCACTCCTTTATACCTCCAATGGGCAGCCAGACCGCGCTCGGCAATCTCGTCCATTCGCTTCGTTCGGATCTGCACCTCCACCCATTTGTTTTCAGGACCCATCACAGTGATGTGCAAGCTCTCGTAACCATTCGATTTTGGAATCGAGATCCAATCTTTCAACCGTTTTGGGTTGGGCTGATACATGTCGGTAACAATGGAATAAACTTGCCAACAATCGGAGCGTTCCTTCTCCAATGGAGTGTCCAATACCACGCGGATAGCAAACAAATCGTAAATGTTTTCGAAGCTGACTTGCTGTTTCTTCAACTTATTGTTGATGGAATAGATGGATTTCGTACGCCCCTTGATCTCAAAATGGAAGCCAGCTTGCTCAAGTTTCTCCTTTATCGGAGCAATGAACCTCGCGATATAGGCATCACGTGAACGTTTCGTCTCATTCAGCTTCTGCTTGATAAAATCGAATTGCTTCCGATCAAGATATTTCAATGACAAGTCTTCCAGCTCGCCTTTTATCTTGTATAAGCCAAGACGATGGGCCAATGGCGCATAAAGGTAGGACGCTTCAGTAGCAAGACGGATACGATCGTCTTCCGTCAACTTCTTCCCTAACCGCATCATGCAGAGGCGGTCAGCAATCATGATCAAGATAACGCGTACATCTTCGGCAAACGAGAATAACAGATGGTGGAAATTTTCCGAGTTGACCGCCGTGTTGCGGGCATAAAGATCAGATGTTTTGAGCAGACGCCGAATCATTGTGGCCACCTCTTCACCAAACAACTCGCGCACCTTCTCCTCTGTTATAATTTTCTTGTAGACCGGCCGATAGAGCAGCAAGGCAATAGCTGACGTACGGCGCAGACCTATCTCCACGGTAGCAATCAAGACGGTGTCAATATTCCTAAGCAATCCGTTGATTCCGTTTTTATCTCGTCCGTAACACTCTTGTGCTACGACATCTTTCATCAATGTTTTTATCTTTGGCAGATCTTCTTTTTCCAAGCAAGCATACAGATGATGTAGTAATACCCTGTATTTCGAAAAGAATTCTCTCTTTTCCTCTTCGGTAAAAAATGGTTGAACTGTTTCCATAAGCCTTCTTCTTTAAATGCCCTAATCGGGGAAACTTTTTTGATAATTCACAGGTAAAAGTATCTTTTATTTTTAATTATAGCAATTATATTTGCAGTAATTTTATACATTTGTGAATTACAAACAAATAACAAACTCTAAACGAAATATATACTATGCTAAACGCAAAAGACTTATTACAGATAGCTGATAAAGGAATTGCTGAAGAGAAAATCAACGAGGAGTTGGCTTGTTTCGAAAAAGGCTTCCCCTTCTTGGAAATAGAGTCTTCGGCATCCGTTGAAAAAGGCATTAGAGCACTCACCCCCGAACAGCAGAAAGCATATCTTGCAGCATGGGATGAATATCTGACAAAGAACAAGCGAATCTTGAAATTTGTGCCGGCATCAGGAGCTGCCAGCCGTATGTTTAAGAATCTGTTCGCCTTCCTGTCAGCAGATTATGATACTCCTACAATCGATTTCGAGAAGAAGTTTTTTTCCGATATTCAGAAGTTTGCATTCTATGAGGCGCTGGATCAAAAGTGTAAAGAGAATACCGGCAAAGATATTCCTGCTTTGTTGGCAGACGGACAGTATAAACCCGTAGTGGCTAATTTGCTGGAAGAAAACGGATTGAACTATGGAAATTTACCCAAAGGTTTGCTATTGTTCCACACTTATCCGTCAACATTCCGTACAGCCATGGAAGAGCATTTGGCTGAAGGCGCCATGTATGCGAAGAATAATCTCGGAAAAGTCAATATTCACTTTACAGTTTCCCCGGAACATAAAGCCCTGTTCGATGCTTTGGTAAAGGAAAAGATTGCCAGCTATGAAGATCGCTTTTCTGTTTCCTACGACATTTCTTTCTCTGTCCAAAAGCCAAGTACCGACACCATTGCCGTCAATATGGACAATACTCCGTTCCGCGACAAAGAAGGCAACCTCTTCTTCCGCCCGGGAGGACACGGTGCTCTGATTGAAAACTTGAATGATGTGGATGCAGACGTGGTCTTCATCAAGAATATTGATAACGTCGTTCCCGACAGTTTCAAGTCTGCTACTATAATATATAAGAAACTGATTGCCGGCGTACTCGTCTCTTTGCAGAGCCGCATCTTCAACTATTTGAAGCTTATTGATACGGGACGCTATTCTCATTCGCAAGTTGAAGAAATGATCCGCTTCTTGCAAAACGATCTTTGTGTACGCAAGAGCGACATCAAGTATATGGAAGATGCCGAGTTGATCCTCTATATCAAGAAAAAACTGAACCGTCCATTGCGCGTTTGCGGTATGGTAAAGAATGTAGGCGAGCCGGGCGGCGGTCCATTCCTGGCCCTCAATCCTGATGGATCCGTCTCTCCGCAGATCTTGGAGAGTTCGCAGATTGACATGAATGATCCGGAAAAGAAGGCACTTTTCGACAAAGGAACGCACTTCAATCCGGTTGATTTGGTCTGTGCTTTGAAGAATTACAAGGGAGAAAAGTTCCACTTGCCGGACTATGTGGACAAGAATACCGGCTTTATCTCTTACAAGAGCAAGGACGGAAAAGAGTTGAAAGCGTTGGAATTGCCGGGACTTTGGAATGGAGCCATGAGCGATTGGAATACAGTATTTGTTGAAGTTCCGATCGAAACATTCAATCCTGTGAAGACAGTCAACGACCTTTTACGCAAAGAACATCAGCAATAATTGCCACGATTACTATAGCAAAGGGCTTGTATGGAGGATATTCCTCACCATACAAGCCCTTTGTTTTTTATAAAAGGTCTGGAACATCGCCCAAACAATCTTTCTTCTTTGATGGAAATGGTCGGCAATGCGTCACTCAATCCTTCTTCAGAAGGTAATTGGGAAGGGCACGTGTTGGCTTAACGGTGATTTGTCCGTTGACTTTCTTGCAGATAAGACATTCCCTTTTCAAGGTCCGATGGCTGAAATTGAACACATAGTTCGGATTGAAATGAACGCCATTTATTCGTACTTCGAAGTGAAGATGCGCTGTTGTTGCCCGCCCCGTACTACCCGTCAAGGCAATAGGAGTGCCGGCCTTGACGACATCGCCCGGTTTCACGAAGTTCTTGGAATTATGACTATAGACCGTTTCCAATCCGTTGTAATGGCGAACAACAATGACATTGCCATAAGCGGCGTAGGGTTTGGCAAGGCGAACCACTCCGTCGAAAGCAGAAACGATCGTATCGTTCGGGCGAGTTTTGATGTCATAACCCGAATGGTGCTTACGTTTTCCACCATAGGGTGAAATTACATGGCCGTTAGGAAGCGGAAAAGCATAGTCGTCTTCTTGAATAAGGGAGAGATCTATGATCTCGGTCAAGCTGTTTTTGAATCGTAAAGGATCCTGCACTCCGATGTGGTTGATTTCACGATCGGTAAATTTTGTCGTGATCGGTTTTCTTGGGGAGTCGATCGTATCCAATTTTCCACTGCTGACAAACGGCGGAAACTCTACCTTGGGCACCTCGATCCGTGTCGTAGGATATTTGGCCTCTACCAGTCTTGGCTCATGATATTCGGTTTTTGATTTTTTGATGGAGATGGCTTCTGCGACGGCCAAGGGTATGACCGCCAGCAGACAACCGATATAAAATATATGTTTTGTTTGAAGAAACTTCATGTTTGTGCTTTTTTTCAGCACAAATGTAGGAGAAAAAGAGCTTAATTGCAATCTAAAAAATCTTTATTCTTCCTCTACTTTGTATACAGGTTTGATCAATTCACGGAAAGTATAGCAGCACAACATATTGCATAATGGAAGAGTTACCAGAAGGCCTACTCCCAAAAGACATACTCCGATGACGACCAAAAGCAACTGTGTCAAGAGAAGCATCACAAGAAATCCCATCTTTCCTTGTGTAAGCCGCCAGCTTTTTTGGATAGCCTCGATAGGGCCGGCATCTTCTTCCAAGATATAGAGTGAAACGAATTGCAATCGTATGAGGAAATAGAATCCCGGAATAATCAACAAAACAAATCCGACGACAACGGCAAAGCAAACAAGCACTGTGGCAATTATCATGTTGATGATTTTACCGATAGGCTGCAAGTAGGCCGAGAATTGCGGTTCTTCTCCATCAATGGTTTGCAACATGTTTTTGGCATATCCAAGGCTGAAGATAACAGAGATGACCCAATTGATCACCTGACTGACGATGACACCCGAAAGAGATTTGTTCAATGGGGTCATGAATACACTCAAGGTAAAGCTAATCAGCATATACCCGATCAACAATCCGGCTAAAATCCAGATTTGCGATTTGCACAATCTCCAGCTGGGCCGGAAAATGTCTGAAACTTGGATGGTTTGGCTCATGATTATACACTTTTGATTTAATTCTGCAATTATAATCTATTTTTCGAAAAAATCCAAAGGCTATACCATATAAATACTGCATCCATTTCCATTTCGTCTGAACAAAATCATTCCTTTTCGCTTTTCTCGCGGACAGGTTGCCGGAGAAAAAAATTGGCAAGGATGGCACCCGATACATTATGCCATACGCTGAATACGGCCCCCGGTATCGTAGCCAGCGGATACTGGGCAAAGTGAACGGTAGCCAACGACGTAGCCAATCCTGAATTTTGCATGCCCACCTCGATAGAGATGGCACGGCATTTTGTAGTGTCCATCTTCATCAGTTTGGCAGCTCCATACCCTAAGGCATAGCCGAATAGGTTATGGAGAATCACAACGACGAGAATCAGCAGTCCTGAGGTCATGATCTTGGCAGAGTTGGCACTCACCACAGCCCCAACAATTGCCACGATTGCCAAGGTAGAGATCAGAGGCAACAACTCTGTCGCCGACTCTGCAACTTTAGAAAAATAGTGGTTGAAGACAAAGCCCAGGGCAATAGGGAGAATCACCACCTGTATGATGGAGAGGAACATGGCAAGCATATTCACATCGACCGTCTGACCGGCATAAAGATAGGTGAGAAACGGTGTCATAAAAGGAGCTACGATGGTTGAAACGACCGTCACGCCAACCGACAAAGGCACATCACCTTTCGAGAGATAGGTCATCACATTGGAAGAGGTTCCTCCCGGACAAGTGCCCACCAAGATGACACCCACCGCCAACTCGGGCGAAAGATGGAAGGTTTTTACCAGCAGAAAAGCCAACAATGGCATGATAGTAAACTGTGCAATACAACCGATGACCACATTCTTGGGCTGGCTGAATAGCACCTTGAAGTCTTGTGGTTTCAAGGTAAGTCCCATACCAAACATGACAATTCCCAACAAAGGATTGACGTAACTCGTTTTGATAAAGCTGACACTTGTCGGGACGAAGAGAGCCAACAATGCCATGGCAATGACGATAGCTGCCATGTGCTTGCTGAAAAACCGTGATATCTTTATTAGAAAATCCATTGATATTAATGTTTTGAGTTCATTTCATTTGTGCGCAACAATACATTGTGCCGTAGATGGTCGCCATAGAAAAAAAGCTCTTGCAAGTGCAAGTTTCCTACCGGGAACAGGCTTTGCAAGGCTTCAAGAAAGTAGCGTTGCGGATCAATTCCGTCGACAATGAGGACATGATGCTCAGGGTCAACACTCACCGTGACCGGAGTGTTGGCATCATTTGCCACGACTGCCGTCCCATAAGGGAAGCGGTTATCATCTGCTTTGGCGGGCTGCCCCACGGCAAGGAGTACGGCCGGAGTGGCAGCGGTTGTCCAAGAGAGAGGATTGATGCATGCGATATTGTCCTGACATAACAACGGGCAGATGGCACTTGTTGTTGTGACACTGTTGAAGTTGACGGTCACCCCGCATGCGATGGAGTCCTGCGCCAATCGAATATGTGATGTATGATGGCCCGCTTGGGTTATCGTGTCGTTGGCCGTAATACCGAAGCCCACCACATAAGCAGCAATCAATCGGTTGTAGGTCTCGTCGTCCATGTGCTTCAACACCTCTGTCACCATCTTTCCGCCTTGGCTATACCCTGCCAATATAAAGGGTCTTCCATTGTTAAAATGGTTCAGGTAGTGATCAAAAGCCTCCAGGACGTCGGCCGTAGCTATCTTATAAGCCTCAACCGATGCCTCACCTTCGAGGGCACCAAACGTAGCCTGCCGATAGTAGGGCAAGAAGAGATTGGCTCCGGTGGCGAAAATGGTATCGGCCAACTCGGCAGAAAGCCTCCATGCCTCGAGATGGTCGGCCCTTGTCGGGTCGGCATTGCCATGTTGGTTGCCCTCTTCGTCTGTCCAAAGTGAGACGCATGTCGGCAACAGATAGAACACATCCGGTCGGGTGGCATCGACAGAAGCAAGGCGCGCTTTGCCGTCATACCACAAAGTACTGTCGGCCCAGTTGAGCGAAGTATCGTCTGTCGGTTCTTGGTCTGAGTCGTTTGTCGGCTCGTCTATATTCGTTTTGCAGCAAGGCAACAAGACGAGTGCCCATAAGAGGACGAATAAAGAATGCTTTAATTTATACATAATCATAGTTTTGTGTATTATACTACTATATAATGTTTCGATTGTCATTATTTCTTTCCTCTCATTTTTTCTCCGATAATTCCTGCTGTTACATTTTATCGAGCCGAAAAGGAGAAATATGACAAGGCGGGACAAAGGTACAAATAAATCAGAGACTTAAAAACAGCTTCCGATGATTCTGACAACCATTCGGGTATTGCCAAAAAATTTCTCCCGAGATGATGGCAGTTAATTCGGGAGAAAACCGGAGTTTCATGCCGAATAAACTGCAGTTTTATGCCGAGAAACTTTTTGGAAACTCTGCTATTATTTTTCACAACATGGGATAGTTGTGGAAGAATGGTCGTCAAGAAGAGGTTGTAAAGATTATTTTTTAAGGAGATTTGGCAAGATGAGATAAAATCTCTAACTTTGCCCTTTTGATTCAGATAGCGTTCAAAAGTACGTTTTTTTCCGGCAATTTCCGGCCGGCGAAGAGTGTACTCGATTGGATGAATTGAGACAGAACAATATTAAAAGACAACTAAAATAGTTTTATCGTGGCTGATACAAAGTACATTTTTGTGACAGGCGGCGTGGTTTCTTCTTTAGGTAAAGGAATTATTTCCGCATCATTGGGTAAGTTGCTCCAAGCTCGTGGCTATAACGTGACTATCCAAAAGTTTGACCCGTATATCAATATTGACCCGGGTACGTTGAATCCCTACGAACATGGCGAATGTTATGTGACCGTCGACGGGCACGAAGCAGACTTGGATTTGGGACACTACGAACGTTTCCTGAACATCCCGACGACACGTGCCAACAACATCACAACGGGACGTATTTACCAAAGTGTAATCAACAAAGAACGTCGTGGCGATTATTTGGGAAAAACCGTACAGGTTGTTCCTCACATCACCGACGAAATCAAGCGCAACGTCAAACTGTTGGGCAACAAATACAAATTCGACTTCGTCATTACAGAAATCGGTGGTACCGTAGGTGATATCGAATCGCTTCCTTTCATGGAAAGCGTACGCCAGCTGAAATGGGAATTGGGCAAGAACTGTATCTGCGTTCATTTGACATATGTTCCTTATATCGCAGCAGCAAAAGAGTATAAGACAAAGCCGACTCAACACTCTGTCAAGGAGTTGCAATCATTGGGTATCCAACCTGATATCTTGGTGCTCCGTACAGAACGCGAACTGACCAGCTCTTTACTGAAGAAGGTGGCCTTGTTCTGTAACGTTACGCCTGAAGCGGTTGTCCAATCGATCGACGTTCCGACCATTTACGAAGTACCATTGGTGTTGCAACGCCAGAAGATGGACGAAATCGTTCTGCAGAAAACAGGCTTGGAAGTTGGTCCTACCCCGGAAATGAAGGCATGGAAAGAGTTCCTGAACAAGAAAGCAACTGCCACAAAGGTAGTGAAGATCGGTTTGGTCGGCAAGTATGTCGAATTGCAAGATGCCTACAAATCAATCGATGAATCCTTGTTGCAGGCTGCCATCTACAACCATCATAAATTGGATCTTCACCTGTTCCATTCAGAAAAGCTGAACTACGAAAACGCAGCAGAGCAGTTGAAAGATATGGACGGTATTTTGATTGCCCCGGGTTTCGGCCAGCGTGGTATAGAAGGTAAGTTTGCTGCACTGAAATATGCGCGCGAACACGATGTTCCTTGCTTGGGTATCTGCCTCGGCATGCAGTGTATGGTCATCGAATATGCGCGTGACGTACTGGGATATAAAGATGCCAACTCGACAGAGATGGAACCCAACACGACACACAAGGTGATCGATTTGATGGAAGAGCAGAAGAATATCACCAACATGGGCGGTTCTATGCGATTGGGTGCTTACGATTGTATCCTAAAGAAAGGTTCAAAAGTCTACGAAGCTTACCAACAAGAGCATATTCAAGAGCGCCATCGCCATCGTTTCGAGTTCAATAATGAATACAAGCACCAATTCGAGGAGGCAGGCATGAAGTGCACCGGTGAAAACCCCGAGACCAACCTGGTGGAAGTAGTAGAAGTTCCGACATTGAAATGGTATGTCGGCGTGCAATACCACCCGGAGTACAACAGCACTGTCGTGAAGCCGAACCCGTTGTTCTTGAGCTTTGTCAAAGCAGCTATTGAAAACAAAGAAAAATAATCGGAAGAATGGATAAAAACACAATCATAGGTTTTATACTTATCGGTGTCGTTCTCTTCGGATTCAGTTGGATGAATCGTCCTACTCCGGAGCAAATCGAGGCGCAGCGCCACTATCAAGACTCCATTGCTCAAATCGAATTGGCGGCACAAGCCGAAATGGAGAAGCCAACGGCCAGTCCCGCCGATGCATTGGCCGACTTGCCCGACTCGATCCGTACCGCGCAATTGCAAAACAGCTTCGGAGCATTTGCTTCGTTGATGAGCGGAAACGAGGAGTATGTGACATTGGAAAATGAAAAGGTTGAAGTAAAACTGAGCACCAAAGGCGGACGCGTAGTAGAAGCTACGCTGAAGGAATACGACAACTACAAAGGTGAACCGATCGTATTGTTCACGGAAGATAAGTCTGCGCTCAACTTGACGCTGATCACAGCGGCCAACCAAATGGTCAATACCGGCGATCTCTATTTCACACCGGTGAAAGGGAAGGAGGCCAACAGCCTGACGATGCGTCTGCAATTGAGCGAAGGTCGTTCGTTGGATTTCAACTATTCACTGACCGCCGACGACTACAAACTGGATCTTGCCATCAAAGCAAACGGATTGAACGGCATCTTGTCGCCGAAAGCCAATACGCTGAACCTCACTTGGGAGCAAGACATCCTTCAGCAAGAGAAGGGACGCAAATTCGAAGACCGTTACGTCGAACTGCACTACAAGCTGTGGGGCGACGACGAAAAATACATGAGTGCATCCGGAAATGCTGAAAAGACTCCGAAAGAGACACTGCAGTGGATCGGCTACAAAGACATGTATTTCTCTACCGTGTTGGCAGCCAAGAAGGGATTCAAAGATGTATCGCTGAGTTCGAAATCGAACCCGACCGGCGATTATATGAAGAGCTTCCGCTCGACAGCTTCCATCGATTTCGATTTGTTGGGCAACCAACCGACCGAATTGGAGTACTATTTCGTACCGAACAAGTTCGCGATGCTGAAGAAGTACAACAAAAATTTGGCAGACGGACAAGAGAAACCTCACATGGAGAAGCTCGTTCCGCTGGGATGGGGCATATTCCGTTGGGTGAACCAGTTCTTCGTCATTCCGATGTTTGACTTCTTGGGCAAGTTTATTTCCAATTATGGTCTGCTGATCTTCATCATGACGGTAATCGTGAAACTGATTCTTTTCCCGCTGACATACAAGTCTTATATGTCGTCGGCCAAGTTGCGCGTACTGCGTCCTCAAGTGGAAGCGATCAATGCCAAGTATCCCAACAAGGAACAGGCCATGGACAAACAGCGCGAAATCATGGAACTCTACAGCAGAGCCGGAGCCAGTCCGATGAGCGGTTGCTTGCCAATGTTGCTGCAGATGCCGATCTTGATTGCGCTATTCATGTTCTTCCCGTCAGCCATTGAGCTGCGTCATCAGAGTTTCCTATGGGCTCAAGACTTGTCCACCTACGATGCCGTCGTCAGTTGGAATGCACAAATACCTTTGATCTCCACATACTTTGGCAACCACATCAGCTTGTTCTGTCTGTTGATGACCATCACCAATATCGCTTATACGAAGTATAACATGGAGATGACCAACACCGGTCAGGAGCAGATGCCGGGAATGAAAGCGATGATGTACATGATGCCGCTGATGTTCCTGTTCATTTTCAACAGCTATGCATCAGGTTTGACCTACTATTACTTCATCTCTACGTTGATTACTATCGGACAGACTCTCTTCTTCCGCTACTCTGTCAACGAAGAGAAGCTGTTGGCCAAACTGGAAGCCAACAAGCGCAAACCGATGAAAAAGTCAGGTTTCATGAAACGCTTGGAAGAGGCCCAGAAGATGCAAGAAGAACAATTGAGACGTCAACAGGATCAATTGAAACACCAACGCGAAGAGCGTCAGAACAAAAAGCGGAATGCGTAAGCATTACTCTTGAGATGAATGACCATTCATCTCGTCTTACATAAAAAAGGTCGGCATGATTTTCTTTTTTCATGCCGACCTTTTTCCTTTTTCATGCCCATGATTTTTTTGATTCATGCCCATGATTTTGGGAGTTGTTCAAGTGTTCCTTTCGTGAAGCATCTTAAAATCTTGCCCCTTAAAATGCTCATTTTTGCCTAACAAATATTACCTTTGCAGCGTTTAATCAAAAAATTTTACCGAAAATGAAAAGAATGATTTTTAGCTTATGCTTAGTGATGTTGATGGGATTCGAGATGGATGCGCAAGCTCAATCATTAAAAAGTATCTTGTCTTCTTCTACCATCAAAAATGCGGTGAACGCTATCACCGGCGGACAAACGGTTTCTACAACAAATATCGAAGGAACATGGACCTACTCCAACCCGGCTGTTGCCTTGGAAGGTGATAATGTGTTGAAAAATATTACGGGAAGTGTAGCTGCCACTGAGATTGAAAAGAAGGTACAAACTTACTGCGAAAAGTTCGGACTAAAAGAGGGAACGATGAGTTATACCTTTAATACAGACAGTACATTCAAATGCATATACAAAGGAAAAACGATCAATGGTACTTACTCTTTGAATCAAAGCGACAAGACCATCACCATGAACTTCGGCAAATTATTGAAACAGTCTGCCATCACCTCCATCACCGGCAACGTATTGCTCAGCAACAATCAGTTGGATCTCCTGTTCAATGCAGACAAGATGTTCTCCTTGTTGAGCAAACTCTCTTCTATTTCCAACAACTCAACCTTAAAGTTGGCTAACAACTTGGCTTCACAATACAAAAGCATGAAGGTTGGTTTCGAACTGAAGAAATAATAAAAGACAGCCTATGCTCCTCCCCTATTTGCAAAAAGGACGAATCGAAGCAGGCTGCGACGAAGCAGGACGCGGATGTTTGGCAGGGGCTGTTTATGCAGCCGCTGTCATCTTGCCGCCCGACTTCGAGAACGAACTGCTGAACGACTCCAAACAATTGAGCGAGAAACAACGCTATGCCTTGCGGCAAGTCATCGAACAAGAAGCCGTTGATTGGTCTGTTGGCATTGTATCCCCCGAAGAGATTGACAAAATCAACATTTTGAATGCCTCTTTTTTGGCCATGCACAGGGCCATCGCTCAGCTGAAAACAGTACCGGAGCACTTGTTGATTGACGGAAACCGCTTCAATCCATACCCTAATATTCCGCATACGACCATCGTCAAAGGAGATGGAAAATATCTATCCATTGCGGCTGCATCAATATTGGCCAAGACCTATCGAGACGATTACATGAACCGTTTGCACGAAAAATTTCCTTATTATGACTGGGATCACAACAAAGGTTACCCGACAAAGAAGCATCGTGCAGCCATCGCCCTGCATGGAACGACCTCTTATCACCGTATGAGTTTCAACCTGTTGGGCAACGAACAGCTTACATTCGATTTCGAATGAACGGAATGACGAAAAGCAGCGGTAAGCAGCATACCATCACCCATATGAAAAAGTACTGATAACCGATCTGTTCCTGAATCCATCCTGAAACCATACCCGGCAGCATCATGCCCAATGCCATAAAGCCTGTGCAAATGGCATAGTGAGATGTCTTGTATTCACCCTCTGCAAATTGCATCAAATACATAGTGTAACCTGTAAAGCCAAACCCATAGCCAAACTGTTCGATCGCCACACAACTATTAACTATCAGGAAACTTTCCGGCAAAACATAAGCCAAATAGAGATAAACCAAGTTAGGCAATGAAATGGCCAATGCCATAGGAATGATCCAACGCTTCAAACCATTGCGGGCAATGCAAACGCCCCCCAGAACACCGCCCAGCAATAAGGCAACGACTCCTACCGTACCATAGACGAACCCCACCTGGCCGGTGCTCAATCCCATGCCGCCGGCCTCTGCTTTATCCAACAAGAATGGTGAGGCAAGTTTCACTAATTGTGATTCACCCAAGCGATACGTCAACATAAAAATAAGGGCCGGAACAATGCCCCGCTTCCGAAAGAAGGAGATGAACGTCTGCAAGAAATCGCTCCACAACGTGCGGACTGTCACATCTTTACGCAATGCGTCAGCCGCAGGCTTCGGGAGTATATATTTGTGCCACAGCGCCAAACCGATGAAAAGACCTGCCATAAGAAAAAAGATCAGGCTCCATGCCAAGGGAATATTCCCCAGCCGATGCTCCAAAAGTCCTGCCAACATCACCAACAACCCTTGGCCCGTGATCATGGCAACGCGATAGAACGTGTTGCGGATTCCGATGAAAAAGGCCTGCTTCTCTTCGGTCAAGCCCAACATATAAAAGCCATCCGCGGCAATGTCATGGGTAGCCGAACTGAAAGCCATCAGCCAAAAGAAGGCCAATGTCGTTTGAAAAAAGGTATCGCCCGGCAAGACGAAGGCAACACCTGCCAAGGCGGCGCCGATCAACAACTGCATGGTGTAGACCCACCATCGCTTTGTTTTGATCAGATCGACAAATGGACTCCACAAGGGTTTGATAACCCAAGGGAAATAAAGCCAACTCGTATAGAGTGCAATCTCTGTGTTCGATACTTCCAACCGCTTGTACATAATGACAGAAAGCGTCATCACGGCTACATATGGGAGCCCTTCGGCAAAATATAAAGAGGGGATCCAAGCCCAAGGTGTTTTTATATTTTTCATCTGCTATTCCTTTCTTTTATTTCAATGTAAACGCATCCGCATCGCTTCCGACAGGGAATTTCCGCCTAAAGGTTTCCAACTCACCTTTCGACAGCAAAGTAGTCTCGGCAAACAGTTCTTCATTGCCGGCATCCAACAACACCTTCCCTTTGGGTGAATAAACGACTGAGTCGCCACGATATGGGAAGCCTTGTCCATCAACGCCCGAACGGTTGACACCACACACATAAGCTTGATTCTCAATAGCACGCGCCATCAGTAACGGTTTCCATACGGAAGCGCGAGCTTCAGGCCAGTTGGCCATATACAAAGCCAAGTCGTATGCGGCCCCGACATTACGACTCCACACCGGAAAGCGCAAATCGTAACAGACAAAAAGAGCTATGTTCCATCCGCGGTAAGCAACGATTGTCGGCCGTGTACCCGGCGTATAATGTTTGTTTTCTCCTGCCATACTGAACAGATGGCGTTTATCGTAGCAGGAAATATTGCCATCAGGCTCGACAAAGAATGCGCGGTTATAGTAGTGTTCTTCCTCTTCGGCAATAAAGCTGCCCGCCACAGCCAACCCATAAGTAGCGGCCCAACGGCGCACAGCCGTCATGGTTTCGCCCTCCATCGTATCGGCCAATCGCTGCTGAGCCATTGAGAAACCTGTTGTAAACATCTCGGGCAATATGACCAAGTCGCTGACACCGGCCAACGAAGCCACCTGCTTCTCGAAAAAATTCAAATTGGCATGTCGGTCTTCCCATACGATGGGTGCCTGAATCATGCTTATTTTCAAATCTGATTCCATAAATTTTTTTCATCATATAGACAAGACTGCTGTCTGATACGCTGAGTGATCATTCCATAGATATGAAATGTTTACTCAAACCGAACGTATCGAAACAGTCCATTCGTCGGTTGTTCATTATCAGCATTCCTCTTCATCGGAAACATTGTTGAATCATATATTCTTGTTGTACATCAACAACTTATAATCCCATTCCATTCTTCTTGAAAAACATGGGTGTTCCTGATCAAAAACACGGATATTTTTCAGGGAAAATACGGGTGCTTTTCAAAAGAAACATCCCTGTTTTTTTCAGACAACCTATTGGGTATTTTCCCGATACTCTTTTCCCGATAAAAAAGAAGTCCATCCCCCTCTACCTTCATCAAGAAAGAAGAGAAAGATGGACAAATGTAAAATTTTTAATTCAAATAAACAAGAGATCTTTTTATCCGCCAAAGTTTTCCGGATGGCACCCTTTAATATCCTTATAATAAGAACGGATCTCTGCAATATCGTGCTCAGCATCGCCCGTCGGATGGAACACTTTTAAGATTCCTACCTCTTTTTTTGCATAATCAAAATAGGCCAAAAGGATGGGAACTTGTGCTTTCAGCGCAATATAATAGAAGCCGCGCTTCCATTCATCCACTTTTTTGCGCGTTCCCTCGGGTGTGATAGCCACCTGAAAGCGATCGTGCGAGTGAAACATTTCGGCCACCTGATCTGTCATCGACGTATGACGTCCGCGATCAATGGGGATACCGCCCATACTCTTGAACATCAAGCCCAACGGAAAGAAGAACCATGCTTTTTTCATCAAGAAGCCGGCCGTCAATCCGATCGAGGTATACATCAATTTACCGACAACAAAATCCCAATTACTGGTGTGTGGAGCGACACAAATCACACATTTCTTCAACTCCACCCCCTCGGCGACCCCCAATTTCCACCCGGCCACATGCAGGAGAAATTTACAAATTTGTTGCTTCATTCCAAGGCTTACTTGTTCAACGATGCGATTTCGTCAGCAATGGCATTTATTTCTTGCTGAAAATCGGCTTTCAGTTTCTTGTAATAAGCCTTTACCAAAGCCGGATTCTTACCGCCCTCAGCACTGACACGACCCACATATTCGTCTTGCACATCCAAGATACGGGCCAATAATTTTTCGGCTCTCTCTTTGTCTGTGCCCGGAATATATAGTGAGCTAAACAACGTTTCTGCGAACAAATCGCCAACGGCATAAGCAATCTCTTTCTTCAATAATCTTCTTTTTGCCATACTCTTTTAATTTTATGAATTTGTGCAAAGCTACAAATTTTAAGGTATAAATCAACCCATCACCTATAAGAAAAAGAAGAAAAAAGAGTACCTTTGCAGCCGAATAGCAAGATTGTTACGATTTTCACACAAGAAAAAACAAACAAAAAGCATGACGAATGTAAAAGATATGCCTGATTACACCTTCGAAAGCAGTTGGGAAGTTTGTAACAAAGTGGGCGGAATATACACAGTGTTGTCGACAAAAGCGAAAACACTACAGCAACTGACTCCGGACAGAATCATTTTCATCGGGCCGGACGTGTGGGCTGGTGCTGCACCGGCCGACTTCAAAGAAGACAATTCCCTATTCAGCGACTGGAAAGCTGAGCTTGAACGCACAAAAACATTGAACGTCAAAATCGGAAGATGGCAAGTACCGGGTAATCCTCCTGTTATTTTGGTGGATTTCAAACCTTTTTTTTCAGAGAGAGATGCCCTGTTTTTCACCATGTGGGAACAGTTTCAGGTCAACTCGCTGCATGCCTATGGCGACTATGACGAGTCTTGCATTTTCGCTTATGCCGTCGGAAAAGTAGTAGAAAGCTTCTACCATTTCTACCATTTGGAGAACAAAAAAGTGGCAGCCCTCATGAACGAGTGGATGCTCGGCATGGCAGCCCTCTATATTCAAAAGCAATTACCGAAAGTGGCTACCTTGTTTACGACACACGCCACGTCGATCGGCCGCTCCATCGCAGGAAACAACAAGGCACTCTACGCTTATATGGATGGCTATAACGGCGACCAGATGGCCCATGAACTGAACATGGAAGCCAAACATTCGATCGAAAAGCAGACTGCACACTATGTCGACTGCTTTACGACCGTCAGCGATATCACAGCTCGTGAGTGCAAACAACTGTTGGATAAGGAGCCGGACATCGTAACCCCGAATGGATTCGAGCCGACATTCGTCCCGACGCGCTTCGAACACACCAAGAAACGGGCCGAGGCTCGCAATACATTGATCAATATGGCCGAGAAAATGTTGGGCTATTCGATCGATCCGGACGTGATGCTCGTCTCTACCAGCGGACGCTATGAGTACCGCAACAAGGGAATCGACGTATTCATCGAAGCGATGAACCGCATCCGCACGTCCGTACGCCTGCAACGTGAAACCATTGCCTTCATCATGGTTCCGGCTTGGGTGAAGGAAGTTCGTTCAGACTTGCAGAAGATGATCGAGACAGACTATCCGAACAAGGAAAAAGCTCAGTGTCCGTTCATCACACACTGGCTCAACCAAATGCACGAAGACCGTGTGCTCAACTATATTTTCAGCGCCGGATTCAGAAATGACAAGGAGGACAAACTGAAGATCATCTTCATTCCTTGCTATTTGAACGGTCACGATGGTATCTTGAACAAGAGTTATTACGACATTTTGATCGGTATGGATGCCACTGTCTATCCTTCTTATTATGAACCATGGGGTTACACTCCGTTGGAAAGTATCGCATTCGGCATTCCGACCATCACCACCAACTTGGCCGGCTTCGGCTTGTGGGCACAGAAAGCCGGCGTGTCAGGAAAGGATGTAAAAGAGGGTGTGGCCGTTATCGAACGCACTGATTTCAACTACTTCGAAGTGGCCGATGCGATTATGGAGCAGATCCTCGCATTGTCTGAAGCAACCGAAAAAGAGGTGCAAGAGATCAGAAACAACTGTTTTGCCCTTTCACAAAAGGCAGAATGGAACCGATTCATCACCTATTACCAGCAAGCTTTCAGCATTGCCATGGAAAATGCTGAAAAAAGAAATGCAAAACAATAATGTGTGAATCTGATAATTATCGTATCTTTGCAGAAAATTTAAACAAAAAAAAGAATTACATAAACTTAAAAATAATGAATATTAAAACAAATGATCCTATTTGGAAAGAGATTTATTCTCAATCCAAACTTCCTGCCTCTTTGGAGGTTTTAAAAGATCTGGCAAGCAACCTTTGGTGGGTGTGGAATCATGACGGAGCTAAACTTTTCGGCAAAATTGATCCAGTGCTTTGGAAACAAACTTCCGGTAACCCTGTTCAGTTGCTTCAAAGCCTCTCCTACCAACGTATCGAGGAGATCTTGAAGGATGATGAATTAATGTCTGAAATCAAAAGAGTTTATGCGAAGTTCAGAGCTTACGTAGATGTTAAGCCGGACGCAACCAAACCGTCTGTAGCCTATTTCAGCATGGAATATGGTTTGACCAATGTATTGAAAATCTATTCCGGCGGTTTGGGAATCTTGGCAGGTGACTACTTGAAAGAAGCCAGCGATAACAATATCGACATGTGTGCCGTAGGTTTCCTTTACCGTTACGGATACTTCACACAGACATTGGCTATGGATGGTCAGCAAATTGCCAACTATGAAGCGCAAAACTTCAGCTTGCTGCCGATCACACAGATGACAGAAAGCAATGGCGAACCGATGATATTGGAAGTTCCTTACCCAGGACGTGTCGTATATGCCAACATCTGGCGTGTAAATGTTGGTCGCGTTCCTTTGTATCTGATGGATACTGACATTCCACAAAACAGCGATTGGGACCGCTCAATTACTCACCAATTGTATGGTGGCGACTGGGAAAACCGCATGAAACAAGAGTATTTGCTGGGTATTGGTGGTATCATGATGTTGAACAAGCTCGGTATCAAGAAGCAAGTTTACCACTGCAACGAAGGACATGCCGCCTTGATCAACGCACAACGTCTGGTCGACTACATCCAAAAAGAAGGTTTGACATACAACCAAGCAATGGAAGTTGTCCGCGCTACTTCATTGTATACCGTACATACTCCGGTTCCGGCCGGCCACGACTACTTCGACGAGGATTTGTTCGGCCGTTATATGGGCGAATTCCCCGGCAAGTTAGGTATCAGTTGGCATGACTTTATCGGCTTGGGCCGCATCAATCGCGACTCAAATGAGAAGTTCTGCATGAGTACATTCGCATTGAACACTTGTCAGGAAGCCAATGGCGTAAGCTGGTTGCACGGCAAAGTGTCACAGCGCATGTTTGCTCCGTTGTGGAAAGGCTACTTCCCTGACGAGTTGCATGTAGGCTATGTTACAAATGGTGTTCACATGCCGACATGGGCTTCAACGGAATGGAAACGTTTCTTCCACGAACGCTTTAACAAAGACTTCATGAATGATCAGTCTAATCAGAAGCATTGGGAAGCCATCCAGAACATTGCCGACGAAGACATCTGGAACATCCGTATGACTTTGAAAAACAAATTGGTAAAATATATCAAAGATGTTTACAAAGCAACATGGTTGAAGAACCAAGGTGATCCTGCCAAGGTAATCTCTATCTTGGATAAGATCAACTCAAACTCTTTGATGATCGGTTTCGGTCGTCGTTTTGCCACCTACAAACGTGCCCACTTGTTGTTCACAGATTTGGATCGTTTGTCCAAGATCGTCAACAACGAAAAATACCCAGTACAGTTCATCTTCACAGGAAAAGCACACCCGGCTGACGGAGGTGGCCAAGGCTTGATCAAACACATCATCGAGATCTCACGCCGTCCTGAATTCCAAGGAAAGATCATCTTCTTGGAAAACTACGACATGCGTTTGGCTCGTCACTTGATTGCCGGTGTAGATGTTTGGTTGAATACCCCGACTCGCCCATTGGAAGCTTCCGGAACTTCAGGAGAAAAAGCCGAAATGAACGGTGTATTGAACTTCTCTGTGTTGGACGGATGGTGGTATGAAGGCTATCGCGAGGGAGCCGGTTGGGCATTGACCGACAAGCGTACGTACGACAATCAGCAGTATCAAGACCAATTGGATGCAGCGACTATCTATAACATGTTGGAAGCAGAAATCATCCCGACCTATTATGCAAAGAACAGTAAGGGATATTCACCTGAATGGATTCAATATATCAAGAATTCAATGTCTCAGATTGCTTACAACTACACGATGAAGCGTATGTTGGATGACTACATCGACCGTTTCTACAGCAAGCTGGCTATTCGTTCCAACGTCTTGAAAAAAGACAATTATGCTAAAGCCAAAGAAATTGCTGCCTGGAAAGAAGAGGTAGAAGCTCATTGGGATGCTTTGGAAGTATGCTCATTCACCAGCGATGCTGACTATGCTGCCAATGGACCGGCAGTCGGAAAAGAAGCATCCTTCTTCTTGGAAGTCGACCGTCATGAGCTGCAAGCACAATTGGGTGTCGAAGTTATTGTAACAAAGCAAGAACCTGAAAAGAATCAGACAGTCATCATCAAGAAAAAAGAATTCGACTTGGTGAAAGAAGAAGGTTCTAAGTTGTTCTTCGAACTGCATATGACAGAAACAGAAGCTGGTCCTCAGCAGATCGGTTTCCGTATCTTCCCGAAGAATCACGACTTGCCTCACCGCATGGACTTCGCTTATATCCGCTGGATTCAATTGTAATCCTTACGAGGATAGTACGATATACGTATAATCAACAGAAAGGAATGTATCAACAATGGTGCATTCCTTTCTTTTCAAACAGACAATCAAACGAACAGTATGATCCTATATAACATAACGTTAAGCATTGAAAAAGATATCGTCGAGCCGTGTTTGCGCTATCTGAAACAGTCATATATTCCGCAAGCGACAAGAAGCCGTGTCATGCATTCGCCGAAGTTACACCGCGTTCTTCCGCACGATGACAATGAAACAGGCACGGAAAGCTATGCCATTCAATTCAATGTCAAGAATGTCGATACGCTAAACTTTTGGATAGAGCACGAGGGGGTTCATATTTCGAAGCAGTTGCTCGCTATCTTCGGAAACAAGGTTATTGGATTTACTACAGTATTGGAAGAAATAGAATTGCCCGAATGATACACGAACGCATCATATTAGGTATTGATCCCGGTACGATCGTCATGGGATATGGCATACTTGTCGTGGAAGACAATAAGCCCCGTTTGGAAACGATGGGAGTCATCCAACTCAACAAGTATGAGGATCACTACTTGCGTTTGAAAAAAATATTCGAACGTGTATTGGGATTAATTGACCATTATCATCCCGATGAATTGGCTATCGAAGCCCCTTTCTTCGGAAAAAATGTACAAAGTATGTTGAAATTGGGTCGTGCACAAGGAGTTGCCATGGCCGCAGCTCTTGAACGCGACATTCCCATCTTTGAATATGCCCCGATGAAGATCAAAATGTCCATTACCGGAAACGGGCAAGCCTCAAAAGAGCAAGTAGCCGGTGTCTTGCAGAAATATTTGCATATTCCGCAAGAGAATATGCTGCCACAATTAGATGCCACCGATGGATTGGCGGCAGCCGTCTGTCATTTTTTCCAAAGCAATCGCCCTACTACTGAAAAGAAATACAACGACTGGAAAGATTTCATCAAGAAAAACCCAGGGAAAATACATTGATAATCAATCATTATATTACAAGGAAAAACCATATATAAATTTTATCAATCTGCTGATAAATGAATTCAATCCACTAATATTTGACATACAAACTCCGAATAACTACATTTGCAATAGAAGAAAGGAGAAGATAAGAAAAGCGATCTTGTTCCTGAAAAACAAATAAAACAACAACCAATTAAAACGATTAGCGATATGAAAAAGAAATGGATTTGTACAGTATGTGGTTACGTTCACGAAGGAGATGAGGCACCTGATTTTTGTCCGCAATGCAAAGTTCCCAAAAGTAAGTTCAAAGAATTGGAAGAGAAAAGCGGTGCTTTGACTTTCGTAGACGAGCACGTCATCGGTGTTGCCAAAGGATGTGACGAAGAGATGATCAAAGATCTCAACGCACACTTCATGGGTGAATGTACCGAAGTGGGCATGTATCTGGCCATGAGTCGACAAGCAGACCGTGAAGGCTACCCGGAAGTGGCAGAAGCCTTCAAACGTTACGCTTGGGAAGAGGCTGAACATGCCGCTAAATTCGCAGAGCTTTTAGGCGACGTTGTATGGGATACCAAAACGAATCTGGAGAAGCGAATGAACGCTGAAAGCGGAGCATGTGCCGACAAGAAACGCATTGCCACACGCGCTAAACAGCTGAATTTGGATGCAATCCACGATACGGTTCACGAAATGGCCAAAGACGAAGCTCGTCATGGCAAAGGATTCGAAGGACTTTACAACCGTTACTTCAAGAAATAATCTCCGAATACTCAGAGATCAGCAAGGAGGGAATCCGCAAGGGTTTCCTCTTTTTTTTGCCATGGTGGAATATAAACTGTAATGTATTGGGGTAATATAGCAAAAAAGCCGAACAAAAGAGAACTGCGTCTCTCCTGTTCGGCTTTATATTGTGTGCTTGTGAGAATAATTCGTTGAATTATTTCAGTGTGCCTGCCTCTGCTTCTTGACGCATTTGTTCGTTGGCCGTGATCAAGATTTCAACGCGGCGGTTCAAAGCGCGACCCTCAGCCGTACTGTTGTCTGCAACCGGTTCGTGGATACCTTTTCCTTCGTAGCTCATACGTTTGCTGCTTACGCCCTGATCTTGCATCAAATAGTCGTAAACGCTCTTTGCACGTTTTTCAGACAAAGTTTGGTTATAGTCAACTTTTCCTGTACTGTCAGTATGACCAACAATCTTGATATCTGTATTAGGATTCTGATTCAAGCTGGTTGCCAAGTTCTTCAATGCGCTCTTGGAAGCTGCGCTAACCGTACTTGAGTTAGTTGCAAACAAGATACCGGAGTCGAAAGTAACCTTCAAAGCTTCTCCGTCGTTAACTGTTTCAACGGTAGCTTCTTCCGGCAGAACTGCCTCGAGTTCTTTCTTCTGCTTGTCCATCTTCTTACCGATCAATGCACCGGCCGCACCACCAACGGCTGCACCTACGATAGAACCGATAACTGTGTTACCGGCCAATTTTCCTACACCTGCACCCACTGCAGCACCGCCACCGACACCGATGGCAGCACCTTTTTGGGTATTTGTCAACGATCCACAACTTGAAAGGATCAATGTTGCTGAAAGCAGCAACGAGGTCAAAACTTTTATACTTTTCATTTTTTCGCTTTTTGTTTTTTAGTCAAACATATTCAAAGAATCACAATATTCCAATTCTCCTCGAACGATGAATAAGATTTCCTCGGGCGAAAATTTTCCGACCCCATCCTTTTGGGCATTCTTTACCACAAAGGCAGCCAATTCATCTTCATCGATTTCCACGTCCGCATCGTCATCCTCAACGTTCTCATCCATGTAACCTTTGCTTTCATAGAACTCGTAAATCAAATCGGTAATGTAATAAATATCATTATCGCTGAATTTTCCTTTCAGTTCTTGAGGAAGGTAGTTTTGGATAAACTTCACAGACTCAACCTCGTCATATTCAAAATCGCCATTTTCGCTCATCGTATTTTCTTTAATGTGTGTGAAACAATTTTTGCTTTATGGGCATACAAATGTACGGCATAAATTTTAATGGATAATGTGCTTTAACCGAATTTAAAGAAAAAATGGCAATGTCAGCCGGCACATTTCATCTTTCTATTCGTTTTTGCATGATCAGATGATTCTCATCATTGACCCGTTCGTAGCGGACATCTGTCATGATTTTCCGAATCAGATAGATGCCCAAGCCGCCGATGGGCCGTTCATCGGCCGAGAGTGTCGTATCAACCTCCGGCATAGCAGTCGGATCAAATGGAATACCACGATCAACCAGCGTAAAAACAAGTGTAGATGTAGGCTCTTTCCATTCCGTTGTCAAGCTCACCTTGCCTGTTTCACCTTTGGGATAAGCATACGATATAGAATTGACCAAAGCTTCTTCCAATGCCAGATTCAGCATATTGGTCAATGATTCCGGAAGATGCAATGCCACCCCTATCTCTTGCATATAGGGAAATAGCAAATCGCTTTCTTCTATATTGTTATTGACTATCAATGTCTTCCGTCCGATTCCACCTTGTTTTTCTGCTACCATATTATATAATTGCTTTATTATATTTTGCATCAGCAGATAAAGCCAATGTATAGTATTCGACAAAAATATGAAAATAAATTGATATTCAACATCCAAACCTTGAAAAAAAGCAACAATCTCCGATCGAAAAACGTCTCAACTTCTGCCCGCAGTCAGAAATCAATCAGGGGAGCTTTGTATAATTTATACGAACGTTTTGCAGCTGTTTATCGGCATAAAACGACAGTTTACCCCCGAATGAACTACAGTTTCATGCCGAGTAAACTGCAGTTTGCTCTCGAATAAATTTTTCTAAACTTACGAGTTGTTCAAAAATTGTTCCTGAATGAAAAATATGACATTTTCGATTAACAAAGGAAAACACTTGGCACCAAAAAGAAACCATCAAATTTGGCACACCTCTATTTTGCTTTGTTTCAGACAAATAGACGTGTTATTATAGCCTTGAAAATTGGTTGTTTTTTCTATGAAATTGGTCTGATTCCACTATAAAAATGACATCGAAAACGTTTAAGATATTGCAAAAAGACAAAAAAAATAATTTATCAAAAAAATGAAACCATATCTTTAGTAATATTGCAGTCGAAAAATAAGGAGAATGAATATGGGAGAAACAAAAGGTTCAATTTTACAGGTTATCGGCCCGGTCGTGGATGTGCATTTCGAATCTTCTTCGGAGCACCCCATTGTCCTCCCTCGTATCCATGACGCGATGGAGATAACCCGTTCAAATGGAAAGAAGCTGATCATTGAAGTCCAGCAACACATTGGCGAAAATACGGTGCGAACCGTAGCCATGGACTCGACAGACGGCTTAAGAAGAGGAATGGAAGTGGTTGCTTTAGGCTCACCAATCACGATGCCCGTCGGCGATCAGGTAAAAGGACGACTGATGGATGTTACAGGATCCCCGATTGACGGCATGAAAGAGTTGGACAAGAAAGGAGCCTTTCCGATCCACCGCGAGCCGCCAAAGTTCGAGGATCTGAAAACAACCAAAGAAGTTTTTTACACGGGTATCAAGGTCATCGATCTATTGGAGCCCTATTTGAAGGGTGGAAAGATCGGACTTTTCGGCGGCGCCGGTGTTGGTAAGACCGTTTTGATCAAGGAGTTGATCAACAACATCGCCAAAAAGCACAACGGATTTTCCGTATTTGCAGGAGTCGGCGAACGTACTCGTGAAGGTAATGACTTGCTGCGTGAGATGATCGAGTCCGGCGTTATCCGTTATGGTAAAGAGTTCGAAAAGAGTATGGCTGAAGGGAACTGGGACTTGTCGAAAGTCGACCCCGAAGAGATGGCAAAATCACAAGTATCGATGGTGTTCGGACAGATGAACGAACCGCCGGGAGCCCGCCAGTCTGTAGCCCTTTCAGGACTGACCATCGCAGAATCGTTCCGCGACTTGGCGGCCGAGGGCGAACACAAGGACATCTTGTTCTTTATCGACAACATCTTCCGTTTCACACAAGCCGGATCCGAGGTATCCGCCTTGCTGGGACGTATGCCGTCCGCCGTAGGTTATCAACCGACATTGGCGACTGAAATGGGTGCCATGCAGGAACGAATCACCTCAACCAAGAAGGGTTCCATCACCTCTGTACAAGCCGTATATGTACCGGCCGACGACTTGACCGACCCGGCTCCGGCAACAACGTTCACCCACTTGGATGCAACGACCGTGTTGAGCCGTAAGATCACAGAGTTGGGTATCTATCCGGCCGTTGATCCATTGGAGTCAACGTCACGAATTTTGGACCCGTTGGTAGTGGGCGAAGACCATTATCGTTGCGCCCAACGCGTAAAACAGATCTTGCAGCGCAACAAAGAGTTGCAAGATATCATCTCGATTTTGGGTATGGAGGAGTTGTCTGACGAAGACCGCTTGACCGTCAACCGTGCTCGTCGTGTACAACGTTTCTTGTCGCAGCCGTTTGCCGTGGCAGAACAGTTCACCGGCGTACCGGGCGTAATGGTATCCATCGAAGACACCATTCGCGGATTCAATATGATTATGGATGGTGAGACGGACGATCTGCCGGAACAGGCATTCCTGAATGTCGGAACCATTGAAGATGCGATCGAAAAAGCTAAAAAATTAGCACAACAAGCTAAGTAACAAACAAATGAAATTAACAATCATAACACCGACGCAAGTTTTGTTCGAAGGCGAATCGGAAGCTGTTACGCTGCCGGGATTGAGCGGTTCGTTCGACGTATTGCCACATCACGCTCCGCTTATTTCAGCTCTTCGTGAGGGGGTAATCCGTTACGACGTCAACTCAAAGACGCACGAACAGGAAATCGGTGGCGGATTTGTCAAGGTTGAGAATGACGAACTGACCGTTTGCGTTGAATAAAAAGCTACAACAGGAAGATGAGATTTCGATTAATAATAAGACTCTTCGCATTGATCACTTTTATCAATGCTGCGGTAGGTATCACTTTGGGCGGTTTGCTTTATACCATTTGGCCCGAACACTACTTTACGTGGTATCCGTCCATTCCATTGTTTTATTGGATTACGGCATTGGCTATGGTCTGTTTTTTGCATGCTGTCCGCCATAAAAAAGGTGATATTTCCGTCACTACTTATATGATTGTAAGAGGATGCAAATTCCTTTTGGCTTTTATCTTCTTGTGGCTGTACGCCAACGTTGTAGGTGAAAAGATGCATGCTTTCGGATTCACCATGATGCTCTTCTATTTCATCTACCTTGTTTTGGAGACATACACCGTATATCTCTATGAGAAGAAACGATTGCTTCGAATAAAAAGGGAGAAAGAAAATGAACAAATTGAAAAGTAGATTTTGGAAATGGATGCTGGTTCTCTGCCTTCTCGCTACGGGCTTCCAAGCTAAAGCAGACGAGGCAGTCGATGTACAGGATATCGTTTTCTCGCACATCAAGGACGCTTACACATGGCACATTACCGAGATCGGCTCCCACGAAATATCGATACCGCTGCCGGTCATCGTCAAGGGAGAAACAAGTGGTTGGCATCTCTTCTCTTCCTCTCGCTTGCACGAGGGGGAAAGCTACGAAGGGTTCACTCTGGCCACTGAAGGTGAATACGAGGGAAAAATCGTAGAAACGACAGCCAACGGCACACAAGTTCGCCCGGTGGATTTGTCACTGACGAAAAACGTCTGCGGTCTCTTTCTGAGTTGCATCGTGCTTTCGTCGCTGATCCTCGGAGCAGCACGCTGGTACAAGAAACATCCCGGCGAAGCACCGGGTGGTTTCATGGGAATGATCGAATACATTGTGGAATACATTCACGAGGATGTCATCAAAAAGAACATCGGTCCGTCTTACAAGATGTTCAGTTCTTATTTGCTGACGGTGTTCTTCTTCATTCTGATCAGCAACTTGTTGGGTGTCATTCCGATCTTCCCCGGTGGAGCCAACTTGACAGGAAACATAACCGTCACCTTGGTTTTGGCATCTTGCACCTTCTTGGCTGTCAACTTGTTCGGAACAAAAGAGTATTGGAAAGACATTTTCTGGCCAAACACCCCATTGTTCTTGAAAGTTCCACTACCGATCATGCCATTTGTTGAGTTCTTTGGCGTATTTACCAAGCCATTTGCCCTGGTTATCCGTCTGTTTGCCAACATCATGGCCGGACATACCATTATCTTGGCCTTGACTTGTCTGATCTTTATCACGGCATCGATGGGGGTAATCATCAACAGCAGCATGACAGTTGTTTCCGTTCTGTTCTGTATATTCATGAACTGCATGGAGTTGTTTGTTGCATGTTTGCAAGCTTATATTTTCACATTGCTCTCCGCCAACTATATCGGAGCAGCCAGAGTGAAGTAATATTTATTGAATAATTAAGAAAAGAGAAAATTAAAACATTAAAATTTAAGTCGTATGTTATCAGCTATTTTATTACAGGCAGCCACTATGGGTGTGGCAAAGTTAGGTGCAACACTGGGTGCAGGTTTAGCAGCAATCGGAGCCGGTCTCGGTATTGGTTTAATCGGTAAAGGTGCAGTAGAAGCCATTGGTCGCCAACCGTCTGCAGCAGGTGATATTCGTACTTCCATGTTGATTATGGGTGCGTTGATCGAAGGCGTAGCTTTGTTTGCGATTGTTGTATGTTTCTTGGGATTGTTCCAATAATCAAAAAACGATAGCCTATGTCATTACTAACACCAGATTCAGGACTTCTTTTCTGGATGGTACTGTCATTCGGTATCGTATTGGTCATCCTTTCCAAGTATGGTTTCCCGGTCATCATCAAAGCTATCGAAGACCGAAAAGCCTATATCGAAGGATCGTTGGAGACGGCTCGTAAAGCAAACGAGCAGTTGTCCAACATCCAAAAGGAAGGTGAGCAAATCCTGGCCGAAGCAAAAGAGAAACAGAACGCCATCTTGAAGGAAGCACTGGCTGAAAAAGAACAGATAATTGATGAGGCACGACAAAAAGCCGCTGCTGCTTCACAACTGATGATTACAGAAGCAACACGCCAAATTCAAGAAGAAAAAGAACGTGCTATCCGCGAGGTTAGAGCCGAGATAACCGAACTCTCCATCTCCATTGCCGAAAAGGTAATGAAGGAGAAGATCGGAAGAGACAAAAACCAAGAGGATATCATCAATAAATTGATTGACGAAATGTCTTTCAGCAAATCTTAAGGTATGGATTTAGGAACAATTTCATCTCGATATGCGCAAGCTCTCTTCTCCTTGGCAAGAGAAAAAGGAGAAGAGGATCTTGTCTATGCAGACATGGATATTCTCAGGCAAAGTCTGCACAACACGAAAGAGCTGTTGCCCGTCATCAGTAATCCGATGGTCGAGAAAAAGACCAAAGAGAAATTGCTGATCGATGCAGCAGGTATCGAGGTGTGCGACTTGTATAGGCGATTTGTTCAACTGCTTCTGAACCATGGCCGTGAGAATTGCCTGCCGATTATCATCTATCACTTTAGTGACATGTATCGCAAGGCGAAAGGGATCACTAAAGTCATCTTCTACAGTGCATCGCCGGTGGAAAAATCCACAGAGAAGCACTTGATTGAAAGACTTCAGCAGTTGACAGGTCGAACGATCGAATATACGAATGAAGTCAAACCTGAATTAATCGGAGGTTTCCGCTTGCAGATGGAAAATTATCGGTTGGATGCCAGCTATGCTACCCAACTGAAAGAGATCCGCGAACGGTTACTGGATAGAAAATAAAAGACTATATGACAGATTCAATAAAAATAAGCGAAGTTTCGGCCATCTTACGCCAAGAATTGGAAGGGATCAAGACCGGCATCAAGTTGGAGGAAGTAGGAACCGTGCTACAAGTCAGTGACGGCGTGGCTCGTATCTATGGACTTGACAATGCCGAGGCTAATGAACTGATCCGCTTCGACAATGGCATGGAAGCTATTGTCATGAACTTGGAAGAGGACAATGTCGGTGCCGTATTGCTCGGCCCGACCGATCAGATCGAAGAGGGCGACACCGTTCGACGCACCGGCCGTATTGCTTCTATCAATGTAAACGAAAACATGATCGGTCGTGTGATCGATCCACTGGGTAACCCAATAGACGGTAAAGGAGAGATCACCGGCAAGACTTACGAAATGCCATTGGAAAGAAAAGCTCCGGGTGTTATTTTCCGTCAACCGGTAACAGAGCCGTTGCAGACCGGTATCAAAGCAATCGATGCCATGATTCCTATCGGACGTGGTCAGCGCGAATTGATCATCGGTGACCGCCAGACAGGTAAAACATCCATTGCCATTGATACCATCATCAACCAACGTTCGGCTTATGAAGCCGGCGATCCTGTATATTGTATCTATGTAGCTATCGGACAGAAAGGCTCTACTGTAGCGGCATTGGTCAACACGTTGCAAGAAAAAGGCGCCATGGACTATACGATCGTTGTCAGTGCAACTGCTTCCGATCCGGCAGCCATGCAATATTTTGCGCCATTTGCCGGTGCGGCAATCGGCGAGTATTTTCGTGACAGTGGTCGTCATGCTTTGGTAGTATATGACGATTTGTCAAAACAGGCTGTAGCCTATCGTGAAGTATCCTTGATCTTGCGCCGTCCGTCCGGCCGTGAAGCTTACCCGGGTGATATCTTTTATCTCCACTCTCGCCTGTTGGAGCGTGCCGCGCGCATCATCAACCAGCAGGAAGTTGCTTCGCAGATGAACGATTTGCCGGAGAGCATGAAACCAATTGTCAAGGGTGGCGGTTCGCTGACTGCCTTGCCTATCATCGAAACACAGGCAGGTGATGTATCGGCCTACATTCCAACCAACGTGATCTCCATCACCGACGGACAGATCTTCTTGGAGACTGATTTGTTCAACCAAGGTAATCGTCCGGCCATCAACGTAGGTATCTCCGTTTCTCGTGTCGGTGGTAGTGCACAGATCAAAGCAATGAAGAAAGTGGCGGGTACATTGAAAATCGATCAAGCTCAGTACCGTGAGTTGGAATCATTTACCAAGTTTGGTGGAGAGATGGACCCTGTGACAGCATTCACTATTGACAAAGGACAGAAGAATACGCAGTTGTTGATCCAGCCGCAATACTCTCCGATGCCGGTTGAAAAGCAGATTGCCATCCTTTACTGCGGTACGCACGGATTGTTGAAAGACGTACCTTTGAACAAAGTTCACGAGTTTGAAAAAGCATTCTTGGAGGCCCTCCAAACGCAACATCCGCATGATGTTTTGGAGACTTTGAAGAAAGGCGTCATCAACGACGAAGTGGGTAAACTGATTGAAGAGACAGCTGCCAAAGTAGCTGCATCATATAAATAAGTAAAGGGTAAGAGCTATGTCATCATTGAAAGAGATCAAGAGCCGTATCGCGTCAATCAATAGTACGCAAAAGATTACGGCTGCCATGAAGATGGTTTCTTCAGCCAAGTTGCATCGTGCTCAGGCTGCCACCGAACATACGTTGGCCTACTCGCAACAGTTGTCTGAAATTTTCAACAGCTTGCTGAGCGACAACAACGATATCGATTCACCTTTGATGGCTAAACGCGAAGTGAAGAGTGTAGCCCTTGTCGTATTCTCAGCCAATTCAGGACTTTGCGGGGTGTTTAATGCCAACGTTTGGAAAGCCCTGAACGAGCAATTGAAAGAATACGAGGCTAAGCAAATTCGCCCAGTCATCTACCCTGTTGGAAAGAGTGTTGCCAAGGAACTTGACAAAGCCGGATACGATTATTGTCACGACTTCATAGGAGCGACCGACAAACTGTCGTTCGAGACGGCACTCTCGCTGGCCAAACGGTTGCAAGAGTTGTTCTTATCGAAAGAAGTTGATCAAGTTGTGTTGCTCTATCACCATTTCAAAAACATGGCACAGCAGATCATCACGAAGCAATCCTACCTTCCCATTTCACTGGAAGGGCAAACAACTCAAAGCACTGAAGGCTATGTTTCAGACTATATTCTGGAACCCTCGACCGATGAGTTGCTGGAAGTATTGTTTCCAAAGATGTTGAATTTACAAATCTATACCGTCATGTTGGATACGACAACGGCAGAACATGCCGCTCGTATGATGGCTATGCAAACGGCCAACGACAATGCCAACGACTTGATTCAGGAGTTGACATTACAATACAACAAGACACGTCAGCAAGCCATCACCAACGAATTGTTGGATATCATGGGTGGAAGTCAGAAATAAAAGCTTCCCATCATATTTAAAAGAGCACACTTTCCTCTTCGGATGGAAGTTGTGCTTTTTTATTTTTCTTCTATTTCACCATAATTTCACTCCTTATGTGAAATTCATTCAAAAGAAACCTGTTTTTTTGTTTTTTTTTTGCACCTTTGACCACTAAAGCGAAACTCGCCCTGACGTTGGGGTTCAGAAGCGTATTTGCTGTGAATGTATTAACAACATACCTTTAATTTATTTTTAAGAGGAAGTAAATGAGAAAATGGAAAATTGAAGATTCAGCCGAGTTGTACAATGTCAACGGTTGGGGGCTGGATTATTTTTCGGTGAACGACAAGGGGCATGTTGCCGTAAAGCCCAAAGCAGACGGTCCGACCATCGATTTGGAGGAATTGATGGAAGAGCTACAAATACAGGACGTGGCTGCACCTGTCTTGCTTCGGTTTCCCGATATCTTGAACAATCGTATTGAGAAGATATCGCATTGTTTTGAAAATGCTGCCCAAGAATATGGGTTTACAGCGAAAAATTACATCATTTATCCTATTAAGGTAAATCAAATGCGACCCGTTGTTGAAGAGATTGTCAGCCATGGCAATAAGTTCAACATCGGGTTGGAAGCAGGTTCGAAACCCGAACTGCATGCTGTTCTTTCGATTGACATCGACAATGACGCCATGATTATCTGCAACGGCTACAAAGATGAAAGCTACATCGAGCTGGCTCTTCTGGCCCAAAAGATGGGACGCCAAATATTTTTGGTAGTCGAGAAGATGATCGAACTCAAGACGATTGCCGCCCTTGCCAAACGGATGAAGGTAATGCCCAACATCGGCATCCGCATCAAGTTGTCCAGCTCAGGAAGCGGCAAGTGGGAAGAGTCGGGGGGCGATGTAAGCAAGTTCGGATTGAACTCGAGCGAATTGCTTGAAGCCTTGGAATTGTTGGAGGAGAATGGCTTGAAAGATGCCTTGAAGCTGATCCATTTCCACATCGGAAGTCAAGTGACGAACATCCGTCGCATCAAGACAGCCCTCCGCGAGGCTACCCAATTTTATGTACAACTCAAACAGATGGGCTTCAACATCCATTTTGTGGATATCGGCGGAGGCCTTGGCGTCGATTACGACGGAACGCGTTCGGCTCTGAGTGGAAACAGCATGAACTACTCCATCCAAGAGTATGTGAACGATGCCGTTTCGTCATTGGCTGACGTCTGCAAGAAGTTTAATCTTGAACAACCCAACATTATCACCGAGTCGGGCCGTTCGTTAACCGCCCACCATTCGGTACTTGTCATCGAAGCCTTGGCAAGTACAAGTCTGCCGGCATGCGATGAAAACGAAGAGTTGCAGCCCGATGCTCATGAATTGGTGCGCGAACTCTATAACTTATGGGACAATCTGAACCAACCCCGTCTGATCGAAACATGGCACGATACCCTGCAATGCCGCGAAGAAGCACTGGAGTTGTTCAACTTGGGCTTGATCGACTTGAAGACACGCGCACAGGTAGAGCGTCTGTTTTGGTCCATCGCCCGCGATATTTTCGAAATGGCAGAAGGCGTCAAGCATGCGCCCGATGAGCTGAAGAAGATATCAAAGATGTTGCCGGACAAGTATTTCTGCAACTTCTCCCTCTTCCAATCATTGCCGGATTCATGGGCAATCGATCAGATTTTCCCCGTGATGCCGCTCAGCCGTTTGAATGAACAACCGACGAAATCGGCCACGTTGCAAGACATCACGTGCGACTCGGACGGAAAGATCGACAACTTCATCTCGACCCGCAACTTCTCTTATCACTTACCAGTTCACAAACTGCGCCAAGGCGAGCATTACTACATAGGCGTCTTCCTTGTAGGGGCTTATCAGGAGATTTTGGGCGACCTGCACAACTTGTTTGGCGATACGAATGCTGTCCATATCAAGGTGAAGGGCGACAAGTATGTGATCGACAAGGTTATCGAGGGCGAGACCGTAGCCGACGTGTTGGAATACGTACAATTCAATCCGAAACGAATGGCACGCGCCATAGAAGTATGGGTAGCAGCCTCCGTGAAGAAGGGGAATATCTCGGCCGAAGAAGGACGTGAATTCCTATCGAACTACCGCTCCGGATTGTATGGCTACACCTATTTGGAATAATAAGCAGTCCATTACCCTATAAAGAGAAAAGCCGGTACAAAGTGTCTTGTTCCGGCTTTTGTTCTTACGCCCCTACCCTTTCATAATGTCCTTGGTGAACTTCATGGAATAATATCGGCAACAAGGGGAAAGCATCTCCCGAGCTTTGAAAAAGTTTCACCCGAGAAAACTGCAGTTCATTCGGGAGAAAACCGGAGTTCACTCCCGAATGAACTATTGTTTCATGTCGAGAAACTAAAAAATTGCCGGAAGCCTTTCTCTTTTTCTCTCTACATAAAAAAAAGAAAAATCGCTTTATGTTGAATCGATAAAGGAGAGAACTTATACAATCCGTCCATGGGCATATTCTTCATTGCCTGCCTCTTCTTTTTCCTCGAGCAGCAAGAACTGTTGGTGTTTTCCGGATAATTCTATATATTTGCGTGTTATCTATAAAAAACGATAGAGATGAAGAATAATTTGCACCGGCATTGGATGGCAGCTCTCTTGAGTGCCTCAATACTGACCGCTTGTACCGAAAAAAGCATTTATAACTTGGCAGACTATGGGGTAACCCCCGACAACACGGAGAATGCCGCACCGCTCATTGTCGATGCCCTGAAGAAAATTGCTCCCAAGGCAGACGGAAGCAAGACGATCACTATTCAGTTGCAGAAAGGCACCTACCATTTCTATCCGGAAAACGCCGAGCAACGTGAGTATTTTATCTCAAACCATGATCAGGACAATCCAAAAACAGTAGGTATCCCGTTGGAAGGATGGAAAAATATTGTGTTCGACGGACAAGGATCGGAGTTTATCTTTCATGGACGAATGCTGCCGGTTTCATTGCTGAACTCCGAAGATTGCACACTGCAGAACTTCAGTATCGACTTCGACAATCCACAAATCAGCCAAATCAAGATTGTGGAAAACGACAGCGTGAACGGCTATATCACCTACGAAATCGCCCCATGGGTCACCTATGAGATGCGCGACAGCGTCATGGTTTCGAAAGGAGACGGTTGGGAAAGCATCAACAAAGGCGGCATTGCCTTCGAAAGCGACACCCGACACCTCGTATACAACAGCAGCGATCTCAGCTTTGCCAACAAAGGAGCAGTCGAAGTGGCTTCGCGTACCATCAAAGTGCCCTGGAAAAACAATTTCTTGAAAGCAGGAACCGTTGTGGCAACCCGCAGCTGGGCACGCCCCAATCCCGGCATTTTCGTATCGTATGACAAGAACACAACGCTGAAAGATATCACCGTTCACTATGCAGAAGGCATGGGTGTATTGGCCCAAATGAGCGAAAACATTACGCTCGACCATTTCAATGTCTGCTTGCGCGGTGATGATGATCCCCGCTACTTCACGACGCAAGCCGATGCCACCCACTTCTCGGGTTGCAAAGGGAAAATCACCTCCATCAACGGATTGTATGAAGGCATGATGGACGATGCCATCAATATCCACGGCACCTACTTGAAAGTGATAAAACGGGTTGACGACCACACCTTGCAAGCTGCCTATATGCATGGGCAAGCATACGGGTTCGAATGGGGATACGCCGGCGACTCTGTGCAGTTCATCCATTCGAATGTAATGGAAGTGTTCGATGCCAAAAACCGCATTGCCGGCATCAAGGCTCTCGACAAACCGACGGCTCACGGCGCAAAATTGTTTGAAATTTCCTTCGAACAAGAGGTTCCGGCCGGCATCGACGAGAATGGCGCCTACGGCATCGAGAATCTTGAGTGGACACCTGAAGTCTATTTTGCCAACAACACGATCCGCAACAACCGTGCTCGTGGTACGCTGTTCAGCACCCCACGCAAGACTGTCATTGAAAACAATGTCTACGACCATACATCAGGCACTGCCATCTTGCTGTGCGGCGACTGCAATGGGTGGTACGAAACGGGAGCTTGCCACGATGTAATCATCCGAAACAACAAGTTTATCAATGCCTTGACTTGTATGTTTCAATTCACGAATGCTGTAATTTCCATCTATCCTGAGATTCCCAATTTGGACGATCAACAGCAATATTTCCATAGCAATATCATTATCGAAAACAACGAATTCGACACGTTCGATCAACCGATTGTCTATGCGAAGTCGGTCGATGGGCTTACATTCCGCCACAATACGATCCGACAAAACAATGACTATCCGGCATTTCACCGGAATAATCACCGTTTCCTGCTCGAGCGCGTGATCAACTATACGATTGAAGAGAACGAGTTTTCGAATGGCTTCGATGCAAAAAGTGATATCGTAGTAAAATAAAAACAGAAAGCAGATATAAATTATTTTGTTATATTTGTCCCATTAAAATAAAAACGATCAAATATCATGGCTAAAACGAAAGAAGAGCTGTTGGCTATTTTAAGCCAATTCGATTTGAAAGAAAAAGTAGTTTCCGCTGAACCATTCGGAAACGGACACATTAATGATACACTGAAAGTCACGACAGAATCAGGTGAAGCAAAATATGTGTTGCAACGTATCAACCATTTGATTTTCACAAATGTGGAAATGTTGCAGAACAATATACATGTCGTCACCTCTCATATTCGCGAAAAACTCGTAGAGAGAGGCGAAAGTGATGTCGACCGCAAAGTATTGACCTTCTATCCGACAAAAGAGGGAAAGCGCTATTACTTCGACGGAGACAGCTACTGGCGTGTCAGTTTGCTTATTCCCCGCAGCAAAAGCTACGAAGAGGTAACGCCGGAACTCTCCTACGAAGCAGGCAAAGCATTCGGCGACTTCCAGACAATGTTGTCAGATATTCCTGAAGGAACACTGGGAGAAACAATCCCCGACTTCCACAATATGGAGTTCCGCTTGCAGCAATTCCACGAAGCCATCCAAGCCAATGCGGCCGGACGCCTCGACGAAGTGAAAGAGTTGGTAGACGAGATCGAGAAACGCGCGGATGCCATGTGTATCCAAGAGCGACTCTATCGGGAAGGGAAACTGAAGAAACGCACGAACCACTGCGATACGAAAGTGAACAATATTCTGTTCGATGCCGATACGGATCACGTCTTGTGCGTCATCGACCTTGATACTGTAATGCCGGGCTTCGTACTCTCCGACATCGGAGACTTCATTCGTACGGCCGGCAATACGGGAGCAGAAGACGACAAGAACCTCGACAATGTCAATGTCAATATTCCTATTTTTGAAGCCTACACGAAAGGTTATATGGAGAAGGCAAAAGCATTCTTGACACCGACCGAGATCAAGTTGCTTCCGTATGGTGGCCGTCTGTTGACTTACATGCAGACTGTCCGCTTCCTGACCGACTATTTGAATGGCGATACTTACTATAAGATTCATAGCCCAAAGCATAATTTGATCCGTACCAAAGCACAGTTCAAATTGTTGCAGAGCCTCGAAGCTCATGCCGCTGAGATGGATGCATTCATGAGCCAATGGCTTTAATCGAAAGAAGAAAAGATGAGTACACAAGATATTAAACGCCAAATATCGCCCGTTGCGTGGGTTCCGACCGTTTACTTTGCCATGGGTATGCCCTTTGTGGTATTGAATATGGTAACGGCTTTGATGTTTAAGGGATTAGGCATCTCGGATGCCCAAATTGCATTCTGGACATCCATCATCATGTTCCCATGGACCATCAAACCTCTTTGGAGCCCCTTCCTGGAGATGTTCAAAACGAAGAAATATTTCGTGGTAATGACGCAATTCTGCTCGGGTATATTCTTCGGATTGGTGGCATTGTCTTTGCAATTGCCCCACTTCTTTGCCATCGCCATTGCGCTGTTGGCAGTCGTTGCCTTCAGTGGTGCAACCCACGATGTGGCGACAGACGGTGTCTACATGGCCGTATTGAGCAAAGAGGATCAAGCGAAATATATCGGATGGCAAGGTGCTTTCTACAATGTAGCCAAGTTGGCTGCAACAGGTGGACTGGTCTATCTTGCAGGAATCTTGATCGAACGCATCGGAACCGTCAATGCGTGGATGACCATCATGGGTTGTTGCGGAGCAATCATGATCTTGTTGGGCTTCTACCACTGGAAGATGTTGCCAAGTGATAAAGAGTCAGCCACTCACCAAGTAGTATCAGCACACGACACATGGGTAATGCTGAAAGAGGTGATCGTCACTTTCTTCCAAAAGAAATACATTCTCCTCTACATCTGCTTCATTATTCTCTATCGTTTTGCCGAAGGGTTGGTAATCAAGATCGTGCCACTTTTCATGAAAGCATCACTCGAAAGCGGCGGTTTGGGATTGACAGAACAGCAGATCGGACTCTATTATGGATCGTTTGGTGCAGCAGCGTTTGTATTGGGATCGTTCTTGGCCGGCTACTTTATTTCGCACTATGGATTGAAGAAGACACTGTTCACATTGTGTTTGGTATTCAACATTCCGTTCATTGTCTACCCATTGTTGGCCATCTACCAACCGGATAGCGCGTGGTTGATCGGCGGCGGTATCACATTTGAATACTTCGGTTATGGCTTTGGCTTCGTAGGATTGACCCTGTTCATGATGCAACAAGTGGCACCGGGCAAGCATCAGATGGCCCACTACGCCTTTGCTTCAGGTATCATGAACCTTGGAGTGATGATTCCGGGCATGATGAGCGGATTGCTTAGTGACTGGCTTGGCTACAAGACATTCTTCATTGTGGCCATGTTTGCGGCAATCCCTGTATTGATAATGGTTAAGTTCTTGCCGTTCACCTACTCGGACGAAAAGAAATAGTGAACAAGACGGTCCGAAACCGTCCGGAAAACAAGATAAAAGTTTGTGAGGGAGAGAAAGCTGAAAAGCCTATCAACTCACAAACTTTTTTTGTATCTTTGCCCCCAAATTGTGCAACCATCGACAAAAAGCATACACCCGTATTCGATAGAACTTTCGACAACAGACGGTGAATGTGCAAAGCGTGTCGAGACTTGCCACTACCGACAATCGCAAATAATTTCTAAAGACAAATATGATTACAGTAAACAATCTGGATGTACAGTTCGGCAAAAGAATTTTGTTTCAAGATGTGAATCTGAAATTTACGCCGGGCAACTGCTATGGTATTATCGGAGCTAATGGTGCCGGTAAGTCAACTTTTCTGAAGGTTATCAGCGGACAGCTTGATCCAACCCGCGGATCTATCTCATTAGGACCGGGAGAACGCCTCTCCGTTTTGGCGCAGGACCACTTTGCTTTCGATGAATATACAGTAATGGATACCGTATTGATGGGTCATACCACCTTGTGGGAGATCATGAGCGAGAAGAATGCTCTCTACGCCAAGCCCGACTTCAGCGATGAAGATGGTATCCGCGTCTCAGAATTGGAAGAGAAATTTGCCGAAATGGAAGGTTGGAATGCCGAGAGCGATGCAGCCTCTTTGCTGAGCGGCTTGGGCATCAGTGAAGATCTCCACTACATGTTGATGAAAGATTTGAGCGGTAAGCAGAAAGTACGTATCCTGTTGGCGAGAGCTTTGTTCGGACAACCTGACAACCTGTTGCTGGACGAGCCGACCAACGACCTTGACCTCGACACCGTAGCATGGTTGGAAAACTATCTTTCCAACTTCGATCATACCGTATTGGTAGTGAGTCACGACCGCCACTTCCTCGATTCCGTCTGCACGCATACCGTAGATATCGACTATGGTAAGCTCCAATTGTTCGCAGGTAACTATAGTTTCTGGTATGAATCAAGCCAATTGGCTTTGCGTCAACAGCAACAACAGAACAAGAAGGCTGAAGAAAAGAAAAAAGAGTTGGAAGAGTTCATCCGCCGATTCAGTGCCAATGTGGCCAAATCAAAGCAGACAACCAGCCGCAAGAAGATGTTGGAAAAGTTGAATATCGAAGAGATCAAACCTTCATCACGCCGTTATCCGGGCATCTTGTTCAATCCTAATCGTGAACCGGGTAACCAAATTCTGGAGGTAAAGGGCCTGACAAAGAGTATCGACGGCAAGTATTTGTTCAAAGACTTGAACTTCAACGTGGAGAAAGAAGACAAGATCGTCTTCATCAGTCACGATCCGAGAGCCATGACAGCCCTGTTCCAAATCATCAATGGTGAAGAGAAAGCAGATGCCGGTACATATCAATGGGGACAAACCATCACCACAAGCTATCTGCCATTGGACAATACGAACTATTTCAACTCCGACTATAACCTGATCGATTGGTTATCACAATTCTCACCCGACACGAACGAAGTGTTCTTGAAAGGGTTCTTGGGCCGTATGCTCTTCTCAGGAGAGGAACTTTTGAAGAAGGTGAGTGTATTATCCGGAGGAGAAAAAATGCGTTGTATGATCTCACGAATGATGTTGACAGACGCCAACTGTCTGATTTTGGACACCCCGACCAACCACTTGGATCTGGAATCTATCCAAGCTTTCAACAATACACTGAAAACGTTCAAGGGCAACATTCTTTTCTCAAGCCACGACCATGAATTCATTCAGACCGTAGCCAACCGAATCATTGAGCTGACGCCGAACGGCATCATCGACAAGATGATGGACTACGACGACTATATCTCTGATCCGAACATCGCAGAGTTGAAAGAGAAGCTCTACAAAGCATAATAATCATGAAAGAGAAAGTACGCTTTCTGTTGCTCAGCTATTTCGCCTGGTTTCCACTCTTCATGGTGCAAAAACCGTGGTTCATGCTCTACAACCGCTCGTTGGCCGACGGATATACGTCGGGGGATGTATGGGATGTAGTGCTTCACGGAGTGAAATTGGATGCGACAGTAGCCGGTTATTTGACCATTATCCCCTTGCTGCTCACCCTTGTTTCCACATGGGTGGCCGGTGCATGGTATAAGAAAGTACTGAAAGCGTACTGGCTCATTGCCATGTTGATCGTCGCACTGATCTGCGTTGTCGACATGGCTCTCTACTCTTTTTGGGGATTTCGCCTCGACTCTACCCTTTTCTTCTACTTGCAATCCCCCAAAGATGCTATGGCCAGTGTTCCGATCCGCTTGCTGATCCAGCAGGTAGCATCGTTTCTACTTTATAGTTTCATCGGAGGGTTCTATTGGAAGAAACTACTTTCGTATACGCCAGTTGCTGCTGTAAAAAGCAAAATCCGCACTTCGTGCGCCATATTGTTACTGGGCGGGGTGATGTTCATTCCCATCCGAGGTGGAGTAACCACCTCGACGGCCAATGTCGGAATGGTTTACTTCAGTCAAAAACAATTCCTGAACCATTCTGCCATCAACCCTTGTTTCAGTCTCCTCGCCTCCCTCTCGAAGCAAGAAGACTTCGCCCATCAGTTTGATTTCTTGCCGGAAGAGCAACGTCTGCAGACAATAGATTCGCTACTCGCTCCTGTCGAAGTTCCCGATTCAAGCCGGATAGAGTTATTGACGACGAAAACGCCCAACATACTGATCATCATCATGGAAGGTATCACTGCCAATGCAGTAGAAGCCGTAGGAGGAGAAGCCAATATAACTCCTTGCCTCAACCGGATCAGCCACGAAGGCATTCTTTTTACGAATGTCTACGCCAACTCCTTCCGTACGGATCGCGGACTGGTGGCAGTGCTGAACGGCTATTTGGCTCAACCTACCACTTCGATCATGAAGTACCCGGCCAAGAGTCAGACGCTACCGTCGATTGCCCATAGTTTAGCAACCAAAGGCTACCGTTCAGACATGCTTTACGGGGGAGACATCAACTTTACCAATATGCAAAGCTACTTCTTCAGCTCCGGATATAGCCGTATCACTTCCGACAAGGATTTCCCCATTGGCGACCGACTCAGCAAATGGGGAGCCAATGATGATGTCACTTTCACATGGCTTCAGCAGGAGCTGGAGAAACGTGCACAAGAGACGACCCCATGGATGACGACATTCCTCACCTTGAGCAGTCACGAACCGTTTGAGGTACCCTACCATCGGTTGTCACACCCCTACTTGAATTCTGTAGCATTCACCGACAGTTGTCTCGGTCATTTCATTGATCAACTCAAAATGTCTCCGGTGTGGAATAATTTGCTTGTCGTGATGGTATCCGACCATGGATTCCGCTATCCGGATGGATTGAAAGATTATGAGCCTCGTCGCTACCATATTCCCATGATTTGGACAGGGGGTGCCGTAAAAGAGCCGAGAGTAATCGATACGGTCTGCAACCAAACAGACTTGGCCGCGACCCTTCTCGGGCAATTGGCTATTCCTCACGACGAGTTCCTCTTCAGTAAGGAAATTACAGCTCCTCACCGTTGCGACTATGCCTTCTATACCTTCTCGAATGGCTTCGGCTTTACGGATAGCATGGGCCACTTTACCGTCTTCGACAATGAGAGCCAACGTATTCTATTCGATGATGAAAATGGAGACGGAACGGATCGTTTGCGAAAGGGACAAGCCCTCTTGCAAACCCTTTATGACGACCTCGGCAGCCGCTGAAAAAAGAGTTATAAAAAAAACTCCCGATGAATGAAGAAAAAGGTTCCGAGCTTTTTCTAAAAAACACCCCATGATTTTTTTAATTCATCGGGAAGAAAAATAAGACGCTCGGGAGATCATATTCCAACCAAACGAGCCTGATGTTTATACCCCGGGCACGTTATTCTATATAATAAAGAAATTGTTTTAAAATCCATCCTTAGTGAGCCGATTTAACCTTGTCCCATTTCAGATAGATTCCGGCCAAAATCGTGCCGGAGATGCTATGCCATGCGCAACTGATAGCACATGGAAGAACGGCCAATGGCTGAGCTGCAAAGAAGTTACCGGCAAGCACTGTGGCCAATCCTGCATTCTGCATTCCCACTTCGATAGAAATTGTACGTTTCTTGGCTTGGTTGAAACCCACCAACTTCCCCGATAAATATCCCAATATGTACCCAAGTGTATTATGGCAGAATACGACGGCAAATGTCCAAAGGAAGAGCATCCAGCCACGAGCCACCAGATCATCGTGAACCGTTGAAATCACGCCGCCTACAATACATGCCAAGCATGTAACACTTACCCCGGGCATCAAACTCTGTATAGTCGGGAAACTCTTGCGTTGACTATAGACATAGTTGAGAGCACAACCTATGGCAACAGGAATGATTGTTACAATCAAAATATTGACAAACATCCCAACCGTATCGATATGGATGATCTCTCCTGCAGTGATTTTCATCAGCATCGGAGTCATTACCGGAGCTAAAACCGTACTGGCACAAGTCATTCCAACCGAGAACGCCACATCGCCATGACAAAGATAGCTCATGATATTGCTCGACACTCCTCCCGGACAGCAACCTACCAGCAGAATGCCCAACGCCAAAGCCGGATCAAGATGCCATACCTTCACGAGTAAGTACGCCACACCCGGCATGATAATAAACTGAGCACAAGCCCCGATAAAGATATCTATCGGACGTTTCGCCAAAATTTTGAAGTCGTTGGTGGTAAGAGTCAACCCCATCGTCAGCATAATGATGCCCAAGATAACCGTTTGCGTTGTGCCACGTACCCAATCAAACAGGTGAGGGAAGAAGAAAGTAAACAGGGCAATTCCTATAATAAACAGACTGGTATAATTGGCCAGCCATCGACTTATAGTTTGAAATAATCTTAGCATGATATGCGATATTCTTTGTTTTTCTATTATTTATTTTCACTAACCGCGAAAGTGGTTTCGAACAACTACTTACACGATTGCAAAGGTAACATTTTTTATTGACGAATGCTCCTCCCCTCTTTCATTTAAAAGTAATGAAATGGCAGAAAGTGTGACGGGAAATATCTAAAATAAAAAAGAGCGGAACCAAGAATAATCTTGTCCGCTCCTTCTTTTGTTTTCTTGTCATGTTTATCCCTTTATTTCGCGTTCTTCTTTCATGTCCAACTCGTTCTTGTCTTCATCGAAAAACTTGTATTCCAAGAAAGCGAGACTTTGGTTGGGGATAATCCTCAAGCCGTGCGAATATTTCATTCGCCACTGCCAGCTCAAGGAGAAAAATCCTTTGTTCAAATAGGCTGCTACATACGGATGTACATGCAGGGTAAACTTCTTCACATGGTGTTTGTTCACGAGGCAATCAACCTTTCCTTCGAGACTGTCTGTAAACAAGATCGACGACTTGACGACACCCGTACCGAAACAAGCCGGGCAACTTTCAGTCGTATCGACATCCAATGCCGGACGCACTCGCTGGCGAGTGATCTGCATCAGACAAAATTTGCTTAATGGTAAGATGTTGTGCTTGGCACGATCGCCGGCCATGGCTTTGCACATATGCTCGTAGAGCTTCTGTTTGTTGGCATTGTCGTGGATATCAATAAAGTCGATCACGATGATCCCACCCATATCACGAAGGCGCAGTTGGCGAGCAATCTCGTCGGCAGCTGCCAGATTCACATCGATAGCTGTCTGTTCCTGATCGTCACTTCCTTTGGCACGGTTTCCACTATTGACGTCGATCACGTGCATGGCCTCGGTATGATCTATCACCAAATAGGCGCCACTCTTGTAGGTAACGGTTCGTCCGAAGAGGGACTTAATCTGTTTGGTGACGGCAAAATTGTCAAAAATCGGAAGCGACCCTTTGTAATGCTGCACAATATTTTCGCTACCTGGAGCGATGAGTGTCACATACTCCTTCAGGTTTTTGCATACCTCCTCGTCGTTCACATAAATGTGTTGGAACGATGGATTATAGATATCGCGCAACAAGGCAACAGCCCGACTGGTCTCCTCGTAAATTAGCGAGGGGGTCTTCGGCTTTTGCAGCTTGAGGATGGCGTCTTCCCACCGTTTCACTAATGTCTTCATTTCGTGGTCGAGTTCTGCCACTCGCCGCCCCTCGGCCGAGGTACGGACGATCACTGTAAAATGGTTCGGCTTGATACTGGTGATCAGTTGGCGCAAACGGGCACGTTCTTCTGCTGTCTTGATTTTGGAAGAGACAGACACTTTGTCTCCGAACGGAATCAAGACGATATACCGTCCTGCAAACGAGAGTTCAGATGTGAGTCGGGGGCCTTTCGTTGAAATCGGTTCTTTGGCGATTTGCACCAACACTTCCTGCCCAATCTTGAGTACATCACCAATACTGCCCGACTTTTCAATTTCGGGAAGCACATTGTTTTTCTGTACCGGAGGCAGTTTTTTGAAGTCGCTAAGCGCCTGTTTCAGATATTTCTGCTGAGTATTAAAATTGGCCCCAAGGTCCTGATAGTGAAGAAATGCATCCTTTTTGTACCCCACGTCGATAAAAGCAGCATTCAGTCCGGGCATCAGTTTTTTAACTTTGCCCAAATAGATATCGCCCACAGCAAACTCAACATTGAGAGCCTCCTTTTGAAGCTCGACAAGGCTGTTGTCTTCGAGTACGGCAATTGCCATCTCGTTGGGCTGCACATCCACTACTAAATCACTTATCACGTCCGGTGTGTTTTTAAGAATGTATTCAAATGTTTGTTGTTAATAGCGAACGCTGCCCCGGTTGCGGGGTAGCGACAATAAGCAAAGAACAAACTTCCGAAAGGGTAAGTTTGTTCTTTGCTAAGACTTCCGAAAGAAGATTACTTCTTCTTATGACGATTCTTCTTCAGTCTTTTTTTACGTTTGTGCGTAGACATCTTATGTCTTTTTCTTTTCTTTCCGCTTGGCATCGCTTTAAAAATTTTAAAAGATTAAACGTTCTGTTATTATTTCACTTCGTTCAAGAAAGTCTTTGACGGCTTAAATGAAGGAATATTGTGTTCCGGAATAATGATTGTTGTGTTCTTTGAGATATTCCGCGCTGTTTTTTGAGCTCTTTTCTTAACGATAAAGCTACCAAAGCCTCTCAAATATACATTCTCGTCAGCTGCCAATGAGCCTTTAACAATGCTCATGAAAGATTCAACGCTAGCCAATACTGTCTGCTTGTCAATACCGGTGCTTTTTGAAATTTCATTAACAATATCTGCTTTAGTCATGTCTAATTAATTTATTAATTGATTTGGTCTTATAATTTTTTGGAATGCAAATATATAGCTTTTTCTTGAGGTGAAAAAACAATGTGAGGCATTTTTTCTGAAAAATAGTTTTCGGCATCTCGATTTATATGTGTATGTTTGCAGCAATCAAACAGTTACAACCCCGCATATGAACCCATTCAAAACGGCTGAGTCTCAGTCTTTACCCTACGATGCGCTCCTTGATTGGTATCGTATTAACCACCGTGTGCTACCCTGGAGGGCCACCCGTGACCCCTATCGGATTTGGATCTCGGAAATTATTTTACAGCAGACAAGAGTGGCGCAAGGACTTGACTATTTTAACCGTTTCACAGATCGCTTTCCTGACATTATATCTTTGGCAAATGCTTCAGACGACGAGGTGATGAAGCTATGGCAAGGATTAGGCTATTACAGTCGGGCACGTAACTTGCACGAAACTGCCCGCACCATACGCGACCGCTACAATGGAGCATTTCCTACAGACTATACTGCCGTACGAGCCTTGAAAGGCATCGGCGACTATACGGCTGCAGCCATCGTTTCGTTCGCATGGAATCAGCCTTACGCCGTGGTCGATGGCAATGTCTATCGTGTGCTCTCCCGGCTCTTTGCCATTGACACCCCAATCGACACGACCCAAGGGAAGCGTCTCTTTGCCGAACTGGCGCAGGAGTTGCTTTACCGTTCTGAACCGGGGCTTTATAATCAGGCCATCATGGAGTTGGGAGCTTTGCAATGTCTTCCTCAACACCCGGAATGTGCCACTTGTCCATTGGCCGACCATTGCGAAGCCTTACGTCTGAAAAAAGCAGACGAACTACCAGTAAAGCAGAAACATATCACCACAACAACCCGCTATCTCCACTATTTTTACTTCCTATATAAAGGAGAGACGTGGATTCACAAACGGACGGGGCGCGACATTTGGAAGGGGCTTTACGAATTTCCACTTATAGAGACAAGCGAACCGACCGAATGGCCCGAGTTGGTAAAATCTGAAACTTTTCGCAAATGGATGGGAATCCAATCCTCCACACTGACCATCGAAGCATCAGTCGCTGATCTGAAACATGTGCTTTCACACCAAGTACTCCATGCCGCCCTCTACCGCATCCGGCTCTCTGATCCGGTAGCTCTCTCCGACTATTTCCTACCTGTTCGCACAGAAGAGCTCGACTCATTTGCATTTGCCCGACTGACGGAACGGCTTCTTGAGGAGACTCACACAGACATATAAGCTATTATTTGTAACGAACACCCGAGTTTTTAGAAAGTTTCTCCCGAGCAAACTGCAGTTTGCTCCCGAATAAACTGCAGTTTTGTGCCGAGAAAACTTTTCAATACTACCGAACAAGATTTCTATGCTTGGGCATGTTTGTTTCTTTACTCCGCCAATCGTTGCCGAATAGCCTCGGGCGAAGTTTCTTTTAATATCACCTGTTTTTGAGCATCGAGCAGATAGAGTGACGGAAAGCCCTGCAAATCGTACAATTCTTGTCCGTAGATAACCCCATCAGCATCAAGTCCTACGACCCAATCAGATGGCATCTGCGGTTGCATTTGTCGCCAAAGGCTATGCTCCTCGCCAGGATAAATTGCCAAAACCGTCACCTGTTTCTGTCCGATACGTTCCGTTAGCCAGTCTGCATGCGCCAACAGCTCGATCACTTGGTGGCATTCATCGCACGATGGATCGAAGAAGAGCAACAATGTGTATGGGCTCTCCACCTCCGAAAGACGGTGGCTGCTCTTGTCAGCCAATTGGTAAACAAAATCTGCAGCTGCACTTCCTACTCTATTTTTAGACACAGAACGCAACAGCATCGTCGGGCGGATTTTATCGTCAGTTGAGATACGGTCAGACGCAACCATCGCTTCAAGCACCGGAATAAAAAGCGACTCGTTACGTATGGGTGAGTCCATATCATAGAGATATTTCTCAAATGTATTGTAAAAGAAATAGAGTCCGTTGCGCGTTACTCCGGCCTGTTCTATCACTTTCTTTAAAGAGAGGTCAGCTTCCTCGGTAGGTACTAAACGGAAAAGATCCACATAATCGACCAAGGCCTGTTCTGTCTCGACGGCTTGATTCACATACTGCAGACTGTCGGCAAAGGGGAAATTGTCCCAATAATGAGCAACCAGATAAGAAGCACGCTCGGCAGGCACGGTGAGCGTCGAAGGGATAACCGGCAGTGGAAAAGCAACCTTCTGCCCCACAATGGGAGTTGCCCCACCTAACAATACCGCCATCAAGAGCAATAAGATCTTAGCTTTATGGGAAATCCGGGAGATTTGTTTCATCGATTCAGTTATTATAATTCGGCGCAAAGATACACATTTCTCACTCTCATCTCCATGCTTCACAGCAAAATATCGGACACCTGTTTATCATACACTACCATATAAAAAACAAAAACCAGTCTCTTCATCCATATTTTTCGACTTGACCAAACTTCTTTTTTCGTAATTTTGCACCAAAGTGTGAGAAAAAGATGATCGACAAAGCAACTATTGACAGAATATTTGACGCCGCCGACATTGTGGATGTCGTGTCAGATTTCGTAACATTGCGCAAACGCGGTGTCAACTATTGGGGACTTTGTCCGTTTCACGACGACAAATCGCCCTCGTTCTCTGTCTCCCCTTCCAAAAATATTTGCAAATGTTTCGCATGCGGGGAAGGAGGAACGGCTGTGCAGTTCATCATGAAGCATGAACAGTTGAGTTACCATGATGCCCTTCTCTACCTTGCTAAAAAATACAACATCGAGGTCCATGAGCGCGAGCTGACCGACAAAGAGAAGCAAGCTCGCAATGACCGGGACAGTATGTTCATTGTCAATGCCTGGGCGCAGAAATATTTTACCTCCATACTCGACAACCATATTGACGGACAAAGCATCGGGCGGCGATATTTTGCCGAGCGCGGCTTCCGCGAAGAGACAATCCGCAAATTTCAACTGGGGTATAGCCTCGCAAGTCGCGATGCTCTCTATCAAGAAGCCATCAAGAATGGTTATAAGAAGGAATATCTTGAGAAGACCGGACTGGTGATTGCCCACCAAGACGGAGGTGTAACCGACCGTTTCCAAGGGCGTGTCATGTTTCCTGTCCATACGCTAAGCGGAAAGATCGTGGCCTTTGGCGGGCGAATACTGAAACGAGACGAAAAGCGGGCCAAGTATATGAACTCGCCGGAAAGCGAGATCTACCACAAAAGCAATGAACTGTATGGTATCTACTTTGCCAAAAAAGCCATTGTCAAGGCCGACCGCTGCTTCTTGGTTGAGGGATATACAGACGTCATCTCCATGCATCAGTCGGGAGTGGAGAACGTCGTGGCGTCATCAGGTACCGCCCTAACCCTCGGACAGATCCGCCTCATCCATCGCTTCACGAACAACATCACGGTACTCTATGATGGGGATGCGGCAGGTATCAAGGCTGCCATCCGAGGTATCGACCTACTGTTGGCGGAAGGGATGAACGTCAAAGTGGTATTACTACCCGACGGCGAGGATCCCGATTCGTTTGCCCGATCGCATAGCGTCAGTGAATTTTCGGCATTCATTCAGGAGAACGAAACAGATTTCATCCGTTTCAAGACCAAGCTTTTGATGGAGGAAGCCGGCAATGATCCGATCAAGTTGTCAGAATTAAGCCATGACATCATCAATACCATTGCCATCGTACCGGACAATATCACCCGCTCCATCTACATTCGTGAGTGCAGCGCGAAAATGATGCTCCGCGAACAGGATATTTTGAACGAGGTGAACCAGCTACGACTTTCACGCCAAGAGAATAATCGTCAACCGGGTCCCGGTGCCATTTCTACCGGAAGCTTTTCAAACCGAGGTCTGTTGGGAGAGGATATTCCCCTGAGGACACCTCAGGAGAATGGAGAGTCGGCAGACGTACCGCCCAACTTTCCACCGCCACCTGAAGAAGAAGGATATAGATCCGACGGTGATTCCGCTGCCTCTTCTACTCCTCCGCCCACAGTGGTTCCACCTGAGGCGGAAGAGAGAAAGAACAAATCACCATTCGAAATGTATGAGTTGGCGCTTATGCGTTATATAGTGCGCTACGGCGAGCGGGTGTTGTTCGATTATGTTGACGATGAAACAGAGCAAAGAATCATATTGCATGTGGCAAACTATATCCGCCGTGAGTTGGAAACGGACAACATCCGGTTCTATACGCCCATACTACAACAGATGTTAGACGAGGCGGCCGATCACTGCGAAGAGGATGGTTTCGTCGCTTGGCACTATTTCCGATCACATTCAGATCTGAAAATCAGCCGTATTGCCTCTGAACTGATGAGTGAAAAGTATCAACTGAGCAAGTACCATTCGAAGTTCTGCAAGCTCGACGAGGAGGTCGACAAATTGGATCAAATCGTAGATCTTGACATTTTAGCGTTCAAGGATGCCTACATTCTGAAGATGATCAACGACAAAAATGAAGAGTTGAGAAACATACAATCGGATGATGTAGACAAAACGCAAGCCATTTTGCGCGAACTGGTGGAGCTAAACGAGATAAAGAAAGAGTTATCCAAGAGATTGGGCGAACGTATAATCGTAAAAATGTAATAAGATGAATCTACTGGAGACACATGATATAGTCAAGAAATATGCCACCCATTTGGCTCTCGACGGAGTAAGCATCAACGTGGCAGAGGGGAAAGTGTTCGGCTTATTAGGACCAAACGGAGCCGGAAAGACGACTCTGATCCGCATCGTCAACCGCATCACTGCCCCTGATCAAGGAACAGTTCTCTTCGACGGACACCTCTCTCGGCCCGAGGATGTCTATCAAATCGGTTATCTGCCGGAAGAGCGGGGCCTCTACAAGAAGATGAAAGTAGGCGAACAGGCTATTTACCTGGCCCAACTCAAAGGGTTAAGCTACAAAGAGGCGCACACCCGATTGCGGCATTGGTTCGAGAAATTCGAAATTTCATCGTGGTGGGACAAGAAACTGGAGGAACTTTCCAAAGGAATGCAGCAGAAGGTACAATTCATCATAACGGTCATTCACGAGCCTAAACTGCTGATTCTCGACGAGCCGTTCAGCGGCTTCGACCCCATCAATGCCGAACGTCTCAAGCAAGAGATCCTCGAACTGAAAGAACAAGGGCATACCATTATCTTTTCGACGCACAATATGGCGTCAGTCGAAGAGATTTGTGATGACATAGCCTTGATAGATCATGCGCAAGTGGTGCTCGCCGGTGGAGTTCAACAAGTGCGCAACCGTTTCAAGACACACCGTTATCACCTCTCATTGCAACTGCCTTCTGACGGAGTGTTGCCTCCGTTGCAAAGCAATCTCTTCCACGAGATCAGCCGAAAACACGAGGGTAGCAGCCGGATGTCGGTATGCCTTCAAAAGGAGCCTGCCGTCAGCAATGCCGCATTGCTTCAAGAGTTGACAAAACAGTACGAGGTACTTTCTTTCACAGAAGAGGTCCCTTCCATGCATGATATATTTATTCAAGTGGTAGGCAATACCACCATCCAAGAAAAATAAAACGTATGAGCAAAATCGGACTAATCATCAAGCGCGAATACATTCAGCGAGTCAGTAAAAAATCATTTCTGCTGATAACCATTCTCACACCGTTTCTCGTTGCAGCCATAGTGTTTGTGCCGTTATGGCTATCCACCATTAAGAGCGATGAAGCCAAGAATATTGCAGTGATTGATACAACAAATCACTATGCGTCCCTCTTTACCGACACCCAAGAACTTCACTTTTTGACCGCCGATCGCGACCTAAGCCACTATCGGCAAGAGACGGATCGACAAATTGATGCAGTACTCTCCATCACCGGTGACCTGCTGCAACATCCCGAATCGGCAGTACTCTACTGTAAGAAGCAGATTCCGCTCAATATGAAAGGGGAGATTAACAGACAGTTGAAAGAGATGTTGCAAAAAGAGAAGATCGAGTCCTACAACATTCCTGAGCTGGAAAGGATCATCCATGAAAGCAAAGTGACGTTCGATGTCCAGACTGTCAAGTGGGATGAAAACGGACATGAAACCAATTCCTCGGCAGAAGCGATCTTGATCATCGGACTGGTACTCTCAATGATGATCTACACGTTCATCACCATTTACGGCTCAATCGTAATGCATGGGGTAATGGAGGAGAAAACCAACCGAATCATAGAGATCATGATCTCGTCTGTCAAGCCATTCGACCTGATGCTGGGCAAGATTGCAGGAATTGGATTCGTTGGATTGACACAAGTTTTCCTTTGGGCAATAATGTTTGTTTTCTTCATCAATGGAAGCCTCCTGTTCTTTGGAGAGGCATCGCAAACGACAGAGCTGATGATGAATTCACAATTAGATCAGGTATCTACCCTGACAGGAAGCGATGCTCTACCGGTAAATGACATCCAAATGCTATTGCAATCCATTCCTTTTGCCTCGATTGGGATCAACTTTATTCTTTATTTCATCGGTGGGTACTTGCTCTATTCCTCGCTCTTTGCTGCCATCGGCAGTGCAGTCAACCAACAAGAAGACGCACAACAGTTCATGATGCCCATGATGATTTTCATGATCTTCGCACTCTACACGGGTCTTTATAGCATAGAGAATCCTGACGGTCCGCTGGCCGTATGGTGTTCGTTCATACCTTTCACGTCGCCGATCGTCATGATGGTGCGCATGCCTTACGAGATTCCGGTTTGGCAAAACATGCTCTCTTTGATATTGCTCTACGGAACAGCGACAGGAGCCATATGGGTTTCAGGAAAAATCTATCGAATTGGTATCCTGATGTATGGTAAAAAACCAAACTTCAAAGAGTTGATCCGTTGGATCGGCTACAAGGGATAGCCGTATGAACCTTAACAAAAACAAGAATTATGCACACACTTCTCAGCTATAAATCACTTTGGAAAATTGCCTACCCTATCATGTTGGGCAACTTGGCTCAAACATTGATTTCGATTACCGACACGGCTTTCCTCGGGAGAGTCAGCAGCATCGCATTGGGAGCTGCCATGGTAGCCGGAATCTACTACTTTGTCTTCTCGACCATAGCATGGGGATTCGGTACAGGCATCCAGATTATGGTGGCCAGACGACTGGGTGAAGGTCGATACAAGCGCATTGGTGTGATCTTTCACCACGGATTGCTAACCGTAGGTGTGCTGGCTATTTCTCTCTTTCTCTTTCAACATTATTTGACAGACTCCACATTGAAGTGGTTCATTCAATCGCCCAACATCTACGATGCTGCCATGGAATTCATGAAGTATCGCCATTACGGGATCCTTTTTGTCTGCTTCAATTTCCTCTTTCGCTCGCTTTACATTGGGCTTTCGAATACACGATGTATCAGTTATACGACGATCGTCATGGCGTGTGTCAACATCTTTTTGGACTACAGTTTGATATTCGGCCACTTCGGTTTGCCCAAGATGGGTATAGGAGGAGCCGCTATTGCTTCTGTTTGTGCGGAAGTTTCAGCACTTATTTTCTTCTTCGTCTACACTTTCATGCAATTGCCGCTGAAAAAATATGCCATGTTTGCCCGTCATAAAGTCGAGAATTGGTTGTTGAAACGGCTCTTGCGAATCTCTTTTCCGACCATGCTTCAGAAACTGGTGAGCTTCTCCATGTGGTTTCTTTTCTTTGTTTTGGTTGAACATCTGGGCGAACAACAGATTGCTGTCTCGGGGATTATCCGTAGTGTCTATATGTTGATCGGTATTCCGACCTTTGCATTTGGAGCAACAGCCAACACTTTGACCAGCAGACTGATCGGCGAAGGGAAAGAATCAATCGTACATGAAGCGCTATCGCGAATCCTTCGCCTCAGTTATATGTTACTGGCTCCTATTTTATTGGCGTGTATGCTCTTTCCTCATGAGGTATTGTCTGTTTATACGGAAGACATGGCACTTGTTTCATCAGCCATTCCTTCGCTCTATGTCATTTGTTTAGGTGTAGCAGCCATGAGCTTTGGCCTTGTTTATTTCGAGGCCGTTTCAGGAACAGGCAATACTACCACGGCTCTGTTTTTAGAGATCATCGTGCAGTTCGTCTATGTTTTTGTCATTTGGTTCTTCGCCGTCCATATGCATGCCCCGGTAGCTTACGTGTGGCTTAGCGAATTTACCTACGGAGCCTGCATTGGTATTGTCTCATTCATTTACTTGAAGCGGGCACATTGGCAGAAGATACTATGAATTGTTTCCCCTTTGAAGTGCAAAAAAGAAGCATTGCCGAGAAACAACACTCCGGCAATGCTCTAACAAATGTGTAAAATATGGTGATTAACAAAGAGGTTTTCAATAGGCTTTAATGGTGAGCGAACCATACTTTCCACCGTCGAATTCAATACGACGACTACCACCACCATTGAATTCCGCCGTGACCTCTTCCTCTTTTTTCTCGTACTTTGTTTTATTCAATGACGAGTCGATTTTACAGTCACCGTATTTCAATCCCGTAGCGTATAGCTTCATCGCAGAATGCTTGGGGACATTGACGGTCAGATTGCCGTAATGCGATTCCGACTTGATCGATTCGAAATTCTCATCCACTTCCGAAATCTTGATGTCAGTATAGCTCTGATTGTCACAATCGAAGCTCTTCAACAAGCGTTCAATCGCCACTTCTCCGTAACGGATTTCCAATTCCAAGTCGGTCACTTGGTCGATTTTTACTTTTCCATACGAACATTCCATATCCGCCTCGTTCACTTCGCCCAACGAAAGGTCCGAATAGGCTGATTCGAGATGGAGGTTGGTAGCTTTTCCGATCGTCATCTTTCCGGTATATTTCAGCGAAAGACGGGCTTCATTCACCTCACTGAGCTGAAGATTTCCATAGCGCAAATCCACATTCACCGGCTGAGTGAACACCCCGCCCTCGATGTTTCCATACTTCACGGTACAAGAACACTGTCCATTGTTGGATGTTTTGGGCAATAGGATATTGCCATACGACTGGGTCAAGTCGAGATGTATCCAATCGGGCATACTCACATAATAGTGAATTGAAAGACTCGAATTACGAATCTGCGAGAAGTTAGTCTCCGTCTTGGCCATGATTCGCGTTTCCGTCTGCGCAAAACGGACATTGATCCGATCCAAATTGGCCTGGGCATCACTCTCATTGCGTGCTTTCGATTCGACCACTACCCGCATGGCCACCTCTGATTTGCTCCAATGTGTGATCGTAATGGAGCCATACCGATTGTCAATCGCCAAGGTATTGCCGGGCTGTACAGCATACGACTGGTTGTATTCTTTCTTTCGTACGACCTCCATCTCGCCGGCCATCGACGAAAAGATAAAAGAGAAGGCAAGAAGTAGCGATAATATAGTCCATCGCCAAGAAGTTGATTCCTTTTTCATATCTAACAATGTTTTTAGTTTATAACATTTTTAGTTTATACCATTGTCTGTAAATCCGTTGCATACTATTCAAACTATTGGAATATTGCTGATTAACCACCTGTATTCCATCTTCCGTGCAGGGCAACGTCGGAGCCACTTCGGCATCGAACTGCTCGCATGTCAAGCGAATTTTCTTACCTGCTTCAAGCAGTCCGGCCAAAGCAAGGTTGGATTCGTCTCTCTTATCGTCTTCCATTCGCATCAACAACTCGTCCATTTGCATACGATAATAGATTTGAAGTTCGTCCATCTCCGTATGCATTGCGCAAACGTTTAACGTTTCTGTATTCTTATTTAGCTGATTATCATACATTATGTAAAACAGAACTCCGGCTAAAAGCGCCGCAATCGGCACCGCCATCCATCGCCAAAAACGAGGCTTTGAAGCAGATCGCAATGTTTCATTGACGACAGTTGCAGACGCTGCCCCCTTCTCCATTTCATCCAACTTCGTCATGAAGCGTGAGAGATGGCCTTCCGGCAACTCTTCCACGTCGAACAACGTTTTATTTCCCGATATAAATGACTTTAATTTATCCATTTTTTTGATGTAAAATGTTCAACAATTTTTGTTTGCCGCGTAGGTATTGCGAACGTACGCTGGCCGGTTTCAAATGCAAGATGGAAGCAATCTCTTCCATGTCGTATCCTTCAAACAGATAGAGCGAAAGCACCACCCGATAGCCGGCAGCCAACTCGACAAGCGCCTTTCGAACAGTTTCCACCTGCAAGTGAATATCTTCTTCGTCCGCCTCTTCATCGTCATCCAGTAGCGGGTAGTTGTCCGGCAACTCTTCCCACTCCTCTTTCTTTCGACGAAGAGCATCGATGGCTACATGAACGGCTACTTGTTTCAGCCACCCCTCGAACACGCCGCCTTCGTAGCGTGCCATCGAAGCGAATGCTTTCAGAAAAGCATCTTGCATGGCCTCTTCCGCATCAGCCGGATTGCCGACAATCCGAAGACAAATGTTATAGAGCCATTTCGCATAGCGCCTATACAACGCCACTTGCGAAGCCCGTTCCCCTTTGCGGCAACCTTCGATTATTTGCTGAAGTATCTCGTCCATCGTCTGACTGTTCCTCACCTTTCGGTTATCTGTTTGTCTATATTGACGTGCATAGAAAACAAAAGGTTGCAAATTTATGCCTTTTTTCTTTCAGAAAAGCAAGTTCAAAACACCCCATATACAGCCATAACTCATTACTTGTAAAGGCATTATAACCTTTGTAGACGACATAAATATTTTGTTCCATCCATACTCTATATTTTGTTTCCTCAACACCCCGTTTTTTTTCAAGCACAACGGCAGAAAAAATCATCGGGTATTTTTTCAAAAAAGGTGCCGAGCTTTTTCAAAAATGTTCGGGAGCTTTTTTTTCAACAAACGAGTATATAGTCTATCCCTCTTTTTTGATTTCTTACAAGTATCCTCAATGGAATGCTAAAAAATGCGACATATGGCCAAAAAATTTGGATATTTGAAAAGAAATGCCGAATATTGTGTGACAATTCTGTTACATTCATACGACAGACGGGCAGAATAAGAAAAACAATGTACATACCTAAAAACACATGAATATTTTAGTGATCACCGGAAGTCCGCATAAAAAAGGAACTTCCGCTCTATTGGCAGACAAATTTATTGAAGGAGCAACCGAGGCAGGGCACACTGTCTTTCGGTTCGATACCATATTCCATGTGACGCAACCCTGTTTGGCTTGCAACTATTGCCGACGCAATGCGGGGCGATGTATCCAAGAAGATGACATGGAAGTGATGTGGGAAAAACTTATTGCTGCAGATGTAGTGGTACTCGTCACACCACTCTATTACTTTGGTATGTCAGCCCAGCTGAAAAAAGTCGTTGACCGCTTCTATGCCATCAACGACAAACTGCGAGATCATCCCAAGAAATCCATGTTGTTGGCTACTTGTGCCGATGAAGAAGAGGCGTTCGATGCCCTCAAAGCTCACTACAAAGCTATCTGCCATTACCTTCATTGGGAAGATTGCGGACAGGTATTGGCCCACTCGTCAGCTACTCGTGAGATGATCGAGGCAACAAGCTTTCCGGAGCGAGCCTATACCCTCGGCAAACATCTGCGGTAAACAGTCCGCACCCTTGCCTCCTATTTCGGAGGCGATAAAAAATAAATTGATTCAAATTGTCAAATGCAACTTGACTGAACCGGTTATTTTTTGTAGATTTGTCATATAATTCAAAAACAAGAAAAGTATGGCATTGCAAATTGGAGACAAAGTTCCGGAATTATTAGGGACAGACCAAAACGGCAACCCGATCAAGACAAGCGACTTTCTCGGGAAAAAACTCGTGCTCTACTTCTATCCCAAAGACAACACGGCGGGATGTACGGCCGAAGCTTGTAGCCTCCGCGACGGATACAATCAGCTAAAAGAAGCCGGATATGAAGTAGTGGGCGTAAGCAAAGACAGTGCTAAATCGCACCAAAACTTTATCGCGAAACAGCAACTACCCTTCGCTTTGATAGCCGATACGGAAACATCCTTGCAACAAACATTCGGGGTTTGGGCAGAGAAAAAACTGTATGGCAAAAGCTACATGGGGACACTACGGACCACTTTCATTATCGATGAACAAGGGATTATCCAACAAATCATCGGACCGAAAGAGGTGAAAACGAAAGATCATGCAAACCAAATACTCAATCATAAATAATGGCAAAGGAAGACAACTTATTTGAAGAGCAAGCTCAAAGCGCATCAGCAAAACCGGCAGTCAATGCAGACAAGTTGAAAGCATTGCGCGCTGCGATGGAAAAAATAGAGAAAAACTATGGCAAAGGATCCATCATGAAGCTGGGCGAAGAGAATATAGAGAATATAGAAGTAATACCTACCGGCTCCATCGCCTTGGATGCCGCGCTGGGAGTAGGCGGCTATCCCAAGGGACGTATCATCGAAATCTACGGTCCGGAGTCATCCGGTAAAACAACATTGGCCATCCACGCCATTGCCGAAGCGCAGAAGCAAGGCGGTATCGCGGCTTTTATCGATGCAGAACATGCCTTCGACCGCTTCTACGCCGAGAAGTTGGGGGTCGATGTGGACAATCTTTGGATCTCGCAACCGGACACGGGCGAGCAAGCTCTTGAGATCGCTGAGCAACTGATCCGCTCATCGGCAATCGATATTATCGTGATCGACTCAGTAGCAGCCTTGACACCTAAAGCAGAAATTGAGGGCGACATGGGCGACAGCAAGATGGGTTTGCAAGCAAGATTGATGTCGCAAGCGTTGCGAAAACTGACGGCAGCCATCAGCAAGACCAATACTACTTGCATTTTCATCAATCAGTTGCGCGACAAGCTCGGTATCGTATTCGGCAATCCTGAGACAACTACCGGTGGTAATGCGCTGAAGTTCTACGCTTCTGTCCGTTTGGACATCCGCCGTATCGGCCAATTGAAAGATGGCGATGAGGTAAAGGGAAATCAAGTCCGCGTGAAAGTGGTAAAAAACAAGGTGGCACCTCCATTCCGCAAAGCAGAATTCGACATTATGTTTGGCGAAGGAATCTCTCGTTCGGGCGAGATCATTGATTTGGGAACCAACCTGAATATCATCAAAAAGAGCGGATCATGGTATAGCTACAACGACTCGAAGCTGGGTCAAGGACGTGATGCAGCGAAACAATGTATTGCCGACAACCCTGAGTTGGCCGAGGAATTGGCTCAACTGATCTTCGACGCGCTTAAAGGATAATTGCTCTATGCGCTCACAGGAGGACTATCGCAAGCTATGTCAGTCGGAAGAATCGATACCGTTATTCTCTCGCGACTGGTGGCTGGATATTGTCTGTGGCGAAAAAAACTGGGATGCACGGCTGCTGTACTCCTCCACCGGAGAGATTATGGCAGCCATGCCACTCTTTATTCCCTTAAGGGGAACCGTCATCATGCCTTTCTATACGCAGACAATGGGTCCGTGGTTGCGTGAATCGGCTGCCGACCAAAAGGCTGTCAGTCGGTTGGCACAACGGCAAATGTTGCTCTGTAAATTAGTGGCAGAGTTGAAAGATATCCCGACATTCCTCCAAAATTTTCACTATGCGATCACCGACTGGCTACCATTTTATTGGGAAGGCTACCGGCAAACCACACGATACACCTACCTGCTCGACGAGATCAAAAATCACGAACGAGTGTGGGATGAGATGGCAACTAACGTCAGACGGAACATTTTGAAAGCTAAAGAGAAGCATCAGATCACTATTCGCCGGGGCATACCGGCCGATGAGTTGATCCGCATTCAAGCAATGTCGTTCGAACGGCAGCGACTGATGCCGAAAGGATCCTCCGTCCTTCGTCAATTGATCGAGATCTCCCGCCAACGACAACAGGGAGATGTATGGGGAGCTTACGATCGTGATGGGAATTTACATGCAGCGGTATTTGTGGTGTGGCAATCTTCTTCCGCCTATTATATTGCAGGAGGTGGAGATCCTACCCTACGCGCTTCCGGCGCACACAGCTGGGTGATGTGGCAAGCCATTCAAGACGTATCGGCCTATACGGACAGATTCGATTTCGAAGGTTCGATGCTTCCGGGAGTAGAACGTTTCTTCCGCGAGTTTGGTGCCCGACAAACGCCCTACTTTTCCATACAGAAAGGTAAACTTTCGTTATGTAAACGAGCTTTCATCAAGTGGAAGCGAATTAAAAACAGTTGACAGTAAAGAATTTTGCAAGATGGATCAGATTGTCACTTATATACTAACATTTTTATTGGGGGTAGACCGTGCGATGAATTATGCAAGCATGATCGGCTATACCTCTAACCCGAATCTGTTCTCGAAGTATAAGGTTGTCATTATTCCATCTCGTTTTTTTGATATTGATATCTATGGAACGCCCGAATCATTGCCGAGGCTTCCATTAATGGAATTGAACAAGATTCCGTTCCTCTACGGATCACCCCGCGAAGATATGCACGGAAACACGTTGTTGCTTTATGCCGATCTCATTGCCAGCAGCTATTTTTTGATGACGCGCTACGAAGAGATTCAGAAACGAGCTGTCCGTGACAAGTACGGAAGATTCCCGGGAAAAGAGTCGTTGCCCTATAAAGCCGGATTCATTCATCGGCCAATCATAGAGGAATATGGTAAGTTATTGCGTGAACGATTGCGAAAAGTGGGGGTTGTCATCGGAGAACCCAACCCCGGTTTCAGCAAGATATGGTTGACACATGACGTAGATGCCCCATTCTATTGCCGTTCATTGCGCAATCTTTGTCGGGAAACCATCAAAGGAGAGGGATTCTTGAAAGCAATAAAATACTATACCGGCTCTTTGACTAACGATCCTTATTACACTTTTCCCTGGATTTTGGAAGAGAATCAGAAGGTAAAAGAGATCCGACAAGAGCGATGCCAAACGGTGTTCTTCCTCAAAGTAGGTGGAAGATCGCACTACGATCGGCCGCATTACAAGCGTTGGGAGACCGATACGAAGCAGATGTTGCACCTCATGTGCGACAACGGGGCTGACTTTGGCTTGCATAGCAGTTTCGAAGCAAGCGAACAACCATCCCTCATCCCGGAGGAGAAAAGAATTCTCGATCATGAATGGGGCATGGAAAGTGTCACAAAAAACCGCCATCATTTCCTCCGTTTGCGTGAACCAGAAGACTTCGACAAGTTGATCAAATCGGGGATAACGGAAGACTTTACAATGGGTTATGCCGACGTGGCCGGCTTCCGTTTAGGCACTTGCAAGGCTGTTCGGTGGATCAATCCAATGACTCGACAACTGACGTCGTTGACACTCCACCCGTTGACGGTCATGGATTGTACGCTAAGTGATCCACAATATATGAATCTATCCTATGTAGAAGCCTTGACCTACTGCATTTCGCTCCTCAAAAGAGTTCGTGAAGTGGGTGGGGAAGTGGTAACTTTATGGCACAACACCTCATTTGCCACCAATAATCCTTGCTCCTATCACCGCCATCTTTACACCTTACTGCTTAAAGAATTGACGATATGAAACGAATAATAACGATAGTCGGGGCACGGCCTCAGTTTGTTAAAGCGGCCATGCTTAGCCGAGCCATCTCAGAAGCCAACGGAAAAGAACCCCGAATTGAAGAAAAATTGATTCACACAGGACAACATTACGACGAAAACATGAGTCAGATTTTCTTCTCAGAGATGGGAATCCTCCGACCGACTTGGCAACTGCATTGCGGAAACCATTCACACGGAGCCATGACAGGGCAGATGTTGATGGACATTGAACAGATTCTTTTGGAGAATCGACCTGACTATGTAGTCGTTTATGGTGATACCAATTCCACCTTGGCCGGAGCATTGGCGGCAGCCAAGTTACATATTCCGGTCGTTCATATCGAAGCCGGTCTGAGAAGTTTCAACAAAGAGATGCCCGAAGAGATCAACCGTATCCTGACCGATCACGTAGCAACGCTGCTTTGTTGTCCAACACAAACAGCCGTAGAGAACCTACAAAAAGAGAACATTACGGAAGGTGTGCATCAAGTGGGCGACATCATGTTCGATGCAGCCCTGGCTTTCGGTCAAGAAGCAGAGAAACACTCTTCCATTTTGCAGTCGCTCAATCTGCAACCGAAAACGTTCTTGCTCTGCACTGTCCATCGGGCAGAGAACACTGATAGTCGAGAACGGCTGACATCCATCTGCCGGGCCTTGATGAAGATTGCAGACGGTGGCGATCGAATCATCCTTCCGTTGCATCCCCGTACCAAACGTTTTTTAGAGATGTACGAATTGATCGGAGACTTACAACGCCATCCTCGGATCTGTTTCACTGAGCCATTAGGTTTTTTGGACATGGTTATGTTGGAGAAATCGGCCAAGACGATATTAACTGATTCGGGAGGTGTGCAAAAAGAAGCCTATTTTCATCGGACACCCTGCATTACACTTCGAGAAGAGACGGAATGGATTGAAACAATCACCGCCGGATGGAATCAGTTGGCAGGTTATCAAACAGAAAAAATAGTGAACTGTTTGACGACACACCCCGAACGAAAAGAGATTTATGAATATGGCGATGGAAACACCGCCCGCAAGATATTAGCATTGTTATGAAACGAGTATTGATCTTATGCGACCTTTTTCCGCCAGCCTTTGGCCCACGAATGGGCTACCTTTGCAAGTACTTGGCACAAACAGATTGGACACCCGTCGTTGTGTCGGAGAAGGTTGCGGCTTGTAACTTCCAATTTTTGGCAGATAGTTGTGAGGTGCATACGGTCAACTACTACCCATCCGACAACAAAATTCTCAACAAATTGCGTTGGATACATCTCCATTTTTGCTCGCTGTTTACCGACAAAAAGAGCCAACAGTTAGCACAACGAGCCGAACAGCTCTTGCAACAACAGCCTTTCGACTTGATTCTTTGCAGCAGTTACCGCACCTTTCCGCTACCGGCAGCCGAGCAATTGGCCGAGAAGTATCACCTTCCGCTCATTGTTGACTTGAGGGATATCATCGAACAGTACAGCGGCAATGAATTTATCAGTCATGCGTTGCCAAATATCCCTATTCTAAAAGATTGGATCATCAAACGATTCAAACAAAAGAACTTGTCTATCCGCAACCGAATTCTCAAGAAAGCAGCTTGCGTAACGACAGTTTCCGAATGGCATCAGCAATGGTTGCAACAATTCAACCCGCAAACACACCTGATTTACAACGGTTATGACCCAGAACTCTTCCATCCGGAGCAGAAAAAGACGGACCGCTTCATCATCACCTATACAGGGCGGCTGCTGAGTACGGCCATGCGCGACCCGTTGCTTTTCTTCAAAGGATTAAAGAGTCTTCAATTGCAGGGCATTCTCTCGCCCGACTTCTGCCGCGTCTATTGGTATGTCGACGAAGCATCGTGGAAAGTAATTGAAACAGAAGCCCGACGGCATGGAGTTGAAGCATTTATGGAAATGAAAGGATATGTTCCGGCCTCCGATATACCCACCGTATTGAACAGCAGTTCGGTACTTCTTCTTCTCACCAACAAGTCGACAGGAGATGGCCCCAAAGGGGTCATGACTACCAAACTGTTCGAGTCGCTTGCCGTGGAAAAACCGATTCTTTGCGTCCGCAATGATGAGGGAGTACTGGAGCAAGTATTGCGAAACACCAACGCAGGCATCGCAGCCGGCACAGTAAAAGAGGTGTGCGACTTCTTGCAAGCCGCGTTCGATATGTGGTGTAAGCAAGGATACACATCGTCCAACATCTTGAAAGATAGCCTGAAGCTCTACTCTCGAAAAGAGCAAGCACAGCAGTTTGTCCGATTGTTTGAACAATATAAAAAATAGAGACCTATGATCTCGATTTTGATCCCGACCTACAACTACGATTGTCGTCCGTTGATATACGAGATGCACCGACAGGCAACTGCCGAAAACGTTCCTTTCGAAATTATCGTGGCCGACGACCACTCCACCGACGATGTGCTGGCAAACTATAAAGAGTTGCCCTCCATCGCACATTGCCGTTTCGTTGCTCTGCCCACAAACATAGGGCCTGCCAACATACGCAACTTCTTGGTCGATGAAGCCCGCTACCCATATTGCTTGCTGATGGATGCCGACACCTTCCCTGCTTCGTCCGACTTCCTGCATCAATACTTGCAAGCCGCACGAAAAGGAAGCATCATCTGTGGTGGGTTTGTTTACGAACGGACAGCGCATCCGTCGATGTGTGCGCTGCGCTATAAATATGGCATTCATGTGGAAGAACGTACGGCATCGGAACGAAACAAACGGCCCTATGCCCAGTTTATCAGCATGTGTTTTCTGACTGATAAAGAACTGTTTAAGCAAGTACGATTAGACGAGCAGATGCACTTTGGATATGAGGATTGCAACTTCGGCATCCGTTTGCAAAAGCAACAGATACCACTGCTTCATATCGACAATCCGGTCTATCATCGGACGACGGACTCGGCTGCCGATTATCTGCAAAAGATTGAGCGGTCGATAGAGAATCTGCTGCCACACCTCGACAGCATGAAATCTTACATTCGGCTGCTGCAGTGGCATAGTTGTCTCGAAAAATATCATCTGACAGCATTAACAACGACTGTTTTCCGCATGAGTCGCCCTCTTCTACGTCATAATCTGAAGAGCAACCACCCTCTTCTCTCCTTTTTCGCCTTCTATAAATTGGGCTATCTCTGCTATCTTCTGAAAAGAGATCAGCGTATATGAAAAAGGCATTCGGCAGTTTCTAAAAGTTTTCTCGGGAGCAAACTGCAGTTTTCTCCGCATGAAACTCCAGTTCACACCCGTATAAACTACCGTTAATACGAATGATATTTTTTGTTTGGTGTCGAGAAATCAGTAAGAAGCTGAGAACTATCCGTAATTTATGAACAAAACATTCTGTAAAAAGGTTATATATTTGTATTTGTTTAAAAGTTATTGAATTTACAAAGCTTATGAAATTAGATTTCAAGCCTATTGAGATAAGCGACAAAGAGCTCATTACATCCATCACCTTTCAAGAAGGGCAGCAGAATTGCGACTTGGCTTTTTCCAACATTTGCAGTTGGCGTTTTCTATACGACACGGAGTTCACCATGGTGGATGGTGTTCTTCTTGTTCGCTTTCTGATCAAAGAAAAACAACACCTGTCCTATATGCCGCCGATGGGAAACCATGAATATTTCTCGGAAGCCATCCATCTGATGGAAGAAGATGCCAACAATTTAGGACATCCATTTCGGATGATGGGCGTTACACCCACCATAAAAGAGCGACTGGAAACGCTTTTCCCCGGCGAATTCGAGTACCGCTCCAACCGCAACTATTTCGACTATATCTATCTTCGTGAGGAGTTGGCCACCCTCAAAGGAAAGAAATTTCAGCAGAAGCGGAATCATGTCAACAAATTCAAAAAGAATTATCCCGACTATGAATACATTCCATTGACAGCCGACCGTGCAGAGGAGTGCATGAGCTTCGAAAATATTTGGTATGAAGCCAACAAAGACGAAAAAGATTCTGTCGAGCTAAACCAAGAACGGCAGTCGATGCTCAACGCATTGCACCACTACAAGGAGTTGGATCTGAAGGGTGGAATGATCAGAGTTGACGATAAACCGGTGGCATTCACCTTTGGTTCACCTATCACTCCTACCACTTTTGGCGTACATGTAGAAAAAGCGGATATCAATTTCGAAGGAGCATATACCATTATCAATCAAGAGTTTTCAGCTCATATACCGGAACAATATATCTACTTGAACCGAGAAGAAGACTTGGGGATACCAGGACTTCGAAAAGCGAAGCTCTCGTATAACCCTACTTTATTGCTTGAAAAAAATATGGTTGTCAGAAAAGCGGATTTATAATATGGATGAACGGACAATAACAGAAATAAAAAATTTGTGGAAAGCGTGCTTCCATGACTCGGACGACTACATCAACCGCTTCTTTTACTATAATCAACCCCAAGAATCGGCGTTGTATATCGAGCAAGACGGCCACGTGGTCAGTTCACTTCAGATGCTACCCTATACATTCTATTATTATGGTTATGAGTTGCCCGTCACCTATATCTATGCCGTCTGTACTGCCCCCGCCTATAGACGACGCGGCTACATGCGCCAAATGCTTCAAGCCTGTTTTGAAAAAGCAAAGCTAAACGGATCGACAATGGCGATGTTGTTGCCGGCCAACGAGTCGCTTTTTGAAAGTTATCGAAAATGTGGGTTTGTAAATTTCCTCTGCACCGATCCCATTGTCTGCCGCTTTCCAAACGCCGGCCCATCTCCTTTCGTTCGAGAAGCAAGAGCAGACGAATTTACGGCTGTCGTCAACTATCTCCAAACCTGCTACAAACGCTATCCGATGGCTGTGCTTCATTCCGAAAAACAACTGCGTTTTGTAGGAGAAGACCTACTTGCGCAAGGTGTCCGCCCGTTTATTTATCTGAAAGACGAGAAGATTGTCGGCACGATATGGGCTGTTGACGGAGACGAGCAAGTGACTGTTGTCGAGATTCAAGCCGATACGGAAGCTATTCACGAGGCATTGCTGAAGCATGTGACCCACCATTGGAAGAGAGAGAAGGTGTGGTTTCGGAGAATTCCCAAAGAAAACAGCCGACCACTCTCCATGTGTCGTCTGCTGAATGCCGAGCCCTACTATCCGATTTGGCTCGAACAACATCCGCACAATGCAGCGTCATTGGAAGAAATCCGCCGGCTTCCCCCATCCGAGCAGGTCTCTATTCTATTTGATCTCCAACACGAAAAGGGATATATGAGCTTGATGTTGGACATATAGAATCTGTCTGAAAAGAATCTTCATGAAGAAGCAGTAGCCAAAACCCGCCGTCTACGCCATAACGTGAAGATTACGACAAAAAAAAGGAGCTTCCAATTATAGGAATTTTCCTTTCTTTTTCCTATTTTTGTAGGTACATCAACAAGCAGATTCGTTATGGGGAAATTCAATAAAAATACGACGTTCTACTTGATAATGCTCATTGTTTTTGGTATTTTAATGTACCTGATTACCATCGGAGGAGAAGCACAAGAAGTAGAAAGCGCCATTCAAACATCCACGCATGCTCCGCGCAACATGACGGAAGGCTTTGGGGTGTTCACGGATTTGGTGATACATCACATCCAATCCGACTTGGGCATCTTGCTGTTGCAAATCGTAATTATATTGATCTTCTGCCGAATTTTCGGTTGGATCTTCTCAAAAATGGGGCAACCCACGGTGATAGGCGAGATCGTTGCCGGGATCGTATTGGGGCCATCTATCCTTGGTAATATCGCACCGGGCGTTTCCTCCTTCCTCTTCCCGGAAGAATCTTTGCAAAACATCAACATCATCAGCCAGTTTGGTTTGATACTCTTCATGTTTGCCATCGGTATGGAACTGAGCATCACGGAGATTCGCAAGAAACTGAACGAAACGATTCTTATCAGTCATACAAGTATCATCGTTCCGTTCCTCCTCGGCATGGTAACCGCCTTTTTCCTCTATGGAAAATACACCTATGAGAGTACCCCTTTTTTGTCGTTTGCTCTGTTCATCAGTATCTCGCTGAGTATAACGGCCTTCCCCGTACTGGCTCGCATCATTCAAGAAAAGGGAATGACAAAGAAGCATTTGGGGAAATTAGCCGTGGCCAGTGCCGCCAACGGCGACATCACGGCTTGGTGTTTACTGGCCGTAGTCGTCTCCATTGCACAAGCAGGATCGGCGCTGAGTGCCATCTACAATATACTCTTTGCCCTCGTATACATTCTCTTTATGGGGGGAGTGATCCGGCCACTTCTGCAAATGATCGGCCATGTCTACCATAACAAAGAGGTTGTGGACAAGGGGCTGGTCGGATTTATCTTCTTACTGCTGATCGCCTCATCGTTCATGACAGAGATATTAGGACTGCATGCTTTGTTCGGAGCTTTCATTGCGGGAGTTGTAATGCCGGAGAATCTTAAGTTCAGAAAGATCATGACTGAGAAAGTAGAAGATGTATCGTTGGCGCTCTTCTTGCCACTCTTCTTCGTATCGACAGGATTGCGTACGGAAATAGGATTGCTCAACAGTCCGGATCTTTGGTACATGTGCAGCATATTCATCTTGGTAGCCATCATCGGAAAGTTCGGAGGATCCATGATTGCCGCCCGCATCGTGGGCGAGACATGGAAACACAGTCTCTACATGGGGGCCTTGATGAACACCCGAGGCTTGATGGAATTGGTGGTTTTGACCATCGGTTACGACATGAAGATCTTGACCCCTCCCGTCTTTGTCATGCTGGTTTTGATGACATTGGTTACAACCTTCATGACTACTCCACTGATTTCACTCATCCAATTCTGCTACCGCATATACGGAAAACGAATCAGATCGCAGCAAGCTGCAGAGATTGTTGCCCAACAAACGGGAGTTTTCAAGGTATTATTGTCATTCGGCCGAGCCAGCAACGGATTGGTGATGCTGGATGTTGCCTACCAACTCTTCTCCCATGCCAGAGAAAAATTAGAGATTACAGCCTTACACTTGACTGTCGGTCCGGATGTCAACCCAATGCATGCAGACAATTTCGAAGAAGTCAGCTTCGGACCTATTCTATATGGTGCACAAAAATTGGGCATTCCGATCCATACCCGGTATGAAATATCCAACAATGCCGGCTTTGACATCTGTAATATCGCCAACCGGGACGGGTATGATTTCCTATTGGTAGGGGCCGGCATCTCCATGAGTGACGTGCCTACCGACGTAGAGGCCAACCGATATCTTCGTTTCCGTCACAAGATCTTAGGGTTCTTCACCACCCCCGGTGTTTTCTATCCGGGCGAATTGTTGAAAGACAAGACCAAAACATTCATCGAACAAAGCCATTGCCCGGTCGGTGTATTCATAAACCGTAAATTTGTTCGGGCTACCAATACATTAATTATCGAGGGATGTGACGAAGACCGCTTCCTGCAATCTTACGCCGACAGCTTGGAGCGTACGACACAGACCGAACGGTCGACATTGCGAATACCGCAACAAACATTGACGGGAAACTTACTTTCCGGATTTAATTTTATGTTGATAAGTTACAATACGTGGAACAAAATATCAAAGACAGAGAAAGATGCGCTGCAGCAGATGCCGTCAACGCTGATATTGAGCCAAGGTTTGACCAAAGACGAATAACAGAAAAAAAGAAAAGGGTTTCCCCGATAGTATGCAGGTACACCCTTTTCACTCAACTAATCCCTAACCAACACCTTATTTGCGTGAAGCAAACGTATATCTTAGCCATACTGTTCCTTCGTTTACACGCTCGACACTCTCCAATTTCAACAAAGTGGCTGCCCTGTCGGGCTCGTCGATGCCATCAAAAACGGCCGTCATATGACTGCGTCCATCAATGCCGGCCCCAATCATGATGCTGACTTCGTCCAATAAACCGGCTTTCAAAAAAGCTCCATTGATATGGCCTCCACCGGTGAGAGCGATACGTTTCACGCCAAATTTACTATATAAAATCTCCATAGCCTGCGGAAGATCAATTTCGTTTTTGCCGACGGCCAGCCAAGAGATGCCCTTTTTCGCTAATGTGTCAACATATGTCCGAGGACAATCTTCGGCAGTAATGACCAATAGCGGTTTGCCATCATACTGAGCAGCCGACCAATTCAATTTGCCATGCGTATCAATAGCAATCATATAGCCTTCGGCTTTTTGGACAATATGTTCGGCAGTTTTACCGATTGGCGTATGATCATCCGTTGTAAAGGGCTCGTTATCTGCATAATGCATCTGCATGGTTACTCGTCCCATCAGCATGGAAGGGGCATTCATCTTGTCCAATGCTTCATAATAAACATCAGTATCGTCAATTTGCTCGGTCATATCACAATCGATACGCCCGTCAATAGAGGCCATCATGTGGCAAAAAATGTACGGTTTCATTTGCTATTCATAATTTTTACAACAGCAAAAATAGAAGAATACTATCATCTGCCCGCTACCTTTATTACGGAGAAAATGAATGGTTTTACCGATTCATGTACAGAATCCTCGATAATGGTATTTAATTTTCTGAAAGAATAGTGTATCTTTGTGCAAAACGGAGAATGAAAAAAAGAGGAAACTGACATGAAAATTGCAGTATTGACCTTGAGGCTACATTCCAATTATGGCGGAATATTGCAAGCCTATGCCCTAATGACTGTATTAAAATGGTTAGGGCATGAGCCTTTTTTGATCTACAACCGCTATTACAAAAACAGAAATTTCCTCTCCCGCAATTGGCTCTACTTGAAAAACGGGCTGAAAAAGGTGGTACTTCGCCAAAAAGAGTTGGAAGTATTCAGCGAACGGCGCTACCGAAACGAGTATGAGGTAATCTGCCGGAACACGGCAGCCTTTATCGAAAAACATTTACAACCGCGAACAGTACCGGTATGCTCGACACACGAGTGGAACCAACTGCCCAAGCAATATGATTTTGATGCCTACATCGTCGGGAGTGATCAAGTGTGGCGAACCACATATGCCAAAGATATCGAACACTATTTCTTGTCGTTTGTGCACGATCCTAAGGTAAAACGACTCTCCTATGCCGCTTCGTTCGGAACAGACGAGTGGTTATTTACCCCAAAGCAGACAACTCGTTGCGGCCGATTGCTGAAAAAGTTTGACGGCGTGTCGGTGCGAGAAGAATCAGGTGTAACACTTTGTCAAAATTATTGGGAAGTTACGGCCGAGCATGTACTGGATCCAACAATGCTACTGACGAAATCCGACTATCTTGAGCTGCTTCCTTCGCTTGCCAACCCCGCTGAAAACAACCGTTTGCTGGTCTATTTGCTGGACATGACAGGCGAAAAAGAGAAGATCGTAACCTCTATCGAAACCCAAAAGCACCTGAAACGTTTTTTTGTCAACAACCCCTATACAAACAACAGTGGCAAAGAAATGGAAGAACGCATTGCACCTCCCGTCGAGCAGTGGCTTGGAGGCTTTGCTACATCGAAGTTTGTAGTGACCGATTCGTTTCATGCTTGCGTGTTTTCCCTATTGTTTCATATTCCGTTTTGTGCTATAGGGAACAAAAAACGAGGGATGGCACGCTTCAAATCATTGCTTTCCTTGTTTGGATTGGAGGAGCGCCTGATCGATCCGGCAAGTAATTTCCAGGCGAGCATTAACTCATTTCCGGAGATTGATTGGTCGGCAGTTGACAAGAAATTGGAACTTCTCCGCCAAAAGTCAATTGATTTTTTGGTGCAGCATCTTCGGTGATATTGAGTAAGCCCTATTGGTTTGGGAAATAATAAGCCTATTATTTTTCAAAAAAGGTCTCGAGCTTTCTTAAAAAAGGTCCCGTATTTTTCAGAAAAAGGTCCCGAACTTTTTCTAAAAAGATGCAGAAGAAAAAATGAGATTATAAAGATAAAAAAACAATATATACAAATGGAAAACATGTACATTCCCCTATCAAGAAGAAGTTTCTTGAAAATGACAGCAGCAACCGGCGTATTGGCTTCGATTGGAAGTGTTGCCGATGCGAAAAACAAGATCGAACAAGTCACACAAGTACCCGACTATTGCACTGAGAAAGCGAAAAGCATCCCTGTAATAGAGAAGGTTGATTTGGTTGTTGTCGGGGGAAGTTCGGGAGCCGTTGAGGCAGCCATAGCCGCAGCCCGTTGTGGTAGCAAAGTCTTTTTAGTGGCCGGAATGCCATACCTTGGCGATGATATCTGCGGATCGTTCATGTATCAGATCGACAAACGGACGGAGCAGGTGCAAACCGCCTTGGCCCGTAGGATCTTTCTTCGCGAAGAAGACCCGCGCGAATCCTACCCCAAAGCCGATGAGAGCGAACTTGTTTATTCTCAACAAGTAGCACCGACCCCCATGCAGGTGAAGAAAGAGTTGGAAGAGGCCTTGATAACCAACGAGGTTTCATTCGTATACAGTTCGTATGCTACCGATATCTTACAAGATGGCTCAGGGAATATTGCCGGTATAGTGATTGCCAACCGTTCCGGCCGACAAGTCATTCGCTGCAAAGGTGTCATTGATGCTACACGAGAAGCGCAAATTGCAGAAATGTGTGGCTTGCCTTTCGAGAATGAGGGCAGCGGAAACGAACAAACATATCAATTTGTGGTAGTAGGAAATGAAGAAAAATCGCATGGCCAAATCGAGAAATGCGAGCTGCTTCCCTTCGAATTCTCTGCAAATGGCAAAAGCTATCCGATCCGTCGCTATACATTTAAATATAAGACGAACCACACTTATGCCGCATTGATGGAGGCCGAACAACAGATCCGAAGCTGGACGTGGGACGCCAATCAGGTGGATAGCTCCGACTTGCTTTGGTACACCCCTTCCCGTCATTGGAAGAATGGAAATGAAACCATCAAAGAAGTAGCCGAAAGCACATTTGTTACCAACATCATCCGTTATAATCCGGACGGATTTGAGAAGGTTCCTTCGACCTATGCCCTACCACTATCTGTTGCTTGCTCAGATCGGATTGCCAACTTATGGGTGATCGGTCCGTGTGCCAATGTCTCGCGCGAGGTAGCCAGCCGGATGATGCGTCCGATCAATGCCATGACTTTCGGTGCACGAATGGGTGAACACGCTGCTGTCCAATTGCAAGGAACCTCCTTGAAAGAGGTGACCGGCTCATTCAAATCACAAAAAGCGGGAACTTATTGTGGAGAAATTGGTGAAAGATTGGTGGCTTTACGCGCATTGAAGGAGAACTCATTCGTAAACCTTCCTGAGCACTCGCTTCCCGTATTAGGGCATTATGACGTTGTCGTCATGGGAGGCGGAACAGCAGGTGCCCCGGCAGGTATCTCATCAGCCATGCATGGAGCCAAAACTTTGGTATTGGAATATTTGCACGGGCTAGGCGGACTCACAACATTGGGTCTTATCGGCAGGTATTGGGATGGATACCGTGGGGGATATACGGCGTGGGTTGATCAACATGTTCGGGAAATGGCTCCCAAAGATCATCCGCGTCAACTACCTGCTGCTGCCGACAATGTGGTGGATTGGAAAATGGAGTTGTACCGAAAAGAGCTGATGAAATATAATGCCGACCTTTGGTTTGGTGTATTAGGTTGTGGAGCTTTGGTTCATAACGGCACCGTCCGGGGCATCGTCGTGGCTACCCCTTACGGCCGAGGAGTAGTCCTTGCCAATGTTGTAATTGACAGTTCCGGCAGTGCAGATATTGCCATTGCCGCAGGAGCTCAGTTCGAATATACCGGAAAAGAGGTATTAGCCGTGCAAGGTGCCGGACTTCCGCGCTTCAACTTGAATGATTATTACAACAATACGGACTGGACGTGGGTGGATGATACCGATATTTGGGACATCAGTAGATTATATGTACAGGGAAAAGTCAAATTTCCACAAGCCTATGATTTAGGAAAATTGCCACAAACCCGCGAGAGACGGCGGATCGTTGGCGACTATACCGTTTCCGTTTATGATATCATGAGCCACAAACGGTACAAGGATACCATTTCATATCACGAAAGTTCATTTGATACGCATGGTATGACCATTGACCCCTTGTTTACCTTGAACCCTCCCGGAAAACGCCATGTCATATACGATGCGGACGTACCTTTGCGGGCCCTCTTGCCGAAAGGATTGGAAAATATTATCGTAACGGGGTTAGGAGCCAGTGCACATCGTGATGCAATGCCCGTGATCCGTATGCAAGGTTGCCTGCAAAATCAAGGATATTCCGTAGGACTTGTAGCCTCGGAAGCTGTGAAACAACAAATCTCTATCCGAAAACTGAATATCAAAAAGATCCAAAAGATATTGGTCGAGAAAGAGGTTCTTCCGTCGCGTGTATTGACAGATCAAGAGACAAAGAGCTATTCCGACAAAGCATTCATCGCTGCCGTTGCCGGACTTCCATCGAAAGGATACGAAGTGCTCTTGACAGACAAACCTCGTTGCATCAATACCCTCCGTAAGAAATGGAACAATGCCTCAAAGGAAGAACAGCTGGTTTATGCCACTGCCCTCTGCCTATTGGGAGAAAAGGATAAGATGTCTGTTGTGGCCGAGGCTATTCAATCCTATCCGACATGGGACCGAGGGTGGCATTACACTGCATCGGGACAGTTCGGGGAGTGCATGAGCGAGTTAGACCGACTGATCATGGCCTTGGGTAATACGCGAGACGTTGCAGCGCTACCTTATATTATTGCAAAAGCAGAACTTCTGCTTCCTGAAGATTACTTTTCTCACTACAGGGCTATCAGCGAGGCATTTGAAGCCATCGGTAGCAGTGACGCTGTTCCAGTACTGCATCAATTGCTGACGGCTCCGGGTATTCGTTTCCATGACACGCCCTCTTACAGGGTAGCCCAAACGCAAGTTGTTCCTTACATTCATGACATCACAATGCGAAATTATATCCTAAAAGAACTTTATTTGGCCAAAAGCCTCTTCATTTGTGGAGACAAAGATGGTACAGCCGAAGAAGTCTTGACACGTTATGCCCAAGGTTTGGAAGGACACTATGCTCGATTTGCGCACGAAGTTTTGCAAAAAAGTATTTAACAAATCAATTTTTAGAAAAAAAACGGAAGAGAAGAACTTATAAATATTGCCCGATTGATAATTGAATAATTAAATATATCGGGCATATATTTAGAAAAGTATATAAAAATATTGACACATATTTTCATTTATAATAAAAAAAGATTACTTTTACGGCGTCGTTGTAAAAATATAAGCTGAATTCAATAGAAATTTTAAATTTATTTCTTTCGGATCAGTTTGTTTTATTTATATAAAATGTAAAGTATGAAGAATTCCGTTATCCCTAAGAGGATGGTTTGTCAAACAGCTCTTCTTGTCGGAGCATCGCTGTTTAGTACTGTTGGAGCATACGCTGAAACAATAAAATTAAATGCGAATGTCACTCAACAGAGAGAGATTGTCGTAAAAGGTGTCGTAAAAGACAAAACAGGCGAAACAATTCCCGGCGCCAATATCGTAGTAAAAGGCACCACCAATGGAACAGTAACCGATATCGATGGTAACTTCTCCTTGTCAGTTCCGGCAAATGGAACATTGGAAGTTTCTTATATTGGTTACAAAACACAAGAAATCGCCGTTGGCAACCAAACAACATTGGACATCGTTTTGGCTTCGAATGTTGAAGAATTGGACGAGGTAGTAGTCACTGCCTTAGGTATCAAACGTGAAAAGAAAGCCTTAGGTTATGCTATGCAGGAAATTAAAACTGAAAGCATGGGCGAAATCCGTTCAGAAAGTGTGGCAAACATGTTGCAAGGTAAAGTAGCCGGTGTCCAGATTTCTCAATCAGCTACCGGTGTCGGTGGTTCTACCCGTGTCGTTTTACGTGGTACAACTTCGTTGAGCGGTAACAACCAACCATTGTGGGTTGTTGATGGTATGCCCATTAGTGATAAGCAAGCCGGATCGGCCGACCAATGGAGCGGTATTGACTACTCCGGTGCCGCTGCCGAAATCAACCCGGAAGATATTGAAAGCATCTCCGTATTGAAAGGAGCCAACGCCGCTGCCATGTATGGTTCTCGCGCACAGAATGGTGTTATCATCGTAACTACGAAGAAAGGAAAATCCGGCAAACTGCAATTGGAATATAACGGTAATATCCATTTCAGCAAAGCATACGATTCATACAAGTACCAAAATGAATACGCTCAAGGCTCAGGCGGCTCGTTTTCTATTGGATCAACAGAGAGCTGGGGTCCGAAAATGACAGGGCAAATGGTCGACAACTGGCGCGGTGCGAACGGGATTTACAAAGATAGCAGATATGATACGCAATATGCTTTGACTCCGCAAAACAACTATATCGAAGACTTCTACCGTACAGGTGTCAACTATACTAACACGTTGACGGCATCAGGTGGTTCGGACAATTTGGCTTCCCGTTTCTCTTTCTCTGATTCAAGAAACCAGGGTATCACGCCCAACCACTCGTTAAACAAACAATATTATGATTTGAACACTGACTTCAAGAGTGATTATTTGGACATCAGCGCAAAAGTCAACTACATGCGACAGAAAGGAAACAACCGTCCGGCATTGGGTGAATATGGTGTGATGCGTGCATTGATCACCATGCCGCGTGGCATCCGCTTGTCAGACTTGCAAAATCCCGTAGGATTGGACGGCTACACTGTCAACTGGTCGGGCCAGAGCAATGAGTACAGAAACCCGTATACCGATATCATGACCGAAAACGGTAACCGAGATGAAAGAAACCGTATCATCGGTAAATTGCAATTGGTTGGTAAAATCACTGATTATTTGAGAGTAACAGGCCGTGTGGGTATCGACTGGTATCATGACCAAATCAAGAACTTTTCATCTTACACGCAAGCTTATACCAATACAAATTATACGAACTTGATGGCAACCAACCAGGAGTTCAATGCTGACTTGATGTTGAATTTCGACAAACAGTTTGGCGATTTCAACGTAACTGCCAACTTGGGAACTGCCATGACAAGCTATAAATATAGCTCCATCAGCGGCGAATCCGGATACTTAAGCATCGCACACTTGATGGCCCTGAGCAATGGTAACAACCAAAGACTATACGAAAGCTATTCCAAAAAGCGCGTTAACTCCGTATTGGGTAACGCAACAATCGGATGGAAGAGTCGTTTATATTTGGATGTTACGGCACGTAACGACTGGTCCTCGACATTGCCTTCCAGCAACTGGTCGTACTTTTATCCGTCAGTCAGCTTGTCTGCTATCTTGTCTGAAATGCTTCCATTGCCGGAACAGATTACTTACTGGAAAGTGCGTGGGTCATTTGCAAAAGTTGGTAACGACACAGATCCCTATCAATTGTTGAGTACTTACACCTTGGGCAAGACCAATGGTACAATATTGAATGCAACGGCTGCCACAACCTATCCGTTGACAGACTTGAAGCCGGAGGATACTCGTTCGTACGAAGTCGGTACAGAGTTCAGAATGTTCGATGGCCGCTTAGGTTTTGACTTGACATATTACAACGCCAATACCATCAATCAAATTTTAACCGTGACAGTGCCTATCTCTTCCGGCTATTCTGCTAAGCTGATCAACGCCGGCAAGATGAAGAGTTATGGTTTGGAATTGTCATTGACGGGCACACCGATCCAGACAAAAGATTGGACTTGGGATGTAACATTCAACTGGGGTCTTAACCGTACCGAGTGTATTGAACTGGATCCGAGCTTGAAACGCTTCATCGTCGGCGAGACGCGTATCGGAAAAGTAGTCGTTGACGAAGGCGGCCGTTACGGAGACATCGTCGGTATTGCCTACAAACGCGATTCGCAAGGTCGCAAGTTGATCAACGACAATGGTCTGCCTATCACCGAATCAGAACAAGTTGTCGGCAATATGACCCCGGACTGGACCGGATCCTTCAGTACTTCTTTGAGATGGAAAAACTTGTCTTTAAGCGCATTGATCGATATTCGTTGCGGTGGCGATTTGATTTCTACAACCGACTTGTATGCAAGCACAGCCGGTGTATCGGCCCGCACATTGGAAGGCCGTGAGGGTGGTTTGGTTGTAGACGGCATTGTTGAGTCGACCGGCCAGCAAAACACAAAGAGCGTTTCAGCTCAAGCTTATTGGGCGAGCGTCGGTGGCGCATATGGTGTTGCCGAAGAATTCATTTATGACGCATCATACGTGAAATTCCGTGAATTGTCAATCGGTTATACATTACCCAAAGCTTGGTTGGAGCACTTGCCTATCTCGAGCGTGAAGTTGTCAGCTGTGGGTCGTGACCTGTTCTACATCTTCAAGAACGCACCGGTCAACCCTGAATCTTCATTCTCTCGTGCCGACTATGCACAAGCTTTCGAGTATGCTGCATTGCCTTCAACTCGTTCATTTGGTTTGACACTCAATGTTAAATTCTAAAACAACTTTTTTTAATCATGAAACGATATAAACAAAAAATAGCATCACTCCTCTGTGTCGCTGCCGGCGTTTTTTCAAGTTGTACCGGCAACTTCGAGGAAATGAACGTAAACCCGACCGAACCGACAGCCGTGAGTCCCGCTTTGCTGTTGCCTATGATGGAAGAATACGGCTTCGACTGCCGCGGTTGGGAGTATCAGGTTGGTGAAAATCTGCACGCCAACCAGTTCGCACAATACGTCTCTTGTTCTGCAACTTATTTCAATACTGACCGTTATGCTTGGAAAGACAGTTGGGCAAAAGACGGTTATTGGAAACCCTACTACCTCTACTATGCCAACAACTTGCGCACGGTAAAAGCATCGTTGGAGGAGCATCCTGAATATCAAAACATGTATGACGTGATGCGCATCTTGGGAGTAATGGTAGCTGCCCGCACAACGGACGTGTTCGGAGATATACCTTATAGTGAAGCCGGTTCGGGCGAATTGTCCCCTGCTTACGATAGCCAGAAAGAGATCTACTATAGCTTTTTCACCACATTGGACGAAGCCATCTCCAATTTGAAAGCCAACAAAAGCGATGCGACACAGTCCACTTATGGAACATCGGATATTATCTACGATGGCGACTTGGACAAATGGATCAAATTAGGCAACTCTGTCCGCTTGCGTTTGGCGATGCGTTTGTCATTCATTGATGCAGACAAAGCCAAGAGTGAAGGAGAAAAAGCATTGGCGGGCGATTTGATTGACAGCAACGAGTGCTCGGCCGGTATCGCTCGAGACACACGAAGCAGTGGCCACTCCTTGTGGACCATCAGCTTCTGGAACGAATTCCGCGCCAGCAAGACAATCATCGACAAGATGTTGACGGAAAGCAGCGTAGAAGACCCTCGTCTTTCCATGTGGTTCAGCCAAACGGAAGCATATGTCAATGGTGAATCCGACATTCGCTGGCAAGGTCTTCCCAATGGTCTGCCTACTGACATGCTGAACAATCCTGACGCCTATCCCGAATATACGGCTTCACACAACTCTTGCGTTTGGGGTTACAACTCTTGCGGTAACTGGAATTCGAATGCAAAAGGCTCAAAAGTAGCGGCACCAAGCGACTATTACGAACAAGTCGTCAGACGACACATGATTTTCAACTACGCAGAAGTTTGCTTCTTGAAAGCAGAAGCAGCCATCCGCGGTTGGAATGGTGCCGGCGATGCAAAGACAAATTATGAAAACGGTATCCGCGCTTCTTTTGCCGAATCGCGTGAAGATGCTGACGCTACCGTTTATACAACAGACAATGACGAGGCGTACATCTCTGGCGGAAACGTCAAATGGAATGCCGGCGACGACTTCGAAACAAAATTGGAGAAGATTATCACGCAGAAATGGCTTGGAATCTATCCGAACGGTACAGAGGCATGGACCGAGTTCCGCCGTACAGGCTATCCGGAATTGACGCCGGTCGTACAGAGCGAATTGAGCATTTTGCCGCAAGGCGTATTCATCAAGAAACTCCGTTACATCGACGACGAACTTTCAATGAACAGCAATGCGTCAAGCTCAAGCTTGAACCAAGGCCAGGGCGATGGACAAAATGTCCGCGTATGGTGGGATACGGCCAGATACAAATAATCGGCTCGCAACGCAATTCACAAAGCTAAAATAGAGAGCACCCTATTCCTTTTTGGAGTGGGGTGCTTTTGTTTTTTACCCTCTCCTCGTATTTTTGTACAGACACATGATCAGCACGAAAAAAGATGCCGAACATTTTTAGAAAAGCTCGGTACCTTTTTGAAAAATGTTCGGCATGATTTTTGGAAACGATACAATGAATTTATTTCTCCTCTTCGATATCTTTCAGAAAGAGGGTCATAGGAAGTTTACCTTACTTTTCACTCTATTGAAAAGAGAGTTGGATCAATGCTGCTTGTACATAGTCGCGGTGATAATCGTCAGGCTTCAACAACCGGTCGTTCCATCGGATCAAATCAATGTCAATCGGTATGATGCCTTGCCGTTTGCCCTCGGCCGTGCGCCCCATCCGCCGTTCAACCTCCTTAAACAGCGCCTGTAATTCATCGACATCCATAGAGGTTTTTGCCACGGCCACCTTATTCAAAAAAGAGGAAGGATTGGAGCATCCTATAGGCAATGTATAGACAGCCGACGACCAACACACCTCCTCCAGCAAACGATTCAGTTCGTTTGTGGCTTGAAGAATATGCTGCTCGGGATGGTCGTTCGAACCCAATGCAACAATAATGTGATTGTTTTTCTGTTTCACGGCTGTTTGTTTCGAATGACAAAGGTAGCAATCAATGGCAAATGATCACTATATCCGCCCTCATATTTCATACCGTTGTAGGTTCGGAACGGGCGTTTGTCATTATCGTTCTTGTCTTCCGTCATCAAGAAATCGGCCTTATAAATGTGATTGCTGCCGGGAAGCAGTGAAACTGTGCTCTCCTTTTGCAACAAACGACCATTTACAATCATATGATCCAACTGACTCCATTCGCCACGATACTTGTGCGAACCGGTTGCAGAATAGAAGAGATTGTAAAGCGACTGCGCTTCGAGGACGGAATCTATGCTATAGGCTTGCGCCTTCAATACAGATGCAAGGCTCTCATCGGTAGGGGTATCATTGAAATCGCCCATCACCACAAACGAAGGTGTTCGGCGAATCATGGCCAACGAATCCAAAGCCTCTCTCAAACGGTCGGCTGCAATAAGGCGTTTCTTGCGACTTTCCAACTCACCGCCCGAGCGGGACGGCATGTGGCAAACGAACACATCCAAGGTGTCTGCCGATTGAAGTTCACCCCATACGTGAAGAAGGTTGCGAGTGGGCCGCTCATTGGCCGGCAACGGTATCCGGATCTCTTCCGACCCGATGAGACGAAACTGGTCACGGCGGTAAAGCAATGCCACATTGATGCCGCGCTTGTCCTGGCCATGCGTCATACAATAGCGATAATCCATCTGACGCAAGGCTGTGCGAGTGAGCAAATGCTGCATAACGGTGTCGTTCTCCACCTCACAAAGTCCGACCAAAGCCGGTTGTCTCCATTCTCCTGCCGACAAAATGACTTGAGACAAGTGCTTAAGCTTGTTGTAATAGCGTCCAATCGTCCAATGGCGATCCGCCTCCGGCAAGAATGATTCGTCATTGATATCGGGATTGTCGATCGTATCAAAGCAGTTTTCCACGTTATAACTCATCACACAAAAACAGGTAGAATCCGTCTGTGCTGCCACAAATGGCGAAAACAAGAAGGATAAGAAAAGGATCCACAATGATTTCATGCTCTGTTATTTCTCCTTTTCTGTATTAAGTGGAACATATTCATAGGCACCGATCGTCGGCCCGTTGCTGCTATTCAAGCGATTAATCCCTAAACGATCCGTCGGATATTGCTTGGCAATTGTCAGATCGGCCTTGCCCACTCCCAACGAAGTAATCGTATCGGGACGGAAATCGAACTGATATTTGGCCGATTCGCCCCCCAGCAACCGATAGGATACCTTCTCGTTTCCAACAAAAAGGGTCTCTACAAACCGCTCATTTTCCGTAGAAGCAGTAGCCAATACACAATGGTTAAAACGGTAGTCCACTTCCGCTTTATCAGAGAAAGACGAAGCAATTTCGCCTCCCGATGCCGAACCATAACTGCCATCGATGATACAATTGTCAAAATAAGCTTTCAATGCCACTGCGTCCGACGACGATCCATTGTCGGAAGGATAGACATTGGCCAATGCCAAACATGCCGCATTGCGCTGGATCAGACGTATATAATTAGCCAATGTGCAATGTATAAACCGGTAATCTCCACCGGCCAATGTCACCACAGCCCCGCCGGCATTGCTGATTTCTGTATTGGTAACCGTTACTTTGCTGTTGACCGAGGTAAAGACATTTTCCTTCATATTGGTGAATTGACAGTTGCTAACCGTCAGTTTCTGCACCGAAGGATCAGAAGCTTCCAGCGTGATTCCCGTCGTAGCATTGCGCACCAAAGTGTGTTCCATCACGTTCTCTTTGCTCTCTGCCGTGAAGAAAATGCCGCCCCATTGGCCGGGTGTGCGGTCGTATGGCAAGATATTTTCCAAAACGAAATCCAAACGGTCGCCACGAATCGTCACGGGTTTCTCCAAAGTTCCCTCAGCGACAAGCCGCCCCTCAACGATCAGGTTGGCTTGATCGTGCATATAGAGTGACGTTCCCGGCTCCAATCGCAACGTTGCATTGGGAGCCACGGTAATACTGTCGTACACCAAATGAGGGAGGTCGTCCGTCAGTGTCATATCTTCTGTAATCGTCCAGCCGCCTTTATGCAAATGGACATTCTGACCGAAGGCTTCCAACAACACAGATTGCCTTTGATTATTGGTCATGAATACGATAGAATCTTGGATCAAGAAGGGCTGATTGGCTTCCAATGGATCAACGGTTACCTCGACAAAGACAAACATACTGTCTTCGCCCAAGATACCTACATTGTCGAAATAATCGCCTTTTCGGCCATCTACATTCAAGCGAAAACCGGAGACACCCCCACTCGCCAACATGATCGTCTGGATGTTCAATGCATCTTTGTTGCGGTTATATATCATTACCTTCTTAGTGGCTGATCCAATCGTCGTGAATACCGTATCAAACGACAGGGTATCTGTCGAAAAAGAGAGGCGCAGGTTGGGATTGGTTGAATAGTTTTCTTCCAATCCATCGCATGCCACAAACAACGAAGGTAGTGCCAATACTAAGATCCATATGTATAGAATAAGCCTTTTCATGTCCAACTGTTTTACATAAGATTATCAGAAATTCATTTCTCCTGTTACAAAGATAACAAAAAAATGTCGACAACAATAACAAAAAAGAGGAGCCGTTGGAGTAAACCGCTCCAACCGTTCCTCTTTTTATAACGGAACTAATTAAAATTTATTTCACAGGTATATTCTTTAACAATTCGAGCAAATGGCTCCACCATAAGCCTACTGAGTTGATTTCCAAACGCTCGTGTGGTGTATGGACGTCACGCATCGTCGGGCCGAACGAGATCATGTCCAAATTAGGATACTTCTTGCGGAACAAACCACACTCTAATCCGGCATGGATGGCTACGATCTGCGGATCTTTATGGAAGAGTTTTTGATACGTTTCTTGTGCAATCTTCAAAATATCAGAATCGGTGTTGGGCGACCAACCCGGATAACCGTCACCATAAGAGACCTCAGCTCCAGCCAACAAGAAGGTTGCAGCCACTTGATTGGTGGCCATCTCCTTGTAGGAATCGATGGAGCTACGCTGACTCGTTCCGACTAAAATAGTATTGTTGTCCTGCATCTTGATAGAGGCCAAATTGGTAGAAGTCTCTACCAACCCTTCGATATCATGGCTCATTCCCAACACCCCATGAGGACAAGCTTGCATGGCAAAAATAATCTTCTCTGCAGTCGTATTGTCAATATAGAAAGCCGGCTGATCAGCCGACTCCATGCTTAAGCGAACATTCTTGTCAATATGCTTCAATTCAAACTCAACATCTGCAGCAAAGTGGTTCAACAGAATACGCACCTCTTCTTTGTCTTTGGGCAAAAGACCGATAACGGCATGCGCTTCGCGGGGAATGGCATTTCTCAAGTTTCCACCGTTGACAGAAGCCAAGGTAAAATCGAAACCTTTCTTCTTCAACAAATACAAGAAACGGAACAGCAGTTTATTGGCATTGCCCAATCCTTTGTGGATATCACCACCCGAATGTCCGCCATAAAGTCCTGTCACGTCAATGCGGAAGTATAGGTGATCGGCCGTGGCCGGCTGTGGTTCGTAATGGAATGTGGCCTGGGTATCCATTCCACCGGCGCAACCCATAAAGATGACACCTTCGTCTTCACTGTCAAGATTCAGTAAAATATCGCCTGTCATGAAGCCACTTTTCAGTGCCTTTGCACCCGTCAATGCCGTCTCTTCGTCGACGGTAAACAAACATTCAAGCGGCCCGTGCTCCACCTCGTCCGAAGTCAAAAGAGCCAAACCCGCAGCTACACCGATACCATCATCGGCACCCAATGTCGTACCATTGGCTCGAACCCAATCACCGTCAATGATTACGTCAATCGGATCGTTCTCAAAATCGTGTTTAACATCACCGTTCTTCTCACAAACCATATCCATATGCGCCTGCAAGACTACCGTCTTTCTGTTTTCCATGCCCGGAGTGGCCGGCTTAGACATCAAAATATTCCCCGCCTCATCTTTCTTGAAGGTCAACCCATGCTGATGAGCATAATTTTCCAAGAAGGCCACCATCTTGCCCTCTTTCTTCGAAGGGCGCGGTACTTTCGTTATCTCGTAAAAGTTTTTCCAAACGAGTTCTGGCTGTAAATCCGTAATTTTCTTCATATTATTCATCTGTTAGAACGTTAATGTATCTCATTTTTCTGTTTTAATTCGAAAAAAAGTAGAATTTAATGCGAAATTTCTACTCTATAATCTTTTAAACAATTATATTTGCGTTCACAAATATAGATAAAATGCTAACAACGTTATTGCTTACTGTCTTAATAATTGCAATTTGTGTGGTATTATTAGCGATAAAGATACTGCTCAAAAAGAATGGACGCTTCCCGAACACGCATATTGAAAGCAACGCGGCGTTAAGGAAGAAGAAGATCTATTGTGCGAAAACTGAAGCACGTTTGCTTTACGAGCATAAGAATCTATTTGAGCGTTTACAAGATTAATCCGATAAAAATAAAAGTAAATATTCGCATTTTATGAAGAACGTTAACTACATTATCAACGGTATTTTAGCTGTAGCCGTTGTAATTCTGTTTGTAATGCAGCTCTCCGGAAAAAAGGAAACAAGCACGGCAAACCCAACTATCTCCGGCGATGGAAATGCTTCTGTACGGACACTTCCGGTTGCTTATATCAATGTTGATTCATTATTGGAGAACTACAATTACGCTAAAGATTTGAATGAAATCATCTTGAAGAAGGCAGAAAATTCAAGAGCAAACGTTAACCAAAAAGCCGCTTCTTTGCAAAAGGAGATGGAAGAATTCCAACGTAAAATTGCCAACAACGCATTCTTGACAAGAGAACGTGCCGAACAAGAACAACAACGTTTGGTGAACAAACGTCAGGAATTGCAAGACTTGGATACTCGCCTCTCACAAGAGTTGATGGCAGAGCAGCAGAAATTGAACGAACAATTGCGCGACTCTATCGTTTCTCAGCTGAAAATTTTCAACCAAAACAAAGGTTTTGAGATTGTATTAAGCAATACAAGCGGTGACAATATCTTGTTGGCAAACGATGCCTATAATATTACAGCTGAATTGTTGGAGTATTTGAACAAGAACTACGCCACAAAATAAATAACGAATCATTGATTTCTATCCTATAATATAGCGTGTGCAAGCGCAGTCACTGCGGTTTTGCACACGTTTTTTGTAAGAACAAGACCATGCTGAGCAAGAATAAAATCAAACTCATTCACTCGTTGGATCTGAAGAAGAACCGTAGTAGCGAACAGTTGTTCGTGGCAGAAGGAAACAAATTGGTTTCAGATATGCTTCCCGCCTACGAGTGTGCTCTCCTTGTTGCCAAACCCTCTTGGCTGAACACCCAGGACAATATCAAGGCTGAAGAGCTGATCGTGGCCGAAGACGAGGATATTCGCAAAGCCAGCTTCTTGAAAAATCCGCAAGATGTATTGGCCCTGTTCCGTATTCCAACGTGGAGAATCGAAGAGGTGCGCCCGGACAAGGAACTGGTATTGATGGCCGACGGCATTCAAGACCCCGGCAATCTCGGCACAATCATCCGACTGGCAGACTGGTTTGGCATCGGGCATATTCTTTGCAGCCATGACACAACCGATGTTTTTAATCCGAAAGTTGTGCAAGCCACCATGGGAGCCTTGGCTCATGTAAAGGTTCATTATACGGATTTGAAGCAATATATCGGCAGTTTAGAGAGAGATAACACTCCTGTTTACGGCACCTTTCTCGATGGCGAAGACATATATGAAAAGGAATTGTCCCAACATGGTATCATCATCATGGGCAACGAAGGAAACGGCATTCGCGAAGAGCTGGAACCTTTGATCAACGAGCGGCTTTATATACCGAACTATCCGGCCGAAAAGAGCTGCGCCGAATCGCTCAATGTAGCCATTGCTACTGCTGTGGTCTGTGCCGAATTCCGCAGAAGAGCCCGTCTTTCTCGCCAATAATATCGACTACAAGCAACAAAATATTCGAGCAAAGAGAAAGTTTCTCGGGGGTAAACGGCAGTTTGCTCCGCAATGAACTACAGTTTCATGCCGAACAAACTCGAGTTTGCTCCGCATAAAACCGAACAACGTTCGGATATTATAATCCGTGTGTTCGAGAAATAAATCCAAACTAAAGCACTATTTTAGTGGAAGAGAAGGGTGGTAGCGTCAATTGATAAACGACATAACCGACACCTGTTCGAAACTCATAAGGTATTTCCTTTTGCAGGAGTTGTAGAAGATCCGGATAAGAGAGTGAGGAAACGGCCATAAGTCGCTGTTGAATAGCCGACCATTGCTCCATTAATTCCTGAGGAATCAGCAGCAGAACGCCATTCATGAATGCAGTACCTGCGATCTCTTCAGTCAACGGAGCAATTTCTTGGCAACAAAAGTCGGAATCAAACGCCACATAACTCAAACGAAAAGATCGGCCCGCAAAGATATAATGAGCCGCCAGACGTCTCTTTTTTCCTTTCATTTCCCGTCTGTTGTCTGTAAAGCCATCTTGTAATTGTAGCGAACCAAGGAGATGCTGTCTGCATAGACCTTGTAATAATTTCCGTCACTGTTATCCAAACGCAGATAACCATACACACGATTGACCCTTTTCGAGGAGAGCGCTTTCAGTTGTGTTGTATGGAATCCGTCGCGTTGGATCTTATCGTTGACGGTAAGGATCGTATCACCCTGATCGATGCTCAGGCGAATCTCGGGTTTCTTCTTCATGGTAGGAGTAATACCCCACACCCGCATCCTCAAAGCAAACGTACTTCCTGACGGAAAGGCATCACTCGGCTCGATACGGAATACCGTTCCATTGAATGGTGCTTGAGAGGAAAACGTCAGATAGGATCGTCTTGGCCAAATATCCGTCGAGTCTTGCAGATTGGAAGATGTAAAGGTTTTGGCCACATCGCCCAATCCTGAAATTCGATCATCCACGTCTTTGGCGATCATATTATACACCTGCATATAGCGGTCGAGGTTATGGGCATACCACATCAACGAGCTGTCATACTCGGCTCGTGTTATATTATATTTTCGAAAAACTGACTCGTATAAAGCCAATTTATGCACATCGTCGTGGTAGGTACTCTTGTCTGCATTGATCATTGCTTCAGCAAGCTGCATATCCGTGACCACAGCCTGCATTTTCTTCTGCGGAAGAATGCCGCTGGGTACCGGCGAACAAGCTGACACTCCTAACAAACAGCCGACAAAGCCCCATATTATATGTCTACTATGCATGAAAAAAGAACTACTTATTCCTTATTCAAACTCTGAGATAGAGTACTTCGATAAAAAATCAGCAGTAAAAACACTGCCACACAGATGGCTGAATCGGCCAAGTTAAAGATCGGCCGGAAGAATATAAAGTGATTTCCGCCCCAAATAGGAAGCCATTCCGGCAAATTGGTGTCAATAAGCGGGAAGTAGAACATATCAACCACCTTGCCATGCAACCATGTTCCATATCCGCCATCGGGGGGAAACAGAGTAGCGACTTGACCATAACTATGATCGAAGATGATGCCATAGAAAATAGAGTCCAATATATTACCCATCGCTCCGGCCAACACTAATGCAATGCAAGCAATATAACCAAAAGAGTAGCGCTCATTTTTGACAATCCGATAGAGGTAATACCCGATAAAACAAACGGCTACCATTCGGAAGATAGTAAGAAACAACTTGCCAATGACCTCGATGCCGAATGCCATGCCCGGATTCTCGGTAAAACATATATAAAACCAGGGCGTTATCTCAATGCTTTCGCCCAGCTGCATATGAGTCTTGACCCATATCTTCAGCAATTGGTCTAAAAGAAGGAGCAGTATTACAATCAATACCGCTCCTGTACCTTTATAAGATTTCATACTTACTTGGCGCCTCCCTGTTTAGCTTCGATACTCAATGTTGCATGAGGTACCGCACGGAGTCGCTCTTTCGGAATCAGTTTGCCCGTCTCGCGACACACTCCATACGTTTTATTCTCGATTCTAACCAATGCAGCCTGCAAGTTTTGGATGAATTTCATTTGACGTTGCGCCAAACGGCCGGCCTCTTCTTTCGACAAGGTTGTTGCTCCTTCTTCCAAAACTTTAAAAGTTGGGGATGTATCTGCAATATCATTACCATCAGAGTTGGTGATCCCCCCCCGTAACATCTCGTAATCTCGTTTTGCTTTTTCCAGCTTTTCAAGTATGATTGCTTTAAACTCCTCGAGTTCTGCATCAGAATATCTCGTCTTTTCTGCCATAGCAATTCCATTTTTTAAGTTTAACAATCAATTGATTTTAAAGAAGAGAGTCATAACCGAGAGACTCGATTATGGCTCCTTCCCTTATATTTCTCGCAAAGATAATATTTTATTTATATTATCCAAAAAACATGTCTGATACAAGAACATGAAATTTGAACTATTTTCTTATGCTTTTACGACTGCAATGTCCAACGTAAACTCTTCCAGATCGAGCGAAGTGGCGTTGTCAATCGGATCAGATGTAATCTCAATTGAATTAGCCAATACCTGATTGGAGATATACTCCTTGTATGCTTGGATAGCAGCATCCGAATCCGGAGTAGAAGCAATGCGTATATTCACCTTGTCGGTAATGTCAAATCCGTTGCTCTTGCGGATGTTTTGAATACGGTTCACCAACTCACGAGCCAAACCTTCCTTCTTCAAATCATCTGTTACGGTGATATCCAAAGCAACGGTCAGACGTCCTTCGTTGGCCACCAACCAACCCGGGATATCTTCCGAGATGATTTCAACATCTGCCCGCTCGATGACAGCTGTTTCGCCGTTTACTTGCAAAGTGTAAGTTCCGGCCTTCTCGAAAGCATTGATCTCTTCCTGGCTCATCTGCTGGATGGTTGCAGCCAAAGCTTTCATGATTTTGCCGTAACGCGGGCCTAATTTCTTGAAATCAGGCTTGATCTTCTTCACTAAAATACCCTCTGTATTGTCGACAAAGCGCATCTCTTTCACATTGACTTCGTTCAATACCAAACCCTTTACTGCTTCCAATGCGTTCTTCTGATGGTCGTCCAATACCGGAACCATCAAACACTGCAGCGGCTGACGTACTTTGATATTTACTTTACGACGCAATGCCAAAACCATAGATGAGATGCTTTGTGCCATTTGCATGCGCTCTTCCAAATTCTTGTCGATCAACTCTTCGTGGCATACAGGGAAATCTGACAAATGAACAGAAGCTGCTTGCTCACGACCTGTTACAGCAATCAGATCGCCATATAACTTGTCTGCATAGAACGGTGCTATCGGTGCCATCAATTTGGCAACAGTCTCCAAGCAAATATACAATGTCTGATAAGCAGAAAGCTTGTCTTCTGTCAAACCTCCACCCCAGAAACGGCGACGATTCAGACGAACAAACCAGTTACTCAAGTTGTCGTTGACGAAATCAGAGATTGCACGTCCGGCACGAGTCGGCTCGTAAGTATTGAGGAAGTTGTCTACATCCTTGATCAAAGAGTTCAACAACGAGATGATCCAACGGTCAATCTCAGGACGCTTCTCCCATGCCACTTCCGGCTGAGAGTAGTCGAATCCATCCACATTCGCATACAGGGCAAAGAATGAATAGGTATTATATAATGTACCGAAGAACTTACGGCGAACTTCCTCGACACCTTCAATATCGAACTTCAAATTATCCCATGGAGAAGCGTTCGTGATCATATACCAACGCAATGGGTCTGAGCCATATTTTTCGATTGTTGAGAATGGATCAACGGCATTGCCCAATCGTTTCGACATCTTGTTTCCATTCTTATCCAAAACCAATCCGTTGGAAACCACGTTCTTGTAAGCGCAACTATCGAAAATCATTGTGGCAATGGCATGCAACGTAAAGAACCAACCACGGGTCTGGTCAACACCTTCTGCAATGAAATCGGCCGGATAGTAAGTGCGCGAATCGATCAACTCTTTGTTCTCGAACGGATAGTGGAGCTGAGCGTATGGCATAGCCCCCGAGTCGAACCACACATCGATCAAGTCCAATTCACGTTTCATCGGCTTACCGCTTTCCGAAACCAAAACGATGTCATCGACATACGGACGGTGCAAATCGATCTTTTCATAGTTCTCTTTTGTATATACTCCCGGTTCAAAGCCCCAATCTTTGTAGGGGTTACTCTTCATAAATCCGGCTTGAATAGATTTTTCGATCTCGCCATACAACTCTTCTACCGAGCCAATGCACTTCTCTTCGCCCTCTTCGCTGCGCCAGATAGGAAGCGGTGTACCCCAATAACGAGAGCGGCTCAAGTTCCAATCGTTCAAGTTTTCCAACCATTTGCCGAAACGTCCTGAGCCGGTTGACTCCGGCTTCCAATTGATTGTCTTGTTCAACTCGATCATACGCTCCTTGCAGGCTGTCGAACGGATGAACCAGCTATCCAACGGATAGTAGAGCACCGGTTTGTCTGTTCGCCAACAGTGCGGATAGTTGTGGATATGTTTTTCGATTTTGAAAGCCTGATTGCTCTGTTTCATCCTCATACAGATGTAAATATCCAATGATTCTGCAGCCTGAGCAGCCTTCTCATCATACTTTCCATCGATTGTAAACTGCGGATCGTAAGCATTTTTCACCCAACGGCCCTGATACTCTTTGTAAGCATCCACGTCAATGCAAGCCGAAGCAAAAGCCTCATCCACATCATCCAGCAAATAGAATTTACCGGTCAAGTCGACCATCGGACGAGTTTCTCCTTTCTTGTTGATCATAAACAAAGAAGGAATACCGGCAGCTTTCGCTACAAAAGCATCGTCTGCACCAAACGTCGGTGCGATATGTACGATACCCGTACCATCGTCAGTCGTCACATAATCGCCAAGGATCACGCGGAAAGCTTTCGCAGATGCTTCCTTCCAATTGCCATCGGCATCCAATTCAACCGGTTTGACCCAAGGCATCAGCTGTTCGTACTGCATCCCCTCCAAGTCTGTTCCTTTATATTCACCTACAACCTTGAATGGTATCAGCTTGTCGCCCGGCTTGTACTCTTCCAATGCCAAACCTTCTGCTTTCTTATTGAAGTGGGTATAGAGCAAAGCCTTTGCCAAAACTACAGTTATCTTCTCACCTGAGTAACCATTATAGGTTTGAACAGCCACATAGTCAATCTTGGGACCCACACAAAGTGCGGTGTTTGAAGGCAATGTCCAAGGAGTAGTGGTCCAAGCGATGAAGTAAGGAGTACCCCACTGCGCCATTTCCGGCTTCGGGTTCTTCATCTTGAACTGACCGATAACCGTTGTATCTTTCACATCGCGGTAACAACCCGGTTGGTTCAACTCGTGCGAGCTCAAACCTGTGCCGGCTGCCGGCGAATAGGGCTGGATCGTATAGCCCTTATAGAGCAAACCTTTGTTATACAACTGCTTCAACAGCCACCACAAAGTCTCGATATAGCGATTATCATAGGTGATATATGGATTCTCGAGGTCCACCCAATAGCCCATCTTTTGCGTAAGATCGGTCCATTCATGGGTATATTTCATTACCTCCTTACGGCAGGAAGCGTTGTAATCGTCTACAGAAATCTTTTTTCCGATATCCTCTTTCGTGATACCCAATGCCTTTTCCACGCCCAATTCAACAGGAAGTCCGTGTGTATCCCATCCGGCTTTTCGACGAACGAGATAGCCCTTCATTGTCTTGTAACGGCAGAAAATATCTTTAATGGAACGAGCGATAACGTGGTGAATGCCCGGCATACCATTCGCTGATGGGGGACCTTCATAAAACACGAAAGAAGGATGTCCTTCTCTTATTTCCATACTTTTATGGAAGACATCGCCGTCTTGCCATTTTTTTAGTATTTCCTTATTCACGTCCGACAAATCGAACTTAGAATATTCGGCAAATTTCTTAGTCATATCGTGATGTATTTTATTTGCTATAATAATTCGCGCAAAGGTAGTGATTTAAATCCAATTATCTATTGTCCATGGCAAATAATCCGCTTACTAATGTAGATTAAGAGGAAAACAGCAAGTGGTTTTTCCTTGAAACTAAACAAAATCTCGTTTTCTGTGAGACCTTCAAAAAGAATAGC